>NZ_JBHXRF010000001.1:0-137662 GCF_042717545.1 Rhodococcus sp. NPDC058639
GACCATCCACCAAAAGCGGATGATCGCACCAAAATAATTGGCACTGACATTCATCGGCACACTGTTGAGTTCTCAAAGAACACGCACACACCATCACTCACGAATTTCACAACTCGCTCGTTCCGGGGCAACTGTTCCAGCCTAGATCCATCACCACACAGACGCAAATCCGTGCCGCTTCCGAACCCAGGGGCAGTACGAAACCTTACCAGAAGATTTCGAACCAGATATTCAGGCGCTCTCGTCCAACCTCGTTTTCCCAGTCCCTGTCGGTCCGGGTCGGTGTCCGTGTCGCTCTGACCTGGATTAAGTTACGCGAGCACCCCCGCAAACACCAAATCGCCAGGTCAACGCCGATTTCAGAGGAAGGACCGGCAAGTCGGTGGGGACGGCGGGCCGGCCACGCCGCCACGGGCCCCTATAGAGAGGCCGATCTGTAGAGAAGGTGTCTATCTATAGGGAGACAGGTACAGCGCCTCCCCCGGATTCCGGGATACAGGGAGCAAGATGCCGAACTCCGGGGCGTGATCCTGCGTCGGGTCACGGATGCCCTTACTACTCGAGTAACGTTCTCGCTTGAGTTGAGCGAGGAAGGGTGCCGTGACGTCGTCGGGGAACATGGTGGGGCTGTTCGCCGGAATCGGCGGCCTCGAGCTGGGGCTCGGGGAGAACGGGTGGAATACCGAACTCCTGTGTGAGGTCGACCCCGGCGCGCAAGCGGTGCTGCGTGCCCGCTTCCCCGATGTTCCCCTCCATCCGGATGTCACCCAACTGCGTTCCTTGCCGCAGGGGACCGAACTGGTCGCGGCGGGCTTTCCCTGCCAGGACCTGTCCCAGGCCGGCCGCACCGCCGGGATCACCGGAACCAAGTCGAGCCTCGTGGACGAGGTGTTCCGTCTCGTCCGGCGCAAGAACGGGCCGCGCTGGCTCGTCATCGAGAATGTTCCGTTCATGCTCCAACTCAGCCGCGGTGCTGCGATGCGCCACATCACCGATGCGCTCGAAGACCTCGGGTACACGTGGGCCTACCGGGTCGTGGACGCTCGAGCCTTCGGCCTTCCCCAGCGCCGGCAGCGCGTGCTCATGGTGGCCTCGCGCACGGACGATCCACGCGCCGTCCTGTTCGGGCAGGATGCCGGCATGCCCGTCGACGGGAACCCCGACCTGTTCCCGTGCGGCTTCTACTGGACGGAAGGTGTGCGCGGTTTGGGTTGGGCGGTCAATGCCGTGCCCACCCTCAAGGGCGGTTCGACTCTCGGTATCGCGAGCCCACCGGCCGTGCGGTTGCCCTCCGGCGAGATCGTGACCCCGGGGTTGACCGATGCCGAACGACTCCAAGGATTCGACCCCGACTGGACCGCACCTGCCACTCAGGCGGTGGGCGTCCGGACCGGGCACCGCTGGCGCCTCGTCGGCAACGCCGTCAGTGTCCGGATGGCGACCTGGGTGGGTCATCGCGTGAACAATCAGATCGACTACACCGCCGATCACGAAACTCCCCTCGAACCCGGCGATCCGTGGCCCACCGCGGCGTGGGGTGCTCACCGCAAGGCGTTCCGCGTGCACGAATCGCAGTGGCCCGTCCACGACCCCTACGAGGACCTCGGCGGTTTCCTCGACGATTCGCGGTTGTTGTCCGCCCGCGCGACCGCCGGATTCCTCCGCCGGGCGCGATCGGGCAGCCTCCGCTTTCTCCCCGGCTTTCTCGACGACGTCGAGAACCACCTCGACCGCATGGGCGGCTTCCCGCAGGCCGCCGCGTAGGAGGTCGCGATGCCTCCGTCCGATGAACTCCGGCCTGCGCGACCGCAGACGGACGCGCGTACCAGCGCACGGATGAGCCGGCAACGTCGGCGGGACACCGCTCCGGAAGTGGCGTTGCGACGCGAACTGCATCGCCGCGGGCTGCGCTTCTACGTGGACAGGGCGCCATTGCCCGGCGTGCGACGGCGCGCCGACGTGGTGTTTCCCCGCCGCCGCGTCGCGGTGTACGTCGACGGCTGCTTCTGGCATCGGTGCCCGCTGCACGCGACCGATCCGAAGAACAACGCCGAGTGGTGGGCCGACAAACTCGCAGGCAACGTCAAGCGCGACCGCGACACGGATTCTCGCCTGATCGCTGCGGGGTGGACGGTGATCCGGGTGTGGGAGCACGAAGACCCGATGACGGCGGCCACGCGGGTCACGGATGCGCTCCGGCCCCCGGCCGCACCCCCACCGGAGTCACCTGCCGATTCTCCGCTGGACGATTCCGATACAGATTGAGTAATTCTTCCGATGCGCGCGCCGGCACGACCGCGCTTCACTGGAGTCATGGTCGAGCAGAAACAACGGACCCAGCGAGGTACCCGGCCGCTGTTCAACGATTCGATGACCGGCAAGTCGGACCTCGTTCTCGTCACCGCCTTCGCTGCGCTCGCTGCAACGACGTGGTGGCTCCTGTTCTGAAGTCGTGCGCCGGCGTCGTCCGCGTCAGGCCTTGGTGAGTTCCGCGTACCGCGCGATGTGGTGGTCCGCGGTACCGAACTCGTACTCGATCGCCGTCAGACGCTTGAAGTAGTGCCCGACCGCAAGTTCCTCGGTCATGCCCATTCCCCCGTGCAACTGGACGGCGTTCTGCCCGATAAAGCGCGCCGCACGGCTGATGGTCGCCTTCGCCGCCGAGATGGACCGTGCGCGGGCGAGATCGTCGGCCTCGAGGTGCATGACGGCCAGGTACACGGCCGATATCGCCTGCTCGAGTTCCATGTACATGTCGACCATGCGGTGCTGCAACGCCTGGAAGCTACCGATCGGGTGACCGAACTGCCGGCGTTGTTTCGTGTACTCAACCGTGTCGGCCAGGACCTTCCGCATGAGGCCCACCGCTTCTGCCGCCACCGCGGTGGTGGCCTCGTCGACCCCGCGGGACACGGACGGCCACGCGCCGCCCTCGTCACCGAGCAGGGCGTCCGCAGGGACACGCAAACCGGAGAAGACGAGATCCGAGGCACGGCGATCGTCGATGGTCCGATACGAGTGCATCTCCACTCCGGCCGGAGGGTTCGCGGGATCGAACTCGACGAGGAAGAGCGACACCCCCGCGGTGTCGCGGCGGTCACCGGCCGTACGGGCGGTCACGAGCAGGTGTGTTGCCAGCGGAGCGCTCGTGACGACAATCTTGGCACCGTCGATCACCCACTCGCCGCCGTCCCGGCGCGCGGTGGTCGTCACGTCGTGGAAGACGTAGCCGCTCGTCGGTTCCGTTGCCGCGAACGCGGTGACCGCCTCCCCCGACGCGATCGCTTCGAGTACCGCGTGTGCCCGAGGTCCACCGGCGCGATGGAGCATCCCGCCCCCGAGCACGACGGTGTCCACATAGGGCTCGACGACGAGGGCATGCCCCAGAGCTTCGGCCACGACCATCAATTCCACCGGGCCGCCGTTCATTCCTCCGACGTCTTCCGGAAGTGTGGCGCCGAGGATGCCGAGTTCTTCGGACAGGGCGCGCCACACGTCGGGCTGCCACCCCGCGCCGGTGGTCGCTGCCTTTCGGCTCCGGGCCAGGTCGTACCGGTGTGCAAGAAACCCGGTGACCGAATCGCGGAGTAGTTCTTGCTCTTTGCTCAAACCGAAGTCCATCAGAGCCCCAATGCTGCTTTGGCGAGGATATTTCGCTGAATTTCGTTGCTACCGGCGTAGATCGAGCCTGCGCGGTCGTTGAAATAGCGCAGCGGCGCTACCGCTTGCCAGTCTTCGCCACTGACGTAACAGTCGGCGGGCGGTGCGTAGTCGGCGATCGGGCCACCAGGCGCAGTGACGTGCGGTTGGTACACGCGCCCCCGTGGTCCAGCGGCCTCGAGAGCCAATTGCGTCAGCGTCTGGCTGAGTTCGGTGCCGAGCACTTTGAGCATGGACGACGCCGGGCCCGGGTCCTTGCCCGCGGACAGCGCTGCGAGCGTGCGGTATTCGAGGATCTCCAGTACGTCGGTACGAATACGGGCGTCGGCGAGTTTGGCAGCGAATGCGGGATCGTCGACGAGCGCGCGACCGGCGGGGCCGGGTTGCCCGGCTGCCGCGACCGCGATGCGCTCTGCGAGGACCTGGAGTGCGGGCGCCGCAGCTGCTCCACCTCGCTCGAACACCAGCAGGTACTTCGCGACGGACCAGCCGTGGTCGATCTCGCCCAGCACGTTCTTCTTGGGGACCCGCACGCCGTCGAAGAACACCTGGTTCTGGACCTCTTCGCCGGAAGTCATCACCAGGGGCCGGATCTCGATGCCCGGGGAGGTCATGTCGATGAGCAGGAACGTGATGCCCTGCTGCTTTCGTTCGGTTCTGGTGGTTCGCACGAGCGCGAACATCCAGTTCGCCTCCGTCGCGTGGGTCGTCCAGATCTTGCTTCCGGTCACGACGAGATCGTCACCGTCGTGCACAGCCGCCATGTTCAGGGAGGCGAGGTCGGAACCGGCTTCGGGTTCCGAGTAGCCCTGGCAGAAGAAGACGTCACCGGTGAGGATTCCGGGCAGGAAGAACTCCTTCTGTGCCTGTGTGCCGTACGCGATGATCGCATGGGCAACCATCCGGATGCCCATCGGAGACAAGGACGGCGCACCGGCGAGGATCGATTCGCGACCGAAGATGTAGTGCTGCGTCTGCGTCCAGTCGCATCCTCCGTACTCCACCGGCCAGGCCGGCGCGGCCCATCCCCGCTCGTGGAGGATGCGCTGCCACTCCATGCTCGCCTCGTGGTCGGAGTACACGCTGGTGGCCAGCCTGCCGGCACGTCTCAGGTCGGGCGTGAGCTTCTCGTCGAGAAAGGCGCGGACCTCGTCTCGGAAGGCGGCGTCGGCGTCGGACCACGCAAGTTCCATGTCTTCTCCTCCGCAGAGCGCGACCGCCAGACGTCGGCTGATCGTGCGAATCGTCGTTAACTTCTCGGCACCGTCCCGGAATCTACTGTCGTTCGCACAACCTCGTCAACACATCCTTTTCTCCCGGTACCGGCGTCGTTCCGCTCTCCCGTCGAGCCCGACCAGCCTCGAGCAGGCGGCCGCCCCGGGGTGAGAGGCCGGATTCACTCGCGGGTCGGTCGGCGCCGCACCGCAGCTGGCCAGTGGTGACTGTCGTCACAACATCGGGTAGAACAGTCTTCTGACAATGGAATAATTGCACTCTCCGATTGGATCATCATGACTCTTGAAGAGTGCCGGCGCACGGAGGTAGTCCGTTGAAGTTCTGGACCGGGACCGCATTCATGAAAACGACGGAAATGCCGGCGGTGGCGACCATGCTCGACCAGGCAGGCTTCCACGGCGTGCTCGTCTCGGACCACCTGATCTATCCGAAAGAGATGAAGACCGTCTATCCGGGACACGAGAGCGGAAAGATGTTCTGGCACCCGGAGACGGACTGGCCGGACGCGTGGGTCCTCATCGGAGCCATGGCAGCCGTCACCGAGAACCTGCACTTCGGCAACAACGTCTACATCGCGCCGTCGCGCCCCCTTCTCGAGGTCGTGAAACAGGTGGGCACCGCAGCGGCGATCTCACACGGCCGCGTGTCCATCGGCCTCTCCGCCGGTTGGATGCGCGAGGAATTCGAGTTGCTGGGCCAGGACTTCGACAACCGCGGCCCGCGCCTCAACGAGATGATCGAGGCGCTGCGCGCACTATGGAAGGGCGGATGGGTGTCCTTCAAGGGCGAGTACTACGACATCCCCGAGATGACGATCGAGCCGCACCCGCCCGCTCCCGTACCGATTCTGTGCGGTGGAGAATCCACAGCCGCACTCAAGCGAGCCGCCCGCTACTGCGACGGCTGGGTCGGCACGGCGTACACCATCGACGACGCCGAGAAGTGGATCGAGCGGATCAACGGTTACCGACGCGAATTCGGACGTGAGAACGAACCGTTCGACATCATCCTCGGTCTGCGCGACCAGCCGTCCACCGAGCTGTACAAGCGGGCCGAGAAGATCGGGATCACGGGCGTGATGTGCTCGCCGTGGGCCAACTGGGAAGCCACCCATTCCGGCGACCACGATCACCTCCTCGGGACTGCGGAGCGCTACCGCGAGCCCATCGAGCGGTTCGCGGAGGAGATCATCACGAAGCTGGTGTGACACGACCCGCAATGCAAGAACACCCCGCCGGCAATGCCGGCGGGGTGTTCTTGTGCGTGCGCCCGAAGGGATTCGAACCCCTAACCTTCTGATCCGTAGTCAGATGCTCTATCCGTTGAGCTACGGGCGCATGTTATTCAATTGTCGTCAGTGACGGTACACCAACTGGCGGAGGCGAGAGGATTTGAACCTCCGGTCCCCGGTAAGGGGGACAACTCATTAGCAGTGAGTCCCATTCGGCCGCTCTGGCACGCCTCCTCGGGGATTCGAAGCTCTCGAACCGCCGGGACGAAAGATTACACATGCACCGCACCGAAACGCAAAACGGCTGGTCAACGCAGGTGAGTGTCGAACCAATCGTAGATGCGGCGTCGCGCGTCGACGATCGCCGCTTCCGCATGGTCGGTCGCGGGATCGGCCGACTCGTGCACGACCGGCGGTTCATCCGGCCGATGGGCGAGCCCGTCGTAACTGACCACAAGCGCCGGTGCATCCGACCGGCCCGCAGCCTCACGCAACGCGGCGACCTCCGACGGCGGGGTCTTCGGGTCGTCGTCGCCGTACAGGCCGAGCCATGGCGCCCGGAGCGACCCGACGATGTCGACGAGCGACCGCGCACCGTGCTGCGTGGCCTGCACGATGCCGGGCGAGGCAACGCTCACGACGGCACCGACGACCCGCTCCGCGGCAACATAGAGCGCGGCGGTGCCCGCATCGTCGAACCCGAGCACCCCGATCATGTCGGGGCTGATCCCTTGCCCGGCGATCCACCGGAAGGTCGCGTCCACGTTCGCGTAGAACTCGTCCCCGAATTGTTCGGCGTTTTCCGGACCACGAGCATCCTGTGTGGGCTCGGGCGCGACGACGAGCCACCGATCGGCGGCGAGCGTCTCGATGAAGTCGCGGAGGGCCGGCGAGAGTCCGTGGGAGCGGCGTAACACCACGATGCTCCCGCGCGGCCTCGAATCCGGACGAACCACTGTCAGCGGTACGTCCCCGGTACCACCGATCCGTGGCGCAGCATCATTGCTGGTTTCCGGCATGGTGTCCACGATGACACGCCCACCGGGTACCCGCACGGAATCGTCGGGAGCATAATCGGCTGGTGACCCCTCGGACCCGACCCGACCTCGCCTCGATCCCGGCCTACGTTCCCGGGCGCACGTTTCCCGGCGCTGTGAAGCTCGCCAGCAACGAGACGACCGCCGGCCCGTTGCCCTCCGTGCGCAAGGCCATTCTCGAAGCCGCCGCCGACGTGAACCGGTATCCGGACAACGGTGCCACGGCGTTGCTCGCAGCGCTGTCGGAGCGGCTGCAGGTCCCCGTCGAGAACATCGCGGTCGGCTGCGGATCGGTGAGCCTGTGCCAGGAACTCGTGCAGGTCACCTGCGAGCCCGGCGACGAGGTGATCTTCCCGTGGCGATCGTTCGAGGCGTACCCGGTGGTCGTGGCCGTCGCCGCCGCAACCGCGGTACCCGTGGCGAACACCCCGGAGCACGGCCACGAGCTGAAGGCGATGCTCGCGGCGATCACCGACCGGACCCGCCTGATCTTCATCTGCAATCCCAACAATCCGACCGGCTCACTCCTCGGGAAGAAGGACCTCGAGCAGTTCCTCGACGAAGTCCCGTCCGACGTCGTCGTCGCGCTCGACGAGGCGTACTTCGAATATGTGCGGCCCACCTCGGATGACGACTTCGCAGACGGTCTCGACCTGGCGAAGAACCGCCACAACGTGGTCGTGCTGCGGACGTTCTCCAAGGCGTACGGACTTGCGGGCCTGCGGGTCGGGTACGCGGTCGCCGCTCCCGAACTCACCGCGGCCATGAGCAAGGTGCACACCCCGTTCTCGGTCAACGCGATCGCGCAGAAGGCGGCCATCGCGTCGCTCGAGGCCGCCGACGAACTGCTCGCGCGCACCGAGCATGTCGTCGCCGAGCGACGCCGCGTGCGCGACGCGCTGCTCGAAGCCGGCTACGACGTGCCCGAGAGCGGTGCGAATTTCCTCTGGCTGCCTCTCGGCGACCGGTCTGCGGCCTTCGCCGAGGCGGCGGCAGAGGCAGGCGTGATCCTGCGGAACTTCACCGGCGACGGCACGCGCGTGACGATCGGCGACCCGCACGAGAACGATCGGTTCCTCGCCTTCGCGACAGGTCAGGGCCGGGCACTCGCAGGACTCGCCTGACCTGTGACGAGACCCAACCGTTATCCCTAGGTATCGGTGACGTGACCCTGCGCTGACACACTCGGGCGGTTGATACGGATCCGACTCGGAGGCGCTGCATGGATGGAGGCAAGGCACGCCGTGCCCTGTCCGCCTGTGCACTCGCCGCGGTCGTGTGTGCAGGCACCGGTGTCGCACCCGCTGCTGCGGAGCCCCCGAACGTGGTGCCGGTGCGCCTGATCGCCTTCGGTGATCTCCACGGCAACCTCCTGCCGCCGCAGGGACCGCGCAGCGAAGTTGTCAGGTCCGACGGCACCTCCGTCGCCGCAGGTGGGGTGGCACATCTCGCGGCCTACGTGCGTCAGCTCCGTGCACAAGCAGACCATTCGATGTTGTACGCGGTAGGCGACACGTGGGGGTCGTCCCCGCTCGAATCGGCGATGTTCCACGACGAGCCCACCGTCGAGTTGCTGAACGATCTCGACGTCACGGCCGCCGCACTGGGCAACCACGAACTCGACCAGGGATACGCGGAGCTGACCCGTCTGCGCGACGGAGGATGTCACCCCGAGGACGGGTGTCGTTACGGCGAGACGTTCGAGGGTGCTCGCTTCCCCTTGCTCGCCGCGAATCTCACGACCGAGGACGGGACGCCCGCCGCGCTGCCCTTCAGCATCAGTTATGTCGACGGAATCCCGGTAGGCACCATCGGTGTGCTTCCCAGCAACACGCCGGACTTCATCCGGTCCGACTCCATCGCGGGCCTTCGGTTCGGCGACGAGATCGAGGCGGTAAACCGAACCGCCGACCTACTCGATTCGCTGGGGGTCCGCGCCGTCGTCCTTCTCTACAAGGGCGATATCGGCACCGGCGGGGAGAACGACCCCTGCCATCCCGTCGACGGTCCGGCGAACTTCGTCGCCACTGCCGTGTCCCCGAAAGTCGATCTGATCGTCACATCGGACGGTGACAAGCACTTCAACTGCACGTATCCCGATCCGCTGGGCCGGCCACGTACCGTCGTGCAGGGCGCCTCGCACGGGCGCATCATCTCCGTGGCAGATCTGATGATCGACCGCGAAACCCGCGACGTATTGCGGGATCACACGCTGGCTTTCACCCAAGTCATCACCCATGACATCGAACCCGACCCACAGACCCAGCAGTTCGTCGAGCGCGCGGTCGAAATGTCCGACGCGGTCGCCGGTCGTCGCGTGGGTTCCGCCTCGGCGGACATCACCCGCGAAGCGGGTCCCAGCGGCGAATCCGCGCTCGGCAACCTCGTTGCCGATGCCCAGCTCGCAGCAGCCCGATCGGTGGGAGCACAAGTGGCACTGACGAATCCAGGTGGCCTTCGCAGCGACCTCATCTGCGGAGAAAACGGAATGGTCACGTACGGGCAAACATACGCGGCGCAGCCTTTCGGCAATCGCCTCCAGGTGCTCGAACTCACCGGCGCCCAACTCGACGAACTTCTCGAGCAACAATTCCAGAAGACGGCGAACGGCAACGCGCTCGAATGGATTCTCGCGCCGTCACACAACTTTCGATACACGCTCGACCGGATCGCTCCCCCGGGCGATCGAATCCGGGATCTCACGATCGACGGGGAGTCGGTGGATCCCGAACAGAACTACCGCGTGGTGGTCAACGACTTCCTCGCGGAAGGTGGTGACGGCTTCGACGTCTTCACCCACGCCCGGCACCGAACCGGCGCCGGAGAGGAACTCGACGCTCTCAACTCCTATTTCGCGGCCCACGATCCCGTCGTCCCGCCCACAACAGACCGCATCCACATGCACTAGCCGCGAACCTACAGTTGGAGAGCAGCTTTCAGCGTCGGCCACGCGGTCTTGATGTCGTCCTGCCAGTACGCCCACGAGTGGGTACCCCACGGCCGGTATACGACCCGCGCCGGAATATCCAGTTGCCGCAGGCGACGGTCGAAGGTCACCGTGCACGCCAGCGTGCCGAGTTCGAGCGGCGTACCGCCGGTCAACACTTCTTCGCCCGAACCGAAGTCGTAGGGGCCCACGAGACCGTTGCCCGTACTGAGGAAGATCTCCTTGCCGCGCAGCCGCTCGGCGAGCAGGTACGAATCGTGTTCCTCCCAGACCGGGTCACCCGGAGGTCCCCACATATTGTCCGGATTCCCGCCCTTGTAGGCGACGGTTCCGCGCACCGAGTCGCGGGACGACTCACGCGAGGTATCGAAGCATCCGCTCAGCGCCGCAACGCCTCGATACAGATCGGGGTGCCGCGTGATGAGGCCCATCGCCCCGGTCGCCCCCATCGACAATCCGGCGACCGCGTTGACCCCGTTGCCGTGGAACCGTGCGTCGATGAGCTGCGGCAGTTCCTGCGTCAGGAAGGTTTCCCATTTGTTGACGCCGAGTACGGGGTCGGGGTTCCGCCAATCCGTGTAGTAACTCGCCGTGCCGCCGATCGGGAGCACGACGTTGACGTTCTTGTCGGCGACGAATTCCTCGATGTCGGTGCGCTGAGTCCACGTGCTCTCGCGGAACTCGGACTCCTCGCCCGCACTGACCCCGTCGAGCAGGTACAACGTCGGTCGTGGGCCGTCACCGGCGGGATGGAGCACCTGTACCCGGAGCACGCGCTGCATCGCGGGCGAGAACACCTCGACGTCCGTCCGCTGTTCGGTGACCGTTACCGTGCGCTCGATCGCCGCGACAGGCGCCGGCTGGGCGTGCGAGAGCGACGGAATTCCCACTATCGACATCACAACCACGCTGAGCGCGGTGATGAACCTTTTCGGCATCGAGCTCCCCGTCCCCCGACGACATGGATCATGATCCCAACTCGGCCGCGCGTGCGCGGTCAAGCTCACTGGTAGCGGCCCTAGTCCCCTTCACCGAGATCGTGACCGGTCCTGGGCAGCGCGCAGCACCGGCGGCGCCGGCTGGTACATCCATGTTTCCCCGGATCGCGTGCGGGGAAACCCCTGGAACATGACCGTACTCGTCGTAGCCGGGAGCAACCGAGGAGTGACTCACCAGGTCGCGCAAGTGATCGCAGAGTCCCTCGGAACACGCGATATCGAGGTCACGTTGGGCGAGAGCAGCGATCTCGACCGCGTGGCGGAGTTCGAGGCGATCATCATCGGCAGCGAAGCCGAGAGCGGGAAATGGCCCGCTGCCACCGGAGACCTGTGCCGCCGTTACGCGGACGCCTTGATTCAGCAGCAGGTGTGGTTGTTCTCCGCACCCGTGGAGGAGAACAGCGCCATCCGCGGTGAGGTCGAAGTGCCCGAACTCCTCGCGGCTCTCGCCGCGCGCGACCACAAATATTTTCCGACTTCCGACCCCGACGAAGTCATGACGTGGACGTCGCTCATCGCGGACGAACTCGAAGGAAACAGCTGACACGTCCCCGGGACGACAAGTCCTTCGCCGGGTCGGAGAAGTACCGGCGGACATGCCTGTTCGACGCCTGTGTCGCCGCCGTCGAGGCCGGTCATGTGACGTAGATGGTTGCCACGACCAACGATCTGGCGCGCCAAACTCACCGAAAGGCCGGGATCCGGAGCATTACCTGGTGACGGCGTCCGCTCGCGTCGGCGGCCACGGACTGCGCGGCCAGGACGAGATCCTCGACTTCTGGCTCGGTGGTTCTCGACTACCTCGGCGTCACCCCCTGAAAGTGCTCGTGTGGGGCTCTCTCAGCGCTCCGCGAGTTATACTTTTCCTACTAGTTAGACTTTTAGGAGAAGTTTATGGGAAGCGCACCGCGGACTCCGCCGGCACAGTACGCCGCGACACTCACAATCGGACCGAAGGGCCAGATCGTCATCCCCAAGGGGGCACGTGACCTCTTCGGCTACAAGCCAGGCGACCAGGTCCTACTGCTCGCCGACGTCGAACGCGGCATCGCGATCATGCCCGCCAGCGCACTCGCCGACCTCATGGGAGGGGTCCCGTTGCCCTCGGATCCGCCAGAGGTGGATTGATGCCCGCCATCATCTGTCACGAGGTCCGCAGGGATTTCGGGGACGTGCACGCCGTCGACGGAGTGAACCTCACGATCGACGAACATCAGATCTTCGGCCTACTCGGACCGAACGGCTCCGGGAAGACCACCCTGCTCAACCTGTTGCAGGGGATCGATCGGCCGACCGCCGGTGAGGTCAGCGTCCTCGGACTGGATCCCATCCGGGACTGGAGTCTGCTCGCGCCGCGCATGGGAACCCAACTGCAGGAGGCGACGCTCATTCCGCGACTCACCGTGCGGGAGGCGCTGAGCACCTTCGCGTCCTTTTACCCGCACGCGCGGGACGTGGACGAGGTTCTCGGCGAACTGGGGTTGACGGACAAGGCGACCTCCCGCGTCGAGAAGCTCTCCGGAGGCCAGCGGCAGCGGGTGTTCATCGCCCTCGCCCTGCTCCACGATCCAGAGCTGCTCTTCTTCGACGAACTGACCTCGTCCGTGGATCCCCGCGCCCGCCACGCGATCTGGGACATCCTGCGGAACCTCGCACGCCAGGGGCGCACCATCGTGTTGACCACCCACTCGATGGAGGAGGCCCAGGCGCTCTGCGACCGGATCGCGATCATCGACGCAGGACGGATCATCGCGGAGGGGGCACCTTCCGACCTCATCGCTGAGCACGCCGGCGGCTCCCGGCTCCTGCTCCGTGCCGACGGCGTAGTGGACGAGGACGCTCTCCTCGATGTCGACGGGGTCAGCTCCGTCGGCCACGACCGCGACCACCTCGTCGTCACCGGAACGGGTCAGTTCGCCGCCCGGGTGATGGCCGACCTCTCCGCCCAAGGGGCGGTGGTCACAGACATGTCGATGCAGGAGGCGACTTTCGAGGACGTCTTTCTAGCACTGACCGGGCGAACGATGCGAGAAGGCGAGTGACATGCGTGGCTACGGCAATTTGACGACGGCGTTCTTCAAGTCCCAGCTCAGGGAACCGGTCGGGTTCTTCTTCCTCCTTGTCTTCTCTCCCGTGTTGTTGCTCATCCTCGGTCTCATCTTCGGCAACGAGCCCGCACCGGAATTCGGGATGCGCGGCTTCGTCGACAGCATGCTCCCCGGGATCGCGGTGATCTCGATTCTGATCGTCGGTGTCGTCTCCGTCCCCCAGAACCAGCTCATCCTCCGTGCTAGCGGAGCCTTGACGCGGCTACGCGTGACGCCGCTACGACCACGGACCTATGTCGCCGCCGATCTCACCGTCCACTTCGTCCTCGGCATCGTCGGTTCGCTGCTCACCCTGGTGATCGGTCTCGCGGTGTTCGGCGTCGACCCACCCGATCACCTGGTGATGGTGATACTGGCGCTGGTGCTCGGCCTGGTCGCGATGCTGGCGATCGGCTACACGCTCGCCTCGATCTACCCGAGCGTGGCGGCCGCGACGGGCGTCGGCAACGTACTCATGATCGTTCTCATGTTGAGTTCTGGCGCGTTGTTCCCCGCTGACGGGCTCAATGACGGGGTCCGCACCGTGATGACCTTTTCGCCGGTGTACCACCTAGCGGAACTCGTGAGGGCCTCGTGGACTGGGGAACCGTGGCCGTGGGTGTCCGTAGCGGTGCTTCTCGGTGTGGCCGTGGTGTTCGGCATTCTCAGCACCGTGCTTTTCCGCTGGGACAAGGGACGGTAGTTCGTCAGCTGGGGGCGGTACAGGTACTCGGCTTTATGGGGCAACAGGCGGGAACGGTGACTCCCTGGGGTCCAAGCTGGGGCCGAGAGCCTTCATCGGACCCATAGGCCTCCGGATCGGAGACCACGTACTGTTCGTGCCCGCCGAGGAAGCCTTGAAGGCAGAGATCGAGCACTTATGGACCTATTCGACAACGATCTCGAGGCCGTGGGCAACGCCCTCGATGAGGCACGATCCGCGGCGAATGTGCGCAATGTGTGGGCAAGAGCCGACTGATCACCACGACACGCGACCGCAAAAAGGCCCTGAACTGGCGGCTTACACCAGATCAGGGCCTTTCCCTACGGCGGAAGCGGAGGGATTTGAACCCCCGTTGGTTTTACCCAAGCTCGCTTTCAAGGCGAGTGCATTCGGCCGCTCTGCCACGCTTCCGTCGCAAATCCTAACCGCATCCGTGCCCTAGTGGTCGGCGAGGGCTTCGTCGATCCGGCCGAAGATCTGCGCGAGTGCTTTGACCTGGCTCTTGGAGAGCCGATCGATGAGGTTGCTGCGGACGTCGCGGACGTGGGTGGGCGCCGCTTCGGCGAGCCGTTGCCGTCCTTCGTCGGTCACCGACGCCAGAACCCCGCGACCGTCCTCGGGGCACGACCCGCGCACGACCAGCTTCTGCTCCTCCATGCGACGGATCTGATGGGTGAGACGGCTGCGCGACGAGAGGACACCGTCGGCGAGTTCACTCATACGCAGCGAGCCGTGTTCGGACTCGGACAGCAGCACCAGGATCCGGTACTCCGCCAACGACAATCCGTGTCGCTCCTGCAGATTTCGGTTGAGCACATCCATCAGGCGGGCGTTGCCGTCCATATAGTTGCGCCAAGCGGTCTGCTCTTCCGCGGTCAACCAGTTCGGCTCGTCCTGTTCGCTCATCACCCGGAAAGTCTAAGGCGGACTCGGGTGCGAAGGTTCTCCCGGCGAAGCGACATGCGCGCCGAGATGGGATAACCACACTGCGGGCCGCACACGCTAGCGTCGGGGTCATGCACGCAATCGTCGTTACCGAACCCGGTGGTCCCGAAGTTCTCCGGTGGGCAGAGTGTCCCGATCCCACAGTCGGCCCCGGACAGGTCCTCCTCGATGTCGCAGCGACCGCCGTCAACCGTGCGGACCTTCTGCAGCGCCGCGGGCTCTATCCCCCGCCGCCCGGCGCGAGTGAAATTCTCGGACTCGAATGTTCTGGCGTCATCGCCGAACTCGGTGAAGGCGTCAGCGGATGGAACATCGGCGATCGTGTGTGTGCGCTCCTGACCGGCGGTGGCTACGCCGAGCAGGTCGTAGTGCCCTCAGCCCAGTTGCTGCCTGTGCCGGTCGGAATCGACATCGCCGTGGCTGCGTCGCTCCCGGAGATCGCCTGCACGGTGTGGTCGAACGTGGTGATGACCGCGGGACTCGAACGCGGTGACGTGCTGCTCGTCCACGGTGGAGGCGGGGGTATCGGCACGCACGCGATCCAGGTGGGTAAGGCGCTCGGCGCCAAGGTCGCGGTCACCGCGTCGGCCGGCAAGCTCGATCGGTGCCGGGAACTCGGCGCCGATCTGGCAATCGACTACCGCAGCCAGGATTTCGTGGCCGAGGTGCGCAACGCGTTCGGTGGTGCCGACGTGGTGCTCGACAACATGGGTGCGGCGTATCTGTCCCGCAACATCGACGTGCTCGCACCCGACGGACGGCTCGTCGTCATCGGGATGCAGGGCGGCACCAAGGGCGAGATGAACTTCGGCAAGCTCCTCGCCAAGCGCGGACATGTCATCGCCACCGGTCTGCGCGGCCGTCCGGACACCGGCAAGTCGGGTAAGAGTGCAATCGTCGCCGCGGTGCGTGAACACCTGTGGCCGCTGATCGAGGAGGCAAAGGTGCAGCCGGTGGTGCACGCGGAGTTGCCCATCACGGAAGCTGCGCGGGCGCACGAGATGCTCGACAGTCCCGAGACTGTCGGCAAGGTGGTGCTGCGGGTCGATCGGACCTGACCGGTCAGAGGTTGCGTAGCTCGCGGACGAGCTGGTCGATGTCGAAGCTGGTGGTGTACGGCGCGAGACCGATGCTCACGGCACCGCCTTCGTCGCTCACCCCCAGGGAGTCGAGCAGCCGGCTCGTTCCGCGAGTACTCGCCACCGTTTCGATTCGCCGGTCGGCCAGGTGTGCCGCGACCTTCTCCGCCGGTATGCCTTCGACGGTGAAACTCAAGGTGGGCACCCGGCTGGGCGCCTTGCCCAGCACCATGACACCGGTGAGGCTGTCGAGCTGCCGGAGCAGCCGGTCGAACAAGCCGTCCTGATAGTCCTGCATCGAGCTGATCGACGTCTCCAGGCGGTTCCGGCGGCTGCCGGAGGCAGAGTCGTCCAGCGACGCGAGGAAGTCGATGGACGCGGGCAGACCGGCCAGCAGGCCGAACTGGTGTCCGCCGACCTCGAGCCGCTCGGGCCCGCGGGCATGAGGATCGAGCGACATCGCCGGCACGCGATCGAGGTGGGAGGGGTCGCGGAAGACGAGGGCACCGATTTGTGGTCCGCCCCATGCTGCGGCATCGATGCTGAGGATGTCGGCTCCGAGATCCTCCATGTCGATATGGGCGTACGGGGCCGCTGCGGCCGCGTCGACGACCATGAGCCCGCCGACATCGTGGACGAGGTCTGCGACGACTCGCACGTCCGGTGCCGAGCCGACGATCGACGACGCTGCGGTCAGTGCGACCAGCCGGGTCGTGGGCGTGATGAGTTCCTCGTATTGCCAGGTGGGCAGATCACAGGTGTCGATCTCGATCTCGGCCCAGCGCACCTGGGCGCCGTACCGGCTCGCGACGCGCAACCACGGTGCGATGTTGGCTTCGTCGTCGAGTCGGGAGAGCACCATTCCGGTGCCCAGGCCGAGCCGGGAACTGAGCGCTTCCGCGAGCCATGCCAAGAGCACCGAATGGCTCGGGCCCAGCACCACACCTGCGGGATCGCCACCCACGAGGTCGGCAACGGCCACGCGTGCGGCCTCGAGGATCGCGGCGCTGCGGCGGGACGACGAGTGCCGCCCGACAGCCGAGGACGACGCGTTCCGGAAGGCCGTCGACACCATGCGCGACACCGCGTCGGGGATCTGCATTCCCGCCCGCGGATCGAGGTGAACCCAGCCGTCGCCGAGCGAGGGGATGAGCCCCCGGATCCGGGCAACGTCGTAAGCCATGGCTGACACTCTAAAACCCTGTGTCAATTGTGGTCGCCGGCGCCGGGGTGTAGCGGACTCGCACGCCCGGAATCCTGCCCCGGCTCACCGATGTCCTCCCACGCGGCGGCGAACTTTCCCGCCGGGAAAGGGCGTGCCCGCGACGGTTGTCGGCGTGAGGGGACAGAATGGAGCCATGACGAATCCGGACAGCGACCAGGTTCTTGTGATCGGCCCCGACGGCCAGCCCGTCCGCGTCCCCCGGCGGGAAGCCGACCGGGTGGAGGCCGGCGCAGAGAAGGGCCGCGGGAACGATGCGGAAGGAAACGGCGAGAGCCTCGCCGACATGGTCGAACAACCGGCCAAGGTCATGCGGATCGGCACGATGATCAAGCAGCTTCTGGAAGAGGTCAGGGCCGCACCTCTCGACGACGCCAGCCGTACCCGGCTCAAGGAGATCCACCGGTCCTCGATCAGTGAGCTCGAACAGGGGCTCGCGCCGGAACTGCGCGACGAACTCGAGCGCCTCGCGTTGCCCTTCACCGAGGACTCGGTGCCCTCCGACGCCGAGCTCCGCATCGCCCAGGCCCAGCTGGTGGGCTGGCTGGAAGGGTTGTTCCACGGCATCCAGACGGCGCTGTTCGCCCAGCAGATGGCTGCCCGCGCACAACTCGAGCAGATGCGGCAGGGCGCGCTTCCGCCCGGGCTGGGCGGGGCGGTCTCCCGCGGCGGCGAGCAGCCGGGCCACGGCCCCGGACACCCCGGCACCGGGCAGTACCTGTAGGTGCGCGGGGTACCCTCGGTACCCGTGTCAGCCTCTGGAGCCGCATCGTGACCCGTGTCAGCATCGAAACGCGCGACGCGTGCGTCGACTTCCCGATCTTCGACGCCAAGACGCGGTCGCTGAAGAAGGCGTTCCTCGGTAAAGCGGGCGGTTCGATCGGCCGGAACAACTCGGACGTCGTGGTGGTCGAGGCCTTGCGCGACATCACGATGTCGCTGAAGGAAGGTGACCGCGTCGGACTCGTCGGCCACAACGGTGCCGGCAAGTCCACGCTGTTGCGCCTGCTGTCCGGCATCTACGAGCCGACCCGCGGATTCGCGCAGGTCAACGGCCGGGTGGCGCCCGTGTTCGACCTCGGTGTCGGGATGGACCCGGAGATCTCCGGCTACGAGAACATCATCATCCGCGGCATGTTCCTGGGCATGAGCCGCAAGAAGATGCTCCAGAAGGTCGACGAGATCGCCGACTTCACCGAGCTCGGCGACTACCTCAACATGCCGCTGCGCACGTACTCGACGGGTATGCGCGTGCGCGTCGCACTCGGCGTGGTCACCAGCATCGATCCGGAGATCCTGCTCCTCGACGAAGGCATCGGCGCGGTCGATGCGGAATTCATGAAGAAGGCCCGGGTCCGATTGCAGGACCTCGTCGCGCGGTCGGGCATCCTCGTCTTCGCGAGCCACTCGAACGAGTTCCTGGCGCAGCTGTGCGACCAGGCGATGTGGATCGATCACGGGCAGATCCGTGAGCGCGGCGACATCGAGCACGTCGTGCGGGCGTACGAAGGCGACGAGGCCGGCGACCACGTGCGCACGGTTCTGCACGACCTCGAACTCGAACGTCAACGCACCGCCCTGCGCAACGGCTCCGACGCGACGGCCACGTCAGGCACCACGAGTGTCTGACGAACGCATCATCGGGGTCGTCGTCACCCATCGGCGCCGGGAACTGCTTGCCGCGTCGCTGAAGGTTCTGTCCACCCAGACCCGCCCGCTCGACCATCTCGTCGTGGTCGACAACGCCGATGAGGACGCCGTGCGCGAACTCGTCGAAGGGGCCGACGTGCCCACGACCTACCTGGGCTCCCAGCACAACCTCGGCGGTGCGGGTGGTTTTGCGCTGGGCATTCTGTACGCACTGTCGCTCGGGGCCGACCGGGTGTGGCTTGCGGACGACGACGGTCGCCCCGAAGGGCCCGAGGTCCTCGCGACACTCCTCGAGTGCGCGCAACGCAACGGCCTGGCCGAGGTGTCGCCGGTGGTGTGCGACATCGCCGAACCCGATCGCCTGGCATTCCCGTTGCGTCGCGGGGTCGTATGGCGGCGCTGGCGTCACGAACTCGGCGACGAAGACCTGCTTCCCGGTATCGCGTCGCTGTTCAACGGTGCGCTGTTCACCGCCGCCGCGATCGACGCCGTGGGCGTACCCGATCTGCGGCTGTTCGTACGCGGCGACGAGGTGGAGGTGCATCGTCGCCTCGTCAGATCGGGGTTACCGTTCGGTACCTGCCTGCAGACCGCGTACCTGCATCCCGACGGCGCCGACGAATTCAAGCCGATCCTCGGCGGCCGCATGCACACCCAGTATCCCGACAACGAGACCAAGCGGTACTTCACGTATCGCAACAGGGGTTACCTGCTGTCACAGCCCGGGCTCCGGAAGCTGTTGCCCCAGGAGTGGATTCGTTTCGGTTGGTACTTCCTGGTGACGCGCCGCGACCCGGCCGGATTGCGCGAGTGGGTGCGGCTGCGCAAGCTCGGGCGCGAAGAGAAGTTCGAGCGCCCGTGACGACCGATCAATCGGTCGGCAGGGCGTGCGCTCGACCCGCCGATGAAACACGTAGGCACGGGCGGGCCGACTCGCCGCTTTTCGTTCTAGTTCTTGATGGCGACGATGATCGCATGGATGATCCACACCGGTAGCCACGCCCCGCACGTGACCAACGTGAGAATCAGATGCATGGTGTGCGGAAATGCCGATTGGTTCTGAACACTGTTATTGACGATGACCTGCTGAACAGGTGCGAATTGCTGGGGCGGCGGACCCGGATACATCTGACGATGCTGTTCAGCCATACGCTGCTGCTGGTAGAGCTGATGCTGCTGTTCCGCGAGCCTCCGCTGCTGCTCCTCCAGGGCCTGAGCCTGATGGTGCTCCTGCAGCTGTCGTTCGTGAGCTTCGCGCTGCTGGTGTTCCTGCCACGCTCGCAACCGGTTCAATTCTTCGAGCTCACCCGGCTCGAGAGCCCGCTGAAACTTTGCGGGCGGTTCCAAGTGGGGCGTCGGTTCGGTCATCGGTCATCCTTTGTGTCCCAGGGCGAAGCGACGCTGGCGCTCCCCTGCCTGATCGGGTGGTGCGAACGGAACTCCGCGCGGTCGGCATCTTCCGACTCACCGAAATCTCTGTGTTTCTTCGCGTGGGAGACGAGGGCCGATCCAGAACTCGGCCGAATCGAATTGCGTGGACCGGTGACAGAACTCCGCAGAATCACCGGAATGAACATGGTCCCAAGTAATGCGAATCCCAGTTACCGAATTCAGAGCGGCGCCGACAGCGCCGACCGCTGTCGTCACCGCGCTGCCCACAAGTGAGGCGATACGAGCATCGACGCAGTGAAGCGAAAAGTCGTCATCTATGTTTTCGGCCCTGTCCTGATTGCACGTTTCTCGCGAACTCATCAACTCAGGATCGACGAAATGCTCCGGGGTGTTACACCACACCGCTGCCGACCGTCGGCAGCAAGCGCATCTACGGCACCGCGCTCGTCCCGCAAACAATCAGGCAAATCCGCCCACAACGGGGTGCCCCGACCTACACTCACCCCCACCGTCTCTGGGAGCCTGCGATGACATCTCGTCTCGACTCACCGTCAACACTCTGTGCTGCTTTTCAATCCACTGCCGCCGCGTATCCCGACCACGTTGCGCTGCGAACTCCGGACGATTCCGTTCACTACACGTGGCGGGAGTATTCGGAGAAGGTTCGCGCCCTGGCCGCCGGTCTCGCCGGTCTCGGCGTCCGGCACGGCGACACCGTCGGCATCATGCTGACGAACCGCCCCGAATTCCATCTCGTCGACACCGCCGCCTTCCATCTCGGCGCGGTACCGTTCTCGATCTACAACTCGCTGACCGCCGAGCAGATCACTTACGTGCTCGGCAACGCCGGCAACCGGGTGATGATCTGCGAGGAGCAGTTCGTTCCCGTGCTGCAACAGGCGATCGGCGACACGCAGGTCGAGCACCTGGTGTGTATCGACGCGAAACCCGACGGCACCCTCTCGCTCGAGGACGTCGAGGCCGCCGCCGCCGAGTCGTTCGACTTCGAGGCCGCATGGAAGGCCGTTCAGCCCTCCGACCTGCTCACGCTCATCTACACGTCGGGCACCACCGGGCCCCCGAAGGGCGTGGAACTCACCCACGCCAACCTTCTCGCCGAACTCGCTGCGACCACGACTTTCCTCCCCACCGGACCCGACGACCGCATCGTGTCGTACCTGCCCGACGCGCACATCGCGAACCGCTGGGGCTCGCACTACTCGAGCATCTACAGCGGCATGCAGATCACCACGCTCGACGACCTGAAGAAGGCCATCGCGGTGCTGCCGAGCGTGCGGCCGACGCTGTTCGGTGCGGTCCCCCAGGTCTGGTACAAGGTCAAAGCAGCCATCGACAAGACCCTCGCCGAAGAATCCAGCCCGGTGAAGAAGAGGCTCGCGTTCTGGGCGATCGACGTGGGGCGGAAGGTCGCTCGATTGCAGTCCGGCGGCAAGCCCGTGCCGAAAGCCCTCGAGTTGCAGCACGCGCTCGCCGACAAACTGGTGCTGTCGGCCGTACGCAAGAAACTCGGTCTCGACCAGGTACGCGCTGCCGTGACGGGCGCCGCCGCGATCTCGCCCGAGGTACTCGAGTTCGTGCTGGCGCTCGGCATCCCGTGCTCCGAAGTGTGGGGCATGTCGGAGACATCCTGCGTGGTGACCATGAACCGGCCCGGAAAAATCCGGATCGGCACCGTCGGCCAAGCTGTCCCCGGCGTCGAGATCAAGACCGCCGACGACGGAGAGCTCCTTGTCCGCGGCCCGCTCATCATGCGTGGATACCGCAACGACCCGGTCAAGACCGCGGAAGCCGTCGATTCCGACGGCTGGCTGCACACCGGCGACATCGCGACGATCGACGAAGACGGTTACGTGACGCTCATCGACCGCAAGAAGGAACTCATCGTCAACGCAGCGGGCAAGAACATGTCCCCCACCAACATCGAAGGGGCGCTGCGGGCCGCGTGCCCGATGCTCGGCGGCGCCGTCGTCATCGGCAACGATCGTCCGTACATCGTCGCGCTGCTCGCCCTCGATCCCGACGCACTCCCCCTCTTCGCGGAGCAGCACGGGCTCAGCGGGTCGCACGAAGAACTCGCGCAGCACCCCGCCGTCCTCGCCGAAATCGAGCAGTCGGTGAAAGCGGCGAACACCAAACTGTCGCGTGTCGAGCAGATCAAGAAGTACACCGTGCTGTCGACGGTGTGGGAGCCGTCGGGCGACGAACTGACGCCCACGATGAAGCTCAAGCGCAAGCCGATCGACGCCAAGTATGCGGAGGAGATCGACGCGCTGTACGTGACCGCGTGACGTGAACGCCATGTGATCGGCGCGGCGAACGGGGATCGACGCGTGTAGTTTCGCGCGCTGATCCCCGTTCACCGCGTGGATGCCGCCCGGAGGTCAGACCGCGTCGTCGGCCGGAGCACTCGCGATGCGGTCGAGGGCGGCCCGCGCGAGCCACGTGTTGTGGTGCTCGTCCGTTTCCATCCCCTCGAGTTGGTCCGCCAGCCGGCGAATCGGGCGGCCGCTTGCGGAGAGTTCTTCGAATGCACCGAGAGACGAGTCGTCGAAGAGATCCACGACCACGACGACGGCGTCCGATGCGTCGGACTCATCGGGAAGGAAGCGCACGGCGGGAAGAGCCTTTTTCAAGGCGCCGAGCGACCTGCCTGCTTCATCCTCGAGCGCCGAGCGTGAGACGGCGACGGACGCGAGGCAGGTCACCGATCCGTCGGCGCCCCCTGTGGGTTTGTCGAGTCGGAGGACTTCGGTCGATCCGACAGCCAGCGAGAACAGCGGCGCGGCATCACCGGAACCGGGAAGACAACTGACCGTCCATCGCTCGACCTCCCCGGCTGCCGCATCCTCGAACGCTGTGTCCAGGTAATAGGCGAGCAGGTCGAGGGACATCTCGTACAGGTCCTCGTCGCGCCGAAGCTCCTCGAAGTTCTCTTCCGATGCTGCCGGGTTCGTTGCCATCATTCTCCTGCTCGTACGAAACGATCCGTGTCGAGCCTACGAGTTCCCCACGTCGTGAGGGACGGCACGCTCGTGCCGCATGGAGTCCGGGACGACGAATCCGGCCCACACGTGGTCGGGGCGGATTTCCGCGCGGGTAGGCTCGGGCCTTGTGTCTGCTCCCACCCATGTCGACGAACCGCTGGGAAAGTCCTCTCGGACGTTCCGGCGCGCGTTCCAGGATCTGCGCGATGGCTTCACCCATCGCGAGTTGTGGCTGCTGCTCGGCTGGCAGGACATCAAGCAGCGGTACCGGCGGTCCGTGCTCGGGCCGTTCTGGATCACCATCGCGACCGGCGTCTCGACGATCGCCATGGGTTTGCTGTACGGAACGCTGTTCAACCTCGACATCGCCGAGTTCCTGCCGTACGTCGCGCTCGGTTTCATCATCTGGAACCTGATCCAGGGATCGATCCTCGAAGGCGCAGACGTCTTCATGGCCAACGAAGGCCTGATCAAACAGCTACCGACACCACTGAGCGTGCACGTCTACCGCCTGGTGTGGCGTCAGATGATCTTGTTTGCCCACAACATCGTCATCTACATCGGCATCTTCATCGTCTTCCCGCAGCACCTGAGCTGGACTGCGCTCGCCGCGATCCCGGCCCTCGCACTGATCGCGATCAACGCGGTATGGATCTCGCTCGTGTTCGGCATCCTCTCCACCCGCTACCGCGACATCGCACCGCTGCTCGGCAGCCTCGTGCAGTTGCTGTTCTTCATGACGCCGATCATCTGGACGGAGAAATCCCTCGCGGGCACCGGCAACGAAGATCGGGCGCGGATCGCGGAGATCAATCCGCTGTACCACTTCCTCGACATCGTGCGGACGCCTCTCCTCGGCGGCGACCAGCAGCTCTACCACTGGGTGATCGTGCTGATCATCACGGTGCTCGGGTGGGGACTCGCTCTGGTCACCATGCGCAACTACCGGTCGCGCGTCGCCTACTGGGTCTGAGCCGGCTCGAGTTCGATGAGCTGCAACCGGTTGACGAATTCCTGGTCGGTGATCGTGAACCCGGCGTCGGCGAGCGCGCGGTACGTGTCGGTGTCGGTGAACCGGTAGCGGTCGAACCGCCACCACACGTCGTTGGGATGCCACACCGTGAACGCCGTGCCGCGGTCCCGGTCCGCGATCACCCACAACCTAGTGCACCGCGTGGCTGCCCGCTCGGCCAGCACCGGCGGCGGCACGTCGGTCGACCACAGCCTCGCGCGCTCGGCAGCGGTCTGATCCAGCCCCACGTCCACGAGGTGCTCGAGCGCATCGGGACGTGCGTCGGCTACCGCGCGCGGGGAGGTCGGCTGCCACGACACCTTCGGCTCGAACGCGACACAGTCGCCGGGCTGGGACACCTCCTTCAGCCGGTCCGCGACCACGCTGTAGTCCATCCCCCCGGCCTTGCCGAACGGCTGTCGTTGCGTCATGTAAGCGGGTGCCACCGCAAGTCCCACGGCGACGAGCACAGCGAGCAACGACCACCATCGCGTCGCGGCGCGGCTGACCGCCCACCCCAGGAACAACGTCACCGCGGGCACCGTGAAGGAGAGATACCGGTCCAGATACATGTTGCTCGCCAGTACCGAATACGCCAGCAACAACGCCATGGGCACGAGAAAGCCCGGTAGCGCGAGCCACAGCAATGTCCGCTCGTCCGGTTCGACGCCCCGCACTGCCGCACCGATCGTCCCCACCAGCGCGACGGTCCAGCACAGCAGCACCGCCCACGGCGCCTCCGGAAACCACTGCTCGACGAGGATCGTTCTGATCACCGTCTCGTCGAGCGCCGGGATCCACGACACCTGACGCACCTGTGAATAGGCCAGCACGAGGAAGGGCAGCAACAACGCGGTTCCGGCGGTGGCGGCGAGCACGAAACCGACCCGGTCCCGTCGACGGGATTCGAGGCCGCGGGTGACGGCCCACATCGTTACCGCGTGTGCGACCAGAAGAGTCGCGGTATAGACGAAGATCATCGTCGCGAGGGCCGCCACGATCGCGTACAGCACCCACCAGCGTGCCCGGTGGGTGCGCAGCGCCAGCACGAGGACCAGCGACAACACTGCCGCACATCCGACGGCGAACGCGTAGGAGCGGGCTTCGGTGGCTGCCCAGGTCACCCGCGGAAGGATCGCGAACAGCACCCCGGCCGCCACCGCGGCACGCCGTCCCGCCAGCATCTGCGCGGTCGCCGTGACGGCTGCGGCCCCGACACCGAGAGCGAGCACGCCGGGTACCCGCGCTGCGAATTCCCCGGTGCCCACGAGCGCGAACCAGCCGTGCAACAGGATGTAGTGCAGTCCGTGGACGGCGTCCCAATCGGCGAGCAACTCGAGCAGGTCACCGAAGGGCCGATCGGCGGCCGAGATCGTTGCTGCCTCGTCCCACCAGAACGACGGAACCCAGGAAAAAGCGGCGCCGACGAGCACGGTCACCCCCCCGATCAGCAGGGGAAGCGGCCACGCTTTCATCGGTCAGTCGTCGATGCCGTACAGCCGCGCCCAGTTCTCGCGGCTCGTGAGCTTCGGCATTGCTTCCTGCCACACCGTCTTCATCCGGGGAGCTTCCTTGCGAAGCTGCCAGCACACCTTCGCGGCACGCTTGGCGAGCTCGACGGCAGTGTCCTTGTCGCGACGACGCACCCGTACGGCGTTCTGCGAGGCATCGGTGACCACGGCGCCGTCGAACAGAGCGACGTGCCACCAGTCCGCGTAATCGGCGGGAACGGTGACGGGACGACGGTCCACCTTGCCCGCGAGTTGCTGCACCGCGCGCTTGAGGAGGACGAGCCCCTCACGCTTCTTGTCGGGCTCGAACTCCCACACCGACATCTGCGTATGCGGATCGGATTCCTTGCCCACCTGCGACGCGGGCAGCGGCTTGGTTTCCGGGTAGCGGTCGCGCAGTTCGCGCAGTTCCTTCAGGACCGACTGACCACCGTCGTACAGGAAATCGGGGCCGGCGAGGAAGTCCTCCGCCGCCTTGATGAACGTGGCGGCCAGACCGTACTGCATCGAAACGATGAGCTCACCGATCTTGCGGAACAGGTACTTGGAGATGTCGGGTCCGTCGAAACGCCCGTAGATCGCCGAGACGACGAGACCGTTGCGGATGCTGAAGTAGCGCGCCCAGTCGTCGTAGTCCTTGAGGTAGAAGTCGGCGTGCCACACGCCGGCGTTCGGCAGCGTGACCGTGGGGTGCCCGGCGAAACGCGCGCGGATGCCGTACTCGATGTCGTCCCACTGGAAGAACAGCGGAATCGGCAGCCCGCAGTCGGCGATGATCTCGGCGGGGAGCAGACACGTCCACCAGCCGTTCCAGCCGGCGTCGAACCGCGGATCCTGCTTCTTCTTGATCAGGTCGACGCCCATCTTGGCGCCCGGGGTCAGCTCACCGGCCTTGATCTCGTCGAGCACCTCCCGTTCGGCGCTGACGTGGAGGACCTGGGGGTTGCTCAGGGACAACATCTGGGCACCGACGATCGTCGGCTGCACCGTCATGTTCGCGAACGCGTTCAGGCGCAGCACCGACTCCGGCTCGCACAGGATGTCGTCGTCCATGACGATGACGTTGGCGTGCGCCGAGTTGGGTGACCCGGTGATCTCGTACATGCCCCGGGAGAAACCGCCGGCGCCGCCGAGATTGGGCTGGGTCAGGTAGATGAGCTTGTCGCCGAGTTTCTCGGCGACCTCACCGAACGCGGGACGCGACCGCACCTGGTCGGTGCCCTGGTCGACGATGCACACCGCGTCGATGTCTGCCATTGCCCCGTCGTCGGAGGCGAGAGTACCCACGGTGACGGTGCAGTCGTCCGCGCGATTGAACGTGCAGATCACGACCGCGGCCGGGCGCAGGTGCTCGGGTGCCGCAACCGTCCAGCGGGCGTCGGAGACGAGCAGTGAGCCGTTACTGGCCTCGGCGGAGAACCAGATCGCGCCGCCGTCGACGAAGCGCTCGATCGGCACCTCGAGGTCGAGTTCTCCCGATCCGGAGACCGTCTCGACCGAGACGATCCGTTCACGGCCCCGGGCGTCGGAGGCGTGGACGACGAATCGTGCGCTACCCGAGCAGCCGTACGTCAGTTGCAGGTTCACCGTTTTCACGTCGGTCCAGCGCTGCCAGAAGCTGGCGGGGAACCTGCCGAAATACGTGTTGGTGTGGGCTGTCGAGCCGTCGGCCAGTTGGAGACCGTAACGGTCGGCCGCGGCGTCACCCTTCGTGACGACGTACATCTTTCCGGGCACTCGAGGCGACAGCGACGCAAAGACGCCGCGCTGCGCAATCAGCCGATCCCGGCGTACGGGTTCGGTGAGGGCGCTGTCGAGCGCGTCCGCGTTGCTGTCGATCGCTGTCGTGTCGCCGGCAGTTGCCTGCTCCATCGAGCTACTCCCCGCTGTGGTCGATCCTGTTTCGGATGCGACAGTAGCAGCGCAAATAGCTGTCTCGACGGCACGCGGGCGGAGGGAGCGTGTTTCGTCGTGATCACACTGTTTGCCGGAATGTGCAAGAACCGCAGGTCGCTCAACCGCCGAGGATTCGTTCGCTCCGTCCGTACGCGGCTTCGGTGGCGGTTTTCTGTGGCATCCACCACGTCTCGTGGCTGCGGTACCACTCGATCGTCGCCGCCAGGCCCGAGCGGAAATCCCGGTACCGCGGCTCCCACCCCAACTCCGTGCGCAACCTCGTCGCATCGATCGCATAGCGCAGGTCGTGCCCCGGTCGGTCGGTGACGAAATCGAACGCCTCCGGGTCCATGCCGCACAGTTCGAGCACGGTCTCGACGACCGTGCGGTTGTCGGTTTCGCCGTCGGCCCCGATCAGATACGTCTCCCCGATCCGGCCCTTGTCGATGACGGTCCACACCGCGCTGTTGTGGTCGTCGACGTGAATCCAGTCGCGCACGTTGGCACCGGTGCCGTACAACTTCGGCCGCACCCCGGTCAGGACATTGGTGATCTGCCGCGGAATGAACTTCTCCACATGCTGATACGGCCCGTAGTTGTTCGAGCAGTTCGAGATCGTCGCCCGCAGGCCGAACGAGCGCACCCACGCGCGCACCAGCAGGTCGGAGCCTGCCTTGGTCGACGAATACGGGCTCGACGGGTTGTAGGGGGTTGCCTCGGTGAACTTCGCCGGGTCGTCGAGCGCGAGATCGCCGTAGACCTCGTCGGTGGAGATGTGGTGATAGCGCACGTCGTATCGGCGCACGGCTTCGAGCAGCGTGAACGTGCCGACGAGGTTGGTGTGCACGAACGGGGTCGGGTCGGCCAGCGAGTTGTCGTTGTGCGACTCGGCGGCGAAGTGCACCACCAGATCGGCGTTCGCGACGAGACGGTCGACAAGTTCGGGATCGGCGATATCGCCGTGCACGAAGGTGATCTTCCCGGCGACAGGGTCGAGTGACGCCCGGTTGCCGGCGTAGGTGAGTTTGTCCAGGACCGTCAGTTCGACGTCCGGGCGGTCGGCGACGGTCCGGTGGACGAAGTTCGCGCCGATGAATCCGGCGCCGCCGGTGACGAGCAGCCTCATGACGCCAAACCCTACCGACATCTGCCTGGTATCTCCGCGGACGTGGAACACTTGCCCGCATGCGCGGAATCATCCTGGCCGGCGGGACCGGTTCGCGACTGCATCCCATCACCTTGGGCATCAGCAAGCAGCTCACGCCCGTCTACGACAAGCCGATGATCTACTACCCCCTCTCGACGCTGATGCTGGCGGGCATCCGGGAGGTCCTCGTCATCACGACTCCGCACGACCTCGACCAGTTCCGGCGACTGCTCGGCGACGGGTCGCGGTTCGGGATCGAGTTGACCTACGCCGTGCAGGAACACCCCGACGGTCTGGCGCAGGCCTTCGTGCTCGGCGCCGATCACATCGGTACCGAATCGGTGGCATTGGTCCTGGGGGACAACATCTTCTACGGTCCCGGTCTGGGCAGCCAGCTCACCCGATTCGCCGACATCGACGGAGGCGCGGTGTTCGCCTACCGGGTGTCCGATCCCTCCGCCTACGGGGTGATCGAGTTCGATTCCGCGGGACGCGCGCTGTCGCTCGAGGAGAAACCCGTCGACCCGAAGTCGCCGTACGCGGTGCCGGGACTGTACTTCTACGACAACGACGTCGTCGAGATCGCGCGCGGCTTGAGACCGTCCGCGCGCGGGGAATACGAGATCACCGACGTCAACCGCATGTACCTCGAGGCCGGGAAGTTGCAGGTCGAGGTGTTACCGCGCGGCACGGCGTGGCTCGACACCGGCACGTTCGATTCGCTGCTCGACGCGTCGAACTACGTTCGCACGATCGAGCAACGGCAGGGTCTGAAGATCGGCGCTCCCGAAGAAGTGGCGTGGCGGCGCGGATTCCTCACCGACGACGAATTGCGTGCCCTGGCCCAGCCCTTGGCGAAATCCGGGTACGGGAGATATCTGCTCGACCTGCTGGAACAAGGAAGGGATTTCTAGGGGATGCAGTATCGCGAACTGAAGATCGCCGGGGCGTGGGAGATCACGCCGGCCACGTTCGGTGACGAACGGGGACTGTTCCTCGAATGGTTCAAGCAGTCCACCTTCCGTGAGGCGACCGGGCGGTCGCTGGAGTTGGCGCAGGCGAACTGCTCGGTCTCGGCGGCGGGGGTATTGCGGGGTATCCACTACGCGGATGTGCCACCGGGACAAGCGAAGTACGTCACGTGCGTGTCGGGTTCGGTGCTCGATGTCGTGGTGGACCTTCGTGTCGGGTCGCCGACGTTCGGGCAGTGGGATTCGGTACTGCTCGACACGACCGACCGTCGGGCGATCTTCCTGTCCGAGGGATTGGGGCACGGTTTTCTTGCCCTGGAAGACAACTCGACCGTGGTGTACCTGTGCTCGACGCCGTACACCCCGGAGCGGGAGCACGAGGTGCATCCGCTCGACCCGGAGATCGGTATCGACTGGCCGGCCGTGGGCAGGGACGGTGCCGCGCTCGAGTACGAGTTGTCGGCCAAGGATCGCGCCGCCCCCACGCTTGCCGACGCACGGTCGGCCGGCCTGCTCCCCGAGTTCTGAAAACCTCGGTGGGACAGTGCCCGCTAGCCGGGCACTGTCCCACCAAAGATGGGGGTGCGGGAACCTCCCACCGGCACGCCGCGTCGAACGAGACATGAACCGCACAGAGGTCCACGCCGTCATGGCCCAGCAGGACGGCGTGATCACCCGCACCCAGGCACTCCGATGCGGCATGAGTTCGACGGCGGTAAGCCGGACCGTCGGAACAGGTGAATGGGTCACCCTCGCACCCGGGGTCTACCTGCGTTCCGACCGCGAGCGCACCGCGGGAGTCGAACTGCGCGCGGCGGTGTACGGAGCCGGGGCCGAGGCGGTCGCGTGGGGTCCGAGCGCCGCCTGGTGGCACGGACTGCTCGATCGCCCACCGGCCCGCCACTACGTGACCGTGCCCCACCACCGGATACGGTCCTGCACCCGAACGACCCGCGTACGACGACGGGACCTGCACTGGAAGGACACCGTGGTGATCCGGAGCCTGCCGGTGACGGCGTTGCCGCTCACCGTGCTCGAAGCCGCAACCGAGATGCCGAGCGGGTCGGTGCTCATGGATCGCGCGTTGCAGCGGCACACGTCGCTCGACGTTCTCCAGCGGGCCCACCGCAGAAACTCCGGGCGGCACGGCGCTCGCGCCGCGTCACGCCTGCTGTGCTCGGCAGGCGACGGCGGGCATTCGGAAGCCGAACGCATCCTGCATCGGCTCCTGCGCGACGCGGGTCTGACGGGCTGGCGCGCGCACGCGTGGAGCTGTGGGTTCGAGATCGACGTGGTCTTCGAGGCGGGGCGCGTCGCCATCGAAGTGGACGGGTGGGCATGGCACCGCGACGCGCATCGTCAACGCCGGGATGCCGAGCGGCAGAACGTTCTGGTCAACGCCGGGTGGCACGTCCTGCGCTTCACCTGGCACACGCTGGTCGAGGATCCGGACGGGGTCCTCCGGCAGATACGGGCGGCTCTGGATCGCCGCCGTTGAAAGCTTGGTCGGAAAGTGCCCGCTCAGCGGGCAACAATTCACCCGAGTTCACCGGATGCGGAAGATCACCAGTCGCTGCACCACGAAGTTGATGACGGTCGCGGTGCCCTGCGCGACGACAAACGCGAACGGGGTGACCCACCACTGGTCACCCAGCGAGTCGTTGAGCACTCCGTTGATACCGACCTGCGCGGCGAACGTCACGGCGTACAGAGCCACGACCGCGGCGAAGCGCACCCTGCTCGGTTCGGCCTTGAACGTCCACCGTCGGTTGATGAGGTACGCGGTGGTGGTGCCGGCGACGAACGACAGCGCCTTCGCGCCGTCGCGGGTGACGCCGAGCGCCATGAGCAGCACATAGAGGCCGTAGTCGACGATCGCCGACAGACCGCCGGTCAGCACGAACCGCACGAGTTGCGTCTTGAGATCCAGCGCGTCGTCGGCCGTGGAATCGGTCAGCGGCAGTTCCGGAGCGAGCGGCGCGTGATGTTCCGGCAACGGCTGCACGTGGTCATGGGATTCGGGCACGCAGACGAGGGTAACGCCCCCGACCGAAGCGACTGTTGACCTCGAGTCCGCTCGAGGTTGCACCCTCGGGTGTATGAGCATCGCGCTGAACCACACCATCGTCCACGCGACCGACCCGAAGGGATCTGCCGTCTTGCTGTCGGAGATCCTCGGTGTCGGATCGCCGACCCCGTACGGACCGTTCTTCGTTGTGCAGGTGGACAACGACGTCTCCCTGGACTTCATGGCCGACGCACACCCCGTCCGATCGCAGCACTACGCCTTCCTTGTCGGGGAACAGGAGTTCGACGAGATCCTCGGCCGCATCCGGTCACGTGACCTGGAGTATTGGGCCGATCCCGCGCATCGACGGAGCGGGGAGATCAACACCCGCGACGGGGGCCGCGGCGTGTACTGGTCAGATCCCGACGGTCACAACCTGGAGATCCTCACAAAACCGTACGGAGGGTAACCCTGCTCTTGCAGTGCCGTGCGGTCACGCGGGTAGCCTTTGTCCTGATGTCCACGACAGCTGCAGAGCAGGCAAGTGAGCCTCTCCCCACCCAGACCCGCACCCTGACCGGCTGGGGGCGCACCGCGCCGACCACCGCAGAGGTGCTCACCACACCCGATGTCGAACTGATCGCGCAGGCAGTCGCGCGAGTCGCCGAAGACAACGAGTCCAAGCCGGCGCATCTGCGCCGTGGCGTCATCGCGCGCGGTCTCGGCCGCTCGTACGGCGACCCGGCCCAGAACGCGGGCGGGCTCGTCATCGACATGACGGCACTGAACAAGATCCACAGCATCGACCGCGAATCGCGGCGTGTCGTGGTGGACGGCGGTGTCGACCTCGATCAGCTGATGCGGGCGGCTCTGCCGTTCGGCCTGTGGGTACCGGTCCTGCCGGGAACGCGCCAGGTCACCGTCGGTGGGGCCATCGGCTCCGACATCCACGGCAAGAACCACCACAGCGCGGGCAGCTTCGGCAACCATGTGCGCTCCCTCGAGCTGCTCACCGCCGACGGGCAGATCCGCACCTGCACCCCCACCGGGCGCAACTCCAAGTTGTTCTGGGCGACCGTCGGTGGCATGGGCCTGACCGGCATCATCCTCCGCGCGACCATCGAGATGACGCCCACCGAGACGGCGTACTTCGTCGCCGACAGTGTGCGCACCGAGAGCCTCGACGAGACCATCGCGCTGCACAGCGACGGCTCCGAGGAGAACTACGACTACTCGAGCGCCTGGTTCGACGCGATCTCCGCGCCGCCCAAGCTCGGACGCGCCGCGGTGTCGCGCGGTTCCCTCGCCACGCTCGACCAGTTGCCGAAGAAATTGCAGAAGGATCCGCTGCGCTTCTCGGGGTCGACACTGCTGACGTTCCCCGACGTCTTCCCGAACGGGCTGGCGAACAAGTTCGACTTCTCGATCGTCGGCGAGCTGTACTACCGCAAGACCAAGAACGCGACCGGCCAGATCCAGAATCTGACGCAGTTCTATCACCCACTCGACCTGTTCGGTGAGTGGAACCGGGCCTACGGTCCCAAGGGATTCCTGCAGTACCAGTTCGTGGTGCCGCCCGAGGCCGTCGAGGAATTCAAGAAGATCATCCGCGACATCCAGCAGTCGGGGCACTACTCGTTCCTCAACGTGTTCAAGCTTTTCGGTGAGGGCAACAAGGCGCCGCTGAGTTTCCCCATGAAGGGGTGGAACGTCTGCGTGGACTTCCCGATCAAGGACGGCCTCAACGAGTTCGTTCGCGAACTCGACAAGCGAGTCCTCGAATTCGGCGGCCGCCTCTACACCGCGAAAGATTCGCGCACGTCTGCCGAGACGTTCCACGCGATGTACCCGCGTATCGACGAGTGGCTCAAGGTGCGCCGCTCGGTCGACCCCACCAATGTCTTCGCTTCCGATATGTCCAGAAGGTTGGAACTGCACTGATGATCAACGCCGTGGGTAACCCCCAGACCCTGCTGCTGCTCGGTGGCACCTCCGAGATCGGCCTGGCCATCGTCGAGGAGTACCTGCGCAAGGCTCCGGCCCGCGTGATCCTCGCGGCGCTGCCCGGTGACTCCCGCCGTGAGGACGCCGTCAGCCAGGCGAAGGCCGCCGGTGCCACATCGGTCGACCTCATCGATTTCGATGCGCTCGATACCGCGAGCCACCCCGCGGTCATCGACCGGGCATGGAGCGGCGGCGACGTCGACGTGGCGATCGTCGCGTTCGGCCTCGACGCGGATGCCGAGACGCTCTGGCAGGACCAGCGCAAAGCCGTGCAGGTCGTGGGTGTCAACTACACCGCCGCCGTCTCGGTGGGCGTGCTGCTCGGCCAGAAGATGAAGGCACAGGGCTTCGGGCGCATCATCGCGATGTCGTCGGTGGCCGGTGAACGCGTCAAGCGCGCGAACTTCGTCTACGGCTCCACGAAGGCCGGACTCGACGGCTTCTACCTCGGCCTCGGCGAAGCGCTGGCGAAGTTCGGACCCCGCGTCACGGTGGTGCGCCCCGGTCAGGTGCGCACCCAGTTCAGCGCCCACGTCGACGAGGCACCGCTGACCGTGAACAAGGAGGACGTCGCGAAGCTTGCGGTCGCCGCGTCCGACAAGGGCAAGGAGATCGTCTGGGCACCGGGCACCTTCCGGTTCGTGATGATGGTGCTGCGTCACGTCCCGCGCGCGATCTTCCGCAAGCTGCCGATCTAGGAGTTGTAGGAGAGCACCGGGACCTGCACCCGTCCGGTATGTACGAGCGGGTTCACTAAGCTCGACAATCGTGACCGACGCGCCCGTGAGCTCTCCAGCCCTTTCCGTCGCTCCGTTCCGTCGGATCGCGGCCACCGCCGGCGCAATGGTCGCCGCGGTGGTCGTGGCGGTGCTCGTGTCGTCCGTCGGGTTGTTCGCCTTCGGCCGGGTGCAGTGGCCGGCGTTCAACTCGTCGAACGTCACCCAGGCGGTGACGACCGTCATGCAGGTCGCGGCGCTGGCAGCACTGGGCCTGTCGATCTTCCTGCTGCGTCGCCGCAAGTTCGTGCGGGGCGCACGGGTCCTGTCCTGGGCCGCACTGTCCGGCCTGGTCACCGCGACCCTCGGCATGCCGCTCGCCGCGACCCGTCTCTATCTGCACGGCATCTCCGTCGATCAGGAGTTCCGTACCGAGTTCCTCACGCGCCTGACCGACAGTCCGGCCCTGCGCGACATGACGTATGCGGACCTGCCGCCGTTCTACCCCGCGGGGTGGTTCTGGATCGGTGGACGCGTGGCGAACGTTCTGGGGATGGACGGCTGGGAGGCGTTCAAGCCGTACGCGATCGCGTCGATCGCCGTCGCGGCGGTGCTCGCCCTGGTCCTGTGGTCCGAACTCGTCCGCTCCGACCTGGCCGTGCTCGCCGCGACGGCCACGACCGCCATCGTGCTGGCCTACGGATCTCCGGAGCCGTACGGCGCGGTGATCGCGCTGCTGCTCCCGCCCGCTCTCGTTCTCGCGTGGGGTGCCTTGTCGCCGGTACGCAGCCCCGGCGACACCGGACCCCGAAAAAACAGCCGGCAGGGATGGGGCGCGGCCATCGGAACGGGCGTGTTCCTCGGTGTCGCCGCCACGTTCTACACGCTCTATCTGGGGCTGGCGGCGTTCGCGGTGACGGTGATGGCGGTCGCCGCCGCAATCCTGGCGCGACGCTCCGGCGGGTCGTGGCGAGCCGCCCTCCCCGTGTTGACGAAGTTCGTCGTGATCGCCGCCATCGCGATGCTGATCGCGTTGATCGTGTGGGCACCGTTCCTCGCCGAGGTCCTCGGCGGCAACTCCCCATCCGGTTCCGGCACCGCGACGCACTATCTGCCCGAAGCCGGTGCGCGACTGCCGCTGCCGATGTTCCACGCCTCGCTGGTCGGATTGCTGTGCCTGCTGGGCACCGTGTGGCTGATCGGCAGGGCGACGTCGTCGCGTCGCGCGCAGGCGCTCGGGCTCGGCGTGATCGCCGTCTACCTCTGGTACCTCGCATCGATGGCCTTCACGGTTCTCGGCAATACGCTGCTGGCGTTCCGGCTCGAGGTGATCCTGCTGGTGCTGCTCGGAGCCGCCGGTGCGTTCGCGTTCGTCGACTTTTCCCGCTGGATCAGCTTGGCCACCAGTGACAATCCGCGGGTGCGGCGGGTTCTGGTCGCGGTGGGCGCGCTGGGAGCCCTCGCCTTCGCGCAGAACATCCCGCAGGTGCTGACGAACGAGATCAACCTCGCCTACAGCGACACCGACGGCAACGGCGAGCGTGCCGAACAACGCCCGCCGGGCGCGGCGTCGTACTTCGGGGAGGTCGACGAGGTGCTCACCTCCCAGCTCGGGCCGGACCGCAGCGACTGGGTCGTTCTCACCGCCGACACCTCGTTCCTCGCCTACTACCCGTATTTCGGGTTCCAGGCTTTGACGTCGCACTACGCGAATCCGTTGGCGGACTTCGCCGCTCGTGCGGACGCGATCGAGAGCTGGGCCGAGCTCGAGTCCGCCGACGAACTGATCGCCGCCTGGGACGAGTTGCCGTGGCGAGCCCCCGACGCCATCGTGTTCCGGCAGAGCGCCGAGGGCTACACGCTGCGTCTGGCCGAGGACGTGTATCCGAACGACCCGAACGTGCGTCGCTACACGGTGACCTTCCCCGAGGAACTGTTCGACGACCCGCGCTTCACGGTCACCGAGGTCGGTCCGTTCGTGGTGGTCACGCGCGCCGCAGGGGCATGACGGCCAGGACACCGGCGTCGCGCGGGTACAGGCCTCCCCAGACGAAGATTCCGACGTAGATCGGGAACAGGGTCGTGCTGAGGATCGGCTGTTCCGTGAGCATATTGGTCGCGACCGCGCCGCCGAGGTACCCGGTGATCAGCACTGCCCCGAGGGGCGACGTGACCGGCACGACGGCAGACGCGACGCCAGAAGTTCTGCGAGATGAGTGCCGCGGCGTGAGGTGAGATCGCCGATCTGGGTGCGACACGAGTATCCGTCGGCGAGGACGACGGTGTCGTCCGACGCGGCCTCGACGGCCGGGAGAAGTTGAGCACCCGCCACCGCGACGGAGACGTCGTAGTGCCCACGTTCGACGCCGAAGTTCCCTGCGAGGCCGCAGCACCCGCCGAGCCGCTGCACGTGCGCGCCTGCGGTCCGCAGCAGTGCGGCGTCGGCGCCCCACCCCATGACCGCATGATGGTGGCAGTGCGGCTGGGCGACGACCGTGGTGCCGTCGAGCGACGGCGGCGTCCACTCCCCCAGGAATTCGGCGAGCGTGGAGGTACTGTCGGCGACGATCCGGGCAGGTTCGGAGCCGAGCATCTCGACCGCGTCCGAACGCAACACCGCGGTGCACGACGGTTCGATCCCGACGATCGGCGTTCCGATACGGAACAACTCGGAGATGGTGCGCCCCAATATTTTTCGAGCAGTTCCGAGCTGACCTGTGGTGATCCACGTCAGGGCGCAGCACTGCTGCTCCTCGGTGATCATCACGCGGTGCCCGGCAGCTTCGAGTACCCGCACCGCGGCTACCCCGACTTCGGGGGTGAAGTACTCGGTGAAGGTGTCGACGAACAACACCACCGGGCGCCCGCTCCGGGACCGCTGCGCAGCGGTGTCGGCGAACCAGCGCCGAAACGTGCGGGGCGCGAGGGCGGGGACGGTGCGGCGCCGGTCCATGCCCGCGAGCGTGAGTCCCGTCGCGGCGACTCCCGGTACCCGCGTCAGGTTGTTGACCAACCGGGGTGCGCGGGACGCGAGGGCGGCCCAGCGCGGTAGCCGGCCGAGACTGTAGTGCGCGACAGGACGGAGCCTGCCCCGGTAGGTCTGATGCAGCACTTCGGATTTCCACGTGGCCATGTCCACGCCGGTGGGACAGTCCGACAGACAGCCCTTGCACGACAGGCACAGATCGAGCGCGTCGTGCACTTCCTTCGACCGCCACGAATCGGTGACGAGCGTGCCGTTGAGCATCTCCTGTAGCGCCCTGGCCCGTCCGCGGGTGGAATCCTTCTCCTCTCGGGTTGCCTGGTAGGACGGGCACATCACCCCGCCGACACCGGTGGTGTCGGCACGGCACTTGCCGACACCGGTACAGCGGTGGACCGCCTGCGTGAAGTTCCCGCCGTCCCCCGAATACCGGAAACCCAAGTCGACGTCCACTTTTCGCGCGACAGGCACTCGCAGATCGAGGTCGACGGGATGCGGATCGACGAGCACCCCGGGATTGAGGACGTTGTCGGGGTCGAACACCGACTTCACGGCGCCGAACAATCGAATCGCAGCCGGGGAGTACATCAACGGGAGCAGTTCGCTGCGGGCCCGGCCGTCACCGTGCTCGCCCGACATCGACCCGCCGTAGTCGGCGACGAGGCTGCCCGCCGCGAAGAGGAACTCGCGGAACAGACCGGGAACCTCGAGCGGCACATCGAGGCGGATGTGGATGCACCCGTCGGCGAAATGCCCGTAGGGATAACCGGTGATGCCGTAACTGTCCGTCAGTTCCTGGAAGTCGCGCAGATAACCCCCGATGCGCTCCGGCGGCACGGCGGCGTCCTCCCACCCCGCGTGCGCGGGCAGACCCTGCGGGCTCCGCGCGGACAACCCCGATCCGTCCTCACGGATCCGCCACAGCGCGTCCGCCCGCACCTGATCGTCGACCTGCAGCGTGTCCACCGCCCCCGATGCCGTCGCGAGCCCCCGCGCGCGCTCGCGGACCTCGTCGGGATCGTCGCCCGCCAACTCGACGAACAACCATGCCGCACCGCGCGGCAACGGCGGCACCGCCTGCGGTCCACGACGGGAACGGACGACATCGACAATTCGCGAGTCGAGTCCTTCGCACGCCGTCGGGCGGAAACACAGCAACGTGTGGGCCGCATTACCAGCCGCAACGATGTCCGGATAGCCGAGCACCACCATCGTGCGCACCGGAGGATCCTCGACGAGGCGAATTGTCGCCTCGGTGGTGATGCCGAGCGTGCCCTCGCTGCCGATCAGCAGTCCGCGCACGTCGAACCGATTCTCGGGCAGCAGGCATTCGAGCGCATAGCCAGACACCTGGCGGCCGAATCGGCCGAACTCGGTGCGGACCGTGGCGAGGTCACGGGCGACGATCTCGCGCAGCGGTTCGAGGATCCCGTCGGTGCCGGGCAGCGACAGCGGGTGCCCGGTTCCGGTGAGCACCTCGAGCGCCACCACGTTGTCGGAGGTTCGGCCGTACCCGAGTGCCCGGGCACCACACGCGTTGTTGCCGATCATCCCGCCGACGGTGCATCGGTTGTGGGTGGACGGATCGGGACCGAACCGGAGTCCGTACGGCGCGCCGGCCCGTTGCACGTCGGTCTGCACGACACCCGGTTGCACGCGGGCGGTACGCGCGTCGGGATCGACCTCGAGCACCCGGCCGAGATGGCGGGAGAAATCGAGCACCACACCCGGCCCGACGGCGTTGCCCGCGAGCGAGGTGCCGGCACCGCGCGAGGTGAGGGGCACGCCCTCCCGGCGGCAGACGTCGAGAACGGCCGCGACCTCGTCGACCGATCGTGGACGGACGACGGCCTGCGGCGGCACGCGGTACAGCGAGGCATCGGACGAGTACATGGCTCGTGCGGCGGTGTCGTCACAGACCTCGGCGATCCCGGCCGTCCGCAGCGCGCGTCCGATCGGCGTCGCTGTATCCATGGTGTCCGATGCTAGTGGGGGTCGATGGTGCACCGGACGGGGTCGGAAGAACCCGCCACGCCGAACGCACAGACCGGTGTAGCGGCGAACACAGCGGCACCCTCGCATAGCATCGGGCCTTGTGCCTGCCGATACTCGAGCGCCCGAAAACGCCCCTTCACCCGATCCGACGTCGCAGTTCCGCACCGCGCGCGTAGTCGCGATCGTGACGGGTCTGCTCGCTTTCGTCCTGGCTCTGAGTGTCCCGTTCCTCCCGGTCCGGCAGGAAGCGACCACGCTCGCGTGGCCGCAGAACAACTCGCTCGACAACATCGAGGCGCCGCTGGTCTCGTACACGCCGCTGTCGCTGCGTGTCAGTGTTCCGTGTTCGGCAGCAGAGTTGCTCGGGGAAGACGGCGGGACGCTCGTGTCGACCGTTCCCCCCGGCGCACCCGACGCGACCGACACCGCGCTCGTCATCAGGGCCGTCCCGGGTACGGACGGCAACCCCGGTGCGATCGAGGCCGTGCTGCGCAACTCGGTGCTGGTGTCCACTCCCCTCGACGCACCGTGCACCGCTGTCACGGTCGCATCGAACGCGGAACTGACCGTCGCCGAGATCGTGGGCGCGGACCCGCGGCTCACCGTCGAGGTGGAGGGCGATTCCCGCCCCCAGATGGTCGGGGTGTTCAGCGACCTGAACGGATCTGCCGCGGCACTGACCACCGGCGAGGACGCCGCGAGGCTGTCGGTGCGCGCCGACCTCGACACCCGGTTCACATCGACACCCACGCTGATCAAGTTGGCCGCGATGATCCTGTGCGCGCTCTCGACGGTGATCTCTCTCGTCGCGCTGCATCGCCTCGACGGCGTGGATCGGCGGCGCGCCCGCCGCTTCCTCCCCTCCCACTGGTGGCGGTTCACGATCGCCGACGGCGTAGTCGTCGGGACGCTGCTCCTGTGGCACGTCATCGGCGCCAACACCTCGGACGACGGCTACATCCTCAACATGGCCCGGGTGTCGGGCGACGCCGGTTACATGTCGAACTATTTCCGGTGGTTCGGTGTCCCCGAAGCGCCCTTCGGGTGGTTCTACGACGTCCTGGTGCTGATGTCGCAGGTCTCGACGGCCAGTATGTGGATGCGGCTACCCGCGCTCGTCGCGGCGATCCTGTGCTGGATGGTCATCAGCCGGGAGGTCATCCCCCGGCTCGGCACCGCGGTCCGGCACAGCAAGGTGGCGCTGTGGACCGCCGGACTGGTGTTTCTCGCCTTCTGGCTCCCGTACAACAACGGCCTGCGGCCCGAACCGATCATCGCGGTCGGTGCACTGCTGACGTGGTGCTCCATCGAACGCGCGATCGCGACCGGCCGCATGCTCCCTGCTGCGATCGCGGTCCTCATCGCGGCATTCTCACTCGCAGCCGGGCCCACCGGCGTGATCTGCGTCGCGGCACTCATCGCGGGCGCACGCCCCCTCGTGAAGGCCCTCGTGGCGCGCCGCCCCCTGGTGGGATGGGCACCGCTGGCACCGATCCTCGCGTCGGGCACCGTCGTACTCGTCGTGGTGTTCGCCGACCAGACTCTCGCGTCGGTGCTCGAAGCCACCCGCGTGCGCTCCGCGGTCGGGCCGAACGTGCCCTGGTTCGACGAACGGCTGCGCTGGGACGCGCTGCTGACGGTGTCGCCGGACGGCTCGGTCGCCCGCCGATTCGGCGTGTTCGTGATGCTGCTGTGCCTGGTCGTGTGCGTCATGCTGATTCTCCGCAAGGGCCGCATTCCCGGGACCGCGATCGGGCCCTCCCGGCGCATCCTCGGCATCGTCTTCGCGTCCCTGCTCCTGATGATGCTCACCCCGACCAAGTGGACGCATCACTTCGGCGTCTACGCCGGGCTCGCGGGGTCGATCGCCGCGCTCGCGGCGGTGGGTGTCGGGGCAGTGGGTATCCGATCCGCCCGCAACCGTGCCCTCTTCACCGCGGGCGTGCTGTTCGTCCTCGCGATGGCCTTCACCGGATCCAACGGCTGGTGGTACGTCTCCAGCTTCGGCGTTCCCTGGTGGGACAAGCCGCCGTCGATCTCCGGGTATGCGTTCTCCACCGCACTACTCGGCCTCACCGTGGTCGCACTGATCGTGGCCGCATGGTTCCACCTGCGTGAACCTTTCGTCGCGCCACGACCCGAACGCAACGGAAGAATGAAGGCACTCGCCTCCGCGCCGCTCACTCTCGTGGCCGCAGGAGTGGTGCTGTTCGAGGTCCTGTCGTTGATCAAGGGCGCGGTGGCGCAGTACCCGGCGTACTCGATCGCCCAGTCCAACCTGTCCGCCCTGCGCGGCGACAGTTGCGCCCTGGCCAACGAGGTTCTCGTCGAGTCCGACCCGAACGCGACGATGCTCTCGCCCCTCGACGGGTCGGTCGCCGACGCGCTCGGTGCCGGGACCTCGACAGGATTCACACCCGACGGCGTCGCTTTCGACCTCACCGCCGACGCCGAGACCTCCACGACAGGCGGAGCGAACACCGTCGACTCCGAAGTCGGTGGCACCACCACCTCGACGGGTGCGGGTACCGGCGGTGGACGCACCGGCAACGAGGGCGTCAACGGCAGCACCGTCCGCCTGCCGTTCGGACTCGATCCGGCCACCACGCCGATCCTGGGCAGTTACCGGACCGGGGTGCAGCAGGCCGCCGCGCTCGAGTCCGGCTGGTACGTCCTTCCCGAACGCACCGAGGACACCCCGCTGCTCGTCGTCACGGCCGCCGGCCGAGTCCACTACGTCGACCCCGACGGCGTCATCACCCCCGGACAGGACGTGCAACTCGAGTTCGGTGTCACGTCGGGTAGCGAGGTGACGCCGGTCGGCCGGATCTCCCCCATCGACATCGGCCCGTCGCCGTCGTGGCGCAACCTGCGTGTGCCGACCGACGCCATCCCTGCCGACGCGGACGCCGTCCGGATCGTCGTCGACGACGGCAACCTGGCGCCGGACCAGTGGGTCGCGGTCACGCCGCCGCGCATGCCGCGGCTCGACACGCTGAACGAGGTCGTCGGTTCGCAGGCTCCTGTCCTCGTCGACTGGTCGGTGGGCTTGGCCTTCCCGTGCCAGCGGCCCTTCGGTCACCGCAACGGCATCGCCGAGGTCCCCGAGTTCCGCATCCTCCCCGACCGGGTGGGTGCCGATGCGACGAACGGCTGGCAGGACGACATCGGCGGCGGCCCCCTCGGCTGGATACCGCAGCTCCTGGCCGCCGAGACCATCCCCACCTACCTGAACCACGACTGGGATCGCGACTGGGGTTCGCTCGAGCGGTACCGCCGGATCGATCCCGATGCGACCGGTGCGGTGATCGATACCGAGGTGGTCACGCGGTCCGGATTGTGGAATCCGGGGCGTGTCCGTGACGGGGTGCCTGTCCTGCTGGAATGAGGGCGTGTGCCGTCACACGTGGGCTGCCGATACCATCGGAACCCGTGCCCGACGACGTGACGACCGCCCCCGCTCCCAGCGAGACCCCGCTCAGGTCCGTCGGCGAGGATCTTCGTACGCAGTACCGGACCGCACGGCTCGTCGCCGCTGTCGCGGGACTGCTCGGCATCGTCCTTGCCGTAGCGACGCCGTTCCTGCCGGTGCGCGTCACGGAAGCGACCGTGACGTGGCCCCAGAACGGCTCGGTCACCGACATCGAACTGCCGTTGATGTCGCAGGTACCGCTCAGTTTCGAAGCGACGATCCCGTGCGTTGCGGTCGGTGAACTTCCCGACTCGGGCGGGATGCTGCTCGCGACCGCACCGGCGAACGGGCAGGACGCCGCGCTCAACGCGATGTTCGTGCGTGTCGGTGAGGAAAACGTCGATGTGCTCGACCGCAACGTCGTGGTGGCGACGGCACCGCGAAGCGAGGTGGAGTCGAGCGCGTGCACCGAGATCCGGCTCTTCTCGGACGCCGACCGGACGACCGCCGAATTCGTCGGGCTCTCCGACGAGAACGGCCTCCCGCGTGCCGGGGAACTCGGCGGTGACCTGCGGCCGCTGGTCGTGGGCGTCTTCAGCGACCTGACCACCGCGGTGCCCGGCCTCGAGGTGACCGTGGACGTGGATTCGCGCTTCACGTCGTCACCCACCCTCGTCAAATCGCTGGCCATGATTCTCGCGGTCCTGTCGACCGCACTCGCGCTCGCCGCGCTGGCGAAGCTGGACGGCACCGACGGACGCGGGCACCGCCGTTTCCTGCCCGCACGCTGGTGGAAGTTCAGCGGCGTCGACATCGTCGTGATCGGCACGCTCATCGGCTGGCACTTCTTCGGCGCGAACACCTCCGACGACGGCTACCTCCTGTCGATGGCCCGGGCGTCGGAGCACTCCGGCTACATGGCGAACTACTTCCGGTGGTTCGGCGTACCCGAGGCGCCGTTCGGCTGGTACTACGACGTGCTGGCGGCGTTCGCGAAGATCTCAACGGCGAGCCCGTGGATGCGACTGCCGGCACTGCTCGCCGCCATCGTCTGCTGGATGGTCATCAGCCGGGAGGTGGTGCCCCGGCTCGGGCGCGCCGTCCGTGAGAACCGGATCGCCCTGTGGACCGGCGGACTGGTGTTCCTCGCCTTCTGGCTCCCCTACAACAACGGGCTGCGTCCCGAACCGATCGTCGCCCTCGGCGCATTGCTGACGTGGTGCTCGATCGAGCGCGCGATCGCCACCGGCCGACTGTTGCCGGCCGCGACAGCCGTCATCATCGGCGCCTTCACGCTGGCGGCCGCCCCGACCGGCCTGATGTGTATCGCCGCGCTGATCGCGGGCCTGCGGCCCATGACGCGCATCGTGGTTCGCCGCCACCGTGAGGTCGGCACGCTGCCGTTGCTCGCTCCGATCGGCGCAGCCGGTGTGCTCGTCCTCGTGGTGGTCTTCTCGGACCAGACCCTCGCGGCGGTCCTCGAGGCCACCCGTGTGCGCACGATCATCGGCCCCAACGAGGAGTGGTGGAACGACTTCCTCCGCTACTACTACCTGATGGTGCAGACCGTCGACGGGTCGCTGGCGCGCCGTTTCGCGTTCCTGGTCATGCTGCTGTGCCTGTTCACGACGATGCTCGTGCTGCTGCGTCGCCGGAAGATCCCCGGCATCGCCATGAGCCCCTCGTGGCGCCTGCTCGGCATCGTCTTCGGAACGATGTTCTTCATGATGTTCAACCCCACGAAGTGGACCCACCACTTCGGGGCCTACGCGGGCATCGCCGGATCGCTCGCCGCACTGACCGCCGTGCTCGTCTCCGCCAGTGCTCTGCGGTCGCGGCGAAACCGCACGATCTTCCTGGCAGGTCTGCTCTTCGTCCTCGCGGTGTCGTTCGCCGGCATCAACGGCTGGTGGTACGTCTCGAGCTACGGCGTTCCGTGGTTCGACAAGACCGTCTCGTTGCAGGGCACCCAGTCGAGCTCGGTGTTCCTCATCCTCTTCGGTGCGGCGCTCCTCCTCGTCGCGTGGCAGTACCTGCGCGAAGGCTATGCAGCGCCACCGGAGAAACCGATGACGCGCAAGGGCCGCCGTATCCGGACCTTCGCGGCCGCGCCGCTCACCGTCGTCGCCGCCGTCATGGTTCTGTTCGAGGTGCTCTCACTCCTCAAGGGCGCTGTGGCGCAATATCCCGCCTACTCGCTCGCCCGGTCCAACATCGGTGCCCTCGCCGGTGACACCTGCGGCCTCGCGAACGACGTGCTCGTCGAGATCGACCCCAACCAGGGACGCCTCGAACCGATCACCGACCCCGCAAATCCGCCGGCCGACGGGGATCCGCTCGCCGGAACGTCTCCGCGTGGATTCAGCCCGGACGGCGTTCCGTCCGACCTCACCGCCGACTACGTCGAGGTCAAACCCGGACAGGGCAACACCGACAACCAGAGTGTCGGCCCCACGTTCGAGACCGGCTCGGGCGGCGGCACCACTGGTGGACGAGGTGCGCAGACCGTCAACGGCAGTACCGCGCGCCTGCCGTTCGGACTCGACCCGGCGGTCACCCCGGTCCTCGGTAGCTACCAGCAAGGCGTGCAGGAACCCGCAAGCCTCACCTCGAGCTGGTACCAGCTGCCCGAGCGTGCCGACGAGTCGCCGCTGATCGTCCTCTCGGCCGCCGGTCGCGTTTGGTCCTACGACGACACCGGTGCCCTGAACTACGGACAGTCGCTGCTCGTCGAGTACGGCACACGACGGCCCGACGGAACCGTCGAGGCGAAGGGCACCTACCTGCCGCGGGACATCGGTCCGGCACCGTCGTGGCGGAACCTGCGCGTGCCGATCGCGGATCTGCCGGAGGACACCGACGCGGTGCGGATCGTCGCGAACGATCCCAACCTCACCGGAGATCAGTGGCTCGCGTTCACCCCGCCGCGGGTGCCCGTCCTCGACACCCTCGACAGCGTGATCGGCTCGGAGCAGCCCGTCCTGCTGGACTGGGCCGTGGGTCTGCAGTTCCCGTGCCAGCGGCCGTTCGACCACTGGGCCGGTGTCGCCGAGATGCCGAACTACCGCATCCTCCCCGACCGTCCGCTCGCGGTGTCGTCGACCGACACGTGGCAGTCGGCGGACAACGGTGGCCCGCTCGGATTCACCGAGGTCCTCGCCCGTGCCGAACAGATTCCGACGTACCTGAAGCACGACTGGGCCCGTGACTGGGGCTCGCTGGAGCGGTACGTCCCGAACTACCCGGACGCGGTTCCCGCGGACATCGTGACCACCGAGGTGAACCGCTCAGGCCTGTGGAAGCCTGCGCCGATGCGCGTGTACGAGTAGCGTCTGGGGCTGTCACGCCCACAGCCACGTCCGGTTCGACCGAACGTGGTTGTGGGCCATCCGGTCACGGAACGTAGGGGATCACATGCTCGGACGGGGTCGTCGGGTAACCATGTCGCGTATCCCTAGAATGCGGGAGTGACCATCGAGAACACCGCGGACGCCTCGTCGCTCTCCCCGCGAGCCACCCAAGCGGTCAGGCGAAGCCTGACCCCGCGGCAGGAGGCTGCGAGTCGCGATGTGGACCGGCTCATCCGCGCCGGTCGAGAACTGCTGACGCAGGGTGCTCCCGCACGCGTCGCGGACATCGTCACCGCTGCCGGATTGTCGAACGACGCGTTCTACCGGTACTTCCGGAGCAAGAGCGACTTCGTCGACGCCGTGGTCGAGGAGGGCAGCCAGCGACTTTTGAGCTACCTGCGCCGGAAGATGGACGCGGCAGGAAGCCCCGAGGACGCTCTTCGGGCGGGCGTCGCCGCAGTCCTCAGCCAAGCGGTGGACCCCGGCATCGGAGCCGCGACCCGCAATGTCGTCGCGGCGGGAGGCGGTCGTCCTCATGCGCCGAAGGTGCGCGAGGATCTCGAGTTCGCGCTCGCGGAGGTGCTCGCCGGACCGATCCGCGAGCTGGGCTCGACCGACCCCGAACGGGATTCGCGCGCAACGTCGATCCTGTTGCTCGCATCGATGGAACACCTGCTCTGGCGCGACACCACCAGCTTCGATGCCGACGCCGAGGTCGAGCACATCGTCGGCTACGTGCGCCGCGCCCTGGCCGTCTAGCCGGCACAGACGAATGCCGTAGCGGGCTGCACAGTGCGGGTGCAGTCCACTACGGCATCGTTTTCACACAGTGACCGTCAGAGCGGCAACAGGTGGTGCTTGCGCGGGTTCTTGAACACCGTCTTGTCGCGCAGCAGATTCAGAGCGCGCCGAATCTCGAGCCGCGTCGAAGCCGGGTCGATGACCGCGTCGATGTAGCCGCGCTCGGCAGCGATGTACGGCGTCGCCACATGCTCGTTGTAGAAGTTGATGAGCTGCTGCCGCACCGCGGGAGCGTTGTCTCCGGCGTCGGCAATCTGCTTGCGACCGATGACCGCAACCGCGGACTCGGCACCCATCACGGCGATGCGGGCCGTCGGCCACGCGAAGTTGATGTCGGCGCCGAGCTGCTTGGAACCCATCACCGCGTAACCGCCGCCGTACGACTTGCGCACCACCACGGTCACCTTCGGCACCGACGCCTCGACGTACGAGAACAGGAACCTGCCGCCACGCTTGATGACGCCGATCTTCTCCTGCTCCACACCGGGCAGGAAGCCCGGAGTGTCGACGACGAAGACCAGCGGGATGCTGTAGGCGTCGCAGACCCGGACGAAGTGCGCGGCCTTGTCGGCGGCGGCCGCGTCGAGTGCACCGGACAGATGGAGCGGCTGGTTCGCGACGACACCCACCGGGCGGCCGTCGACGCGGGCGTATCCGGTGATGATGTTGTGCGCGGTCTGCGAACGAACCTCGAAGAAGTCGCCGTCGTCGAAAATCTTCAGCAGGATGTCGTGCATGTCGTAGCCGGAGTTGTCGGCGTCCGGCATGAACGAATCGAGTTCGAGGTCGTCGGGCGTGATTTCCGGTTCCAGACCGGGATTGACGACCGGCGGCTTCTCCTGCGCATTCGACGGCATGTAGCTCAGGTACTGACGCACCCAGTCGAACGCCGCCTTCTCGTCGGGCGCGACGTGGTGCACGTTGCCGTATTCGGCTTGCTTACGCGCGCTTCCCAGTTCGTGAAGGCTGACGTCCTCACCGGTGACGGCCTTGATGACGTCCGGGCCGGTGACGAACATGTGCGCGTCTTCGGTCGCGACCACGACATCGGTGTTGATCGGGGCGTACACGGCACCGCCGGCACACTTGCCGACGATGACCGAGATCTGCGGGCACAGCCCCGACAGCGGCTCGGTGCGCTTACCGATCTCGCCGTACCAGGCGAGCGACGTGACGGCGTCCTGCACGCGCGCGCCACCGGAATCGTTGATGCCCACGACCGGGCAGCCGATTTTGAGGGCGTAGTCCAGGACCGCGGAAACCTTGCGGCCGAACATCTCTCCGACGCTGCCGCCGAGAACCGTCTGGTCGTGCGAGAAGACCGCGATCGGCCTGCCCTCGACCGTGCCGTGCCCGACGACGACGGCGTCGCCGTAGAAGGCGTCCTCGCGGCCGGGCGTCTTCATCAACGCACCGATCTCGACGAAGCTCCCCTTGTCGACGAGCATGTCGATGCGCTCACGCGCACTCGGAATGCCCTTCTTCGCGCGCTTGGCGACTGCGATCTCGCCCGCAGGTTCCTGCGCGATCTCCAGTTTCTGGCGCAGCTCGGCCAGCTTTTCTGCCGTGGTGGTGGTCACTACTCGTTCAGCTCCTCGAGGCCTCGATGGCGGCCAGCTTACGGGTCAGGTCTGCCCCCACCTTGGCGATGTACGGCTCGTCGACGATCTGCAGGTGATCGCCACCCACGGACACGACTTCCAGATTCGCGACGACGTCTCCCCAGCCACCGTCGGGCTGCCGGGTACCGAACGCCGGCTCCAGGTCGATCGCGTCGTCGTGGTAGCGATCCGCCATGTAGAGAACGACATCGCCGTCGTAGGTTTCGAGTTCGGCGGTCTGGATCGCCCGGTTGTCGAGCCACGACGTGCGCTGGTGCTCGATGATGCCGCCGGGGATCTCGACGCCGCTCATTTCGAGCAGGCCCATGAGGATTCCGATCTGGTCCTCGTCGGACTCGGCCTCGGCCAGAAGGTCGTACGGCAGCGGTGCGTCGATGCCGTAGGTCTTCTTCGCGAAACGCGCGTAGCGCTGCCAGCGCTTCCTGATCTCCTCGGGCGTGTTCTCGACCTTCTCGCCCGCCATGACGGTGTCGATCAGCCCGACGACACGCACGTCCTTGCCTCGCTCACGCAACAGGCGCGCCACCGCGTAGGCGAGCACACCTCCGAGCGACCAGCCGTAGAGCACGTACGGGCCGTCGCCCTGGATCTCCTCGATGAGCGGCAGATATACCGCGGCGCGCTCGTCGATCGGTCCCTCGGTGCGTTCGAAGCCGTACATCGGCGTATCCGCGGGAAGACGCTTGAGCAGTGGTTCGTACGCCACGGTCGAGCCACCCGCCGGGTGGAAGACGAACACCGGCACCGCATCCGAGCCCTCGGGCCGCGGGCGCAGGGCGCGCACCAATCCGTCGATCCGGTCGGAGGATTCGAGGTAGCCGCGGACGACATCCGCGAGTTTCTCGATCGTCGCAGCACCCCGCACATCCTCGACGGTGATGCTGCCGCCGGAACGCTCCGTCAGCCGGGCCGCGAGCTTCTCGGCCTTCTCGTCGTCCAGCGTGGGAAGCGTGTTGAAGATGCTCTTCGCCGACCGCCCGGTGACCACCGCCCACGACGCGAACGTCAGCCGTTCGGCAGCGTCGCGCGGGGGCACGTCGACGCCACCGTCATCGGTGGTGTCCAACGACGCGGTCTCGGCCGGAGCGGTCTCCGGCTCGGCAGGCACCGCATCCTCCAGGATCTGCTCGGCTTCGGCGACGACCGTCGTGTCCTCCACCGAGGTCGGTGCCGGCTCGTCGGCCGCTGCGTCTTCTGCGGCGTCCGCCGCGCGCTCGGCAGCCTTGTCCGCGGCCTGCTGCTCGGCGAGCGCCGCGACTTCTTCGCGGTTCTCGACGGCGTACCGCAGGTACTTCGCGACGTCGCGCAGGCTCGCATCCTTCACCGCGGAGATCTGGAGTTGCGGAATGTCGAACTCGTACTCCACCCGGTTCTTGATCCGCACAGCCATGAGCGAATCGAGGCCCAGTTCGATCAGCGGAATCTCGACCGGCAGGTCCTCGGGGGCGTATCCCATCGACTCCGCCACGATCAGCGCGAGCCGATCCTCGAGAGTCTGCGAGCCGGCCGGATCCCAGCGGTCGCCGGCACTGTCGGCGACCTCGGCGGTGTCCTCGTCCGTACGGGTCGACGCCCCGGTGGCAGCAACAGGTGCGGACAGCACCTCACCGGAGGTGACGACACACTCGTGGACGAGCGTGAATCCACCGTCGTCGAGGGCATGCACCTGGAGCGACGCGCCACCGGGATGACGGGTGAGCGTGGTGGTGAGTGTCCCGGCTGCGGGAACCGGTGCGTGCGGCATCGACGCGGTGAGCGTCACGTCCGCGAGCACCTGCGAGGCCGCGGCCACGAGCAGTACGGCGGGATCGGTGACGGCCGAAGCCTGCACCTCCCACACGTGCCGGCCGTCGGGCAGCGCGACGTGCGCGCCGGGAACCCGGCTGTTGCCCGCGGAGCCGATGCGGGCCTCGACCCAGTACGGCTTCCGCAGGAACGCGGTCCGCGGGATCTCGGCGTAGCCGCCCTCGGGAAGAAGGCTGCCCAAGTCCACGGGATGCCCGTGCACATACAGCTGCGCGAGGGCGAGGAGCACGCCGAGCGACTCGTCTTCCTTGCGCTTGAGCGTCTGGATGAACTGTCCGTCCTGCACGCCCGCGTCGAAAGCGGTCGACGCGACCGACATGAGCGTCGCGGGGTTCGCGTTGAGCTCCACGAAGGTGGTGTGGCCGTCGGACAGCGCCTGGCGCACGGCCTGGGTGAAGTACACGCTGTGGCGCATGCCCTTGGTCCAGTACTCGACCCCGTGAATGCCCTCGTGTCCCGTCCGGTACAGGGTCTCCTGGTCCACCGACGAGTACAGGGCGACCTTCAGTGTGTGCGGTTCGATACCCGCGAGTTCGGCAGCGAGCTCACCGAGAATCGGGTCGACCTGCGAGGTGTGGCTCGCGCCCTTCGTCTGCAGGACCCGAGCGAACTTCTCCTCGGCCTCGGCCCGGGCGACGATCGCGTTGACCTCGCCCTGCGGGCCACCGATGACCGTGTGGGTGGGCGCGGCATAGACGCACACCTCGAGGTGCGGGAAGTCCGGGAGCACCGAGGTGATCTCGTCGGCGCTGTATTCGACGAGCGCCATCAGACGGATGTCGTCGCCCTCGAGCTGGCCTTCCGCTTCACCCATCAGCCGCGAGCGGGCGCAGATGACGCGCACGGCATCCTCGAGCGCGAGTCCACCGGAGATGTACGCGCCGGCAGCCTCACCCATCGAGTGCCCGACGATCGCGGCGGGCTCGGCTCCGTGATGGCGCAATACCGCGGCGAGACCGATCTGGATCGTGAAGATCCCGACCTGCGCGGTCTCGACGTCGTAGTCCTGGCTGTCGTCGAGGAACTTCTCTTTCATCGAGTAACCGGACTCGTCGACGATCAGCTCGTCGACCTCGTCCACGGCCCGCGCGAACACCGGGTTCTCGAGATACAACTGCTTGGCCATCTTCCGGTGCTGGGCACCGAAACCGGACAGCACCCACACCGGTCCCGCGGAGGCGGGCGAGTCGGCGGTGAAGACACCCTGGGCCGGCTTGCCGGCGGCGACAGCGCGCAGCCCGGCGATGGCTTCGGCACGGTCGGCGGCGACCACGACCGCGCGGGAGCGACCGTGATTGCGACGCGCGAGCGTGCGGGCGACGTCGGCGAGCGGCGTCGTGCTGCCCTGCTCGGTCTCGAGCCAGTCGGCGAGGTCGGCGGCAGCGCGGCGACGGCGGGACGGCATCGGAGCGGACACCGCGAGCACGACCGGCAGCTCACGAGCCGGTTCCGCAGGGGTCTCGGCGACCTCGGAGACGGCGTCGGAAACGATCTCGACCTCGGCCTCGGCTGCTTCCTGCCCTTCGGGACCGGTGTATTCGTGCACCACGACGTGCGCGTTGGTGCCGCCGAATCCGAAACCGGAAATGCCCGCGACCGCGCGTCCCGTGTAACGGGGCCACTTCGCACCCTCGGGGATGACCTGCAGATGCGCCTTGTCGAACGGAATGTACGGGTTGGGCGCGGTGTAGTTCAGCGTCGGGGGAAGCGCGTCCTCCTGCATCGCGAGCACGACCTTGATCAGGCCCGCAGCACCGGCAGCCGACTCGAGGTGACCGAAGTTGGTCTTCGCCGAACCGAGGAGCACCGGCTTGTCGGCCTCACGACCGCGACCGACGACCCGCCCGAGCGCGTCGGCTTCGATCGGGTCACCGAGCACCGTGCCGGTGCCGTGTGCCTCGATGTAGTCGACACCCGACGGCAGGATCTGCGCGTCCCGGTACGCCCGGCGCAGCACGTCGACCTGTGCTTCCGGGTTCGGGGCAGCCAGACCGTTCGAACGGCCGTCCTGGTTGACGGCCGTGCCGGCGATGACCGCGAGAATGTTGTCGCCGTCGCGCTCGGCGTCCTCGAGGCGCTTGAGCACGACGAGACCGCCGCCCTCGGCACGGATCATGCCGTCGGCGTCGGCCGAGAAAGCTTTGATGCGGCCGTCGGGAGCCATCACACCGAGTTCGTCGAAACCGAGGGTTCCGGCCGGCGCGAGCAGCATGTTGACGCCACCGGCCAGCGCGACATCGGCCTCACCGCCGCGCAGCGCACGAACCGCCTGATGGACCGCGACGAGCGACGACGAGCACGCCGTGTCGAGGGTGACCGAGGGTCCGTGGAAGTCGTAGAAGTAGGAGACGCGGTTGGCGATGACCGCGGACGACGTACCCGTCAGCGCGTACGGGTGCGCAACGGACGGGTCGACCGAGGCCAGCAGCATGTAGTCGCTCGCCGAACTGCCGATGAAGACACCGACCGAACCGCCCTTGAGGTCGCTCGGGGGAATGTGCGCGTGCTCGAGCGCCTCCCAGGTCAGTTCGAGCGCGAGACGCTGCTGCGGGTCGACCATTTCGACCTCACGCGGCGACATCGCGAAGAACTCGGCGTCGAAACCCTTGACGTCGTCGAGATAGCCACCGCGGGTGTTGGCCTTGCGGATCGACTCGCGGACGGCCGGGTCGCCTTCGAACTCCGACCAGCGACCCTCGGGAAGATCGCCGATAGCGTCCCGCCCGGAGGAGAGCAGGTCCCACATCTGCTCCGGCGTCTCGATATGACCCGGGAAGCGCGTCGACACACCGACGATCGCGACGTCCTTGGACGCCCCTGAGGGTCGCGCCGCATAGAGGGACGCGTCGTCGTCGTCCTCGGGACGTTCCGGCTCACCCTCGATGATGCGCGTTGCCAGCGACGCGATGGTCGGATGCTGGTACGCGATCGTCGCGTTCAGGGTGACGTCGAGGAGATCCTCGATCTCACCGCTCAAGGCCACGGCGTCGCGGGAGGACAGACCGAACTCCTCGAGCGGACGATCATCCGTGATCTGCGAGACCGGCTGGCCGGTCGTGTTTGCGATCCAGTTCCGCAGCCAGTCACGCAGTTCCGCAACGGTCATTTCCATGTCAGCCATCAACTCACCACGCTACCCGGGAACAAGAACATTTCTTCACACGCTGTCGGGGAACGCCTGCTGCTGGTGACCACCGCGCAGCGTTCCCTCGATGTAGGCGGCCTTGCAGGCGCGCCGTGCGATCTTTCCGCTGGAAGTACGCGGGATGGAACCGGCAGGAACGAGCAGCACGTCGCGCGCGGTCACGCCGTGGCGTGCCGAGATCGCGGCGCGCACGGCATCCGCGACCGGCTGCGGGTCGACCTTGCCCGCACCCGGTGCACGCTCGGCGACGACGACGAGTTGCTCGGACGAATCGTCCGCATCGAACTCGAGGCCCGAGGCGGCGTTCTCGAACACCACCTGCGGGAGCTGGTTGGCCGGAACCGCGAACGCGGCCACGAACCCGGGGCGCAGCGCGGGGCTGGCCTCCTGAGCCGAGTACTCGAGGTCCTGCGGGTAGTGATTGCGGCCGTCGACGATGACGAGGTCCTTGACGCGACCGGTGATGTACAGCTCGCCGTCGATGTACACGCCGTAGTCGCCCGTGCGGAGCCACTTGGCGTCGTCGGGAGTGCCCTCGGCGTGGCTGCCCTCGGGAAGCCGCTGCGTGATCTTGTTGTGGAAGGTCTCGTCGGTTTCCTTCTTGCGACCCCAGTAACCGATGCCGACGTTGTCGCCGCGCAGCCAGATTTCGCCGACATGCTCGTCCGGAACTTCGGCGCCGGTCTCGGCGTCGACGATCGCGGCCCACTGGCTGATCGACACGAACCCACAGGACACCTGCGGGATCGCGTTCTCGGCGTCGCGGTCGACGCGCACGATCCGGCCGCGGTTGAGTTCGTCGCGGTCGACGTGGATGACCTTCGCTTCGTCGCTGTGCTTGGTGGACGAGACGAACAGCGTCGCCTCGGCCATCCCGTACGACGGTTTGATCGCGGTCTTGGGCAGGCCGTACGGCGCGAACGCCTCGTTGAACTTCCGCATCGACGACGTGGTCACCGGCTCACTGCCGTTGATCAGCCCGATGACGTTGCTCAGGTCGAGTTTCTCGCCGTCCTTCGGCAGCCCACGGGCGGCGGCGTGCTCGAACGCGAAGTTGGGGGCGGCGGCGAACGTGCCGGCACCGTCGGACACCGCAGCGAGCTCGCGGATCCAGCGGCCGGGCCGCGCGACGAACGCGCGCGGGCTCATGATCGTGATGTACTTTCCGCCGATCGCGGGCAGGATCACCGTCAGCAGGCCCATGTCGTGGAACAGCGGCAGCCAGGTCACGCCGCGCGAGGTCTCGTTGAGCTCGATCGAATCGGCCATCTGGATGACGTTGGTCAGCACCGAGCGGTGGGTGATCTCCACGCCGGCGGGAACGCGCGTCGAGCCCGACGTGTACTGCAGGTACGCGATGTCGTCGGTGGAAACCGCGGGACTGGTCCACGAGTCCGCGAGCGTGTCGGGGATCGCGTCGACGGCGATCACCCGGGGGCGCTGCGCGGCGGGGAGCGGGCGGAAGAACTGCCGGACGCCCGCGGCAGACGAGGTGGCGGTGAGGATGGCGCTCGGAGTGCAGTCGCCCAGAACGGCGTGCAGCCGGTCCGTGTGGCCTGGCTCGTCCGGATCGAACAGCGGCACGGCGATGACGCCCGCGTAGATCGCGGCGAAGAAGGAGACCACGTAGTCGAGGCCCTGAGGGGCGAGGATCGCTACCCGGTCGCCCGGATCGGTGACCTGCTGCAATCGCGCGGCGATGGCCTTGAGCCGGACGCCGAATTGGTTCCACGTCAGTTCGTGGACCTCACCGTCCCGTTCCCGCGAGTAGTCGATGTAGCGGTAAGCCGTCTCGTCACCGTTGGACGCCACGTTCTGCTCGAGGTGATCGAGCAGCGTGTTTCCCTCCGGCAATCTGATCCGGCCGTTTTCATCGATGAACTCTTCGAACCCGACGCTCAATTCCTTCTCCCTGTCGAAGCGATCCCACAACCACTCGACATGGTTGCGCCCCTAACTCTTTCTTGCGCTGCCAGATCATCTCCTCGAACACCGCGAACAGCATCTGCGTACGACTCACCGAAGGTGTTCATCGGTCCGAGGTCACGGATATGTTACAGATCGGCATCGCTTACCCACCCCACGAATACCGGAATCGACGGGACCGGCACTTCCGTCCCCTTCGGGAAGCCACCAACATACGACATCGCCGACCCGCTGTGCACATTCGGCGCCCTTTCCGCAGGGGTCCCGGGCCCGGTATGCGTGCCGGTGTCATCCACCGACCTGCGCAGTACCCGCCTCGGCCCGCCCGAAACGTGCGCCCGGCGCGCCGGACCGATATCGACGCGCAGACGCGCGGACGACGTGGTGGTGACGTGGATCATCGGAACCCGGGGGAGGCCGAGGTCGCCGGTGCGGGTACGCCCCATCGCCGGGCGGGTATTCGCCGCTCCGTCGCTGGCACCCATCGGACCTCTTCTCCTGTGGCAGTCATCGCGAACCGCGCGTCCCGGACCGGCCGGGCGTGCTGGCCGAGGGATGAGTCTAGAGGCCGACGGTCGCACCGTTGCACTCGGTGGTGACGACCGACACTACTGGCGAGTAACCCTCGAGGAAGCTCACTCCTCGGCAGGGTGCGGGGCGGATTCGATCAAATCGGTCGCCCAGGACGTGATCCACTGCGGCGCGGTGGTCCCGTTCTCGTCGACGACATACGAGTTGTACTGCGCATGGATCGGGTTGTTCACGTATTCGAGGATGCGCGGCGCCGCAGTCGCCCAGTTCGACGGATTGAACGCGTTCGCAGGGGCGTCGCAGATGCTGTCGGTCGGCGCGCAGATCTGCACCGTGCGGTCGTCGAGCGCACCGAAACCGCCCGGACGTTCGCCCGTCATGGTGATGCCCGGCAGTCGCAGGCCGGCGAGCGACAGTTCCGCGCCCACTCCCGCGACGGGGGCTCCGATGTCGGTTCCCGACACGCCGTCGCGCCGGCCGTCCGCGATCAGCGAGACCCCGAGGACACGATCGGCCGGAACCGGACCGTTGCCGGCACCGATCTGCGCCGCTACGTCACCCACGATCACCGCGCCCTGCGAAAAGCCGGTGAGCACATAGCTCGTGAGCGGGCATTCGGCGAAGCGCTGCGACAGGAACTCGGTGGTCGCCGCCGTACCCGCGCCGCGACTGTTGTTGTAGGACTGCTGACCGTCCGGGGGAATGGCGATCGGGTTCGAGAACTGAGCGACGTACGGGACGGTGTACACGTCCGCACGCTGAGGATCGAACCGCTCTTGGAGCGGGCGCGTCACGTTGAGCATCAACGACATGGGGTTTGCGGTCGGGTTGTAGGGATCGTCCCCGATCGCCGACTCCCACGTCCCCGGCACGCTGACAACCTGCACATCCGGGCACGATGCCGGCTGCGACTGCGTGTCGTCGGGACCCGGCGGTGGAGTCGGGCCCGGCGGATCGAGCCGTCCCGCAAGCAGGTACCAGAGCACCAGCACGACGGCCAGGAGGAGCAGCGCCCCCAGAACCACGATTTTGCGCCCGCTACGGCGCTGCTTCGTCCTGACCATCGTGCCGACCCTTCCTAGCTGCAGTACGTGTCGCCCGCGACGGCGATGTAGGTATCCGCCGTGGCAGCGGCCTGTTCCTCGGTGATCTCGCCGCCGGAGGTGACCGACTCGCTGCCGACCAGGGCGGTGACGAACGTCTTCACCTCGGACGGGGAGCCACCCTGCGCCTGAGCGCTGCAGATGTAGTCCGCGATGCTGATCGCGCCGGCCTCGTCGGACGGCTCGACACCCTCGGCGCGCAGCGCGGCGAGGAACTCGTCGCCTTCCGCGGTGGGAGCGGGCACTCCGCCGGGCGCCCCGCCGCCGGGTGCCGGCGTCGCGGCGGGCGGTGCGGACTCGTCACCACTCGCAGTGGTGCTCGAGGTCTCGCCCGCGCTGGTCTCGTCCGCCTCGTCGGTCGGGGACACCGTGCTGGTCGATGTCGTCACACTCGTCGTCGTGGGTGTGCTCGTGGCGGTGGAGTCGTCGCTTCCGCAGGCGGACAGAACTGCGGTGGCGGCGATTGCCGCGGCGAGTGCGCCGAAGACGCGGGTGGAGCGCGAGCGGGTCCGTGCAGGCATGTGGTGGTGTCCTCACATCCGGTATCGAGCAGAACTGGAACAGGGTGTGCCCCAGGCTACATAGCGCACGCGCGGCCGTACGGAGCGCCTCGCTCCGTACGGCCGCGCGTGCGGGAGTAGTAGTCCCCCGGCGGGTTACGGGTGCAGCGTGACCGCGTCACCGTCGACGGTGACGAAGCCGTTCTGGAAGTTCTGCTGGACACCGCGTCCACCCTCGGCCGGGAACTCGTCGCCGACGGGATAACCCAGGCGGCCGTTCTCGGCACCCTCTGTGACCCACGCCTCGAGGACCTTGCCGCGCACGGGCCACGCTCCGGTGGGCTGGCTCCAGTAGATGCGGCCGTTCTCGAAGTCGGCGACGCGACCGTTGTCCTTGACGACCTGCTCGCTCGAGGTCGGGTACCCGAGCGCTCCGCCCTCGTATCCGAGCTGACCGTACTTGTCCATGATCATGCCCTGGACCGCGTGCGCGCCGGTTTGCTCCGACCAATACATCGCCCCGATCTCGAAGCCCTGCACGACACCGCGGCCGTCGGGGGTTCGCGCCTCGTCGAGGACCGGGTAACCGAGGGGGCCACCTTCCCAGCCCTGGCGCTTCCACTCTTCGAGGATCGCGCCGCGCACCGGACGCGCGCCGTGTTCGGGAGTCCAGTAGATCGCGCCGTTGCGGAAGTGGTTGAACCGTCCGCGACCGTCCGCGGTGCCGCGTTCCTCGGTGGTCGGGTAACCGAGCGCTCCCGCCGGTCCGCCGTTGCCCTGGTAGACACCGCCGATCGCGCCGGCGACCGGGACGGTGACGCCGTCGGACGAGAAGACCCGCCCGAAGCGGAAGTCCTGCACGGTGCCACCGGCAACCGGGTATTCGGCGGTGAGGCAGTCGCCCAGCCACGGGCCGGCACCGGCAACGTCTGCGATGGCTCCGGCGGGCGCGCATGCCGGCTTCTCCACCTCGACACCGAGTGTGTTCGCGAGTTGCGGCCACAACTGGTGCAGCTCGAATTCCCAGTACTTCCACGTGTGAGTGCCCGAGGGCCGGTACACGATCTGCGCCGGGATACCGGTCTTCTTCAGCTTCGTCGCGAAGGCCTGGGACGTCAGACGCGACAAGATCTCGAGGCCCATGCCCGCGTAATTGGTACTGACGCCGGGAACGCTCGCCGGGTCGTCGTACGGACCGGCAGTGCCGCTTCCGCTCGACACGTACAGGCTCACGCCTCGCAGCTTGTCGGCGAGGAGATACGGGTCGTGCGCCTCCCAGCCCTCGCCGCCGGGTTCACCCCACATCGCCTCCGAGTCGAAGCCGCCCGCATCCTGCATCGCGTAGTGGATGGCCTCGGGCATGCCGAGGGTCGTGGTGGTGAGGATGCCCGAAAGCGATGCGGCGAACTGCGCGAAACCGGGGTTACGTGCGGGGAGGAACATCGCGGCAGTACCGCCCATCGAGAGGCCGACGACACCGCGCTTGTCCGTGGCGCGCCAGTCCTTCTCGAGGATCGGTGGGAGTTCCTTCGTCAGGAACGTCTCCCACTTGTAGTTCTGGCCGTTGTTCTGGTCCACCCAGTCCGAGTAGAAGCTGGACTGGCCGCCGACCGGAAGGACGACGTTGACGTTCTTGTCGGCGAAGAACGCCTCCGCGTCGGTTTCGAGGGTCCAGCCGCTCTGGTCGTCGCGGGCGCGCATGCCGTCGAGCATGAAGACGGACGGAAAGCGCTTCTCCGGCGCGATGTTCCAGTCGCGGGCGAGGAGCATCTGCACCTGGATGGGTGTTCCCATCGACGGGGAGTCGATCCACAGCGCCACGCGGCGGTCCGTGAGCCAGTCGACCGCACGCACCGTCGCACCCGCCGGGTTCTGGCCGACAGGGTCGGCTTGGGTCGCGAGAGGTTCCGCGGAGGCGACCGACACCGTGGTCATCCCAGCTGCGAGCGGTGCCACGAGCGCGGCCGCGAGCAGGCCGAGTGCACGCCGCTTCCCACGTCCCGCGGAACGTGTGCCGCCGCTCTCGGGTCGTGCGCTGCCGCTCGATCTGCTCCGGTGACCGCCAAGCTGGGTTCGCATCTGCATCGCTCGCTTCCTGCGTTACCGGGCGCCCACACACGGGCGCTGCTGTGCCGGATGTCCCCCGTCCCGAACCTTGTTTGTACACGTAAGCGCGTCGGTCGCGCGGGTGCCGCGCTGTGACTGATGGGAAAATTGTTACAGAAAACGCAGCGCCGCCCACCACCGAACGGTGGTGAGCGGCGCTGTGAGGAGCAGTGCTACCGGATCTCTACGGGGAGATCAGAAGGCGTTGAGCGCCTCGAGGATCTGCGGGCGAGCCTTCCACAGCTCGTCTTCCCAGTACTTCCACGCATGGGTGCCGCGTGCCGGGAACTCGAAGGTGGCCGGGATACCGAGGGCAGCCAGCTTGACCTGGAAGGCGCGGGTCTGGACCAGCGACAGAGCCTCGAGGCCCATGGCGTTCGCCGTGTTGTAGAAGCCGACGAAGCCTTCCGGGTTGTCGTGCTGGCCGGGCAGGCCGCTCGCCGCCGAGATGTAGAGAGACAGGCCCTCGAGCTTCGGGGCGAACACGAACGGGTCGTTGCGCAGCCAGGACGGGCTCCACGGCGGGCCCCACATCGCGTCGACGTTGAAGCGTCCGGCGTCGAGCATCGCGACGCGGATGGCCTCACGCATGCCGGGAGCCGACAGGTTCAGGTAACCCGAGAGCGACGACGCGAACTTGAACTGGTCGCGGTGGTAGGCAGCCAGCGTCAGAGCAGCGGAGCCGCCCATCGAGAGGCCGAGGATGCCGTTGTTGCTGCGCGAGACGCCACGGGTGGCGAGGTAGTCGGGCAGCTGCTGGGTCAGGAACGTCTCCCACTTGTAGGTGATGTCCTGGCTGTTCAGATTGCTGGGCGAGTACCAGTCGGTGTAGAAGCTCGCCTGGCCGCCGACCGGCATGACCAAGCTGACGTTGTCGTTGCCGAACTGCTGGAGAGCATTCGTCTCGAACGTCCACGCGTTGGCGTCGTCGCGGGCGCGCAATCCGTCGAGCATGTAGAGAGCCGCATCACCGCCACGGGCTGCCCACTGGATCTGAACCTTGATCGGGCCCATGTCGGAATCGACGAAAACCTCTTCGAATCCGCCGGCCGGCGCACGGTGCGAGACCGGGGCGCTCTGGGCCGGTGCGGCGACAGCCGCGGAGGTTCCGGCTACACCGGCGGCAACGGGCAATACCAGCGCCACGGCGGCGGTGCCGAGCAGGCGCCGACGAAGGCCCTGCGACAACCTGGGGACAAAACGCATGAACAATGCTCACTTTCTCGATCAGCGGCGTCCGCGTTCGCGTCCCCCGTGAATACCCGGCGTTCGACGACCGGCGGGCGGTCGCCACAAGTCACACTGCGGTCAAGACTGTAAAGGACGGCGTGATCTCTGACAAACCCCGATTTCTGAGGTCCTGGGCTTGCGTAGACCGACGTGCCGTGGCGACCGTTCTCGCCGTTATCCGACCGTAATATGCCGTGATACTAGCGAGACCTGAAGTTCAAGCCAACTCGGTCATCCACCTGCGGACGGCATCGGCAAGTCGCACCGCTGGATTTCGTACTCCGGCACCCGCTCGATCCGGTACCCCGCGTACTCGAACGCGTTCCGCAGATTCCGCTTGAACAGCGGCCAGGTCAGCTCGGCACCGGACGAATCCAGCAACTCCCGCGTCTCGGGGCAGGTGAGCGCGAGCTTGGCCATCGCCACCCACTCCTCGTCGAGATAACCGGGCAGCCAGGGATACACGTCGACCATCCCCGACTCGGCGACGACCCAGTCCGGATACAGGATCTTGTCGTGCCCGATCCGGCCGTCCTCGAGGCGCTCGGTGTGCGCGGCGAGCGGATAGGCCAGGCCCATCTGATCGACGACCCGGACGTCGAGCCCGACATTCATGCTCGTCATGCCCAGGTTGAGGAAAAAGACCGTGTGCCCCGCTCCGCCCGGCGGAATGGGTTCCGGGGGCGGGACGACGTCCCACGCGTCGTACGACGGTGTGGGCAGCAGCAGGCCACCGTTCGGCGTATCCGCGATCGTCGAGACCATCGCGCGCATCCTCGGGTAGTCGAGGTAGTCCTCGGCCCGGATCGGGTGGAGATGCCCGGTGTTGAGGGAGTAGAACGCCCGCTCGTCGACGATGCCGGATCGGCCGACCACCGCGCCCTCCGGCATGCCCGTCGTGTTCGACGCGAACAACGCCCAGACCACCGTGCCGACCCAGAGCACCGCGACCGCGCCGGCCACGCGGGTCCGGCGGTTGTTTCCGAGTTCGGACCGGTCGGGGACCCGGAGCGGGATCACCGCTACGGGCAGCAGCAGGCAGAACAGGGGCGGGAGCAGCACACGGCCGTGCATGAAGTCGCCGCCCACGCGCAGCGAATACAGCAGGAGCAGGACACCGGACACGACCACCAGCACGACCACGGCCGTGGGCGTGCGCAGTGCTCGTTGTCCCGTCGTGAGCAGGGTCCGCACGTCGGTTCCCTTCGCCGGGAACCTCTCACGGTTACCGGCAACGCGGATTCCGGTACCGCGACGGGTGGACAGCATCACCACGACGGTCACCGCGACGAGGAACAACAGCGGCAGCCAGAGCAGGTACGGCACGACCAGGTTGGCGAGGTAGTCGAAGCCCTGTGTCCACTTCGCACCGCCCGCGTCCTTGGACACCGCGGTGTTCGGGTACGGCAGGCCGTAGTAGCCCATTCGCCAGATCTGGTAGACCACCGGCACCAGACCCGCGACCGCGACCATCGCAGCGCGGATCCGCCAGGTCAGGCCGTCCGCGAGGAAGAGCAGAGCGAGAGTCAGACCCGCGACGATCGCCAATTCGGGGCGTACCAGCGGACCGAGGCCGGCGACGAACGCCGTTCCCAGGTTCCCCACGGTCCCCGGCAGAGCCCGCTTCCCGGCGGGATCGGGGGTTGCCCACCGGACCATGAGCAACCACACCAGCGCGAGCCAGCAGATCACCAGGCAGGTTTCGAGCCCGGATGTCGCGAAGTCCCGGGCCGGAGGCACCGCGATGTAGACGAGCACACCGGCAGGCAACAGCAGAACCGTGCCCGTCGCGGCACGCATGCGCCACCGGTACAACCGCGCCGCGCCGAGCATCGCCAGGACGACCGCAGTCGTCGAGAGCACCAGCGCGAGGCCGAGCACGACGTACTCGAGGCGGATGCCGGTGAGCCATCCGGCGCCGTAGACGATGTACGTCCACGCCGTGGAGGTGTTCGCCTCGACGCGTTCCCCGGCGTTGAACACCGGTCCGTATCCGGCAAGCAGGTTGCGCACCGTACGCAGGACGATCAGGCCGTCGTCGGCGATCCACCGGCGGTCCCACGCGCCCCAGAACATCAGGAGTGCCGAGAGGGCCACTCCCCCGGCGAACACTCCCCGTGCGACACCGCGAGGCAGGCCGGGTCGGTGGATGCCCGCTCGGCCTGCCGCGTTGTCGTCGACGTCGTTCACGACGTCAGAAGAGGTAGACAGCACCGCCGACCACCAGGATCCAGGCAACCGCGAGGAACTGCAGCACACGGTCCTTCAGGGCGATCTCTTCCGGCTCCCCGGCTTCGCCACCGTCCACGTCCACCGCGTACCGGAGGATCGCGACGACGAACGGCACCATCGAGATGGCGTACCAGTTCGAGTCCGCGCGGTTGTCCTGCTCGAACGCCCACAGGCCGTAGCAGATCACGACGGCGGTCGCGGCCACTGTCCACACGAACCGCAGGTAGGTCTCGGTGTAGTACTCGAGCGACTTGCGGATCTTGGCGCCGGTGCGGGTCGCGAGCCGGAGCTCGGCGTAGCGCTTACCTGCCGCCATGAACAGCGATCCGAACGCCATGATCAGCAGGAACCACTGCGACAGCGGGATCTCCGCCGCGACACCGCCCGCGATCGCCCGGATCAGGAATCCCGACGAGACGATGCAGATGTCGAGTACGGCCTGATGCTTCAGCCCGAAGCAGTACGCGAGCTGGATGCCGATGTAGACGACCATGACCACCGCGAGCTGCCAGTTCGCAAGGAACGACAGCAGGATCGACGCGACCAGAAGGCCCACCGCGATCATGTAGGCGAGTCGTATCGGCAGGATGCCGGCGGCGATCGGCCGGAAACGCTTCGTGGGGTGCGCACGGTCGGCTTCGACGTCGAGCGCGTCGTTGACCAGATAGATACCCGACGCTGCCATGCAGAACACGACGAACGCGAGCGCGACCGGCAACAGCACATCCAGCTGCGTGACCGATCCCGCAGCCATCGGTGCCGCGAGCACCAGGACGTTCTTCACCCACTGCCGCGGACGCATCGCTTTGACGATCCCCGCGGGCAGGGTCTTCGGGGCCTCCTTGACGGGGGCCGGTTCCTCGCTCATCGCTCTCCAAACTTCTTCTCTGCCCGCACCACGACGGCGGCGGACGCCGCACCCAGTGCCGCGCCGGCCAGGACGTCCGTCGGATAGTGCACGCCGAGAACGAGGCGCGACAGCAGCATGGGCGGCACGAGCACCGCGGGAAAGGGTAGCCCGGTGACCCGGGCGAGCAGCACGGCAGCCGCGGTCGTGGAGGTCGCGTGTGACGACGGGAAACTCAGCCTGCTCGGCGTCGATACGTTGACCTGCACCGACGGGTCGGACGGACGACGGCGGCGCACCACCCGCTTGATGACGATCGAGGCGGCGTGCGCACCGACGGCACCGACGGCGACGCTCGCCCACTGGCGGCGGCGCTTGCGGTCGACCACGGCTCCGAGTCCGCCGACGGCGACCCAGCCGAGCGCGTGCTCACCGAAGTGCGACAGACCGCGCGCGGCGGAGATGGCGCCCGGGGTGCTGCCGACGGCAGCCTGCACGGTCTGCAGGATCCGTATCTCGGTGTCGGTGCTCTTCCAACGACCTGTGCGAGCGCACTCGGCCGGATTCGTTTCGCTAGTTACCGGCGCCGAAGACACGCTCCCACTCCTCCTTGCTGGTCAGGGCGGGAACCGCGTCCCGGTACCGCTTCTTCATTTCGGGGAACCGGCGCGCAAGTTCACGGCGCAGGCGAAGCGCCTCGCTCAGCAGGGCCTGGGCCTGGGCTCGGTCGCGCTTACGGTAGACGACGCCCCGGCCGTCCGCGGTGGTGACGGTCACACCGTCGACCTGGGACAGCAGGAACCAGCGCGCGTCGATCGTCGGCACGTTGAGCTGGGGACGGTTGTGATGCTCGGCGTTCTCCGGACGGAAATTGTGCAGCACACCCTTGGCGAGACGCTTGACCTTCGCGGCCGCGCCTTCGGGGATTCCGACCGCGCCGACCTCGGCTCCCGACGCCATCGGCAATTCTGTCGACGACGGCAGCACCACTGCGTCGGAGAAGTTCTTCCGCAGCGCGTGCACCTCGCCGAGGGCGCGGGGCAGCAGGCCGAACAGTTGCTCCGGGCCTGCCAGGAAGTCTTCGATCGCCTTGTTCTGGATCGCGACCGTCGAGTACTCGAGGCACACCAGGTGCTTGACCGTGGCCTTGACCGTGTCCAGCACGAGGGCCTTGGCGTCACCGTCCATGTGCATCGCGGCGACGACCAGCCGGTTTCGCAGGTGGAAGTACGCCTGCCAGTCGATGGCGTCGTCCTTGTCGCTCCATGCCATGTGCCAGATCGCGGCACCCGGCATGGTGACCGTCGGATAGCCGGCGGCGCGGGCGCGCAGCCCGTACTCGGCGTCGTCCCACTTGATGAACAAGGGCAGCGGCTGCCCGATGTCCTCCGCGACGACCCGCGGGATCATGCACATCCACCAGCCGTTGAAGTCGACGTCGATGCGCCGGTGCAGCAGCTTCGAGTTCTCGCGGTCGTGCAACGGCTTGGTGGCGAAGTCGTGGTCGTATTCCACGTTCGGAGCGGCACTCCACATGAAGTTCGCCCGGTTGATGACCTCGCCCATCGTGTGCAGGTGGCTACGTTCCTGCAGGTTGAGCATCTGGCCGCCGACGAGCATGGGCTTCTTCGCGAAGCGCGACAATGCCAGCGCGCGCAGCACCGAGTCCGGTTCGATCTCGATATCGTCGTCCATGAACAGAATGAACGGCGAGTCGGTGGTCTTCAGCGCCTCGTACATGATGCGGCTGTAACCACCGGAACCACCGAGGTTTCCCTGGTCGTGGATGACGAGCCGGTCGCCGAAGGGCGCGGCTGCCTCGGCGAAATCCGGTTCGTCACGAACCTTGCGGGTGCCCTGGTCCGGAATGATCACGGCGTCGACGACATCCATGACCAGCGGGTCGGACGCGAGCGCCCGCAGTGCCTTCACACAGTCGGCGGGCCGGTTGAACGTCGGGATCCCGACAGCGACGGACGCGCGGCCTTCGGCCTCCACCGGCGAGTACCAGCCCGCGGAGTGCAGCGTGACCTCGGTGTCGGTGGTGATGTCGAACCAGATCCAGCCGCCGTCCTCGAACGGACCGAGATCGGTCTCGAGTTCGACGACGACCTTGTCGCCGGAGAACTCACTGCCGGTGACGTGGATGCGACTCGCGTCGGCCTTGCTGCGGTAGATGTCGATACGGCCGTGGCCGGTCAGCTCGAGGCGCAGCACCACCGCCGGCAGTGTGCTCCAGCGCCGCCAGTAGCTTGCCGGGAACGCGTTGAAATAGGTGCACAGAGACACCTCCGACTCGGCGCCGACGGTCAGCGTCGTGCGGGTCGTGGCGTGGGCACGACGGGCGTTCGTCGGCGACTCCTCGAGGTACAGGGTGCGCACGTCGAGGGGTTCACCCGGCCGGGGCAGGATGATCCGCTGAAGAAGGGTTTTACCGAGCAGGCCCGGTTCGCTCACGCTCATGACGCGTCACCGGCGATCGGGGCACCCGACTCGAAGTGCGGCGCGAGGACATTGTCGAACATCGACAGCGCGCTGGCGATCGCCATGTGCATGTCGAGGTACTGGTAGGTCCCCAGCCGGCCACCGAACAACACGTTGTTCTCGGCTGCTTCCTTCTTCGCGAGTTCGCGGTAGGCGGTGAGCTTCGCGCGGTCCTCGGAGGTGTTGATCGGGTAGTACGGCTCGTCGTCGTCACCCGCGAAGCGCGAGAACTCGCGCATGATGACCGTCTTGTCGGCCGGGTACGTCTCGCGCTCGGGATGGAAGTGCCGGAACTCGTGGATGCGGGTGTACGGAACGTCGGCGTCGTTGTAGTTCATCACCGGGGTGCCCTGGAAGTCACCGCAGTCGCGCAGGACCTCGGTTTCGAAGTCGAGGGTGCGCCACCCGAGCTTGCCTTCGACGTCGTCGAAGTAGCGGTCCAGCGGGCCGGTGTAGACGACGGGCGCGTCCGGGCTCGCGGCCCGGATCTGGTCGCGAACCTCGAACCAGTCGGTGTCGAGCCGCACCTCGATGCGGTCGTCCTTCGCCATGTTTTCGAGCCACGCGGTGTAGCCGTCGACCGGCAGACCTTCGTAGGTGTCGTTGAAGTAGCGGTTGTCGAAGGTGTACCGGACCGGGAGCCGGGCGATGTTGCCCGCCGGCAGTTCCTTCGGGTCGGTCTGCCACTGCTTGGCGGTGTAGTCGCGCACGAACGCTTCGTACAGCGGACGGCCGATCAGGGAGATCGCCTTCTCCTCGAGGTTCTTCGCCTCGGAGGAGTCGATCTCCGACGCCTGCTCCTTGATCAGGGCGCGCGCCTCGTCCGGCGTGAAGTAGCGGCCGAAGAACTGGGAGACGAGGCCGAGCCCCATCGGGAACTGGTAGGCCTGACCCTTGTGCATCGCGTACACGCGGTGCTGGTAGCCCGTGAAGTCGGTGAACTGGTTGACGTAGTCCCACACACGCTTGTTCGACGTGTGGAACAAATGGGCACCGTACTTGTGGATTTCGATGCCTGTCTCGGGCTCGGGTTCGGAGTACGCATTGCCGCCGAGATGGTAGCGGCGCTCGACGACGAGAACTCGCTTGCCGAGCTGCGTGGCGGCCCGCTCTGCGATCGTCAGTCCGAAGAATCCGGAGCCGACGACGATCAGGTCGTACTCACCGGTGGAGGGCTGGGGCGCTGATGCAGCAGTCACGGAGAACCAGGGTAAGCGACCGGGGTACGAACGCGCCGGTTCGGTCCGTCACCGGACCGACCGGACGCTCCGTTCACACGTATCGATGCAGCGTGTCGCGCACGAATTCGGCACCGGCGGGCCCGCCGTAGTTCGCGGCGAACCGTTCGTCGGCTACGTACATGTCGGCGAGACCGAGCACGTACTCCCGGCTGATGCCCTCCGGGGTGCCGTATCCGGGAGTGCCGGGGATCGAGGACAGCCACTCGACGTGACGGCGAGCGAGTTCCCGGGCTTCCGGGCCGGCCGGGTCCACGCCGGCCTCTGCCGCTGCGGTCCAGTCGGCGGACAGTTGCGCGGCGCGAGTCTTCCAGTCGCCGCGTTCGTCCTCGCCCATTCCGCGCCACCAGCGGTCACTGTTGTCGTACGCGTCCTTGCCCCATCGGTGGATCACCTCGTCGCGGTACTGCGTGTGGTCGAAACCGTCGAACACTTCGTCTGCCATGAGCTCTTCTCCTTTTTCCGTCTTCGCGAGGGTGCTGCGCACCGCTTCGATGCGCCTGCCGAGTTGCCGCCGCTCGTGTTCGAGCAGTTCGAGGTGCGTCCGCAGCGCTGCCGTCGTGTCGTCGTGCCCGTCGAGGACCTCCCGGATCGCCGGGAGACCCAGACCCAGGTCACGCAGCAGGAGGATGCGCTGCAACCGGACGAGTGCGTCGGCGTCGTAGAACCGCATCCCGTTGCTGCCGGTACGACAGGGGACGAGCACTCCGACATCGCCGTAGTGCCGCAACGTGCGGCTGGTGACACCGGCGCTCCGGGCCAGTTCCTGGATCGACCATTCGCGAGGCATCTCCGCCCTCCTTTCGGCTCTTTTCAGGGTGCGTCTTGACGTTGCGTCAATGTCAACCCCTCCCGCAGACATACAAGAAGGGGACGGACCTGGTCAGGTCCGTCCCCTTCGGCGTTCGCGTCCGGCTACTCGGTACTACCCGTGCCCGGCAGCCAGTCCTTCAGGAAACTCGCATCGATCACCTGCGCGCCGAGTTCCGGTGTCCAGACGACCGCACCCCCGGTGAAGATCCGGAACTTGCCCAGTTCGTCGGGCAGCATCAACTCCGGACCGACAGGAGTGCCCAGGACGCCCTCCACACCGCCGAGTTCGAAGAACTTCGCTTCGATGGGCGACGCGCCGTTCCCGCTTCCGAACGGATCGATACCGACTTCGGGTCCGGGCTCCGCGGCCGGGGTGGTCGGCGGGGCCGGCAGATCTGCACCTTCGGCGATCGTGAACCAGTCCGAACGCAGACCCAGTTTGGCGCGGGCCTCGGCGCCGGTCGTCTCGATGGTGCGGTCGCTGCCGACCACGCGAACGCGGGTGACGCGCCCGCCGTCTGCACCGAGGTTGTTGCGAGCGAGCACCTCGAACGCCTGGAGTTCACCCACGCCGAAGGCGGAGCCGATCTCACCCGCCGTGAGGGTCTTCGCCCACGCCCGGTTGGGTGCCACCTTGTCGCCCGCATCCTCGACGGGCGGGAACGTGCCACCGGCGCTGTACCCGCCGGTCGACGCGGAGAACTCGCTCCGCACGACCGCGCCGTCCTTCATCAGCACCGTGCCGCGCGTGGTGCGGACACCGTCGTCGGTGCGGGGGTCTTCAGCGGCCGACCCGGTGTACACCTGGCAGTCGGTGGTGTCGCAGGTCTGCCACAGTTCGTTCCGCTTCTCGGCGAGGGCGTAGGAGCGTGCCGCGATCGCTTGCGCCCGGAGCGCCTCTGCGCCACCGCTGTCGGCCCAGCCGGGAAGCGTCTCCGCCGGGACGACGCTGCGGAGATAGTCCTCGACGTGCAGGCGGTTCACCGTCCGCGCCGCCGCTCCGTCGAGCACCACGCCGAGGGCTCCGCGGTACGGGGTGTCGCTCCCGCACAACTTGAGGTGCTCGCCGGCGGGACGGTCTTCACCGAGATCGATCGGATCGACCCACGGAACGTCGGTTGAGCTCTGCCACAGGACTTCTCCGCTGCAGCCGGTCGTGACGACGACGTTCGCACCGCCACCCGGAGTGGGAGTGAGGTGGGCAGCCTCGCCGGGTGCCAACTGTTGCCCCGCGACACGCAGACCTGCCTCGGAGTACACGTCGAGTGAGCGGTCGTCCTGCCCGGTGAGCCGCACCGCGATCATCGAGTCGTCGATCGTGCCGAGCGTCGTTCCGCCGTAGTAGTGGCCGATGATGCGTTCGGCCGTCCAGCCTTCCTGGGCGTATCCGTAGGCTCCCCACTGGCCCATGCCGCGACCGTGACCGTGACCGAAACCGGAGAAGGTGTACGGCGTGTCGGCCGACACCGCCTCCACGACGCCGAGCGAATCGGAGCGGTTCTGCACGAGCGCGCCCACACCCGTACCGACCACCAGCGCCGGCGCGAGTCCGATCACCGCGAGACGAGCCACGGAGGGCTGCCACCCGTTCCGCAGTGGTCGTCCGATGACGAATCGTCTCCGGCGGATCTTTCCTCTGCGGCCGATGGATTGTGGTGCCATGGCGTTCCGCTCCCTCGTTCTCGATTTCCGGGACGATGCACGGACTCGTAGATCGCCGGATCGGACATTTACGACCGATCCTCAAGCTCAGGTTGAGGCTTAAGGTTGCCTGGGTCTAGTGTGACAAGAGTGACGGACCAACGCAACACAAGTCACAACTGAAACAACAGCATCACAAGTTGCAACCATTCGCGGCCATTTCGCTCTCTCGAAGCGGTCCGCGATGGAGGATTTCGACCTATCGGACCCCCTCCTCAGACCGCAGATCTACACGAACAGGGAGTGCAAACAGTGCCGCATCGCCGCCCTAAGCCGTCGATCGTCCTGGGTGCCGTCGCCGCCCTGGCCGTCGCCACACCCTTTGCCGTGTCCGGGTTCACCACCGGCCCGACGGAAGTTCGCGCCACCAGCGACTCCGTCGAATCCATCAGCCCCGACATTGCGGAAGTGGTGCTCGCGTCCGTACCGGACCTGATCATCCCGCTCGAGGAACTGACCGGGCTCAACCTGCCCGACATCGGTCTCGCGGAAATCATCGACGGATTACCGCAGATCACCACCGCCCCGGATCCCGACGGCGGTCCCATCGCCCGTGTCGGCGCCACGGTCAAGGAACTCACCCGTGAGACGCCGTTCAGCCTCGTCGCACTCGCCGCGGACGACATCGCCGCCACCGACGCGCTGATCCGGGCACAGAACGGCGACGGTTCGTGGGGTCCGTGGGCGGCCACCGAACCGCTCGAGTCGAGCCGCAACGACACCGCCGGCGACGCGCGTCGTGGCACCGAACCGATCTTCGTGGGCGTCACCCGCGCGGTGCAGGTTCTCCTCACTCCTCGCCCCGGCCCCGAACCCGCGCTCGCCGGTGCGGAAGCACCGCCGGCCGAGACACCCGAAGCACCGGCACCCGACGCACCGGCACCCGACGCGCCCGCCCCGGTCGACGAAGGGCCGGTCCCGGTCGCCGAAACAGGCGGCGCGGCACCGGAACTCGGCTACATTCCCGCCTCCTCGTCGAAGCCGTTGCGCAGCCAGGAACCCGTGCTCGCGGCTGCGGAAGGCGTCAGCGCGGTCCTGATCGATCCGGGTACCGGCGAGGCCGACGGCCGGCTCGACGACATCGCGGCACCGCTCGGCACCTCGGGCCTGAAAGTCATCGGCAGGTCGCAGTGGGGTGCCGACGAATCGCTGCGCTGCCAGAGCGCGACGTACGACGACTCCCTCGGTGGCGCCACCGTGCACCACACCGCGGGCAGCAACAACTACTCGAAGGCGGAATCCGCGGGCATCGTCCGCGCCATCTACGCGTACCACGCGCAGACACTCGGGTGGTGTGACATCGGGTACAACGTGCTCGTCGACAAATACGGACAGATCTTCGAAGGACGTGCGGGCGGTCTGGAACGCAACGTGCAGGGCGCCCACGCGGGCGGCTTCAACGAGAACACCGTCGGCATCGCGATGATGGGCGACTTCTCCACGGCCGCACCGCCGGACGTGACCGTGCAGAACGTGGGCAACTACCTCGGCTGGCGGCTCGCCGCAGCCGGTCTGGACCCCAAGGGCCGCACCACCATGTACTCGGAGGGCACGTCGTTCACGCCGCACCCGCGGGGTGCAGCGGTGGATCTGCCGATCATCTTCGCGCACCGCGACGTCGGCAACACCAGTTGCCCGGGCGACGGCGGCTACGCGCAGATGAACAAGATCCGCGACATCGCCGCGGCCGCCGCGAAGGGCGCGCCGAGCGCGCCGCCGATCGTCGTGACCGATCCTCCGCGGGATGCGGGTCCCGGACCGGGCACCGGCGCGCTGCCGGCCGGTTCGGCCGACACCGGCGCGAACGTGCAGGATCTGGTCGCCGAACTGATGCGACTCGCCGAAAACAACCCGCTCGCCCGGAAATGGATCGCGGAAGGCGGCGAAACCGGCCGTCTCGGCACGGCCGTGTCGCCGATCGCCCCCGCCAAGGGCGGCTTCGAGCACGCCCGGTTCGTCAACGGCGCCCTCTACTCGTCCCCCGGTGGCGAGGTGTGGGCGGTGCTCGGCGAGATCTACAAGGCGTGGCAGGAATACGGACTCGACACTGGTGAGCTGGGGTTGCCCACCAGTGACGAGTACCGGGTGCCGGACGGCTGGCGTTCGGACTTCGAGTTCGGTTCGCTGATCTTCAACGAGGCCACCGGGGTCGTCACCAAGGTGCTGCGCGCCTACAACGACGCCTACGAGCAGTCGATGCAGGATCAGCCGACCGACATCGCGGTACCCGCACCCGAGGGTGCGCCCGCGCCGGAACCGGCAACCGAACCGGTGCCTGTGGGCTGAGGCCCACCGTTCACCGGTAGCTACGAATCACTGCCACCAGCGTTCGAGGATCCGCGCAACACCGTCCTCGTCGTTGGTGGCAGTGATTTCGTCTGCCACCGACTTGGCGTCGGGATGAGCGTTCTCCATGGCGACACCGTGGCGGGCCATCGACAGCATCGGTACGTCGTTGGGCATGTCCCCGAATGCCACGATGCGGTCGTCCGATACGTCGAGGTGACGGGCGAGCTCACGTAGCCCCGACGCCTTCGTCACACCGGCTGCGGAGATCTCCACCAGACCGTTGGTCGTCGAATAGGTGACGTCGACCAGTCCGTGCAACTTCGGCGCGATCGCTTCGGCCATCTCACGGCTCGTCGCTCCGGCGAGCCGGATCAGCAGCTTGACCGCCGGTTCGGCGATCACTTCGTGCTCGGCGAGTTCGGTGTTGTCGGGGTTGAGCCAGGCATGTTCGTAACCCGGGGCACTGACGAACTGCGGAGTGGCGGCGTCGTGCGCGCTCTCCCCCACGCGCTCGGCGGCAAGGCCGCAACCGGGAAGCACCGCAGCGGCCACCTCGGCGACCCACGCGAGCTCGTCGGCCCGGAGCACCGCAGCGCTGAGCACCCGATCGGTCGCACTGTCATAGAGGACGGCGCCGTTCGCACACACCGCGAGGGGAGCAAACCCGAGCTGCTCGACGACGGGCGCGATCCACCGTGGTGGACGTCCCGTGGCCAGAACGAAGGGCGTACCGGAGTCGACGACCGCATGCACGGCAGCCCGAGTGCGGTCGGACACCTGCTCGGACTTGTCGATCAGGGTGCCGTCGACATCGGTGGCGACAAGGCTCGGGCGCTGTGAACTCACTCCGTCATTGTGCCGAAACGCCGCGGTCGCCGCCGTCCGGCCCTTCGCGTTCGGTCCGCTCGCGTTCCTTGCGAGCCCGGCGTTCCGCCGCGACACGCTCGTCCTCGGCTGTTGCTTCTTCGAGTGTGGGCGCCGATCCACCGAGGCGGCGCGGCACCCAGTAGGCGCCGGGCTCGTGGTGATACGAGTCCTGCACTTCGTGGAGCATCTGCTCCATCGTCGCGTGTAACTGTTCGGTCATGGCCGACGCCGGCAGATAGGGCGGAATCGGGGCGCCGACCTTGATCGTGATGGGCGTATTGGTGCGGCCCAGACGCTTGGGGTGACCCTTGGTCCACACCCGCTGCGACCCCCAGATGATCATGGGGATGACGGGCACACCTGCCTCTTCGGCCATCCGCGCCGCGCCCGTCTTGAACTTCTTCAACTCGAAGCTGCGGCTGATGGTCTCCTCGGGGAACACTCCCACCAGTTCTCCCGCACGCAGCGCTTCGACTGCAAGGCGGTAGGAGTCGCCGGCGTCACCACGGTCGACAGGGATGTGCTTCATCGCGCGCATCATCGGCCCGGAGATCTTGTTGTCGAAGACCTCTTTCTTCGCCATGAAGCGCACGTAGCGCTTCGCGGGACGGGCGGGCAGACCCGCGTAGGTGAAGTCCATGTAGCCGGTGTGGTTGATCGCGATGACCGCACCTCCGGTCGCGGGGATGTGCTCCTCCCCGGTGACGGAGAATTTCAGTCCCTGGCCTGCGAACAGAGTGCGCGCGACGCCGATGATCGTCCGGTAGAAGGGTTCCACGTCGGCCAGCGTAGCCGGGTGGCCGATGCGGTGGCGCACCCGTGGCCCCGGCGGGCTGCCGCGTGTCTCCACGGCCTCTCCACTTACCCTGGAGGTACATAGGTCAGCACGTCAGGAGGCAACGAGTGCAGATCACCAGCGTGGGCCACGCCGGGTTCCACATCCGGACCGAGGCAGGCTCCATTCTCTGCGATCCGTGGGTCAATCCCGCTTACTTCGCGTCGTGGGTACCGTTCCCCGACAACACGAGCCTCGACTGGGATGCCCTCGGCGACGTCGACTACCTCTACGTCTCGCATCTCCACAAGGACCATTTCGATCCCGGGACGCTCAGTGAGCACGTCCGCAAGGACGCCACCGTGCTGCTGCCCGATTACCCGGTGCCGGATCTGCGCCGCGAACTCGAGGCGCTCGGTTTCACGAAGTTCTACGAGACCACCGATTCGGTCAAGCACCGGATCAGCAAGGAAGGCATCCGGGACGCGCCCGACGCTCCCCTCGCACCCGGCGAACTCGACATCATGATCATTGCGATGCGAGCGCCCGCGGACGGCCCGATCGGCGACTCCGGGCTCGTCGTCTCGGACGGCGAGACCACCGTGTTCAACATGAACGACGCGCGGCCCATCGACATGGACCCGATGCACGACGCGTTCGGTCACATCGACATCCATCTGCTGCAGTACTCGGGCGCCATCTGGTATCCGATGGTCTACGACATCCCGAAGAAGACGAAAGCCAACTTCGGCAAGCAGAAGCGCCAGCGCGGCATGGACCGCTGCCGCAGCTACATCGAACAGGTCGGCGCGACCTGGATCGTCCCGTCCGCCGGTCCGCCGGTCTTCCTCGACGACGAACTGCGCCACCTCAACGACGACCACGGCGACGAGGGCAACATCTTCCCCGACCAGAAGGTGTTCCTCGAACAGTTGCGCATCAACGGGCGCGACGGCGGCCTGCTGATGATCCCGGGCTCGGTCGTGGACCTCGCCGGGAGCGAGAAGATGACACTGGCGCACCCGATCCCCGAGGACGAGGTCGAGGCGATCTTCACGAACAAGGCCGCCTACATCGAGGACATGGCTCAGCGCTTCGCGCCGGTCATCGCCGCGGAGAAGGCCACGTGGGCGCCTGCCGACGGTGAGCCGCTGTTGCCGGCACTCAGGGCGAAGTTCGAGCCGATCATGGCGCAGTCCGATCTCATCTGCGACGGCATCGGCTACCCCGTCGGCCTCGTGATGGGCGACGAGACCGTGGTGCTCGACTTCCCCAAGCGCATCGTCCGCGAGCCCGTCGAGGGAGAAGGCAAGTACCGCTACGGGTTCCGCATCGCGCCGGAGATCGTGCGCACGGTGCTACGCGACGACGAGCCGGACTGGGTCAACACGATCTTCCTCTCGACACGCTTCACCACGTGGCGGGTCGGCGGGTACAACGAGTTCCTGTACACGTTCTTCAAATGCCTCACCGACGAGCGCATCGCGTACGCGGACGGCTGGTTCGCGGAGGCGCACGACGACTCGGCGTCGATCGAGCTGGGCGGTTACGAGATCCAGCGGCGCTGCCCGCACCTCAAGGCCGACCTGTCGAAGTTCGGGGTGGTGGACGGCACCACGCTCACCTGCAACCTGCACGGCTGGCAGTGGGATCTCGAATCGGGGCGGTGCAAGACCTCCAAGGGCCACGAACTGCGCAGCAGCAAGGCCTGACGGGCACCGCCCCGCCCGATTACTCCGCCGCTCGCCGCTGTCCGACCCGAGCTGCCGGCCGTACACCGGCCGGCAGCAGGGCCGCCGCGGCGAGTGCGAGAGCTCCCGCGGCGATCAGGGCGTACGGCCACCATTGCCGTGCCGCGACGCCGGCCTCGTCAGCACCGGCGGCAACCTGTTCCGACGTTCCGTCGGAGGTCGCCGAGGACGACCGCGCGGGCAGCACTCCGGTGGCCTCACGCACGTTCTCCGAAATCCCCTTTACGACATTGCCGACCGGCTCGACACCGCCCACGAGCTGCCCCGTGCCGTCGACGAGCTGACGGCCACCGTCGTCGAGCTGCATCAGCCCGTCGCGCAGCTGCCGGGACCCGTCGGCGGCCTGAGTCATTCCCGCGACGAATTGTGCGTCGGGCGAGGTCAATTCGTAGGACAGCTGCCGAGCGCCGTCGCGCAGTTGCCCGAGTTGGTCGAGTGTGTCCGGTCCGAGACCCTGGGTGTTCAGCATGTCGACGAGGGAACGCAGTTCATCGGCGGTACCCGCCGAGACCGGATCGCCGCTCATGGCGAGTGTGTCGGCGACGACGGAGAGCCGCGCCGTCACCGATCCCTGCATCTCACCGAACCCGCTGAGCCGGGTGACCACCTCGTCGACCCCCGACGAGATCTGCGACGCGCCGTCTCCGAGCTGCCCCACGCCGCCTTCGAGCTGACCGAGTCCGTCCGCGAGCTGCTTACCACCCTCGTGCGCCTGCGTGAGTCCGTCGGCGAGTTGTTGTGCGCCGACGTCGAGTTGGCGACTTCCGTCCGCGAGTTGCCCAACTCCGCCGTTGAGCAGGGCCAGCGGAAGACTCGCCTGCTGCAGGGTGTCCCGGGCGGCGGCGACCGCGGCGGCATCCGGTGTGTCGCCGCCGTCCGCGGTCTCGGCGACGACCGTCACCTGCGGGTCGTCGGTGTAGGCGAACACGGAGCCGGTGCCGACCAGGACGGCACCGGTGGCGATGAGGGAAATAGGGAGAAATCGGGCATACATGCCCCGTAATCTAGGCGGACGAGTTAAGGGCTTCCTGAGGGCTCCCCCTCGCCGGCGGGAGGAAGCATCCGGCCGGCCACCGCTCCCAGGACGAACAGTGGCATTGTCGCTGCCGCGACGAGGATCGCGACGGGCAACCACACCGAGCCGAGGGCGAACGCGGCGAATATCGCCACCGACGCCATCTCGCTCGTGACGCCCACGACGGACGACACCGTGGCGCGAGCGCGCCCCGACATCGTCTCCTGGAGCCGGGCCTCGGCCACGATCGCGGTGTGGTGCAGGGCGCCGTAGCCGAGACCGATGGCCACGAAGCCCGCGACACCCCCTGCGAGAGCGCCCAGCGCCAGGGCCAGCGCGCCGAGCGCCACGATCACACCCATCACCCGGCCACGCATCCGCGCGCTGTGTCCCGCCGTTGCCGCGCCGACGACCTGCCCGACCACGGTGATCGCGACGAGAACGGGCACGAATTCTGTGGACGCACCGTCCTCCCGTGCGAGCAAACCGAAGTACTCGTCGAAGGCGAGACACGCGAGCAGCGCAGCGGTGAGGACAACGGCGCGACGCACGGCGGAAACGGTGCGGACCTCGTTCGTGCCGTCGCGCAGGCTTGCGAGGTACCGCGCGGCAAGGGTGTCGCCGGGGCCGTCGATCTCGTCGGCCTCCGTCGATTTCGGCGCCGCCGGGAGTGTGAACACCAGCAGCGTGCCGGCGACGGTGATCGCCACGGACGTCCATCCGACGAGCGCGTAACCGCCCAGGCTGAACAGTGGGGCCGCAGACAGCGTCGCGGCGAACACGCACACCATCTCCCCGGCGGCGGCACAGCCCATCACCGCTGTGTACCGGTGTTCGCCGCCGCGTGCGGCCAGTTCGTCGTAGACCAGTGCTTCGAAGGTGCCGGATTTCAGCGACTCACTGATGCCCCACAGCGCGAAACCGGCGGCGAATCCCCAGTACGTCGGCCACACGAGCCAGATCGTGAAGGCCGCGGTGAGCAGTACGCCGCTTCCGGCGAGGAGTGCTCGTCGCGACACCGTGTCCGCCCAGGCACCCGAGGGCACCTCGGAGACGAAGGCGACCACCGACCAGAGGACGAACAGGGACGAGATGCTGCCGGCGCTGAGTCCGTGATCTTCGAACAACAGGACGTACAGGCCGTAGAACGGCACGAACTCCCGGATCGAGGCATACGCCACTGCGCGGATGCATACTGCGCGGACGGAAATCGCCCGGCAGGACCTGGGATCGTGCGGTTCGGATCAACGTCGTCGGCGCATGATCCCAGGGTGCCACGCGGCCCCGGTGCCTGTCACTCACCTTTTCGGGCATCGGATACGGTCGGACGGTGACCGAGGAGAATGCACCCGAGCGCTCGCGCACCTACACCTGGGACGATCCGGCGCCCACCTCTGCCGCCAATCGCGAGATGCACGGCCTCGACTTCCTGCGCGGCATGATCGACGGTTCCATCCCGCAGCATCCGACGTCGCGGACCCTCGGTTTCGCCGTCACCGACGCCCGCGAGGGGTTCGTCGAGGTGTGCATCGAGCCTCAGGAGTTCCACGCCAACGCCGTCGGCAGCGTGCACGGCGGCGTGCTCGCGGCGATGTTCGACACCGCCATGGGACTGAGCGTGTCGAGCACCCTCGAGGCCGGAGTGGGCTACACGACGTTGGACCTGCAGGTCCGGTACGTCCGTCCCGTTCAGCCCGGTCGGTCCGTCGTCCGGGTGCACGGTTTCTGCGAATACACGGGCCGCCGCACCGCGACCGCGCGGGGCGAGGCGCGCGATGCCGACGGACGACTGCTCGCCACGGGTTCGTCCACCTGCCTGATCCTGCGCTGAGGGCTTCTCCCTGTTCCGAGACCTCCGGCCGCACCGGGACGTCGGAGACACTGGGAGGTCAGGTGTCGAGTTGCCTCGGTTCGGCGCGCCTCCGTAGCGCAGGCGCTACCGGACGCCCGCGCAGCAGTCCGTCGACAGTCCCCGCGTCGAGCGCCCGGCGGTAGACGTCGAGCGCACCCTCGACCGCCTCGGCGGTGCGGGCGATGTCGTCGTCGGTGTGCGCTGCCGACACGACGAACGACTGAGCAAGAACCCCACGGTCGAGTAGTTCCTGCAAGAACAACGTGCGGTAGGCCTGCGAGGGACGACCGTCCGGGTCGCAGGTCGCGAACACCAGGCACGACGGCCTGCCGTGCGCGCGGACGAAATCCCCGACCCCGGAGTCCGCGGCGGACGCGTTCACCGACTCGGCGAGAGCCCCACCCGCCGCCTCCATCCGCCCGATCGGGTCCTCGGTCCGGTAGGCCTGCACCACGGCCCGGAACGCTGCCAGGGATCCGGTCTCCGGACCGTGCGTGGTGGACAGGAGGAAGACCCGGTCCGATCCGGTTCGGAGCCCGCCGAGTTCCATGTACTCACGCTTTCCCGCCAGCGCCGAGATCGGGAACCCGTTGCCCATGGCCTTGCCCCAGCACGACAGGTCGGGGCGAACACCGTAGAGATGCTGCGCGCCGTGCTCGGACCAGCGGAACCCGGTGATCATCTCGTCGAGGATCATCAGCGCGCCGTAGCGGTCGCACAGCGCGCGCACCCCCTCGAGGAACCCGGGAGGAGGTTCCGCAGTGGCGGTCGCGGCCTCGAGAACCACACCCGCGACGGGCCGTTCGGCCAGCACCTCTTCGAGCGAGGACAGGTCACCGTATCGGAACCTGCCTGTGAGGTGCGCTGTGGCAGCGGGAATCCCCGCGTTCATCGCGGTACCGCCGATGAACCAGTCGTCGACGGAGAAGAACGGGTGGTCGCACACCGCGATGTGGTCGCGTCCGGTGACCGCCCGGGCGAGGCGCACCGCCGCGGTCGTCGCGTCCGATCCGTTCTTCGCGAACTTCACCATGTCCGCGCCGGGAACGAGGTCGAGGAAGTCTTCGGCAGCTGACAATTCGAGTTCGGTGGGGCGGCTGAAGTTGGTGCCCCGGCGGATCGTGTCGGCCACCGCCTCGACGACCGGCGGGTAGCCGTGCCCCAGGGTCACCGACCGCAACCCCATCCCGTACTCGACATACTCGTTGCCGTCCACGTCCCAGACGTGCGCACCGGATCCGTGCGTGAGGATCGGGGTCATGAACTCCGGATATTGGTCGGGTCCGCGCGCGTAGGTGTGCGCACCCCCGGGGACCATGTCGTGCAGGCGGGCCTGCATCTCGGCCGAGCGCTCGAAAATTTTACCCCCGGAGATGATCTCGACCTCTGGTGACGCCGGACTTCCCGTCATCACACGACCCTTCCGTAGTACCGGTGCCGTACGGCGTCGGCAGAATGTCCTGCGCTTTCACGTCCCCGGGCTCCGCCCCGGCCGTGTGCGTCACTGCCGCGGGCGCCGCGGTGTCCGCCACCGCCGCCCACAGTTCCCGTACCCCGAACGATCCGGTCTCCGTCCTGATGCCGGACATCCGCCCTTCGAACTCCAGGCCGGCGGCGGCAGCGAACGATGTCGCGAGCGGATCGTCGGGATCGATCTCCGTCTGAATTCTGCGCAGACCCAGATCACGGAATCCGTGCAGCATCAGCGTCGTCGTCGCCGAGACGAGGGCGGTGTGCGGTTCGTACGTCTCGGATTCGACGCGGAGGACGGCATTGCCCCGCACCGCATCGAGGCCTTCGAGCGCGACGTGACCCAGCGCGATCCCGCCGCTGACGACCCGGAACGCCAGTGCACGGCCCGCGCGGAGGTCGGCAGGCTGTAAGCCGTTGCCGCACCCCCGCCGCGCCAGAGAGCGCCCGCGCGGGGACAACTGTCCGTTCCGGTGGTGCTGAGCCTCCCGCGGGGACAACGGCGTCAGGACGAAGGTGGAGTCGTCGTCGAGACGACCGGCGACGGACTCTTGCCTGCCGGAGGAAAGATGCGAAAGAACCCGCCCCTTCACCGAACCGGCGAAAAAACGCGCGGTCGTGACGATCGCGACGACCGAGGGCAAGCGGTCACTCACCGGCCGTGGCCGCCCCCGCGGTGGCATGCCGGGTATCGACAAGGTGACCACGAAACCACCGGGCGGAGCAGTATCTGCGGTAACGGCCCACAGGGCGTGGTCCTTGGGACAGCCACCCACGTCGAAGTACGCACGCATCGTCGCTTCGTGGACGAGGCCGGCCCGGCGTACCGCCCTCGCCGCGGGTTCGTTGTCACAACTGATCGGCGCGGTGATGCGGTGCAACCCGAGCGCCCCGAAGGCATGGTCGGCGACCATCGCCAGGGCCAGGGAACCGACCCTCATGCCCCCGAGGGCGGAATCCATCCAGATTCCCATTTCTGCCGAGCGCGCGTCAGGGTCGAGGTCGGTCAGCGTGCACTGTCCCGAGAACAACCCGTCCACCTCGATGGCGAATCCGAGACTGTGGCTTGCGCGTCGCAGGTGCAGGCACTCACGGATCCACCATTCTTCGGTGTGCCGCTGCTCCCACGGGACCGGGCTCGAAGCCCAGAACCGCTCGATGAACTCACGGTCGCGCAGGCGGATACGGCGCCACCGCTGGAAGTCCGAGAACCGGGGAGGCCTCAAGTGGACCACTGGCCCCGCCCGCGACACTGCGGTCAGCGCCGGACAGCCGGGGCCATTTTCCGGGCGTACTCCTCTGTGTGAGCGCATCTTCACTCCTCGGGATGTCGGAACGGGGCAGTGACACTCGGCGAGGGGACGGCGTCGGCCCGCTGCCGGGAGCGGACGATGCGCAGCAAAAGGTTTGCCGCGTCGGACACCACGGGCCGCGCGAACAACGTCAGCAGAAGCACGTAGATGATTCCGAAAACCACAACGCCCACGACGAGAAATGCCACCGCCACCAGGACTGGACGTGAATCTGTGTGCATGACACCGGTTTCGAGCATCCACACAGCGAGCGTGGCCAGAGCGGCAGCAGGCAGCGGCGGAAGGACGGCTCCGCAGATCGCCCGGGCCGAAACCGGGATCACCCGCATCGTCAACGCGAGGACGACGATCCCGACGACTATCGAGGTGAGAGACACCGACAGGGCGGCGCCCACCATACCGAAGGGACCGACGAGCAACAGCAACAAACCGAGTCCCAGGCCGACCTCGCTGACGGTGTACCAGTTCAGCAGACCGGTGCGGCCCCTCCCCTTGATGATCTCCTCGCTCACGCAGATGCACGCGCGGCCCAGGCTCAGGCCCGCCAACGCGACCACCACTGGGCCGACACCGCGCCACGGTTCACCGAGAACGACGACGACGGCCGATGGACCGAGGGCGATCATCAGACCAGAGCACGCCGCGGCGAGAACGATCGCCCATTGCAGTGCTCTCAAATACGCGGGGACAAGCCTGTCGAGATGGCTGGCGATGCGCGAGAAAGCGGGAAACAATGCGACGGAACCGACTTCGATGATCGCCATGGTGGGTATCCGCGCGATGCGCTGCCCGTACCGGAAGAGGCCCAGGTCGGTTGTGCTCAATCCGCGGCCCAGCACGACCGCTTCCGTTGCGTTCTGCACCCGCGATCCGACCATCCAGAACACGAGGGGTGCCCCGTAGCGTGCGAGCGCCCGCCACATCGCGATGGAAGCCCGTCCGGAACCCGGACGCCAGCTGGTAATCAGCCACACCGAGACGACGAGGGCGAGGTACGACGCGTAGGTGCCCGCCACCATGCTCCACACTCCCCAGCCCCGTGCGGCGAGTCCCACCGCAACCACCGCATAGGTCACAGCGACGAGGGGGCCGACGACGAGACGGCGGCGCACACTGAACTCACGTTGCAGCATCGCCTCGGGCACGTTGCTCAACGCCTGGAGCAGGAGGAGCCCCGATGTCGCCGCAGCCACGAGTCCGGCGGTTCTGCTGTCGAAGACCGAGGCGATGAGCGGCGCGGCTGCTAGCGACCCGAAGCTCATCGCGATGCCCGCGATCAGAGTTACACGAAACACCGTCTCGGCTGCGTCGGCTACGTCGTGCTCGCGCTGGATGAGTCCGGATCGCAACCCGCCTTCGACGAAGGTACCGAGCAACGTGGTGAGTACGGTGCCGGCGACGAAGACGCCGATTTCCGCCGGGCTGAGCAAGCGCGCCAGCGCGACGGTCTGGGCCAGCGACACCATCTCGCCGAAGACCAGCGCGAGCGCGGAGGCGCCGGCAACTCTGCCGATCGATGCGAGCAGGGACCGGCCACCCGAGGTGTTTTCGTGCGGGGACCCGCCCGTGTACTCCCCTCCCGCACCCGACTCGCCGGCGTTGTCCCCGCGCTTCACCGGTAACCGCCCCCTGTGGGTTCGCTCAGCGACGACATCCGTTCGAACATGTCTCTGCTGGAAGTGATCTGTGCTCGCGCCTGTGCTCGCAACGGTTCACGGACCTCGTCAGCGCGCACCCACACGGAGCGAATCACCCTCTCTGGCAGCGATTCGAGGATCGGCACCCGGTGTGTCCGGGTCGCGTCGGAGTCACCGTTGTTCCGCAGCCGATCCTTACTGCTCGCGATGACGATCCGGACGCTCTCGGTGACAGCCGGGTAGTCCGCGGACGAGTGACGCTCGGTCATGTGACCATCCGATCTTGGGCGCGACGACGGGATCGATCTGACGCACATTCTGGACCAATACTCCATCAAACGCGCGCTATAGCAAACTCTAAATCCTACATATCGTGTAGAAAGATACTCAAAGACTGTTTTGACCATCACGCCGAATAGAAGCGGATCCTCCGTATGGCACTCACGAACAACACCGCGACGCCGGAAAACGGGGACACCGTCGATACCGCGTCCACTGTGAAGATCCAGCTGCAGCGCATCCGGCGGTTCTGGCCCGTCGTGGCGACGATCGCGCTTGCGGCTGTGCTTGCCGGGGCGGTGTATTCCTTCACCGCCGCCCCGTCCTACACGGCACGGTTCATCCTCTTCGTTTCCTCCCCCGGCCGGGTCCCGGAGGAGGACGCGGTCATGGTCCTCGGTTACGTCGATCTGTTCAACGACCCCGCGTACCAGTCTCGGATGCGTGAATCCTCGGAGTTGGCCCCCGGCACGACCTTCGAGGCGCGTATGGCCGCAGCGAGCGCGCTGGTCTACGTGGAGGCGACGGCAGGCAGCGAGGGCGACGCAGTGGCCGCAGCGACCGCTCTGGCGACCAGTTTCCGTTGGGATGTCGACTCGGTCCGGCGCGCCGAGAGAGACGCCTCCATCGCGGCGCTCCGCACCCAGTTGGACGAAGCCCGCGAGATGCCCGACGGCGGGACACCGCCGGGGTACTCGATCCAGCGGATCTCCGAACTCGAGAATCAGATCAACCTGATGCAGGGCGACTCCACCAACCAGCTTCAGGTTCTGCAACCGAACGGCGGTGTGTCGGTCTCCGAACCCAGCCCGCTGCGGGACATTCCGATCGCGCTCGTGGGCGGGTTGATCCTGGGGTCGGTGGCGGCGGTGGTGACCTCGATGCTCTCCGGCAGGCTCGGCACAGCGCACGACGTGCGCGTCAAGACGGGGGTGAGGCCCCTCGTGGACCTTCCCCGCGGCGGATCCCGGCGTACCGATCGCCTGCGTGCCCGGCGGCTGACCCGGCTGGCGACGATCTTCGGGCCGGGGAACCCGGCCCGGCCGGGTGTCGTGGCGGTGGTCGCTCCCACCGCGACGCCCGCTACCGCAGAGATCGCCCGCGCGATCGCCGGGTACTGGGCAGCCGAAGGCGAACGCGTGGTTCTGCTCCGCGCCGACCTGCGGCGGCCCTCGCACGGCGACCAGACGGACGGTGCGCGTCCCGATCCGGCCGACGGCTCCGGTGCCACGGCAACGGTACGGGAGATACCCCTCGGATACCTGCTGGCGAACCCCGACGTTCCGTTGAATCGCGCCGGTTTCACGGCGGTTCTCGAGCGGGTGCGGGCCACGGCCGACCTCGTTGTGGTGCAGGCTCCGCCGCTCCTCGACGACCCCGGTATCCATTCGCTGTGTGCAGCCGCCGACGGCACGGTGCTCGTCCTCGATCGCGCACGCGCACGCGTCGCGTCGACGTGTGAGAGCGCGGAACTGCTCGAGCAAGCCGGCCTCGCGGGTGGCGTTCTGCTGGACCCGCCCCGACCCGGATCGCGTCCGTCACGCGGGCAGGCGCCCTTTCCTGCCTTCTACGGACCGGTGCGTTTCGAGCGGGTACGGCGCCTGGACGCAGTTCCCGCACGCAACGGCCATCACCGGAACCAGGATGCGGGCCGTCTCGTCCCCGGCCGTCCCGGACCCAACCCGTGATCTCGCTTCTCGTCCCTGCCGCGCTGGGACTCGCAGTGCTGCTCGCGGCGGCGAGTCACCCGGTGACCGCAGTACTCGTGCTGCTGGTCGCCATGTTCCTGCGGGTCCCCACGCCCGAGATTCCGATGCTTCCGGTAGATCTGTTCGTACTCTTCTTCCTCGTCGCCGTCGGTTCCGCCGCGATGTGGGTCTCTGTGCGCATGCATCGCCTCCGCCGACTCGGCGCGCTGGAGATCGTGATGGGGATCTATGTCCTGTGGAACGTCTACTCGATGGTCTCGCCGCATCGGTTCTCCGCCGCTGCCCCGTTGAGCGGCGAAGAGATGTCCGTCATCCGATTCATCGTGATCGGGACCGTCATCCCGTTCACGGCCTTTCTCGTGGCGCGCCTCGCGTTCGACACCGAACGTGCGGTGCGGGCGCTGCTGTGGACCGTCGTCGCGCTCGGTGCGTACTCGGCGTTGGTCAGCATCCTCCAGTTCCGTGCGCCCGCACTGGTGTGGCCCCGCTACATCCTCGAGAACGAGACCTGGCCGGGACGTGCGGTAGGAGTGACGAACCAGCCCATCGGCAACGGCACGATCCTCATGCTCGCCTTCGTCTGCGCACTCGTCCTCGCCGCCCGCGGGACGCAACTCCGGCAGGGGCGGTGGCTGTTGTTCGTGGTCGCCGGGGCCTGCGCGTACGGCGTGTTCCTCACGTACACCCGTGCCGTCTGGCTCGCCTTCGGCATCGTCATCGTCGCCGGCATGATTCTCGCGCGCGGCTTCCGCACCGGATTCGTCGTCACCGCCACGGCCGCCGCGGCCGGCATCGCCACCTCGTGGTCGACTTTCACGAGTTCGGACCGCAGGGCCGGTGGGGTGGGCTCCACAAGCGAGATCCACGACCGGTTCAACACATTCTCCACAGCATCGTGGGCTATTCGCGAAGAGCCGTGGACCGGTTGGGGTATCGGACGATTCACGTCGGTGAACACCTACTTCCACAGGACACTCGCGCCCGAGATCCCGTGGGAGGGCGGATTCGCGATCGACGCGCACTTCACCGAGATGGGCATCGCGGCCGAACTCGGGCTGATCGGTCTCGCTTTGTGGCTCACCATTCTGGTCCTTTTGATCCGGCTTCTCGTCCGCGCGTACCGCACGCTTCCGGCGGGCAACGTGCTCGGTCAGCCGCTCGCCATCGCCGCGCTTCTCGCCGTGTTGTGCATGCTCGTCACCGGAGTCACCGCCGATCTGCGGAATCTCGACGTCACCAACGCCCTCGTGATGACGATCGCGGGCGCCGCGATCGGGTGCGCCGGGAGATACGGCACGCCCGACCGTTCACCGGAACTGCGCCGCGAGGAGGTACCCGCATGAAAGAACAAAGAGCCGTGTGGGTTTCGACGAGTACCACCACCCACGGTGGTGTCGCCTCCTTCGTCCGCACCATGCAGGGCACTCGACTGTGGTCCGACTGGAACATCGAGCACATCAGTACACACCGCAACGGGTCGGCAGCCCTCCGGATCGCCGTGTGGTTGCAAGGCTCGGCCGCATTCGCCGCCACGCTGATACGCAGGCGTCCCGAGGTGGTCCACCTGCACACGGCGTCGTACGGCAGCTTCGTTCGCAAAGCCCTGCTCGCCGGATGGGCACGTGCGCTCGGCGTGCCGGTCGTGATGCACGTCCACGGCGCCGAGTTCCATCGCTTCCACTCGCGTAGCCCCGCGCCGCTGCGCCACCTGATCCGGCACACCCTGTCCGCAGCCGCGACGGTCGTCGCTCTCGGCGACAGCTGGGCACAGCGTCTCACCGAAATCGCACCCGAGGCCCGGATCATCGTCGTACCCAATGCGGTACGACCCCGTTCCCCGAACTCGCACGACAGCCATCACGGACCCGTCGAGGTCCTCTTCCTCGGTGAGATCGGCGAGCGCAAGGGCACGTTCTGCCTGCTCGACGCCTGGGCACGGCTGCGCGGCGACGGCGCCGTCACCGGGCGGGCGCACCTGACGATCGCGGGTGACGGCGCGGTGGCAGCGGCGCGTCGCCGTGTGGCCGATCACGGACTAGGCGACAGCGTGTCCGTCGCCGGCTGGGTCGACCCGGCCGAGGTACCCGGCCTTCTCCGCGGGAGCCACGTTCTGGTCCTCCCGTCGCGCAACGAGGGCCAGCCCATGGCCGTCCTCGAGGCGATGGCGCACGGCGTGTGCATCGTCGCCGGCGCAGTCGGTGGCATCCCCGATCTCGTCGACGAGACCTCGGGGATCCTCGTCCCTCCCGATGACGTCGCTGCCCTGGCCGACGCCCTCCGCCTGGTGGTCTGCGACCACGACCTGCGAGCGCGACTGGGTGCCGGGGCGTGGCAGCGGGTCGCGACCCGCTTCGATGTCGATGTCGTCTCGAGGCGTTTCGACGCCCTCTACCGCGAGGTGTCCTCATGGAAAGCCCCCACCCCCTCCGCGTGATGTACGTGGTCCCCGATCTCGAGGTCGGAGGCGCCGAACGCCACGTCACCACGCTGCTTCCCCGCCTCGACCGGACCCGCTTCGCCGCGACCGCGGTGTGCATCGGTGGGCCGGGTGCGCTTTTCCCCGTGCTCGCAGAGCACGACATACCGGCGGTCGCGCTCGGCACCACCCGAAGGCAGGCACCGCGTGCCCTGGTCATGCTCATCCGGGAGATGCGCCGGTTCCGGCCGGACATCGTGATCACACGCGGATACAACGCCGAATTGCTCGGCAGGCTGGCTGCATTCGCCGCCCGGACACCCCGCTCGATCGTGTGGATCCATCACTGCGGCGACACCGAACCGATCTCCACGGTGCGCCGATGGATCGACCGGCTCCTCGACCCGATCACAGATGCCTACTTCGGAGTCGCGGAGGCGCAGAGACCGTTCATGGTGGGAGAACTCGGTTTTCCCGACGACAAGATCACCATCGTCCACAACGGGGTCGATCCCGGCCCGTTCACTCCGCCCGCATCACGTGCCCCCGATCGGGCACCCACGGTGGGGATCCTCGCCGCTCTGAGGCCCGAGAAGGATCACGCGACCTTCCTGCGCGCCGCAGCCCGGGTGGCCGCCGCGCGCCCGGAGATCCGTTTCCTCATCGTCGGGGACGGTCCCTGCCGCAACGAAATCGAGGCTCTGATCACCGAACTGGGACTCGACGACCACGTTCTCCTCACCGGTTCGCGCCCGGACGTCGCACACCTGCTCCACAGCATGGACGTCGTCGCCCTCAGTTCCCATACCGTCGAATGCTTTCCGATGGCGTTGCTCGAAGCGATGGCCGCGGCCCGTCCCGCCGTGTGTACGGCGGTCGGCGGCATTCCGGAAATGCTCGTCGACGGTGTCACGGGTCTGCTCGTCCCTCCCCGAGACCCGCAGGCCCTTGCCGACGGCCTGCTCGACGTCCTGTCCGATCCCGAGCGGGCACGGAAGATGGGGCGGGCGGGTCGCGAACGCGTGGAATCCGAATTCACTCTCGACCGCAGCGTGCGTGCGACGCAGCATGCCCTGGACACCGTCGTCCGCACCTCGTCCCGGGTACGGCCGTCCGGTCCGCTCCGCTTGACACTGGTGCTGGATCAGACGTTCGTCGGGGGCGTCGAGGTACTCATGCTCGACGTCTTCCGGCACTTCGATCCCGCGGTGATCCGGCCGAGGGTGCTGTGCCTACGGGAAGAGGGCCCGCTGGCCGACGAATACCGCGCGGCGGGCTTCGAGGTGGAGGTCGTGCAGCGGTCGAGTCGCTACGACCCGCGGCGGCTGACGCGGCTGGTCCGGAACCTGCGGCGCGATCGCACGGACGCGGTGCTGGTGACCCACCACCACCGTGCCGCCCTGGGGCTCGGACGGATCGCTGCCCGGATCGCACGGGTCCCGGTGAATCTGGTTGCCGCTCACGATATGGATCTGACGTCGGTCGGCGGCCGCTGCCTTCCCCGCTGGGCCACGGCCACGTTGTTCCTGTCGGATGCACTCGTGCTGCTCGGGCGGCGGCAGGGCGAGTATCTCCATCGGGAAGAAGGTGTGGGTCGCCGGCCGTGGTCCCGGACCCGGGAGGTGGTGATCACCAACGGTATCCGGGTGGGACCTGTACCCACGACCGCCGAGCGGGAACGGGCGCGACGCGAATTGGGATTGTCCCCGGGCGAATTCGCGGTCGGGATCGTCGCGCGGCTGAGCCCTCAGAAGGCCCACGACGTGCTGTTCGACGCGGTGGCACGCGTCGCTCGCACCCACCCCGCGACGAAGCTGGTGGTGATCGGCGACGGACCTCGCGGACCGGAACTCCGGGAACTGGCGCATCGCCTCCGCATCGCGCACCGTGTCGTGTTCACCGGGACCCGGCGCGACGTTCCGAGCTTGCTGGCCGGACTCGATGTGGCGTGCCTGTCCTCGGTGCACGAGGGAGCGCCCATCTCGGTGATGGAAGCGATGGCCGCAGGTCTCCCCGTGGTCGCCACCTCGTGTGGATGCATCCCCGACATGGTGACCGACGGGGTCGAGGGTTACGTGGTGCCGGTCGGCGATTCGGCCGCACTGGCAGAGCGTCTCGTCTCCCTCGCCTCGAACCCCGGGCGTGTGGCGGAGATGGGTGCGGCGGCACGCCGCCGGGCCGAATCGGAGTACCGGATCTCCCGGACCGCGCGTGCATTCGAGGCTCTGCTGGCCGACCTGGCGACGGTGAGGTGACGGTCCCTCACGAGCCCGGGTGGACGAGCACGATCCCGTCGAAGGGAGCGAGTTCCACCTCCTCGACGACCTCCCCGTTGTTCGTGATCGGGTCCTGGACTCCCTGCAGTTTCCGGTACGGCCTCTCGAGCGCGATGCGTTCGGTGGTCTCGCCCGCGTTGACGAGCACGATTCCGTGGTCGAAATCGCGTCGATAGACGCCTGGTTCGGTCGGACGGCCGCCGGCTCCGGGGGTGGGATTTCCCGACGGGGCGGCCTCGGGCAGGGGCCGGCCGAGGTAGCCGCGACCGGAATCGCCGCCGAGTTCGTCGTAATAGCCGGTCGTGCCGTAGTCGAGGCCCATCGGAGCCCAGAACCCGTCGCCCAGCAACGTCGCGGTCGCGAAGAAACGCGCTCGTCGGCGATGTTCCTCGGTGCTCGGACCCAGGCGCTTCCGGTTGATGGTCAGCCACACTCCCGGATCCCGGTGCCCGGGTCCGGATGTCGCGGCGAGGTAGCGGCCGAGGTCGACGCGGGGGTCGCGCTCGGCGTAGGGATCGGCGAAGCTTTCCCACGCTCGTCCGTCGAGCGCGTCTCCCTCCAGGGTGCGGTCACCGTTGGCGACCAGGATCGCGTCGCGGGGTAGTTGCGCCCGGATCAGGGCCTCGGCGTGCGCGACTCCGCGTGCCCACGGACTGCCGGGACCGTAGATCTGCGAATCGGTTTCGTCCACCCCGTCGCGGTCGATGTCCCAGCGGTCACTGTCCGCGGAGTAGATTCGGTCACCCCAGACGTCGAGAAGGATGCCGTCCCAGATCCCGGCGGACCACACCCGGTCGACCACCCACTCCGCCGCGTACTCGGCGTAACTCGCCCCACCGACCCGCGGGCCCTCGTCCGTGAGGTTCACCATCGTCGTGCCCGGCCATTCGCTGACCGTGGTTCCGGATGCGGTCGTCGCGAGCCACTCCTGCGGGAACGAACTCGTCTCGCTGTCGGAGAATTGCCACAGGTCGTACCTTCCGGCCCAGTACTGCGGGCTGCCGAGACCACCCGGGTGGTCGACGACATTGACGTAGGCGAGCAGCCGCATCCGCGGGTTCACCGCTTCCAGTTCGTCGAAGTACGTGCGCGGAACCCTGTGCGCCCATTCGTGATCGATGACGACCAGGTCGTAGCGTGCGAGGTCGCCCACGGGCGGCAGTCGGTCCTGGGAAAGATAGTAGGTCGCGGTCCGCGGAAAGGTCGGGGGCCACCCCACGTCCGGGGCGGCGTCCGGGTCGGCGGCCGCGTGCGCTCCCACCCGTGCGGTCGACCCGATCTGCATCGGCGTACTGCTCGGCGGCGAATCTCCGGGCATCACGGTCGAGCACGAGAGCGTCGAGACCGCCGCAACGAGCACGGCAAGCCACCGCCGGCGCCGTGCCCGCCTTCCTCCGCTCGCGGCCTTCACGACGAGGAGAGACCCATCGGTTCCCGGAGATCGTCTTCGACGACCGCCGTCCTCAGTTTTCCGGCGGCGGTGCGCGGTACCGCACCGACCGCCACGATCGTGAGGTCCTGTCCGGGCCCGAAGTAGCGGTCGACGTTGCGTCGGAGAGTGTTCTCGACGTGCGCCGCGTCGTACCCGGCGCCGGGCGCCACCCGTACCTCGAAGCGGCCCGGTGCGCGCTGGGCGATCTGTATCTCCCGCACTCCGGTCACGTCGTCGAGCACGATGGACGGCAACGGCAGTGGTCGCCCGTCGGCCGCGACGAATCGGTCTTCGACCCTGCCGTCGAGGCTCCCCCATCGCGGAAACGTACGTCCGCACTCACACGGTCCGGCCGGCGCCGGCCCCACCCGGTCCCCGGTGCGATAACGCAAAACCGGGAAGCCCCAGTTGTGGAGCGGAGTGCCGACGATCTCCCACCGATCGGGCACCCCCGGAACCGGGATCGTTTCGACGATTCCGTAGTCGGGAAAGAGGTGGTAGCTACCCTTTTCGCAGGTTGCGGCGAACGCCGCACGTTCCGTCTGTCCGTAGTGATCGACGATCGGTCCGCCGAATACGTGCCGCATGAGTGCGCGCTGGTCGTCACGCATCATCTCCGACGACGTGAGGATCGCGCGCAGCGGTAGCCGTTCGCCCCTGTCGTGCAGGAGCGCCGCTAAAACGGCGATACTGGACGGCCACCCGTCCACGACGTCGGGCCGGAAAGCGCGGACAGCACTCATGATCGTGGGCAGAGTGGTGGGCGTCAGGTGGTAGCTCGAAATCAGCAGTTGCCGTGCGCCTGGCACCGATTCGACAGGATCGTCCGGATGGTCAGCGGCGAAGTCGCTGTTGCCCAGCGTGATCCTGCGCATTCCCGCCGGAAGCCCGTACCAGCGGCGCTGCCGGTCGAGGGCACACGCTTCGTAGATCGACGACCCCGGCGTGCGGTAGACGGTGACGGCACGGCCGGACGTACCGCTCGAATGTGCTTGCCACATCAGGCGAGACGGATAGGCGCGGAATCGCTCCGGATGTGCGACGAGCGCGGATCGCTCGATCAGCGGAAGGCTACCGAGGTCGTCGAGCGTTCTGATCGCGCGCGGATCGACCCCGTTGCGGCGGAACCAGTCCCGGTAGAACGGTGAGGCCACCGCCGCCCACCGTACGAGCGCGCGCAACCGGCGTTCCTGGAACCCGGTGACGACATCCGCGTCCGCGGACTCGAGGTGCTGCATCGACATCGTCGTCGCGGCGCGCATCGGGTGCGCTCGGAGGATCGCCTGCTGCAGGGACGGGAAAACCCTCGGAGGTGCCATCTTGAATACCCTAGGTCTCTTTCAGTGCAATAAACATACCCTGAGCCCAGTTTACGAAGCATTTTCCAAACTGCTTGGTTATCATCGGCTAGAGCGGTGCGGGGGCGCGCTTTCCATGCCCGTCCGAATTCATGCCCGTCTGGTTCCGGAGGACCCCCGTGGGACGACTCGAGTGGTACACGCACCGACTTCTGGCCATGAGCCCCGGCGAGATCGCCTGGCGCATTCGCCGCGCGATCGACCAGCGATTACCCGCCCGACCGCTGTCGGACATCGACCTTCTCGGCGCGAACCCGGACTGGCACGCGGCACTCGAACGTTTCCGCGCCGGCGATCAGCGCCCAGTCCTGCTCGACCGCGACCGCGCGCGGGTCATCGCACAGACGGACGAGGCGGCCGTCGAGGCGATTGTCGCCGCAGCAGATCGGGTGCTCGACCACCGATTCACCTACTTCTCCTATCCGGAAGCTCGGCTGGACCGTCCGATCGACTGGAATCACGACCCCGCCGGCGGTGTCCACTGGCCGCCACTGCCGTCCCGTCGCATCGACCACCGTGTGTCGGCGGGCGACCCGAAGTGGATCTGGGAACTCAACAGGTTGCAGCATCTGCCGTGGCTCGCACAGGCGTGGCTGGTCACGGACTCACCGCGCTACGCAGCCGAGGCATTCGAGCAGCTCGACACCTGGATGGCCGGGAATCCTCCCGGCACGGGAATCGCGTGGCGCGGTGCCTTCGAAGCCGGGATCCGCGCCGTCTCGGTGGCGGTTGCGCTCCAGGGCCTGCGCGACAGTCCCGAGCTGACCGTCGAACGGTTCCGCAACATCGTGCGGATGCTCGCCGAGAGTGCGCGTCGCTGCTGGACCGAGCGGTCCCGGTACAGCTCGGCGAACAATCATCTGGTCGGCGAGCTCGCCGGGCTGGCCGTGGTGGCGGTCCTGTTCCCGGATCTGCGCGAGGCACCGCGGTGGGAACGTGACGCCCTCGAAGCCCTTCGTGCCGAGGCCGACCGGCAGATTCTGCCCGATGGGTCCGGCGCCGAACAGGCCGCGGCCTATCAGGTGTTCACAGCGGAATTGCTCCTCGTCGTCACCACCGCGATGCTGCGACGCGACGGCGACGCGCCCCCCGAACTCGTCGAGGCGATCACCCGAAGTGCACGTTTTCTCGCGGCGGTCGTCGGCGACAATGATCCGCAACCACGCTACGGCGACGACGACGAGGGCTTCGCGGTGCGCCTGGATGCCGCGCCTCTGCGGACGGTACGGGACCACCTCGGGACGGTCGGCGCGGTGCTGGGCGTCGAGGACGCAAGACGATGTCGACGCCTCACTCCCACCGCGCTCTGGCTGGCGGGCACCGTGGACGAGGCGACGCGCCCCTCCGGTGGTGTCCCCCCACCTCCCGCCGGCTTCTTCGCACCCGACGGCGGGTTGGTGGTGCTGCGTTCCGGGGGACGGCGCCTGACGATGGACGTCGGCTCGCTCGGATACCTCTCGCTCGCCGCGCACGGGCACGCCGACGCCCTCGCTGTGACACTCGCCGTCGACGGGCAGGACGTCATCGGTCACCCGGGCGCAGCAAGCTATTACGGGCATCCGTCCTGGCGGCAGGTGCATCGCGGGACGCGGGCGCATCCGACCGTGTCCGTCGACGACGCCGACCAGTCGGTCATCGGCGGTGCGTTCCTGTGGCGCGACCGGGCGCAGGTACAGGTACGGTCCGTCGATCTCGCGCGCGGAATCGTCGACGCCGAGCACGACGGGTACCAGCGACTCCCCGAGCCCGTCGTGCACCGCCGATGGCTCGTCGCGCCGCCGGGCGGAGCTACCGCCCTGGTCATCGATCTACTCGACGGACGCGGTCGCCACGACGTGCGCGCCACCTGGCCGCTGCACCCCTCGCTCGACGTCGAGGCCCGCGGATGCGGCCACCTCGTCACACGGGATGACGTACCGGTCCTGCACGTGGCCTATGCCGCCTCCCCGGCTCATCCTGTTCGCGAGGAGGTGCGCGGAGATCCGCACACCGGTCTGGGCTGGTGGTCGCACCGTCTCGAATCTCGCGTACCCGCATGGTGGATCGGCAGCAGGTGCACCGCGCACGTGCCGGTCGTGCTGGCCACGGCTCTGACAACGGCCGGTGACGACGGTGTCGGCGCGACCGGACTCACGGTGGAACTGAGTGAGACGGCGATCGACGTGCGGTGGTCCGACGCCGACGGCGCTCAGCGCCACGTGCTCTCGCTCGATACGGATCGTCTCGCGCCCGGCCGCGCGGAACCGGACGAGATCCGGCCCGTGGCCCCGGGAACAGGGAGGTAGCCGTCATGGATTCCGGCACCGATACGTCACCGGCCGCGTTCAGTTTCCTCACCACCGCATACCGCACCGAACGGTACATACCGGAGACGATCGAGTCCGTCCTGGCGCAGACCAGGGGCGACTGGGAACTCGTGGTGGTGGACAACGGCTTGTCCGACGAGATGGCTCGCGTCGTCGAACCGTACCTCGCCGATCCTCGAATCAGGCTGGTGCGTCAGGACAATCGCGGATATGCCGGAGGTATCGCCGCCGCAGTCGCCCGGGCTCGCGGGCGGTTTCTGTGTGTGCTCGACAGCGACGATCATCTGATGCCCGAGTTCTGCGCCCGCGTCGGAGCGGTTTTCGATGCGGTCCCCGGCGTCGCCGCGGTGGCCTGCGACGCCCAGTTGTTCACCGACGACGGCCCGCTGCCGGGCGGATACATGCGCTCGATCGGGACAGCGCGACGACGAGCGGGCGACGAACGCCTCACGGTACGAGACGTTCTCGGGGGCGAGGTGCCGTACTACACGGCGGCGATCCGGTGTGAGGCATGGGAGGCGGTGTCGGCGTACGCATCCGGACTCGAAGAGGTCGACGAATCGGTGATCGTCTGGTTGCGTCTCGCGTCGCGGTTCGACGTCCGCATCATTCCCGATCGGCTCGCCCGGTACCGGTTGCGCGGCGACTCCGACTCCCGCGACGAATCCACCGTCGAGAACTTCGAACGGCAACTCATCCGGTCGTTCGAGTCCGGAGCGGAGTGGGCGCAGACGCAGGAGGACTTCGAGGCACTCGACGCGACGCTGCGGCGCCTGCGCTATCACCAATCCTTGCGCCGGGCACGGTGGGCGTTCCGCGACGGCGACCTGCCCGACGCGCGAGCAGCAGCGAGGGCGGCATTTTCCCACCGACACACTGTCCGGGCGGCCGTGGCACTGAGTGCGGTGACCGTGGCCCCGGGACCGGTCCGGATGCTGTATCCCGCCAAGCAGCGGGTTGCCGCGGCCGTGAGTCGCGTGACCGCCGGCATCACGTCCCGCGTTCAGTCGCGGTGACGCACGATGTTGACGACGTTGCCGTCCGGTGCCCGGACCAGGAATCGGCGCACGCCCCACTCTTCCGTGGTCAGCGGGTGGACGATCTCGTAACCGAGCCGCCGGGCCTCGTCGTACGCGGCGTCGACGTCGTCCGTGTGCACGGACATCACCGAGTCCTCGGGTGCCGTGGCGTCGTGGGTGACCAGTTGGACGTGGGCACCCGTGTCGGGCGAGGTCAGACGCGCCACCCAGCCCATGTCGAACTCGTCGGTGCTCAGCCCCAGAAAGTCGCGATAGAAGCCCTTCGCCGACTCGACGTCGGGTACATGGAGATTGGTGGTGATACGCCTGGCATGCATGTGTCCTCCAGCGTGCAGCGGGTATCTCCGATCATGGGCGCATTACTCCGGGGTGTCGACCGTTCCGGACGGAGAGTGTGCCGAGCGGTTCGTTCCCGAGCAGCACCCACCGGCCCTCGAGTTCCGGAAACCGCTCCCGCAATTCCGGCAGCAGGTCGGGCAGGGTCAGCAGGACCACATCGGGGTCCGCGCCCAGCAGCGCCGGAGGATCGACGATCGGCACGTCCGTTCCGGGCATCCGTCGACCCTGCTTGAGCGGTGATGCGTCGGCGACGCCGGCGACGAGCCCGCTGTCGATCCCGGCACGGGCGAACAGCGCGACCGCCCGTGAGGCCGCACCGTATGCGTAGACCCGCGTGCCTGCGGAGGCCGCGGACTCGAGCGATCGCCGCAGCCCGCCCGTCTGCCGGTCCGCGGCATCGTGGAGTCGCCGCACGACCTGCGGGTCGCACACCCCCGCGGCACGCTCGTCTGCGAGGATCCGGGCGACGGTGGCGTCCTCCCGAGAGGGACGTTCGCGTCCGGCCGCGACGAGCACCGTGCCGCCGTAGAGATCGAACTGCCACGCGGCGTCGATGTGCAGTCCGGCGTCGGCCAGCAGGTACCGGAGTGCGGTCAGGGAGTAATAGGCGAAATGCCCGTGCCGCAGGGCATTCCACTGCTCACCGCCGAGAATGGCAAGCAGGGAATGGAATTGCAGCAGCAGCACACCGTCGTCGGCGACCGCCTCGGCGCGCCGGGCGAATGCGGCCCGCTGGTCCGGCTCGTGCATGATGCCGAAACAGTCGAGCACCACATCGGCGGGGCCGTCGACCACACTGTGGAGACCGTGCTCGTCGAGCATCGGGAGCCACGTTCCTCCGTGCGGGCTCCCGAATTCGAGAACGGTATCGCCTCGCAACCGGCCGGCATCCGCGACGGTGCGTACCGCGTCGGCAGCCTGGAGTTGCAGTGCCAGCGGTTCCACTCCCCGTGGTTCGTCGGGAACAGTGTCATCCTCGGCGAGTTGGGCGAGTCCACACGCCGGGCAGAGGTTCATCGCGAGAAGGTGCGGGGACTCCGGGACACCGGGCGGTGTACCGGCGGGTGGAAAGAAGTCGGCCTGCGGGAGCGCACCGAGGTCGACGACGCGCACCGCGCCCGGCCGGTCACAACCGCGGCACCGGTTCGTCATCTCGAATTCCCTTGCTGTGGTAGCGGTTGCGACTGTGCAGCTCGGTCCTGCAGGATGAGCGGGTGCGAATCGACACGACCGGCCTGACCGATGTTCTGTTGCTGCGGCCCGAACCTTTTCGCGACGAACGCGGGTTGTTCACGCGCACGTTCGATGCCGCACTGTTCGACCTCTACCTCGACGAGCAGCCCGGCTCCCCTGCAACCCGCGCCCGCGACTTCCTCCAGGATTCTCAGTCGCGGTCGCACCGCGGGGTGATCCGGGGCATGCACGGGCGCGCGGGGCGGGGTGAGGCCAAACTCGTGAGATGCGCTCGCGGCGCCGTGCACGACGTCGTGGTCGACATCCGGAGAGATTCTCCGACGTTCGGCCGGATGGAGTCTTTCCTGCTCGACGACGAGGATTTCGCGCATGTGTTCATCCCGCCGGGGTTTCTCCACGGATTCCAGGCCCTGACCGAAGCCGCCGACGTGTGTTACCGCATCGACCGGGCGCACGAACCGCTCGAAGACCTCGCGGTCGCGTACGACGATCCCGACCTCGGCATCGACTGGCCGCTGCCGGTCACCACGATCAGCCCGCGCGACGCGTCGGCGGGGTCCTGGCAGGATCTGCTCGACAAGCTCTGACTCCCGCCGCCTCCACTCGGTGCTGTCAGCCACCCGGCGTCACCGGTTGGGGGTCGCGCTGGACTCGCAAGGTGCCGTCCACGAGCCCGTGTTTCCGCAGCTTCTCGAGGTGGGCGAGGCGGGTGTACCGATGAGCGAACGCGTCGCCGGTCATTCCGTAGGCGAGATACGCGCTGTACAGTTCGGCGGCACCCTCCGGAACGGTCCATCGGACGGCATCGTCGCCGAATGCCGTTCGCATCGAGGAGAAGTCGACCCGATACGAGCGGGGATCGGGACCGCTCTCCCCCGTGATCACGACCTCGGATCCCGGCACCGCCTCCGCCACCGCATCGGCTATCTGTGCCACGGTGACGTTGTTCGTTTCGGTGCCCACGTTGTAGGCCGCGCAGTGCACCCGGTCGATCGGGGCGACCAGCGCGCGGCCGAACACTGCGGCGATGTCTCGAGCGTGTACCAGCGGACGCCACGGCGTCCCGTCGGACAGCACCCGTACCCGGCCGGTGAGCACCGCCGACGCCACGAGATTGTTGAGGACGATGTCGGCGCGCAGGCGAGGAGAGAAGCCGAAGGCGGTGGCGTTACGCAGGAATACCGGCGAGAAACCCGAGTCCGCGATCGCGGCCACGTCCGCTTCCACCCGGACCTTGCTCTCCGCGTACGGCGTCAGCGGCCGTAGCGGTGCTTGCTCCGTGACCAGGTCCGTCCCTGCCGATCCGTAGACCGAGCACGTGGATGCGTACAGGAAACGGCGCACCCCGGCGTCCTTCGCGAGACGGGCGAGACGCACGGACGCGCGGTGGTTGATCTCGTAGGTGATCTCCGGATCGAGTGCCCCGAGCGGATCGTTCGACAATGCGCCCAGGTGCACCACGGCGTCGAACCCCTCGAGGTGTGCGGTGGTCACGTCCCTGAGATCGACATCGATCGCGGGAGGCTCGACCGGTGCGGGTCCGAACAGGCACTCCGAGAACAGCCCGGAGTCCAGGCCCACCACCTCGTGGCCGGCTTCCTGGAGTACCGGAACCATGACCGAGCCGAGATACCCCTGGTGGCCGGTGACGAGTACTCGCATATCAGGAACCTCCGAATCGGACGATCGCCTTCTCCATCACGAATGCCTCCGCGTGCGGATGATGGCACTGCACGCCCCGCAACCGCGACAACCCGAGAAACGCCTCCTCGTCGAACCAGTCTCGATCGGCCTGCGACGGGTAGTGCTTCAGCAGAATGCGCGCCTTCTCCTCCGCCGTTTCCCGGCTGAGGGGGTGGTAGATCGCAGTGCGGGGAGTGTCGGCTTCCCACTTGAGGATTTCGTAGCCGAGCACGAGATGGTCCCGGAACACGGTCGGCGTCAGTTCCGCGACGAGACGGTGATCCTGGTGCGCGTCTGCGCGCTGGGGTGCAAACACGATGTCGGGTTCGCAGCGGTTGCCGAACGACTCGAGCGCGAGTTTGACGTACTCCCAATATCCGGGTGCCCGCCCGTCGGGAATGTCGAGCATGCTCAGTTCCAGGTCGGCCTGCGGGCACAGCGCCCGCAAGGCGTGGCTCTCCTCCATCTCGCGAGGAGTGTCGGCCCCGGACAGAACGAACGCTCGCACCCGCAGTCCCGGATGCCGTGCGGCGAGGGTCAGCAGCGTGCCTCCGACTCCCATCGCGATGTCGTCGCAGTGCGCTCCGAGGACCGCCACCTCCCGCACGGATGCCGGGGTGAGGCCGATCATGGAACCGGCACCGTGGTGTCGGTGTCCCACACCGTCCACGGGTGGACACCGCGGGCGTAGCCGTCGTCGAGTTCGGCGCGTTCCTTGAAGGTGTCGGCGGGTTTCCAGAATCCTTCGTGCCGGTAGCCGTACAACCTGCCCTCACCCGCCAGTGCCCCGCACACGTCCGCCACGAGATCCCCACCCGGTGGCAGATAGTCGAAGATCTCCTGACTCAGGACGAAATAGCCGCCGTTCTCCCACACGGGCAGCATGCTCACCGGTGTGATCTCCTTGATCTCACCGTTGTTCGCTACATCGACGCAGTGGAACGACGACTGAGGCGGGACCACCAGCATCGACGCTGCCGCGCCTGATTCGTGGAACTTCTCGATCACGTCGTCGAGCGGCGCGTCGGTGAGCACGTCGGCGTAGTTCGCGAGGAAATAGGGATCGCCGCCCAGGTGGTCGCGGACACGCCGCAACCGTTCGCCGATCGCGGATTCCCGTCCGGTGTCGACGAAGGAAATCGACCAGTCGCTGATGTCGTTGTCCAGCAGTTCGACCCGATTGCCCCGCAACACGAAGTCGTTGCAGTGGGCCGGCTGGTAGTCGAGAAAGTACTCCTTGATCTTCTGAGCGCCGTAGCCGAGACACAGAATGAATTCTTTGTGCCCGAAGTGCGCGTAGTACCGCATGACGTGCCATAACAGCGGTCGCGGCCCGACCATCTGCATGGGTTTCGGGATCGGATCGTCGAGTGCACTGCGCATCCGCATGCCGTATCCGCCGCAGAAAAGGACAACTTTCATGGCACGAGCCTCCTGAGGTCGGTGTCGGCGCCGGTCGCGATATCGGGTCCACCGAACGCGGTATGGAGTACGGGGAGGGGAAACACCAGTTGCCCGCCCCAGTCCGCGACGAATCGCAACTGCTCGGTCAATTCCCGCTCGAGATTCCACGGCAGCGCGACCACCACGTCGGGCCGGTCCTTCTCGATCTGCTTCGGATCGAGGATGGGGATGCGCGTGCCGGGAGTGAAGCGGCCGTGCTTGTAGGGATTGCGATCGACGGTGTATTCCATGAGGTCGGAACGGATTCCGCAGTAATTGAGCAACGTGTTGCCCTTACCCGGTGCGCCGTAGCCGACCACGCTCCGGCCCTGCGCCCGGCACTCGAGCAGAAACCGCAACAGCTCCTGTCGCGCGCTCCGTGTCCGCGACTCCAGATCGAGGTAGCCCGTGACGTCGTGCAACCCGGCCCGGCGTTCCGCTTCGAGCACCTCGGCTACACGGGGACCCGGTTCGCCGGCAGCGGACGCGGGACGTGCCCACACCCGGATCGAACCGCCGTGGGTGGGGAGCAGTTCGACGTCCACCACCGCGAGATCGGCGACGGCGAGAGCCCGTTGGGCGCTGAGCACCGTGTAGTACTGGAAGTGTTCGTGGTAGATCGTGTCGAACTGCCCGAGTTCCACCAGATTCAAGGCATGGTGCACCTCGATGCTGAGCCAGCCGTCGTCGGCGAGAAGCCCGCGCAGCGACCTCGTGAATCCTCGGAGGTCCGGGATGTGTGCGTAGACGTTGTTGGCGACGACCAGGTCGGCGGGCCCGTGGTCGCGCCGGATCGACCGCGCGAGTTCCTCGTCGAGGAAGGCGGTGACGGTCGGGACTCCGCGTTCCCGCGCCGCAGCACCGACGTTGATCGACGGTTCGATGCCCAGGCACGGAATGCCCTTCTCCACTACATGTTCGAGGAGGTAGCCGTCGTTGCTCGCGACTTCGACGACCAGTGAGGAGTCGTTCAGGCCCAGTTTCGCGGTGGCGTCCTCGACGAACGTCCGCGAGTGACGCACCCAGGATTCCGAGAACGACGAGAAGTACGCGTATTCGGTGAAGGTCTCCTCCGGCGTGATGAGAGCCGGTATCTGCAGCAGCAGGCACTCGTCGCACACGCGCAGATGGAGCGGGTACGTGGTCTCGGGCGCGTCGAGTTCGTCTGCGCGGAGGAATTTTTCGCACGGTGGTGTCGCGCCGAGGTCCACGACACTCGACAACCGGTCGGAGTCACACAGTCGACATCGCACGGGCTGCCGCCCTTTCTGTCCGGAGACCCTCAACTCCCGGCACCCCGGTGAAGGTCGCCGGAAGGGATTCACGGAGCCACGTTCGGTTCAGCTTCCCCCAACTAACCACATTCCAAGTTTGCAAACAACGGTTTAAACAAACTACAAGACTTTTTCTACGCTTTTGTTTACTCTTACATCAGGTTATTGACGGCCGAGTCGAGCCGGTACCTCTGAACCGAACGGCGTCATCGCACGAGGGGAACCCATGACGGACACAGCACCCGTGAGCAGCGTCCACCGGAACCGGGCCCCGGACCGCACCGGAGACCGTCGGTCCCGGATCGAGGCTGTCGACGTGGAGACCGCGTCCCGGGTCCGGCATCTCGGTGCACTCGCCCGGCGGGGACTCGCCGGCATGTATTCGGGCATCGACTTCCCACAGACCATGCGCGCTGTCCGCACGCCGTCCGGTACGGCGCTGCACCCCGAAGGCCACAGTCCGCGCTACACCGCGATCGCGGCGCTGGGAATCGGCCGTCTCCCCACCGACATCCAGCGGCACATCCTTCGCGGCGGCACCGCGGACGACCTCGTCACGAGCGTGCTCGCCACCGCGCACGACCACCACGACACGGGTGTGCTCGCGCTCGCCCTCTGGGCCGCGGGTGAGGTGCGCGGGTCCGCCGATCCGCAGGTGCTCGAGGAACTGCGACGGCGCTGCACGTCCGGTGAGCCGATGCTCACCGTGGACTGTGCGTGGGCGCTCACGGCTGCCGTGTCCGTCCGGGACCGTGCGGACACCGACGATCTGATCGTCCTGCTCACCGAACGGTTGCTGGCCGCACAAGGCCCCGGGGGGCTCTTCCCCCACTCCCTGTCGTCCGGGCCTCGTCACCGGATCCGCGACATGAAGCAGATCGGACGTCACCACGTCGGTTCGTTCGCAGATCAGGTCTACCCGCTCCAGGCCCTCGCCCGCACCGCGGATGCCGTCGGCGACACGGATGCTCTCGAAGCTGCCAACGCCACCGCGTCGAGGATTTGCGCCGTGCAGGGCTCCACCGGCCAATGGTGGTGGCATTACGATTCGCGGACCCGATCTGCCGCGCGATCCGTCGTCGAGCGCTATCCCGTCTACAGCGTCCATCAGCACGCGATGGCACCGATGGCGTTGTTCGACCTGCGCGAATGCGGAGGAGACGATCACATCGCCGCGGTCGAGTCGGGAGTGGACTGGCTCTTCACCCACCCCGAGTCGTCGGCGGATCTCGTCTGCGACGACCGGAACGTCGTGTGGCGCAAAGTCGGGCGTCGCGAACCGCGAAAAGCCGTTCGGTCCCTGTCCGCCGTCACGACTGCGGCGCGTCCCGGACTGGTCCTGCCGGGGCTCGACCGGGCGTTCCCACCGGGGCCCGTCGATAACGAATGCCGGCCCTACGAACTCGGCTGGCTGCTCTACGCCTGGCACCCCGGCTCCGACGCGGGAGAGTCCGATGCCTGAATCCCGCGCCGGCTCCACCACGGTGTTCGGCATGCCCGTGGACCCGGTCACCATGGACGACGCGGTGGCGCGGTGCCGGGAGGCGCTCGACTCCCGGACTCCGTTCACCGTCGGCGTCCTCAACGCCGCGAAAACGGTGAACCTCCGGAGAGACAGCGCACTTCGGGAATCGTTGCTCGGTTGCGACCTGCTCCTCGCGGACGGGCAAGCGGTCGTGTGGGCCGGCAACCTGCTCGGGTGTCCCCTCCCCGAACGGGTGACGGGCATCGACCTGTTCACCGCGCTGCTCGAGTGCGCCGACGCCGAGGGCAGATCCGTCTACCTCCTGGGAGCACGCCGGCAGGTGCTCGACACCCTCGTCCTCACCCTCACCGCGCAGTACCCCGGGCTGCGCGTCGCGGGACATCACCACGGCTACTTCGATGTTCTGGAGTGCGCCGACATCGTGCGCGACATCCGCGGATCGGGCGCGGACATGCTGTTCATCGGCATGCCCTCACCGCACAAGGAAAACTTCCTCCGGCGCTGGGAGGAAGAACTCGGTGTGCCGCTCCGTCACGGAGTGGGTGGGTCGTTCGACGTGCTGGCCGGTGTCACCAAGCGGGCGCCCGAACAGTGGCAGCGCATGGGGATGGAATGGGCATACCGGCTCCTCCAGGAACCCCGGCGCATGTGGCGTCGCTACCTCGATACCAACACCCGCTTCCTGGCCCTGACATTGGCCGAACTCGTCCGGCCCACCCCACCCTACGAGCGCACCGGACGCGGAGAACCGCGCGGCCGACCGACACTGAGGGAGCACCATGGCTGAGCTTTTCACCGGTAGCGTCGCCGTCGTCGGACTCGGTTACATCGGCCTGCCGACCGCGGTGATGCTCGCGACCCGCGGCATCGACGTGACGGGCGTCGATATCGATCCGCGGATCGTCGATGCGGTCGCGGAGGGCGAGGCCCCGTTCGCGGAGCCCGATCTGGCGGCGGCGCTGCGCGGTGCCGTGGCATCGAAGATGTTGCACACCAGCGCCACTGTGCCTCACGCCGACGCGTACATCATCGCGGTGCCTACGCCGTTCAACGCCGACCACACCGCAGACCTGTCGTATGTGCGGACAGCCGCCGAGCAGGTCGCGGAACAACTGCGCGGCGGGGAGATCGTGGTCCTCGAATCGACGTCACCTCCCGGTACCACCGAGCAGGTCAGCCGCTGGATCGCAGATCGACGACCCGACCTGCACCTTCCGCACGACGAAGGACTCGCGGACGTACACGTCGCGCATTGCCCCGAACGCGTCCTGCCGGGCCGGATCATGGTGGAGATGGTCACCAACGACCGTGTGGTCGGAGGGATCACGCCCACCAGTGCCGAGCGCGCCGCGGCGATCTACCGGGTCTTCTGCCAGGGCGAGATCTGCCTGACCGACGCGTCGAGTGCCGAGATGGCCAAGCTCGTCGAGAACGCCTACCGCGATGTGAATATCGCGTTCGCCAACGAATTGTCCTACATCTCGGACGAACTCGGCCTCGACGTGTGGGAGGTGATCCGTCTCGCCAATCGTCATCCCCGGGTGGACATCCTCAATCCGGGACCGGGCGTGGGTGGACATTGCATCGCGGTCGATCCGTGGTTCATCGTCGGTGCCTCACCCGACTCCGCGAAACTGATCCGGACGGCCCGCGAGATCAACGACTCCAAGCCCAATTATGTTGCCCAGCAGGCAATCGACAAATGCGCGCGGTTCCGGGAGCCGACGATCGCGTGCCTCGGATTGACGTTCAAGGCGAATGTGGACGATATCCGCGAAAGCCCCGCGCTGCAGGTCGTCGAACTCATCGCAAAAGCACTACCCGACGTCGAGATCCTGCTCGCCGACCCCTTCGTGACCGAGGTGCCCGACACCCTGCAGGGATACGAGCGCGTCCGCATGGAGCGGTGCCGGGATGCAATCGCGGCGGCCGACATCGTGATCGAATTGGTGGACCACGACCAGTTCCGGTCGCTGTCGCGCAGCCTGCTCGCCGGCAAGGTCGTCTACGACACCCGGGGTCTGTGGCGCTGACGCACCTGTTCCGGTGGATCGTGCCGGGTCCGTCAGACGGTATGGGCCACCGAGGCGGGGACGAATTCCTCAGGCCCCGAACCTGTTCCCAGGAAACTCTCGATGGCGACGACCGAGCGGGCGGCGGCACGGCCGTCGCCGTACGGGTTGACGGCCCGGGCCATCTCGTCGTACGCATCGTGATCGGTGAGCAGACGTGACACGGCGCGCACGATGCGATGCTCGTCGGTACCGACGAGTTCCACGGTGCCCGCGGCGACGGCTTCGGGTCGCTCGGTGGTCTCGCGCATCACGATGACCGGCTTCCCCAGGCTCGGTGCCTCCTCCTGCACTCCGCCGCTGTCGGTGAGTACCACAAGGGATCGATCCATGGCACGGGCGAAGTCGCTGTAGCACAGCGGTTCCGTGATCACGACATTCCGCAGGCCGATCAACGGGGGGAGCAGTATCTCCCGGACGGCAGGGTTGAGATGCGCCGGAAGCAGGAACGTCAGATGCGGGAAACGCGCGGCGAGGGTCGCGATCGCACGGGCGGAGTTCGCCATCGGCTCCCCCCATGATTCACGGCGATGGGCCGTGACGAGCACCAGCGGTTGCGACGCTCCGAGCACACGGGTGAGGTCGTCGTCCGTGGGCGGAAGGTCCTGGGAGATCACCTGGTGCAGCGCGTCGATCACCGTGTTGCCGGTGATGACGATGCTCTCCCGCGCAATGCCTTCGGCGACGAGATTGGCGCACGACGTCGGCGTCGGTGCCAGGTGCAGCGACGCCAGATGGGAGGTGAGCCTGCGGTTGATCTCCTCGGGGAACGGATTGGACGGATCTCCCGTGCGCAAGCCCGCTTCGAGGTGCACGAGCGGCACCCTGCCGTAGAACGCCGCCAGCGCCGCCGCGAAACAGGTCGTCGTGTCGCCCTGGACCAGCACGGCGGCCGGTTTCTCGGCGGCGATGACCTGGGAGACCCCGTCGAGTGCCCTCGAGGTGATGTCCTCGAGTCGTTGGCGCTGCGTCAGGATGTCGAGGTCGTGACGGGGTTCGATGCCGAACAGCGAGTTGACCTGGTCGAGCATCGCGCGGTGCTGGCCGGTGACGGCCACCACCGGTTCGACGACCGTGGATCGCTGCAGTTCGGAGACCACCGGAGCCATCTTGATCGCCTCGGGGCGAGTGCCGTACACGACCAACACCTTCTGCATTGACCGATACTAGGCGTTATTCAAGACCTATGGCTCGTTTATAGCCCAAAAACAAACTCTGTCCCCGTATTGATCTCGGACAGTCCGTTCCGCTCAGACGACGGGCTCGAGCACCTCACGCCCGACGAACGGAACCAGCGCCGCCGGAACCTTCACCGAGCCGTCGGCTTGCTGGTGGTTCTCGAGCAGCGCAACGAGCCAGCGCGTCGTCGCGAGCGTCCCGTTGAGGGTCGCCGCGATCTGCGGCTTGCCGTTCTCGTCGCGATACCGGACGTTGAGCCGGCGGCCCTGGAACGTCGTGCAGTTGGACGTCGACGTGAGCTCGCGGTAGCGCTCCTGGGTGGGCACCCAGGCTTCGCAGTCGAACTTCCGGGCCGCCGACGATCCGAGGTCGCCGCCGGCGATGTCGATGATCCGGTAGGGCACGTCGATCGAGGCGAGCATCTCGCGCTCCCACGACAGCAGACGCTGATGCTCGGCAGCGGCGTCCTCCGGCTTGCAGTAGACGAACATCTCGACCTTGTCGAACTGGTGCACGCGGATGATGCCGCGCGTGTCCTTGCCGTAACTGCCGGCCTCGCGGCGGAAGCACGAGGACCAGCCCGCGTACCGCTTCGGACCCTTCTCCAGGTCCAGGATTTCGCCCGAGTGGTAGCCCGCGAGCGGAACCTCGGACGTACCGACCAGGTACAGATCGTCCTCTTCGAGGTGGTACACCTCGTCGGCGTGCTGCCCGAGGAACCCGGTGCCCTGCATGACCTCGGGACGCACGAGCACCGGCGGGATCATCATCGTGAACCCGTTCGCGGTGGCCTTCTGTGCGGCGAGTTGCAGCAGACCGAGCTGCAGCAGCGCGCCGTAGCCGGTGAGGAAGTAGAAGCGCGCGCCCGACACCTTGGCTCCGCGTTCCATATCGATGAGCCCGAGCGACTCACCGAGCGCGAGGTGATCCTTGGGCTCGAAGTCGAAGGTGGGGAGCTCACCGACGGTCTCGAGGGTGATGAAATCGTCCTCGCCACCGGCGGGGGCGCCCTCGACGACGTTGGAAATCGCGAGGTGCGCGCGCTCCCGGGTCTGCTCGGCGGCGTTCTGCTCGACCTCGAGTTCCTTGACCTTGGCGGCCAGTTCCTTCGCTCCTTCGAGCAGCGCGGCCCGCTCCTCCGGGGCGGCCTGACCGACCTTCTTACCCAGAGCCTTCTGTTCGGCTCGCGCGTTGTCGCCGGCGAGGACAGCCGCACGGCGCGCCGCGTCGGCCTCGAGCAGGGTATCGACGAGGCCCGGGTCTTCGCCTCGGGTGCGCTGCGATTCACGCACGACGTCGGGATTCTCGCGGAGGAACTTGAGGTCGATCACGACTGGAAGCCTACCGCTGCCACAGTTCCAGGTAGTCCTCGCGCCCGAACATCTTGGCCGTATCGATTGCGGTGGGATGCCCGAGCCGCGGATCGGCACCGGCTTCGGACAGAACCCGCACGACGTCTTCGGCTCCCTTGAACACGGCGCCCGCCAGCGGCGACTGGCCCTTGTCGTTGAGGCGGTCGAGATCTGCACCCCGCTCGGCAAGCACCCGCACCGCATCCGCATGACCGTGGTACGCCGCGAGCATGACCAGCGTGTCGCCGGAACCGTTGGTGAGATTCGCGGGTACCCCCGCGTCGACATACTCGGCAAGGGTCGCGGCATCGCCGGCGCGCGCCGCGTCGAACATATGCTGGGCGATCTCGAGAATTCGCGGATCTATAGGCTCATCGGTCATGATCCGACGCTACCGCCGGCCGCACGAACGGGCATGATGGAACGTGATGGCCGAAGAATCTGAGCAGCAGCCCCACCGACGCCCGCCTTCCGCGAGGCTGACCCGCCGCGCGCTGATATTCGTCGCCGTGGGCGCTGTGCTCGCCGCGGTCGCGACGTTCGTCGTAGCGGGTTTCGAGGGTTCCACCGACGGAACCACCGACAGGGGCCGGAGCGTGGCGACCACGGGCGCCGTGGCGGGCGAAGCATTCGGCACTGCATCGACGGGCGACTGCCTCACCTGGACCGCTCTCGACGCCGGCGATCTCACCAAGGTCGACTGCGAGCAGACGCACCTGTTCGAGGTGGTCGCCGACATCGATCTGAGCACGTTCCCCGGTGCCGAGTGGGGGCCCGGCTCCCGATTCCCGTCGGTGATGCGGTTCACCGCCCTGCGCGACGAACTGTGTGTCCCGGCGGCGATGAACTACCTCGAGAGCCGATTCGATCCGGTCGGTAAATTCAGCGTCGGTCTGATCAATCCCGGTGAGGCCGGATGGGCCGCCGGAGAACGAACGCTGCGGTGCGGTCTGCAGTTCTCGTCGACGACGGGCAATCTCCTCCCCATCCAGGGACGGGTGGCGGAGCAGGACCAGTCGCGGGCGTGGGACACCGGAGTGTGCATCGGCATCAACAACGGCATCCCGGCCGACCCCGTCGACTGCGCGAAACCGCACGCGTTCGAGGTCGTCGCCACGGTCGATCTGTCGTCGCAGTTCCCCGAGGGTCTTCCGAGCATCGAAGATCAAGACCGGTACCTCGAGGAGACGTGCACGAGGCTGGTCGGCGAATATCTGGGCGACCCGCAGGCGCTCCGCAACAAGACGCTGACGTTGTTCTGGGACAACCTCGGGTACGACAGCTGGCTCGCGGGCAGCCGCAAGGTCAACTGCTCCATCGGTAAGCAGGTCGAAGGCGGAGGATTCGCGTCCATCACGGGATCGGCGAAGGGTGACATCCTCATCGACGGCCAGCCGCCGGTGGCGCCCGAACCGCTGCCCGAGGGCAGGTCGCTGCCGAGTCCGCTGCCCGGCGCCGTTCCTCTCCCGGGTCCGTGATGGGCGTACACATGAGCGACGAGCATTTCGAGGAGCTCGTCTCGGAGGCGCTCGACGAGATCCCGGCCGAACTGGCGCGCGCGATCGACAACGTCGTGGTGCTCGTCGAACCGCGCCATGACGAGGAACCGGATCTGCTGGGTCTGTATCAGGGGATCGCGCTCACCGAGCGCGACAGCCATTACGCGGGGTCGCTACCGGACACGATTTCGATCTACCGGGACGCCATTCTCGATATCTGCCAGACGGACGACGACGTCGTCCACGAAGTACTGGTGACGGTGGTCCACGAGATCGCGCACTATTTCGGCATCGAAGAAGAGCGCCTCCACCAGCTGGGCTGGGGGTAGGCGCTCTCCGGCCGGTCTGACGGGCTGGTTACTCGGCGCGATGTGCGTCGGCCTTGACCAGGCTCGGGTTCTTGGCCTTGCGCTGCATGAAATGCGGGTTGATCGTCGAGATCACGAGCAGGATCAGGGTGCCGACGGTCACGACAGCGATCGAAAGCACGACGACGATCATGCCGAAGAGTTCAAACATCCCGGTTACCTCCACTTTCGATGTCACGACGAGGCACGCGACACGCGCCGCCCCGTCGTACCTTAGCCTCTGCGACTGCACCGCCGGGGACCGGCACCCGCGTGCACCCCGCCCGGGGCGGAATCACGAACAGTCACTGTTGACCGTTTAATCGCCGGACTCTACGCTCGGACCCACCCCACCGAGAGGCGAACCCACGTGACGCATCCCGCCCGCCCGGCAGTGATCGACCGATGGCATCACCTGATCGAGACGAACGACCTCGACGCGCTCGACGCACTCGTCGCCGACGACGCCGTCTTCCTGTCACCGGCCGTGTTCACCCCGCAGGAAGGTAAGGCCAAGACCGTCGCGTACCTCCGGGCGGCGCTGACCGTGTTCGGCGGCGACACCGGGTTCCACTACGTCGGCGAGTGGTACGGCCCGAACTCCGCGGTGCTCGAATTCGTCGCCGATCTCGACGGCGTACACGTCAACGGCGTGGACCTGATCGAGTGGGACGACCGGGACCGGATCGTCGGATTCAAGGTCATGATCCGCCCCGTCAAGGGCCTGCAGGCGCTGATCCCCCGCATGGCGGCACAGCTAGAGCAAGTCTGACCACTCACCCACGAGGAGTTACGTATATGAGTCTGCCGCCGATTCTGAAGGATCGCCTGCGCCTGCCCGTCGTGGCGTCGCCGATGTTCATCGTGTCCAACCCCGATCTCGTGATCGCACAATGCATCTCGGGTGTCGTCGGGTCGTTCCCGTCCCTCAACGCCCGCCCGCACTCGCAACTGCGCGAGTGGCTCACCCGGATCACCGACGAACTCGCCCGGTACGACGCCGATAATCCCGAGACCCCGTCCGCGCCCTACGCGGTGAACCTCATCGTGCACCGGTCCAACGACCGTCTCGAAGAAGACCTCGCGACGATCGTCGAGTTCCAGGTGCCGTTGGTCATCACCTCGCTCGGGGCACGCGCCGACGTCAACGCCGCGATCCACTCGTACGGCGGCATCGTCCTGCACGACGTCATCGACAACCGGTACGCGAAGAAAGCCGTCGAGAAGGGCGCCGACGGCTTGATCGCGGTCGCCACCGGCGCCGGCGGACATGCGGGCACGCAGTCTCCGTTCGCTCTCGTCCAGGAGATCCGCAGCTGGTTCGACGGTCCGCTGCTGCTGTCGGGCGCGATCGCGCACGGCAATTCCATACTCGCTGCGCAAGCTGCCGGCGCGGATCTCGCCTACATCGGGTCGGCATTCATCGCGACGACGGAGGCACACGCCCAGGACGAGTACAAGCAGATGCTCGTCGACTCGTCGGCCTCCGACATCGTCTACACCAACCTGTTCAGCGGGGTGCACGCCAACTATCTCCGGGGCAGCATCAGCCGCGCGGGCATGGACCCCGACAACCTCGCCACCTCGGATCCGTCCGCGATGAACCTGGGTGACGACAAGACCGCACCCGACGGCACCGCGAAGGCGTGGCGCGACATCTGGGGTGCGGGTCAGGGCATCGCCGTCATCGACGAGATCGCTCCCACCGCTCGCGTCGTCGAGCGACTCGCCGACGAATACGCCGCAGCTCGCAAGCGTCTATCGCTCTGACGACCCTGCGGGTCGTCCGACACCGCAACAGCGTGGCATGCCGAGGCATGCCACGCTGTCGTCGTCTGTGGGGTGCGACTCAGAGGGTTGTGTACTGCGTGAGCTTCGGCGCTCCGGCCAGGAGCGGACCGAGATCGGTGATGGCGCCCTCGCCCGCGCGGAACTTGCGGTAGGCGGCATCGTGCTCGGCCGAACGCCACTTCTCCACGACGACCCAGCGTGCCTCGTTCGTCCGGTCCACCAGAATCTCGATTCCGTCGCAACCGTCGAACTCGCGGGTCTCGCCGAGCACCCGGCTCATCACCGCTTTCGCGTCGTCGAGTGCGTCGGCCTTGAATTCGAGTTCGAGCAGGGCGGTGAGCGCCATGAAGAATCCTTCCGTGCGAACGTGTGCAGTGTGGTACTGGTGCCGCTCACATTTCCCGATTCACGAGAACGACGCAATACCGTTCCGGAAATGGCACTTCCCTCCGGGGTGCGCAGCCTGTCAGCGCGCGATCGCCGGGAGGACGAAATGCTCGAGCAGGGGTGCGAGATCGCCGGGCAACGGGTGGAGTGCCGGGTCGAGCCATCGCATCTCCTCGATCTCCGCCGCGCTGCCCGTGATGCCGACGAAGGGGTGCTCGAACACCGTCCCCTCGATTTTCCAGCCCGGTTCGTTGGCCGCATCCGCCAAAAACACCCCGATCCGTCGCAACGACCCCGGGTCGAGCACCGCCCCGACCTCTTCTGCGCACTCACGCACCGCAGCCTCGGCTGCCGACTCTCCGGGTTCGGGCTTTCCGCCGGGAAGCATGAACCGGGACGTGTTGCGCTTGCGTACCGTCAGCACCTGCCCGTCGGCGTCGCGGAGCACGACCGCGCTGACACGGATGAGTTTTTCGGGGAAATCGGACACCCTCCCATCGTAGGACCGGGGCACAGAATGCAGCGGAGTCGGCCGAGTGGTCACGGCATGCTCCGGTGGTGCGTGTGGGGGTTGATGCACTCGAGGGCGCGAGGGACGTTTCGGGGCCGTTTTCAGGGCGTTTCAAACTGTTGTTCCGCAACACTTGTCGTAATCAAGTTGTCCCACGCGGGATTTGAGCGTGTTTGCGCGTCGAATCTCGGTCACCACGGTGACCTCGAGACCGAAGCCGCCGCGGCACGCGCACCGCGGTGGGAACTACCGGGCTGCGAGGACGGAACGGGCCCGGTCCAGCACGCTGTTCAGGGCGCGCTCGGCGGCGGCGCGGTCGGTGGGATCGACCGCCTTCCAGATCTCCGACGTGAGTTCTTCGATGCGCCGCTCGATCTTTGCCACGGTTGCTCGTCCAGACGCGCTGAGTCGGTCGGCGCGGACCAGACCGCGGGCTATCAAATAATCGACGACTGCCGCACCGTCCGGTGCGTAGGTGACGTCGTGGACCAGCACGGCGAGTTCCTGCGAGCCGTCCGAGCCCTCTGCGAGGCGCAGCGCGACCCACTGTGATTCGACCAGGTTCTCCTCGGCAAGAGCTACGGCGAGCAGAGCGTTGAGAGCCTTCTCGGTGCGGCCGATGAGCTGTGGCCCGAAAGCGATCACGGTTCCTCCAAGTGGGTGTGGGCAACTCGGTCGAGTCGCCGACGTCGACCGCGTGGTGGTGTGCCGACAGCACAGCACCTCGAGCCGACTCGAGGTCAACAAGCGCCGCCGAAGTGGGTCGGCCGATGAGATCGGGGAGTGGCTCCGGTCTGTCCGAGTAACGTCCGATCCACTCCCTGCTGTTGCGGGCCTTGCTTCCGGGGAGCGGACGCGCACGAAGCTCGATCGAGAGGGAGTCGAGATCATGGGATACACGCGGCAAAGTCATGAGGATCGTCGACGCCGAGATTGTCGAGGCTGCCCGCTGTTCGAAGACGGCGCCGGCTGCCGCCGCGTCGGAAAGCTGAGCGGCAGATGACCACTGTCGGTGCCAACGGGGTCGATCTGGGTGTCGAGTCCTTCGGTGACCCCGATGCGCCACTCGTCCTGCTCGTCGGCGGGACGACGATGCTCTCCTGGCCCGATGGACTGTGTGAGCACCTCGCCGCGGGCGGACGTCGCGTCGTGCGGTACGACCTGCGCGACAGCGGTGAGTCGACGACGGCGGACCCGGACACACCCAACTACACCCTGCGTGACCTCGCCGCCGACGCGGCGGCCCTCGCCGACGCGCTCGGCGGCGGGCCTGCGCACCTTGCGGGAATCGGGGTGGGTGGGATGGTCGCCCAGCTCGCTGTGCTCGAGCACCCCAGCGCGTTCCGGGCACTCACCTTGGTGGGCACCCGCGCGGTCGCGCCCGGCAAGTGCGACCCCGACCTCCCCGACCACGACCAGGCGACGATGAATCGACTGTTCGCGCTTCCGATGCCCGACTGGACCGACCGAAAGGCGGTAGCGGAGTTCGCCGCTGCCAGCGCGGAGATCCTCGGCGACGCCCCCGTCATCGCACGCGCGACCGCCGCGCGGATCTGGGACCGAACACCCGGCACAACAACCCCGATCCAGATGGCCAATCAGCTCGGAACCGTCTTTTCCAAGCTCGACTGCACACCCCGCTGGCGCGAGCGCCTTTCCCAGATCCATGTCCCCACGCTCGTCGTACACGGCCGGCGGGACCCGTTCTTTCCTGTCGGCAACGGCGAGGCCATCGCGCACGAGATTCCGGAAGCACGGTTGCTGGTGCTCGACGGAGCTTCCACAGCGATCCCCGAAGCGGCAGTCGAGGAGGTCGCCGAAGCGATGCTCTCGCTTACTTCGGACTCACGCCGACCATGATCGCCAGCGCAGCCGAGCGATGGTGATCACCGGTCCCGGTGGTCTTTTCGACCGGTACTGCGGGTATTTGCGCGCCAGCGCGTCGAGGCCGGTGGCGCCCGCATCGGTGTCCGCGGCGTGAACCGTGGCGATGCCGTCGATGCGAATCCACCACAGCTGTGACCAGTCGTCGCTGTAGTGGTCGACGAGCACACTCACGCGGGGGTTCGCCGCGATGTCTGCGAGGCGACGTAACCGCCGGGTGGTCTTCGGCTTGTCGTCGACGCAGGTGTACATCGCATCGCCGTCGAGGGCGAACACGATCGGGACCAGGTGCGGTTCGCCGGACCCGTCTGCGGTGGCCAGACGGGCCACCCGGGCTTCGGTGACGCGGCGGCGGACGTCCATGTGCCTCACCGTAGCCTTGTCGAGCCCGCGCCTCGTTCCTTCGATCGACTCGCCCGGGCCGCGGATCAGAACATGCTGTAGCCGCCGTCGATCACCGTCGCGCTTCCGGTCTGGAACGCCGATGCGTCGCTCGCGAGGTACACGGCAATACCCTCGAAATCTTCCGGCCGTCCCCACCGACCCAACGGCACGCGGGAGATGACGTTGCGGTTGAACACGTCCGAGTCCTGCAGCGGCCCGGTCATATCGGTCGCGATCCAGCCCGGCAGCACACTGTTGACCCGGATGCCGTAGCGCGCGAGTTCGACGGCGCACCCGTTGGCGAGCGCGAGCACCGCGGCCTTGCTCGCGCCGTACGCCTGGTTGCGTCCCGCACCCTGCAACGCCCCCAGGCTCGACGTCACGATCACCGACCCGCCGGTGCCTTGATCCACCAGCACCTTCGACGTCTCCCGCAACGTGAAGTACGCACCGTCGGCGTTGGTGCCCATCACTTTCCGGTACTGCTCCGTCGACGACTCGTGGAACTTCTGCAGTGTCGCACCGATTCCCGCATTGACGACCACCGTGTCCAGCCCACCGAATTCGTCGACGACGGATGCGACACCGTCGGCCACCGCATGCTCGTCGGACACGTCGACCGACCGCGTCGTCACGCGGACACCGAAGCCGCTCAGTTCGTCGGCCGCACGCCCGAGTTTGGCGGTGTCTCGTCCCCAGAGCGCGATGTCTGCGCCGGCACGCGCGAGACCCCGCGCCATTCCGAAGCCGAGCCCGGCGGAACCGCCCGTGACCAGCGCACGTGTGCCTGTCAGGTCGAACATCGAGATCCTCCCGGCGGGTTCTTCCGCGAGGTTCAGCGCGGCGCCATGCGGATGGCACCGTCGAGACGGATGACCTCGCCGTTGAGCATCGGGTTGGACACGATGTGCGCTGCGAGAGCGCCGTACTCGGAGGGGTCACCGAGACGCGCGGGGTGCGGAACCTGCTGTCCGAGCGACGCTTGCGCCTCCTCCGGCAGAGAGCCGAGCAGCGGGGTCTTGAACAGCCCGGGTGCGATGGTGACGACGCGGATGAGGAGCGAGGCGAGGTCGCGTGCGATCGGCAGGGTCATGCCGACGACGCCGCCCTTCGATGCCGAGTAGGCGGCCTGGCCGATCTGACCGTCGAATGCCGCGACGGAGGCGGTGTTGATGATGACGCCGCGCTCCCCGTCGATCGGTTCCGTCTCGGCGATGCGCTGGGCGGCCAGGCGGATCACGTTGAACGTGCCGAAGAGGTTGACGTCGACGACCTTCTTGAAGGCGTCGAGCGGGAACGCGCCCTTCTTGCTCACCGTCTTCATAGCGTTGCCGATGCCGGCGCAATTGACCGCGACGCGCAGGGGGCCGAGCGATTCCGCGAGGTCGAGCGCCTCCGTGACCGCGGCCTCGTCGGTGACGTCTGCCGCCGCGAAGCGGACCCGGTCGCCGAGTTCTTTGGCGACGGTCTCGCCGTTGGAGGACGGCAGGTCGATGATGACGACCTGGGCGCCGTCGGCGAGCAAGGCCTTGACGGTGGCGAGGCCGAGGCCCGAGGCGCCACCGGTGACGACGGCGACGCTGTCGTTGACGATCATGAAAAGCCTTTCGCTGTAGGGATTTCAGACGGGAGATTCGGTATGGCGGTGGGTCAGAGACGTTCGATGACGGTGGCGTTGGCCATACCCGCGCCCTCGCACATCGTCTGCAGGCCGTAGCGGCCACCGGTCGCTTCGAGGGTGCTGACGAGCGTGCTCAGCAGGCGGGTACCCGACGAGCCGAGTGCGTGACCCAGTGCGATGGCCCCGCCCCACGGATTGAGCTTGGCCTCGTCCGCGCCGAACTCCTCGGCCCACATCATCGGCACGGGCGCGAACGCCTCGTTCACCTCGTAGGAGTCAATGTCGTCGATGGACAGTCCCGACTTGGCGAGCACTTTGTGGGTAGCCGGGATGGGCGCCGTGAGCATGTAGAGCGGGTCGTCTCCGGCCACGGCGAACGAGTGGAATCGTGCACGGGGAGTCAGACCCAGCTTGGTGGCGGCTTCTTCGCTCATGATCAGAACGGCCGACGCACCGTCCGTGAACGGCGACGAGTTGCCGGGGGTGATGAGCCACTGTGCTTCGGGGAATCGCGCGGCGTACTCGTCTATGCGGAAGGACGGACGCAGCCCCGCGAGAGCCTCGACGGTGGTCGACGCGCGCACGGTTTCGTCGACGCTGTGCACGACCTGCTCGCCGCCGGCGTTCGTGACGGTGATCGGGGCGATCTCCCGGTCGAAGTTTCCTGCCGCGATCGCGGCGGCGGCGCGCTGGTGCGAACGCGCGGAGTAGGAGTCGACGGCGTCCCGGTCGAAGCTCCACTTCGCGGCGATGAGCTCCGCCGAGATCCCCTGGTTGACCAGCCCTTCGGGATACCGGGCGGCGACGCCGGGGCCGAACGAGTCCTGCCCGATCGAGGAGGTGCCCATCGGGAGGCGGCTCATCGACTCGACACCGCACGCGATGACGATGTCGTACGCACCCGCGATGACGCCCTGAGCCGCGAAATGCGCAGCCTGCTGGCTCGATCCGCACTGACGGTCGATGGTGGTGGCCGGCACCGAATCCGGGAAACCCGCCGACAGCAGTGCCGAGCGCGAGATGTTGAGTGCCTGCTCGCCTACCTGCTGCACGCAACCGCCGATGACGTCGTCGACGAGGACCGGGTCGAGGTTGTTGCGCTCGACGAGCGAACGCAGGACGTGGGCCAGAAGTTCGACGGGATGCGTACCCGAAAGCGCACCACCGGGCTTGCCTTTGCCGACGGCGGTGCGGACCACGTCGACGATGACGGCCTGTGCCATGACGTTCCTTTCGAGGGGTTCGAGCAGGGCCGGCCGGAGTGCGAGGAGTGCGGAGCGCCCCACTCCCAACCGCGTACCTATCGATCGCTAAAGACTTACCACGGGCTCAGCACGTGGTCAACGGACTCGGTAGCCAGCGCGCGACAAGCAGGTCTGATAGGGAGAGGAGAGGCTTCGCCGCCGCGCGCCGTCACCGCAGGCAGTCGACCACCACACCGAGGAGAAGCGTATGAGCACCGACCCGCCCGGAGTCACCTCGAGCGTCGGCGACGGAATCCTGCGCGTCACGATCGACCGTCCCGCCCGTATGAACGCGGTCAAGACCGACACACTGGTCGCCGTCGCCGAGGCTTTCGACAAGCACGCCGGCGACCCCACCGTCCGCGCCGCGATCCTGACCGGACGCGGACGGGCGTTCTGTTCGGGCGCCGACATCTCCGGCCGTGACCTGAGCGCTCCTCCCGCGCCCGACACCATCGACGCCGCGAACCGGGTCGTCGCGACGATCCGGGATTTTCCGCGACCGGTTGTCGGCGCGGTCAACGGTGTCGCCGCCGGTGTCGGCGTGTCACTCGCCCTTGCGTGCGACCTCACGGTCGCGAAGGAATCGACCTACTTCCTGCTCGCGTTCGCCAAGATCGGCCTGATGCCCGACGGTGGTGCTACGGCGCTCGTCGCGGCGTCGATCGGCCGCGCCCGGGCCCTGCGGATGGCGATGCTCGCCGAACGACTCCCGGCGCCGGAAGCGCTCGCATCGGGTCTCATCGCCGATGTCTACCCCGACGACGAATTCGACACGGCGGTCGAAGAATTGATCGTCCGGCTCGCAGACGGTCCGTCTGTGGCCCTCGCGTCCACCAAACGGGCGATCAACGACGCGACGCTCACCGAACTCGGCAACGCGTTCGGCCGTGAGCGCGCAGGTCAGCTCGATCTGCTCGCGGGTCCGGACTTCGCCGAAGGCGTGTCCGCCTTCCAGGACAAGCGCACCGCGGACTTCCGGCGTCGCGCCTGACCGTCAGAGCGGATCGCGGCGGGCGCCGACCGTCTTGAGGGCGATCGCCACGTACTTCTTCGCGACCGCTTCGGGGCTCAGGGTGCCCTCCGCGTGGTACCAGCGAGGGATCGATTGGCACATCCCGAGCAGCGCCCGGGTGGTCTCGGCCGGGTCGTCGACGTCGAAGTCGCCCGTCGCAGCACCCTCCTCGACGATCTCGCGCACCAGTTCCTCTATGCCCTTGCGTACCGCGCGGTACCGCTGACGGTTCTCGGGACTGAGATACCGAGCCTCACCTTCGAGCGCGGCGAGCGCCGACCGCATCGTCATCCGGAGCACGATCGCCTCGATCACGTTCGCGAGTCTGCGCACCGGATCACCGGCACCCTCGGCGTCCGCGGCGTGCGCTCGCGAGAGCACGTCGCTGGTCGACAGCTCGAGCAGGGCGATGAGCAGGCCCTCTTTGTTCTCGTGGTGGTAGTACAGCGCGGGCACCGTCACGCCCACCCGCCGCGCGATCTCGCGCACCGATGTCCCGTGGAACCCGGTCTCGTAGAAGGCGTCGAGCGCTGCCGACAGGATCGGGCTGAGGTCGAGCGGCTGCAACGTCCGCCAATCGGACTGCGCGTTCTCCCCATCCGGCACGACCCGACCCTCGAGCGGGTCGACGGCGTCGTCGGTGGAACCATCCATGTACCGCACCCAACCTACCGATCGTTACTTCATCCGGACGGCTCGACGATACCCGGCGGTTTCGCCCGCGAACGATCGACACCGCGGCACGTCACTCCACCGGAGGGACGGGGTGCGCGCCGGTATGCGCGCGACGGGTGAGGGCGACGCCGAGTGCGGGAGTCCGCGTGAACTGCGCGATCTCAGCCCATCGGGTCGTCGGCGCCGGCGCGGTGGGTGTCGCGGAACGGGCCGGTGAACGTGCCCCACCGCACACACTCCCAGCCCCCGCCCCGCACCGGCACGAGTTCGACGGTCTCGGTGTTGGCCAGATGATTGCTTGTGGCGAACCCGCCCGGCACCTTGCCGAGGTACGCCGCGACGAGACGGATGGCTGCGCCGTGGCTGACGACGACGACGTCCCCCGACCCCTCATCGAGATGGTCGGCGCGCAATGCGTCGATCACCGGAACGAACCGATCGAGGACATCGATCGCCGATTCGCCGCCCGGCACCCGCGTGCGCAGGTCACCGCTGTGCCACTCCTCGTAGACCTTCATGAACAGGGTGTGCGACTCCTCGTCGCTGCGGTCCTCGAGATCACCGGCCTGCACCTCGTGCAGGCCGTCGAAGACCGAGGTGTCGAGCCCGACGGCGGGAGAGACCTGCTCTGCGGTCTGCCGCGCCCGGATCGCCCGCGATGCCACGAGAAGCGACGGGCCGCGCTCGACGAGATTGCGTCCGAGGCTCCGTGCCTGTTCGATTCCCAATTCGGTCAGTTCCGCGCCGGGCAATTTGGTGTCGAGGCGCCGTGCGACGTTCGCCACCGTCTGGCCGTGCCGGGCCAATATCAACTTTCCGCTCACCGCTATTCCTCTCCGCGGCGCAGTCGCTCGAGCCACTGCGCATCGTCGTCGTCGGAGACGGGAGGCACCCCGTGCTCGGACACTGCCGGCCACGAACCGAGGAACCGTACCTGAGCGAAACGGTGCAGGGCCTTGAGTGCCTCCGCGACGAGCGCGTCGTCGATATGGCCCACCCAGTCCAGATGGAAGAAGTAGGTCCCGTAATCCTTACGGGTGGGGCGTGATTCGATGCGGGTGAGATCGATTCCGCGGGTCGCCAGTTCCGTCATGGCTCTCACCAGCGAACCCGGAACATTCGGGAGTTGCAGGACCACCGACGTGCGGTCGCAACCGGAGCGCTTCGGTATCGGCCCGGGCCGGGAGACGAGCACGAACCGGGTGCGGGCACCTGCGAAGTCCGCGACGCCGTCGGCGAGTACCGCAAGACCGAGCCGTTCGCCGGCCAGCGCGGTGGCCACCCCCGCATCGACCTTCCCGGATGCGACATCCTCTGCCGCCCCCGCGTTCGAGGTCGCGGCGACGATCGCGGCGCCCGGAAGATTGTCGGTGATCCACTGCCGCACCTGGGCCGCTGCGACGGGATACGCACCGATGGTCGCGACATCTTCGCGAGCGACTCCGGGCCGCGCGACCACCGTGAAGGCGACGTCGAGTTCGGTTTCGGCGACGATCTGCAGCCGCGAGCCGAGGGCGAGTCCGTCCATGGTCGGCGGCACAGAGCCTTCGACCGAACTCTCGATCGGCACGACCGCTCCGTCGACGTCGCCGTCACGCAGCATCTGCAAGGCCGCGGGAGGGCTGGCGGCGGAGATCCGCTCGACCGGGGCATCGAAGGCACCGAGTTCCTCGAAGCGGGCGAGGGCCATCTCGGTGAAGGTTCCCGACGGGCCGAAATAGGCGATACGTGGCACGCCTACGAGGTTACCCACCTCGGGTCTGCTGAATGCTGTGTCGGGCCGGTGCCGTTCAGCCGGCCGACAGCCCCAGTTCGCCGAGTTCGCGCGCGACCCGGTCGGGGTCGTCGACTTCGACGGCCAGAAGAATTTCCCGCAGTGCGGCGGCCGCTTCGGGGATCAGCCGTTGCAACCAGGACACGTCGGGCGACGCGAGTGCCTCCCGGATGTCGAAACCGCTCAGGGCCGCCGCGGTCCCGGACAGCAGCGCCACGACGTCCTCCGTGCTGGTCGTGCGGGCGACGTAGCCGGTGTCGGCGTGAGCGAGGACCGCGAGGAAGTCGGAGACCGCGTCGGGGCCGTGACCTGCGGGAAGACCCGGTACATGCCCGGCCTCGGTGAGTGCGCGTGCGGTGTCGGCGAGCGTGTCGCCGGGTCCGTCCACGTACACGGCCAGCGGCGCGGGTGCCGTGAATGCGAGGACATCGTCGAGGACCTCGGGAGTGCAACCGATCTGGTAACGCACCGGTCGCCAGCCAGCCGGCACGGGGGGCGGGCCCGACGTATCGAGTTCGACGACGAGGTCGCGGCCCGGAGGGACGGTGATCGCGCGGGCCGGGACTATCGGAGGCGCGAACAACGGTCCGGTGACGTCGCGGGCATCGTCCGGCGAGTCGTACCGTCCGGTCAGCAGCCCGTCCAGCAGTCCGCGCGGCTCCTCGTGGGACGGCGGCATTCCGAGGGGAAGAGGGATCGGCACGCATCCCAGATTAGACCCGGGACCTCTTGCCACCCCGAGGGCGATGACTTAGGTTTGCCTCACCTACATAGCCAGGAGGGTTGTCATGCACACCACCACGTCCACCGCCGTCCCCGCGCCCACCACGGCCGAACGCGTGCGCACCGCCCTCATCCGCGCCGACACGTCCCACCTCGCCGTCGACGGCTGTGATCCCGTCCCCACCACGATCCACCACCTCCATACCGACGACGACCTCGCGATCGTCGTGCCCACGCACAGCCCCGCCGCCGCACTCGCGGGGCAGGCGGGCGGCGCGGGACTGCCCGCGGTCCTCGAACTCACCGACCACTCACCGCTGGCCCTCCGCAACCCGGTGCGCTCGCTCATCTGGTTCAGCGGCATCCTGCACCCGGTCCGGGAACCCCGCTCCCTCGCCGCGGAAATCGCCGAAACCCTGCCCCACCCGGAGCTTCTCGACGTGGGCCACCGATCCGTACTCCTGCGACTGAGCATCGATTCCGTCGTCGCCGCCGATACGACCGGGGCGGAAGCCGTGAACGTCGTGGATGTGCTCGACGCCGCGCCCGACCCGTTCGCCGCACTCGAGACCGCGTGGCTCCAGCACCTCGACGAACAGCACGCGGACCTGGTGATGCGCATCGCCCGCCGGGTACCGGAAGCCCAGCGAGGGGGACGAATCCGTCCGCTCGGCATCGACCGGTACGGCGTGCGGCTGCGGATCGAATCGGGCCGGGGCGACCACGACGTCCGCATCCCGTTCGACGAACCGGTCGACGACCCCTCCGGGCTGAGCCGGGCGTTGCGCCTACTCATCGGATGCCCGTTCCGCAACGGCCTGCACCCTCGCCTGCGCCGGGAGGACTTCGGATCACGCTGACGCTAACTGTGGTGACCCCCGCGCTCGATCTCGATGATGATCCTCAGCCCCCGGCACCGTCCGGACGGCCTCACCGTCGATCGTTCGAGCCCGAGGGAAGTACATGTTCCGCCTACGTCACGCCGGATTCACCACCGCAGCCGCATTCGTCCTGACCGCGGTCGTTGCGTGTGGTTCGGGGCCGGCGGGCGGCGGTCTCGCGCCCGACAGTCCGCTTCCCACCGACATCCCTGCCGGGACGAAGATCGTCATCGCCGACCAGGGCGAGCGACAGCAGGTCGCGCTGGCAGCGTCCGGCAACCTCGACTCCCTGCCGTTCGACTACGAGTTCGCCACGTTCCAGGGCGCACCCTCGATCCTCGAGGCATTTCGCGCCGACGCCGTCGACGTGGCGTGGGCAGGCGAGATCATGGCCGTGCAGTCGCTCGTCGCGGGCGACGACGTGCGGGTGATCGCCGCGGTCCAGACCGACAACAGCCTCAACCTGGGCGTCGCGCCGGGCGCCGATATCGACTCGCTGGCCGCACTGTCGGGCAAGCGCATCGGCTACGCCGAGGGCACCTCCCAGCAGGCGTTCGTCCTCCGCGCGCTCGACAAGGCCGGTCTCGACGTCGACGACGTGACACTCACGCCGATGGCGCTCGCCGACTTCCCGGACGCGCTGCGATCCGACCAGATCGACGCCGCACCGATGAGCGAACCGGTGTTCTCCCGGTACATGCAGACCCCGGGCGCCACCGCCCTCCCCCGCGACGAGATCACCGACCTCAGTGACGGGATCTCCTACCTGTACTCGAGCGCGAAGGCACTGTCCGATCCCGCGACGGCGGCCGCGATCCGCGCCTACGTCGGCGCGTACATCGCGTCCGTGGACTGGGCGAACGACAACCGCGACGCGTGGATCGACGAGTACTTCGTCAAGAGCCAGGGCCTGACCGCCGAGGACGGACGCCGCATTCTGGATGCCAACGGCCCGACGACCTTCCCGAGACTCGACGAGAACCTCGTCGCCACCCAGCAGCACACCGTCGACGTGATCGACGCCGCCGGCGAACTGCCACGACCCGTCGAGGCCGCCGAAGCATTCGACCTGCGCTTCGACCAAGTAGTCCAGGCCGCGGTAGCCGACGCCGGCGCCGGACACGTTCGCAACTGATCTCCGAGGGGACCTTCTCATGACGCACCGCCAGCTCAGCCTCAACGCCTTCATCTACCCGACCGGCCACCACGAAGCATCGTGGCGTCACCCCGGCAGCGCACCCGAGCGCATCTACGACGTGCACTACTTCCAGGAACTGGCACGTGCAGCCGAAGCCGCCAAACTCGACGCGGTGTTCTTCGCCGACGGGCCCGCGCTGCGCACCGAGGTGCGGTACCGCCCCGACTACGGCCTCGAACCGATCACCACGCTCGTCGCGATGGCCACGGTCACCACGCATCTCGGCCTGATCGCCACCGCGTCGACCACCTATTACGAGCCCTACAATCTCGCGCGGCTGTTCTCGTCGCTCGACCACATCTCCGGTGGCCGCGCAGGCTGGAACATCGTCACCACCGCGTCCGATGCCGCAGCGGCGAACTTCGGCCTCACCGACCATCCCGACGTACGGCAGCGGTACGCACGTGCACGCGAATTCGTCGACGCCACAGTGAAACTGTGGGATTCGTGGGAGGACGACGCCGTGGTCGCCGACAAGGCCGCTGGGGTGTACGCCGACCCGGACAAGATCCACCGCGTCGACGTGGAAGGTGAATACGTCAGCGTTCGCGGCCCGTTCAACTCGGCCCGATCCCCGCAGGGGCGGCCGGTCCTGGTCCAGGCCGGATCGTCGAACGACGGACGCGATTTCGCCGCGAACTATGCCGAGGCGATTTTCACTGCGCACCAGCGGATCTCGGATGCGCAGGCGTTCTACAGCGACATCAAGCTCCGCGCGGTGGACGCCGGGCGCAACCCCGACCACGTCAAGATCCTGCCCGGCCTGAGCCCGTTCCTCGGCGCGACCGAGGCCGAAGCACAAGAACTGCAACGCGAATTCAACGAACTCACCATCGTCGAGTACGGGCTCGGGCAACTACAGAAGATGGGGCGGATCGACGTCTCCGGACTCGACCTCGATGCCGTCGTGCCGGCCGAACTCTTCGCGGGAGCCGGCGACATCACCGACAACGACAACAGCCGACGTCTGGTCTTCGCCAAGATCGTCGAGCGGGAACAGCCGACGCTGCGTCAACTGCTGCACAAGCTTGCCGGCGCGCGCGGGCACAACGTCGTCGCCGGAACCCCCGTACAGATCGCGGACATCATCGAAGAGTGGTTCACCCGCGGTGCGGCCGACGGGTTCAACATCATGCCGCCGCAGTACCCGCAGGGACTCGAGGCGTTCACCAGCACCGTCGTCCCGATCCTGCAGGAGCGCGGCCTGTTCCGCACCGAGTACGCCGGCACCACCTTGCGCGACCACTACGGCCTGCCCCGGCCGGAAAGCCAGTACGCACGCACTTTCGCGACTTCCGGGACGGCCTGACCCTCCCCCGACGAAAGGACAGGGCCACATGAGCGTACCCACCGTCGACCTGCGGCGATTCGGGAGCGGTCTCGCCGGGGACGGCACCACCGACCAGAAACCGGACCTGGAGAACGAGCCCGGTCTGCCTCCTCGTCGCGGTCGTAGCCGCCTGGCGCCCGGGCGACCGATCAAGTTCGGCCTCGCCATCGGACCGACGATCCTGCTGGTCGTCTGGATCGTGGCGTCGGCGACCGGGCAACTCGACCCGAAGACACTGTCCGCACCGTGGACCGTGGTGACCACCGCCTGGGATCTGATCGCCGACGGACGCCTGCAGAGCAACCTGCTCACCTCCGTGCAGCGTGCGGTGATCGGCGGCGTCCTCGGTGTCTTCTTCGGGTTACTGCTCGCTCTGATCTCGGGCCTGTCCCGGATCGGCGAGGCGCTCGTCGACGGTCCGGTGCAGATCAAGCGGTCGATCCCGACGCTCGCACTGATGCCGCTCGCGATCCTGTGGTTCGGCATCGGCGAGGAAATGAAGATCCTGCTCATCGCCCTGTCGGTGTTCGTGCCCATCTACATCAACACCTATTCGGCGCTGCGCGGCATCGACTCCCGCTACGTCGAACTCGCCGAGACGCTGGACCTGTCGCGCGCGCAGTTCGTCCGGCGTGTGGCTCTGCCCGGCGCGCTCCCGGGGTTCTTCACCGGTCTCCGCATGGCGGTGACGGTGGCATGGCTCGCCCTCGTGGTCGTGGAACAGGTCAACGCGACGAGCGGGATCGGGTTCCTCATGTTCCAGGCCCGCACCTACGGGCTCACCGACATCATCATCGTCGGCCTCGTGGTCTACGCGATCCTCGGCTTCGGCAGCGATCTGCTGGTCCGCTCGGCAGAAAGGAAGGCGCTGGCATGGCGCAGGACGATCGGAAGCTGACGGTCCGCACCTCGGGCCTGAGCCGGGGGTTCGACGGACGCGCAGTCCTGCGCAACGTCGACCTCGAAATTCGCGAAGGCGAGTTCGTCGCGCTGCTCGGCCGGAGCGGCTCCGGCAAGAGCACGCTGCTGCGTGCCCTCGCCGAACTCGACCACGGGGTGCCCGGGTCCGGGGACATCGACGTGCCGCGCAAGCGTGCGGTCGTGTTCCAGGATTCCCGCCTGCTGCCGTGGGCCCGCGTGCTCGCCAACGTCACCCTCGGACTCACCGGCACCGACGCGACGGAACGGGGCCGGAAAGCGCTCGCCGAAGTCGGCCTCGCCGGCCGGGAGTCGGCGTGGCCGAACGAACTGTCCGGCGGGGAACAGCAGCGGGTCTCGCTTGCGCGGTCGCTCGTCCGCGAACCCGAGTTGCTGCTCGCCGACGAACCCTTCGGTGCACTCGACGCGCTGACGAAGATCAAGATGCATGCGCTGCTTCAGGAGTTGTGCGCGGTGCACCGGCCGGCGGTCCTGCTGGTCACCCACGACGTCGACGAAGCCATCGCGCTTGCCGACCGCGTGCTGGTGCTCGATCACGGTTCGCCGGCGGTGGAACTGACGATCGATCTGCCGCACCCGCGAGCGGCGCACCCTCTACAGACGGCGGACTACCGGCGGATTCTGCTCGAGGCGCTCGGTGTCGAGGTCGCGGCCTGAGGCTCAGGCAGGATGGCAGCGCCGGGTTCCGGCACAGTGGCACCGCTGGGGTTCCGGCACAATGACACCGCCGGGGTCCGGCACAATGACACCGGTGACGATGCTTCGTTCCTGGCTGAGCCCGCCGGCGCAGAACCCCGCCACGCCTCTCGATGCCCCCGCACGCCGCGCGCTGTGGATCGAGATCGCGATCGTTCTGCTCGTCACGTTCGGGCTGAGCGGTCTCTCGTCGATCCTGTCGCTGCTCGAGGCGGCGCTCGCACCGGAGCCGTTGTCGGACCGGACCGTTGCGCTGAACAGCCCGCAGTCGTCTCAGCAGTTCATCGATCTCGCCCGTCAACTCCTGGGCATCCTCCGACTGTCGGCATGGGGGGCGCTGGGCCTGTACCTGCTCTGGCGCAGCGGGTTCGGCCCGAAAGCCGTGGGGCTGGCCCGTCCGTATCTCCGCCGGGATGTACTGCCCGGTGTCGGGCTCGCCGCCCTGATCGGGTTCCCCGGCCTGCTGCTCTACCTCGGCGCGCGCGCGGCAGGACTGAACCTCACGGTCGCGCCCAGTGTGCTGGCGGACTACTGGTGGCGTCTTCCCACCGAGGTGCTGTGGGCACTGGCGAACTCCGGCGCCGAGGAGATCCTCGTCGTCGCGTACATCCTCACCCGCCTGCGGCAACTGGGCTGGTCGGAGAACTCTTCGCTGTTCGCGTCCGCGGTGCTGCGTGGCAGTTATCACCTGTACCAGGGCCTCGGTGGCGGGTTCGGCAACGTCGTGATGGGTCTCGTCTTCGGCCGGTATTGGCAGCGCACAGGCAGGTTGTGGCCCCTCGTGATCGCCCACGCCTTGATCGACACCGTCGCATTCGTGGGATATCAGGCACTCCGAGGACACGTGTCGTGGCTGCCGTGACCGTACAGTTGTGCGAGTGAACGGCGACCCTCGCGACCCTCGGAACAGGCCGCGGCCACCGCAGGGACCTCCCCCGCAACGGCCCGCGCCGATCCGCCGTCCTGTGCCTCCGCCCCGGGCGACGCCGCCCCCCGAGGGCACACAGGTGATTCGCCGCGACGGACAACGGCCTGCACCGCCCCCGCAGGCGTGGTCGCAGGCCCCCACGCCGACGTACCGTCCCCCGGCCACGCCGCCGCCCCCGCCGCCGCGGCGGCAACCACCTCCCCGCGTGCCCGCGCCGCAGCAGGAGGCGTCGCGCAGTCGCGACTGGGCGCCCACGCAACGGCCCGAACGGATCGCCGACGACCGCTCGCGCGGCGGGGCTCCGCCGCCCGTTGTTCCGCCGGTCCGGCGCAAGCCCGCCGCGCAACCCGAACCGCGACGGCCACGCCCCGGCGCCGGACGACGCACGATGCGGCGGCTGGGTGCAGTGCTGGCCGTGCTCCTCGTCGCGGTGATCGGCGGGACGATCTACCTCGACGGCACCCTCGACCGCGTCGACGCGCTCGCCGCGTACGACGGGCGCGGGGGCGACACCCCCGGCACCAACTGGCTGCTCGTGGGCTCCGACAGCCGGGTCGGCCTCACCCCGGAACAGGAGCAGGAACTCGCGACCGGCGGCGAGGTGGGCACCGACCGGACCGACACGATCCTGCTCATCCACGTACCGAGCGGCGGTGGCGCGACCACCATGGTGTCGCTGCCCCGCGATTCCTACGTGGACGTGCCGGGCTTCGGGCGGGACAAGCTCAATGCGTCGTTCGCACTCGGCGGACCCCAGCTGCTCGTACAGACCGTCGAGGGCGCCACCGGCGTGCACATCGACCACTACGTGGAGATCGGCTTCGGCGGTTTCGCGTCGATCGTCGATGCGGTCGGCGGAGTCGACATCTGTGTCCCGTACCCGATCGACGATCCGCTGGCCGGTCTCTCGCTCGAGGCAGGGTGTCAGGAACTGAGCGGGCCCGAGGCCCTCGGGTTCGTGCGCACCCGCGCCACGCCCCTGGCCGACCTCGACCGGATGAACAACCAACGGCTGTTCCTGTCCGCTCTGCTGGGCAAGGCAACCAGTCCTTCCACGTTCCTCAACCCGTTCCGCGCGGTGCCGCTCGCGACGGGCGCCGCCGGGTCCGTGCGAGTCGACGAGGACGATCATCTCTGGGACCTCGCACGACTGGCGTGGGCGATGCGCGGTGAGACGTTGACCGCGACGGTCCCCGTCGGAGGATTCGAAGACGTCTACGGCATCGGCAACGTGTTGCTGTGGGACCGCGCCCGCGCGGCGCCGTTCTTCGATGCGCTTGCGAAAGATCAGCAGATCCCGGCCGAATTACTGACGCCCGGGCCCTGAAAACCCGGTCTCCGCGACGAGGAATTTCCGTGAAATCGGGGAAGAATATTCGGCCAGCCAACCCTGAATTGACCAAGGCAAGCCGAAGCTTGGAAGAGTCAGCCTAGCCAAAGCTTGGATGATTTATCCTCTGACCTGCATTAACGTCTTGATCATGACGACCATGGGTGAAACGCACAAGACCAAATTCCATTCGCTGCTGCACGACCAGATCCGCAACGAATTCAATGCGTCGCACCAGTACATCGCCATCGCGGTTTTCTACGACAACACCGATCTTCCCCAGCTGGCGAAGCACTTTTACGCGCAGGCAGTGGAAGAACGCAACCACGCCATGATGATCGTCCAGTACTTCCTGGACCGGGACATGGCCGTCGACCTCACCGGGGTCGACGCCGCACAGTCGATGTTCGACAACGCGCGCGAACCGATCGCGCTGGCTCTCCGTCAGGAGCGGGCGGTGACCGACCAGATCGTCGAGCTGGCCCGCACCGCGCGCGACGAGGGCGACTACCTCGGCGAGCAGTTCATGCAGTGGTTCCTGCAGGAGCAGGTCGAAGAGGTCGCCACGATGACGACGCTGCTCACCGTCGCCGACCGCGCCGGCTCGAACCTGTTCAACCTCGAGGATTTCGTCGCGCGGGAGCTCAACTCGAAGAGCCGCGAACTGCGCGGCAACGCGCCGACCGTCGCCGGCGGCAGCATCTGACGCGACCTGCAGCCCACAGGGCCCGAATGCCACAGTTCCCGGATCACCGGGGAACTGTGGCATTCGGCTATGTGGAGGCTCTCTCGGCCCCGAGAAGATCAGCGCAGGGTGATCTGACGACTGCGGATTCCGTCGCGGGAGCGCAGCTCGGCGGTGGTCAGCGGTTCGTCCACGGCGAGAGCGGCGTCGAGGCGCGCGCCCAGTTCGAGTGCGGGTTCCACCCATTCGTCGGCGTGCTTCTCCCGGTCGAGATCGAAGACCGGAACCAGGAGTCCGTGAGTGCGGAACGACCCGGCGAAGCGTGATCCTTCACCGAGGTGGAGGCCACCCGCCGCGTGCACGCGCGACAACGCGGCCATGAGCGCGTCCTCGTCCTCAGGCCGAACCCAACGCAGGTGAGCCTTCTCGCCGGGATCCACCCACCACGCACCGACCAGCCCGTCACCGTTCAGACGCGCCGAGGGCAGCACCGCACTGTTGGCGTGCTGCACGGTGTGCGCGATGTCCTGGCTCGGCTCGACGCCGGCCGGAATCCACCAGTTGAAGTCCTTGTGCACGGTGATCGGAGGAACGACATTCGCGTCGAGCAGGTCCTGCAGTCGCGGGGTGTCGTCGTCCACGGTCGCGGTCTGCAACGACGATCCGGGCTCGGCCGTGCGTGCCCACTCGATCGCGGCGGCGAGTTCCCCGGCCGGGTCCGGGCCGTACCCGCTCGCGAGCTGCAAGCCGACGTACGCGACGGTCTCGTCGTCTTCTTCGCGGACCAGCGCCGCGACACCACCCGGAAGGATGGTCGCGCCGACGATCTTGCGTCCCTCATCGGTCAGCGGCAGGTCGACCAGTGCGGACGGAACGAACTCGCGCAGCGCAACGAGGTCGCATTCGAATGCGAGGCCCTCGAACGGTCGCGTGGACGCGGCGACCGCGGCTTCCCGCTCCAGTCTCCGCTGCTCGAGCTTGGCGGCGCGGTTGGCGCCGGGCTTGGGTCCACTGTTTCTCTTGCTCTTCTTGGCCACGGCGCCAAACTACACGCCCGGCCTGCCCGCCCGATCTATACGCCGTGCGCAGCGTCGAGTTGCAACTTGGTACGGCCCGGATGGTTGGTGGCCACCCATCCGACGCCGAGTTCGCGGCACAGTTCGACGTCCGCGGGGTCGTCGACGGTCCAGCAATAGGTCGCGCGGCCCGACGCAGCGGCACGGTCGACGAGATCCCGGTGCTCCCGGAGCGTCATGATCGACGGGCCGATCGCGGTGGCGCCCACGGTCGTGGCAGCACTCCCCCGCAGATATCGCGAGGTCTCGCCGAGCAATACCGTGGGCAGCAACGGGGCGGCGCGGCGGATCCGCCATACCGCGCTGCCCGCGAACGACATCACCACCACGCGGGAGAAGTCGGCCGACGCAGGCGTCGCGAGCCCGAAGCTCGCCAGCGCGTCGAGCAGCTTCGCCTCGACCAGCGCGCCGTACCGGACGGGGTGCTTGGTCTCGATGAACAGTTTGACCGGCACATTTGTCCAGTCCATGACGAGCTCGAGCAAACGGTGCAGGGTGAGCAGTTCCGCCGGTTCACCGGGCTTGCCGTAGTCGTGCTCGGACAGTTCGGCAAGAGTCATCTCGCTGACGACACCCGTTCCGTCGGACGTGCGATCGATCGTGCGGTCGTGGATGCACACGAGGTGCCCGTCGCTCGTGAGCCGTACATCGCACTCGAGCCCGTCGGCGCCTTCCGCGAGGGCCAGTTCGTACGCGGCGAGAGTGTGCTCGGCCTTCGCCGCCGACGATCCCCGATGTGCGACGACCCGCGGGCGGTCCACGCCGCTCACGTGCTTGCCGCCGGTTCGGGCACGTCGGCGCGCTCATCCTGGGTGCCGGCCGGAGTGTCGTCCTGCGACAGCGCCGCCGTGTCGGCCGGGCTGTCGGCGGTCGCGGGGCGCGGCACGATCGGGGCGATGGGCGCGTATGCGGGCCCGGTGGCGTGGGTGAATCTACGGTGGCGCAGCGGCCGGCCCCAGATATCCGTTCCCTCGAACAACCGCACCACGTGCAGCGTCGTGAGCGCGACCGCTGTGGCCAGCGCCGCAGCGCACGCCGCGAGCAGCACGCCGTCCGCACGGGCCTGGAGCGTGTCGCGCTGACGCCACAACACGACCACGACGAACATCACCGCGTCGAGTACCCACAGCACCCACCAGATCCGGATCGCCCGGAGAAGCCGGGGGTCGCGACCGGCGATCTCGGTGAGCAGCACTCCCGGCATCGCGAGGTTCACTCCGGGCACGACGACACCGAGCAGTACCGTCGGCGACGGCCGGGGATCGACCTCCCCGCGTTCGGCGAAGACGCGTCGGCGCACTTCGAGCAGGCGCACCGCGCACGCGACGGCCGCACCGAGCGCGACGAACGGTGCACCTACCTGCGTCGCCCATACAGCGGCGTCGGAGACCGCGAGAGCCAGCGGGTCGACGAGTCTGGTCCGGTTGAACACCAGCAGTCCGTACCGGAACGCCTCGGCGAGAGCCGCGAGGCCGAACACGACGGCGGCGCCCACGAGGAGTGTCGGCGCGAGATCGGAGATCGTCTCGCTACGGCTCGGTTCGTACTCGGTGTCGACCGGCCGCGGATCGGTCAGTCCCCACCGCGGTATCTCCCGGTATCGCGGCGTCGGACCCATCCCGCGCTTGCGCGTGGTGGGCTCCGCGGGACCGATCGGTACCGCCGGACGCGCGACCCAGCGAAAATTGCGGCGCGACGGGGGAACCGGAACGTCGGTGGAGACCGGCGAGAGCAGGACACCACGGCACGACGGGCACCACTGCCGGGGCTGATAAGTCACCGGCCAGCGGTTCTCGCAACGAACGCAGATCTGGTAGGCGGCCATCAATAGATCTTCGCGGGTTCATCACCGTCGGAAACCACGGGGAGACCGCTCTTCTGCCACGCCACCATGCCACCGTTCACCTGGATGGCGTCGTACCCGATGCGGTTGAGGTACTGGACTGCGCCGAGCGAGCGTCCGCCCTGGCGGCAGACCACATAGACCTCGGCATCGATGTCGATTTCGTCGAGCCGTGCGGGAACGTCGGCCAGCGGAATGTGTACCGCGCCCGGTGCGTGTCCGAGCGCCCATTCGTCGTCTTCGCGTACGTCGAGGAGCACAGCGGCGGCGCTCGTCTCTGGCACCTCGTCCACAGACACGGTGGGGACGTCGGAAAAACTCACGATTCCAATAGTGGCACGTGCTGCGGGGCGATGCAGCCGAGGCCGCTCCACTGTGCCCTCGTGTCACTTCCACATACGGCAGCTCCTGGAGTTATCCACAGTTTCCACAGGTTCATCCCCAGGCTCTACCGGGGGTGGGGATGCCCGGCTCGAGATCCGTCACATCGTCGGTTCGATCGGTACGAAACCCGGGGGAAGGGGGCACCTGAAATGATGGATTCATGGAACTACGAATCTTCACCGAACCTCAGCAGGGCGCCACGTACGACGATCTTCTCGCCGTCGCACAGACAGCCGAGCGGCTCGGTTACGGCGCATTCTTCCGTTCCGACCACTATCTCGCCATGAACGCCGACGGCCTGCCGGGCCCCACGGACGCGTGGATCACACTGGCCGGACTCGCGCGCGACACCTCGACGATCCGGCTCGGCACCCTCGTCACGTCGGCCACGTTCCGCTATCCCGGTCCGCTCGCCATCTCCGTCGCACAGGTCGATGCGATGAGCGGCGGCCGTGTCGACTTCGGTTTCGGCGCAGGGTGGTTCGAGGAGGAGCATCTCGCCTACGGAATCCCGTTCCCGTCCCTGAAGGACCGTTTCGACCGCCTCGAAGAGTCGCTGGCCGTCATCACCGGGCTCTGGGACACCCCCGTCGGTGAGACGTTCTCGTACGAGGGCACACACGTGCGGATCGAGAACTCGCCGGCGCTCCCGAAGCCGCAGCAGCGGCCCCATCCGCCCATCGTGATGGGCGGCGCCGGCAAGAAGCGCACGCCCGCCCTCGCCGCCCGGTACGCCGACGAGTTCAACGTGCCGTTCATGTCGGCCGAGGACACCGCAGTGTTGTTCGAACGTGTGGCAGGGGCTTGCCGCGACGCCGACCGCGACCCGGCCACCCTCACGTACTCCAACGCGCTCGTGCTGTGCTGCGGGCGCGACGAAGCCGAGATCGCCCGCCGCGCCGAACGGATCGGCCGCGAGGTCGGCGAGCTGCGTGAGAACGGTCTCGCGGGCACCCCCGAGGAGGTCGTCGAGAAGATCAAGAGCTACGCGTCGGTCGGCTCGCAGCGCATCTACCTGCAGATGCTCGATCTCAGCGATCTCGAACACCTCGAACTGGTCGCGGCGGAGGTCATGCCGGCCGTGCGCGACCTGTAGCCCTCACCGCTGCAAAGCCGGACGGCTAGTAGCTACTGGTGGAGCCGAGGAACGCCTCGATCTCCCGGCTCCACCGGCGGCGACGGGTGCGCTCGAGGCAGTCACCCGCGCACGTCGAAGTCTTCACGCCCCGGGAGGTGCCGGAACCAGGATCAGGCGCCGAGCCCCACCGGGCAGCTCACGCCGGTTGCGTGCACCGGGCAGTAACCGTTGGGATTCTTCGCGAGGTACTGCTGGTGGTAGTCCTCGGCGTAGTAGAAGTGCGCCAGAGGTGCGATCTCGGTGGTGACAGCGCCGTAGCCCGCTGCCGCGAGCCGCTCGCCGTACGCTTCGGCCGTCGCCTCGGCCATCTCGATCTGCGTCTCGTCGTACGTGTAGATCGCCGAGCGGTACTGGGTTCCCTGGTCGTTACCCTGCCGCATCCCCTGCGTCGGATCGTGGTTCTCCCAGAACTCCTGCAGGATGCGCGCGTAACCGATCACCTTGGGATCGAAGACGACGAGCACGACCTCCGTGTGACCGGTCCGGCCCGAGCACACCTCTTCGTATGTGGGATTGGGGGTGTAACCACCGGCGTACCCTGCGGCGGTCGAGTAGACGCCGTCGAGTTGCCAGAACTCCTTCTCCGCACCCCAGAAGCACCCCATCCCGACCACCGCGGTCTGCAGACCTTCGGGGAAGGGGGGAACGATGCGATTGCCGTTGACGTAGTGGGTCTCGGGAACGACTACGGGCTCGGAACGCCCGGGTAGTGCATCCTCGCGGGCCACCATCTGCGACTTGGAACCTGCACGGGCCAGAATCTCGTCGAACCAGGACATGTCCCGATGCTACGCGCGGGGCCCGGTGGTGGCCGGTTCCGCGACCACCGTGCGGGTCGGGGTGAGCCACCGGGTGCTGATCCACCGCGCGGCAGGTACCTCGACACCGCGGTAGACCACTTCCGCCACGAGGGCGCAGCCGAGCAACACGCACACGATCGCGCCGGTCTGCCCCACCACCCCGACCGTGTTCTCGTAGATCCGGTACATCACCAGGGTGTGCGTGAGGTAGATGGCGTAGCTGCGGGTGGCGACCCAATCGACGACCCGGAGATGCGCGAAGCGGCCGTTGTAGCGGGAGACCAGCACGACGCATGCGAACACCACGGTGATGGTCCACAGGTAGCGCGTCCCCGCCCAGTACACCTGGGTGTCGGTGGCGAGCACGATCACATGGACCTGCGCCAGCAACGCCAGGACGAGCCCGCGACCGGAGATGAGGCCGGCCCATCCGAGGTAGGCGATCTGCCCGAGGAACACCGTGGGCAGCGTCGCCGCGATCCGGGAGAGGAAGGGCACGCTGTACGGCTCCGGGATGTACAGGTTGTAGATGAGCACCAGCATGCACAACACGGCCCCGAGCACGGGGATGATGAGCGGGTTGGCCCGCAGGAGCGAGCGGCCGGCGACGCAGTACAGGTAGAAGACGATCTGCACGGCGAGCGTCCACGCGACTCCGAGCACGGCCACCTGTGGTTTCAGGAAGAAGGCGCCGAGGATGAAACTCAACGCTGCCTCGGAGTTCGAGACGCCCGTGTGACCGCTGAACATGCCGTTGATACCGAGCCGGACCAGCACGATCGCAGCCAGGATGCACACCCAGAACGCGGGAACCAGACGCGCGGCGCGGGCGATGAGGAAACGCCGGGGCGATTGCCGCATGGCGGATCGGGTGATGAGGAGCCCGGTGAGCATCATGAACGCCGCGACCCCGACGAACGACAGATGCTGGTTGAGCCCGGCCCCGTCGACGAAGACCCGGTACACGAGGTCGATGCCCCACCATCCGGTCCCCAGGTCGTCGATCAGATAAAACGAGATGTGGGAATAGACGACCGCGAGGACTGCCGCGAACCGCAGCAGATTGACGCCCGGAAGATCCACGCGAGGTGCGTCGACCCCGTTCGCGGGTTCGTTCAGGAAGGGCCGATACACCGCCCAATGTTAAGGTTCCGCTCTTGCGCGTCACCAATTGGTCCAGCTCGACCGGGGTTTCTGCTGGTCGCGGGAGCAGTGCTCGCGGAAAACGGTGGTTCTCGTCGCGCCGGCCCCGAGCCCCGTGGGCATACGTCCGAGTGACAGCTGTGGTTGCGCAGGGTGTACTTATGAGTTGGGGTGAAACCACACGGTGTGGGTAATCCACACGAGTGTTGTGGTGAAACCCGCAAGGCACGGAAACAACCGCACGGGCCCCACCGGGCTCGCATAGAAGGGACCCTCGTGGCTGAGTACACACTTCCGGAACTGCCCTACGACTATGCAGCGCTCGAGCCGCATATCTCGGCGAAGATCATGGAGCTGCACCACGACAAGCATCACGCGACCTACGTCGCCGGTGCGAACACCGCGCTCGAGAAGCTGGCCGAGGCACGCGAGAACGGCACGCTGGCCGCTCAGGCAACCAAGCTCGAAAAGGATCTCGCCTTCCACCTCGGTGGCCACACCAACCACTCGGTGTTCTGGCAGAACCTCTCTCCCGAGGGTGGCGACAAGCCCGAAGGCGAGCTGGCCGCAGCGATCGACGACGCGTTCGGTTCGTTCGACAAGTTCCGCGAGCACTTCTCCGCGAACGCGAACTCCATCCAGGGCTCCGGCTGGTCGATCCTGGCCTGGGATTCCATCGGGCAGCGTCTGCTCATCGTCCAGCTGTACGACCAGCAGGGCAACATCCCGATCGGCCTGACCCCGCTGCTCATGCTCGACATGTGGGAGCACGCCTTCTACCTGCAGTACCAGAACGTGAAGGCCGATTACGTCAAGGCGTTCTGGAACATCGTGAACTGGGCCGACGTGCAGGCTCGCTTCGCACGCGCACGCACCCAGACGGCAGGTCTGATCGTCTAGAGCCCGAGGCTCCGATCGGCTGAGCCGAATCGGCTGCGCCGGATACGAACGGAGGGACGCCGCAGCGCGGCGTCCCTCTTGTCGTATCCGGCCCCCGCACCCGGGCTGGCACTCGGCGCCTCTTGTGTGCCAGCACGAGAAGTGGGCATTCTTCGTCTACCGGCCATAGGGCCGGGACCCGGCTTGCAACGGCGCGACCGGACCGGCTCGAGTGGATCGGGGTGGGTTCGATGACGGATTACGCACACGGAAAGATCGAACTCGCCGCATTCCACGCGGCAGGAGCGCTGCGCGGTTTCGTGGGGGGGGGGGGGGGGGGGCCCCCCCCCCCCGCCGGAAAACAAAAGAAAACGCGTCGAGCGGGGGGGGGGGGCGGGTGACGACATCAAGAAACCCAACCCACAACGATCAGGAAAGACTGAGGTG
>NZ_JBHXRF010000001.1:137672-433655 GCF_042717545.1 Rhodococcus sp. NPDC058639
GGGGGGGGTTTTTTTTTTTTCAATAAACCCCTCCCTAAATCTCCCCCCCCGCCCGCCGCGGGGGGGCGGGCGGGGGGGGTTTTGGGGGGGGGGGCGCCCCCCCCCCCCCCCACGACCCGGGAGTGGACGCAATTGCTCGCGCTGACGGTGCGCGTGGCGTCGTTGCCCGGACTGCTGCCCACCTCGACCGTGTTCGGCGTCAAGGAGGAGTTGCCCGACGATCCGGAGCCCGGGACGGTCGGATTGCTGGTCGCCGAGGGGCCTGTCATCGGTGCCGAGGCCGTGACGCCGGAGCGATTCGCGGATCGCCGGCCGTCGGCGCTCATCATGTTGCATCCCCCCTCGGAGACGACTCCGACGCTGCCCGAGAATACGGGCGCTGCGTCGGGGTGTGTGTTGCTTCCGGGCCTTCCCTATCTGGGCCTCGACCACCGGGCAGCCTGGGTGGAAGCGGAGCCGGACGGTACGGTGACGTCCCTGGTGAGCAGGGTCGGAGTCGATCCGAGCAGCGACCCCGACACCGCAATTCTGGCGATGCTGCTGGCCGCGTGACCCGCACCCGCATAAGAGAGTTCGGTTCTCCGAAACTGAGCATGCCCTTTACCGATGCGTTGTCGGGCCGGTATCGTTTGCTTCGCGAAGGGGAGTAGCCCCCAATCGCCGAGTCGACATACTGGCGGCGCCGCGCAGGCGGGCCGCCCGGCACGGCGAACCGGACGGTCGTCCGGTGGGCGAGACCTTCGGCCGTCGGCGCACCGTGCGCCCGACGTCCGGAGGAAGCCCTATTTTCCTCCAGCGGGTGAGGAGGAATGCCGATGTGGTCCGCCGTCGTACTGAGCTTCGCAGTCATCTTCGTTGCCGAACTGGGCGACAAATCCCAGTTGATGGCCATGACGTTCGCGTTGCGATACCGCTGGTGGGTCGTGCTGTCCGGCATCCTGTTCGCCACGACAGCCGTGCATCTCGTATCCGTGGCCGTCGGTCACTACCTCGGCGTCGCCATTCCCGCCGTCGCCATGTCCATCGTCGGCGGCATCGCGTTTCTGTTCTTCGGTCTGTGGACCTTGCGAGGAGATTCGCTCGACGACGCCGAACAATCGAAGGCCGGGCGCATGGTGCGTTCCGCGTTCCTGGCCGTGGTCTCCGCCTTCTTCCTCGCGGAACTCGGCGACAAGACGATGCTCGCGACCATCACCCTCGCCGCCGACAACGACTGGATGGGCGTGTGGATCGGATCGACCGTCGGCATGGTTGCCGCCGACGCGCTCGCGATCATTGCCGGTGTGGCGCTGGGCCGTCACATGCCGGAGAACGCCATCCGGCTCGGCGCGTCCGCGTTGTTCTTCGGGTTCGGCGCGTGGATGCTCGGCGACGGACTCGCGCCGGACTCGCCCGTGGTCGGTCCGGTCGCCGGAGGGATCACCCTCGTCCTCGCCGCTGCGGCGTCGGTCGTCGTCGGGAGGCGGGCGGCACGCCGGACGACTGCGGAGGTTCCGGCTCCCGTCGAGCCCTGATCTCCACCCGGCTTCCTGAGCGTGACCAACGACACCCGCTGAGCTCCGCAGGTCAGGAGTCCGACTTCTCCAGAAGAGTATGCTTGCCGATAGGCAAATACTTGTTCGAGGAGTTGAATGACGCCACCGATAGGAAGCCCACACTTCGACGACGACGACATCCACCGCTTACGCATCGCCCTCGGCCGGATCGCCCGGAGTGTCGGCCGATCCGCAGCCGACGAGGGGCTCACCCGGTCCCAGTCCTTGCTGCTGACGACCGTGGCGAAACACGGGACGATCGGGGTGCGCGAACTCGCGGAGCTCGAGGGACTCAACCCCACGATGTGCTCGCGGATGGTCGGCAAGCTCGAAGAGGCACAACTCGTCACACGTTCCTCCGACGCCGGCGACAAGCGCGTCGTGCGGATCCACATCACCCGGGCGGGGTCCCAGCTGTCGGATGAGCTGCGCGCTCGCCGGACGGCGATGTTCGCCCGGCACCTGGCGGAACTGGACGACGACCGGCTCGACGCACTCCACGACGCCCTGCCCGCCCTCGAAGCACTCGGTGAGCGGATGTGCCGGGGACGGGAGGTGCGTGAGTGACCGTCATCGACGACATCCGCGGACAGACCTTCGCGGCCCTCCGCGGACCCAACTTCCGCCGCTACATCGGCGGTCAGGCGATTTCGCTCGTCGGCACATGGATGCAGACCATCGCCCAGTCGTGGCTCGTCCTGCAGCTGACCGGCTCGGCCACCGCCATCGGCATCGTCCTCGCGCTGCAAACCGTGCCGATGCTGATCCTCGGCCCGTACGGCGGGGTCATCGCGGACCGCACCGACAAACGGCGGCTCATGATCGGGCTGCAGAGCCTCATGGGTGTGCAGGCACTCGTGCTGGGTCTGCTCGTCGTGACCGGAAACGTCGAGTTGTGGCACGTCTACGTCCTCGCCGTACTGCTCGGCCTCAACCAGTGCTTCGAGAACCCCGCACGGCAGTCGTTCATGCTCGAGATGGTCGGGCCCGATGATCTCCGCAACGCGGTGAGCCTCCAATCGGTGCTCGCCTCGTGTTCGCGCATGATCGGCCCGGCGGTCGCAGGCATCGTGATCGCCGCAGGCGGCATCGGACTGTGCTTCCTGCTCAACGCGGCAAGCTTCGTCGCCGTCGTCACGTCGTTGCTGACACTCGACGTCTCGAAACTCGTGCCGTCACCACCCGCGGCCCGCGCGCGCGGCCAGCTACGCGAGGGACTCGCCTACGTGCGGCGCACACCCGATCTCGCGGTGCCTCTGCTGATGATGGCGCTGGTGGGCTGTCTCGCCTTCGAGTTCCAGGTCGTGCTTCCGGTCCTCGCCGACCAGACTTTCGACGCGGGTGCCGAGGCGTACGGCTTGCTCACCGCGGCGATGGGCGCGGGATCGGTGGTCGGTGGTCTCGTAGTCGCGACCTGGGGGCACACCGGCACCAAGCCTCTCGTCCTGACGGCGCTCGCATTCGGTGTCGCAATGGCCGTGGCTGCGGCGTCCCCGACCATGCCCATCCTGGTAGCGACGATGGTCGTCGTCGGCGCTCTGAGCGTGACGTTCACGTCCACCACCAACAGCACGCTCCAGCTCACAGCCGCGCCGACCATGCGTGGCCGGGTGATGGCCCTCTGGTCGGTCGCATTCCTCGGTTCCACCGCGATCGGCGGTCCCATCGCCGGCTGGGTCTGCGAGCAGGGCGGCGGACGAGCCGGGCTGTTGCTGGGAGCGGGCGCGTGCCTCGTCGCCGCCGCGATGGGTGCCGCGGTGATGCGCCGACGGGCTGCGTCCGAGCTGACACCTGCACGCTAGGGTTCGTGACGGACCACACACGCGTGCCGCAAGGCCCGGACGAGGAGTTACGAACAGTGGAAATTCAGGGATCTGCCGCACTGGTGACCGGCGCCGCATCCGGCCTCGGTGCCGCCACCGCCCGTCGCCTCACCGACGCGGGGGCCACCGTCTTCGGTCTCGACCTCGAACAGTCGATCGAGCGCGTCGGCGACGCGGCACCCGAAGGCGTCACGCTCATCCCCACCGACGTGACCAGCGCCGAGGGCGTTCAGTCCGCAGTCGACCGCATCGTCGAGTCGGGACTGCCGCTGCGCACCGTCGTCAACTGCGCCGGCGTCGGCTGGGCCGGCCGGATCCTGTCGAAGAACGGGCCGCACGACCTCGAACTGTTCCGCACGGTCATCACCGTCAACCTGCTCGGCACCTTCAACGTCATGCGTCTCGCCGCCGACGCGATCGCCAAGACCGAGCCGGTCGACGAGTCCGGCCAGCGCGGCGTCGTCATCAACACCGCGTCCGTCGCAGCGTTCGAGGGCCAGGTCGGGCAGATCGCCTACTCCGCGTCGAAGGGCGGCGTGCACGGCATGACCGTTCCCGCAGCGCGCGACCTCGCGCAGTACGGCATCCGCGTCAACACCATCGCGCCGGGCATCGTCGACACCCCGATGCTCGCCGGGGTCACCGAGGAGTACCGCAAGGGCCTCGAGGCGGGCGTGCCGTTCCCGTCGCGCCTCGCACAGCCTGCCGAGTACGCACAGCTCGTGCAGATGATCGTCGAGCACGACTACCTCAACGGCGAGACCATCCGCATGGATGGTGCGCTGCGCATGGCGCCGCGCTGATCCGCGACGCACAACGCTTTCCACGCCGGCGCGGTGGAGTCACGTACTGCGTGCCCACCGCGTCGTCGCGCGCGGTCAGAGATCGTCGATGTGCGGAATCTCGAGCACCGCACGATCGGACATCCACTCCCGCAGGATCTTGGTCGCGACCACGTCGTCCTCGTTGTACTCGAGCAGCCGCGCGCGCTGACTGGGGTCCGGTTCGCCGTCCAGTCCGACCGCCTCGCGGTACCAGCTCATCGACGCCTCTCCCCCGGCCTCGTCGTCGCGCCAGTGGTGACCCGCGATCGGGGCGACCTTCTTGAGCCCCTTCCCGTTCGGGCACACGAACTGGTCGGTGACGGCCTGGTAGATGTCCACCCATTCGGATGATCCGATGAACGCCTTGATCTCCGCTTCGGGGGGCACACCCGGAAAACCGCGGAACCGCCGCGCCGACGACAACAACCACTTGTCTTCCGCCGACCTCGAATAGCAGTAGGCCGCAAAGGTTTTCCCACGACGCTCGGCAGTACGCCGCTGGTCCGACAACCACGCCCAGAACTCGGCGAACGACCGTGCCTCGTCGTCGGTGGGTACCGGAACCCAGGTCGCGAACGGCCGGTACTCCGACTGCGATCCGGAGTTGAGCAGCGTCCCCCACAGATACGCGCCGTGCTCGTGAAAGCTCTCCATGTCGACATCGACCTCGATGTCGGCGCGGTGGACGTGCACGTGGCGATAGCGGCGGACGAGGGGGGCGCCCGCGAGCCACGCCTTCGCGATCACCACCGCGTCCTCGAAGGGACCCTGCGGCCAGATCTCGGGCGGTTCGCCTTCCCAACCCGCGAGACCGTCGATCGTGTGGACTCCGAGTTCGCGGAGGACTTCGGCGCGCTGACCCGACGCCACCAGCGACACGTCGCGTTCGCGGGTGAGTTCGGCCCGGCACCGATCCCACCACGGGCACGTCCTGCACTCCCCGATCTGCGACGGTTTCGTCGGCGTCCGGCCGCGGGCGATCTCGACGCGATCGGTCAACCGGGCGTCGTAGTCGTCGAGGACCGCGGTCAGGTCGTGCACCAGAATGCAGTCACCGCCGTACCCGATCGCACCCCCGACGTGCCCGGGACTCGCGAGACCGTGTCGCTCGAGCATCCGGTACAGGTGCGCGAGGCGCATCTGGTCGCGGACCTGGCTGCGTACTTTGCGGGTCTGGTCCACCACGGGCTTCCACTCGAACATCCCGGTGGTCGTGGCGCCCTGGCCGGGATCGGTGACCTTGTGGTTCACGACGATCACCGGGATGTAACCCCCGCGCACGGTGTCGCGCAGCAGAATCTCCGACCTGCCCCGGCGTCCGGTGTCGACCTCGACGGGCAGCACCGCACCCCAGATCCGGTCGGCGCCGGCGCGACACGCCTCGAGAGTCTGTTCTGCGCGCTGCGACATCGAGCCGTCGGGGCCGATGAGCACCCAGCCCTCGGGGTCCGCCTCGAACAAGTGCTGACGGATCGCCTCACGGTGGGCGGCGGCGGCCTCCTGGCGCTGCCGCGCACCCGCATTCTCGGCGGCACCTGCCAGTTCGTGAGGGAATGTCGCGTCCAGATACACGCGGTGCCGGCACCGCGTCAGCGCACTCGCCTCGACGGAAACGGGTGTTCGCCGCAAATCACGGGTTGGCTCCACAGCGCTCCAGGGTATTCGCTGCGCACGGATCGCCTCGCACCAGCACCATCACGTTAGGCTGACGCGGGGCGCCGGAGCGTCGTGTCGTACCGAATGGAGGGTGCTGTTCGATGGGGTTGTTCACACGGAAACGTCGCGCCACTCGCAAGGCGGAAGCCAAAGCTCTCAAGCACAGGGCGAAGCTCGAAGCGAAGCTGGTGGCGAAGAACCAGCTCAAGAACGACCGGCGAGCAGCGAAAGCGCAGCAGAAGCTGAGCAAGAAACTGGCGAAGTCGCAGGTCAAGCTCGATCAGGAACTGCTGAATTCGCAGGCGAAGATCGAGAAGGAACAGATCGCAACGCTCAAGGCACAGAAGAAGGCCGCAGAGAGCCAGGGCCTGACCGCAGCCAAGGTGCGCCGGTACCTCGGTGTCGCCCGCTTGCTCGCGCCGGTGCTCGTTCCGATCGTCTACCAGGCGGTCACGGCGTTGCGCGGTCAGCTCGACGCGCGGCGGGCACAGCAACTCGGTGTCCCCATCGACGAGCTCGGCTCGTACACGGGCCGCGGTGCGCGCCTGAGTGCACGGATCGCCGGCGCCGAACAGTCGCTCACCAAGATCGAGTCCCTGCACCCGAAGGATGCCGAGACGCAGAAGTTCGCCGCGGCGATCCGCGGTCGTCTCACCGACCTGACCGCGGCGGTGCAGGCTGCCGAGCAGATGCCCGGGGCGCGCCGGAAGTCGGCGCACGCCGCGATCTCGTCCGAGCTCGACGGCATCGAGGCCGATCTGCTCGCCCGGCTCGGGGTCCGCTGACCCGGACGTGAACACGAACCCGGCCCTCCTCGGCAGCACCGCGGGCATCACGACCGCGGCGCTGGCTGCGGCTGCGCACGGCGCGGCCGGTGGCGGTGTGCCCACGGGCCCCGCCTCGGCACTGCTGGTCGCAGTCGCCGCGGGGGTCGGGATCGTGGGCGCGTACGTGCCCACGTTGCCGCCGATCGCGCTTCTCACCGTCGGGCAACTCGGCACCCACGCCGTTCTCTCCGCCCTCACCGAGGGTCACCCGCACACGTCGGGATCGATGTTCGCCGCACACCTCGTCGCCGTCGCAGGCTGCGCGGTGCTGCTGGTCGCCGCCGCCCGTCTCTTCGACGCGTGCAGTACCGCGATCCGGGCCGTAACGCTGCGGCTCGGCGGCGTACACGCGCCGGCGTCTCTCGCCCCGACGAGAACGACCGACCCGCTGGTCTGGGGCCGCGCTCCCCCGGCGATCTCCCGGAGAGGTCCTCCGGTCGCGCGGTGACGCGCAGCCGTATTCGTTCTCCGAGAAAGATCCACCCATGAAGACATCACCTACCCGTGCCCTCGTCGGCGCGGGTGCCACCGCTGTGCTGATGCTGGCCGGTTCCGGTCTCGCGTCCGCACATGTCACGGTCGTCGCACCGGGCGCCGAGCAGGGTGGTTACACCGTGCTGACGTTCCGCGTGCCCACCGAATCCGACACCGCCGGTACCACTGCGGTGTCGGTCGGCCTGCCCGGTCTGAAGTCGGCACGCACCGAACCACTGCCCGGCTGGTCCGCGACGATCGAGAAGGATCCCGACACCCAGCTCGCCACCGCCGTCACCTGGACCGCGGATCCGGGAGTCGCCGTCGGTCCGGGCGAGTTCCAGCAGTTCGTGCTCTCGGCCGGGCCACTCCCCGACGAGGCGGAGGTGTCGTTTCCCGCGGTACAGACCTACAGCGACGGTGAGGTCGTCGCGTGGGACCAGCTCACGACCGGGGACACCGAACCCGAACGTCCCGCTCCGAGCCTGACACTCGCCGCGAGCAGCAGCGACGGGCACGGCGGCGGAGCGCACACCACCGGCACCGACGCCGGCACCACGTCGGACGAGTCGGGCACCGATGTCACTGCACGGTGGCTCGGCGGCATCGGTCTCGTCCTCGGTGCGCTGGGCGTGGCCCTCGGCCTCGGCGCCGTGATCCGGGGACGGCGCTCATGAGACGCCTCTTCGTCGTTCTCGCAGCGTTGTTCACCGCACTGGCGCTCTCGGCCGGTCCCGCGTCGGCGCATTCCGTGGTGCTGTCGAGCTCGCCGGAGGACGGCGAGCAGATCGCGCAGGCACCCGAGCGGGTGAGCGTGACGTTCAACGAGCCGCTGCAGGAGCAGTTCGCGGCGATCACCGTCGTCGGACCGGACGGCAACCTGTGGTCCGTGGGCGACCCCGCCGTCGAAGGCTCCACCGTCAGTGTCGCTGTGGACGGCCTCGGTCCGGTCGGCGAGTACACCGTGGCCTTCCGGGTGACATCCGCCGACGGGCATCCCGTCAGCGGTACCCGCACCTTCACCCTCACGCAGGAGGGCACCGGCGCGCCCGGGAAGCCGGCGTCCGGCACGTCCGACACATCCGAGACGGCCGACGGCAATGAGAGCGGCGACAGCGGACCCGCCGTGTGGTGGTTCGTCGTCACCGGTGCGGTCGTGATCGCCGCCGGACTGGCCTTCGCCCTTCGCAAGCCGAAGGCATGATCGGATGATCTCGGTGCGCCGGCGGTGGCTGCTCGGTGCCGCCGCCGGTGTACTCGCCGGCACCGTCGCCGGAGTGGCCTGCGGCTGGATGCTCGCGACCCCGGAGGCATCCAGCTGGGTTCGGGCACTGTCGGTGGGCACAGGATCGACCGTGCTCGGTATCGCGGTCCTCGCCGCGATGATCCGCGGTGAGCGCCGGCCCGGAATCGAACCCGACGACGTGTGGCGCGCGATCGCCGCGCTGAGCGGAGTGTGGCTCGCGCTCGAATCCGTCCAGCTCGTCCGGGAGGCCGCGTCTGCGGTCGCCGTGCCGGTGGGCGACCTGCGCGCCGGCTTGTTCGCCGAATACCTCTCGACTCCCGGTTCCGGGCGCGTCGAAGCGGCCGCCTGGCTGTGCGTCGCCGTGTGCGGCATCGTCGCGGTGGTGGCGTACCGGCGGTCGGCGACGTGGTCCACCGCACCGGTACTGGTGTTCGCGGCGCTGGCGCTGATCGCGCGGCCCGCGACCGGGCACATGGCTCAGCAGACGCTCGGTTCCCTGCTCAATGCCGCGCACGTCCTGGCTGCAGCCGTCTGGTTCGGGGTGCTGGCGGCACTGGCCCTCCTCGTGCGCAGACGCGGTACGTGGGCGCAGCTACTACCGCGCTACTCGTCGCTCGCACTGCGATGTGTGGCAGTCCTCGCGGTGACCGGCGCCATCGACGCTGCTGTCCGGATCGGGTCGCCGAGCGGATTGTTCGGCACGGGCTACGGCCGCATCGTGCTGGCGAAGACCGCTGTGCTCGCGGTGTTACTGGTGCTGGCGTGGACCTGGCGCCGAACGTGGGTGCCGGGGGCTGTATCGCACCGCGTCACCGCCGAGGAGTCGCTCCGCAACGCGGTCGTGGAGGTGTGCGGCATCGCCGTCGTCTTCGGCCTCGCCGCTGCCCTCGCCACCGCCTCCTGAGCCACCGCCTCCTGAGCTACCGCCTCCTGAGCTGCCGTCACTGCCCCAAGCCGGCGGCGCGGCGCAGGTCACCGACCAGCGACCGGAGCGCGTCGTCACGGTTCGATCGGGCGCGGAGAACCGCGGACGGATGGATGGTCACCACCACCGACGGATCCTGCTCGCCGCGCACCTCGTCGGGCAGGCGCAACACTTCACCGCGGTGTTCGGTGAGCCTGAATCCGTTGCCCAGCAGCGCTTGCGCCGCGCTCGCGCCCAGACACACGACCACCTCGGGCCGTATCGCCTCGAGTTCGGCCAGCAGCCAGGGGCGGCACGCCGCTATCTGTCCGCCCGACGGCTTCTTGTGGATGCGGCGCTTACCGTTCACCGAACGGTCGAAGCGGAAGTGTTTGACGGCGTTGGTCACATAGACCGAGCCGCGATCGACACCCGCCTGCTCGAGGGCCTTGTCGAGCAGATACCCCGCCGGTCCGACGAACGGCTCGCCGGCGCGGTCCTCCTGGTCTCCCGGTTGCTCGCCGACGAGGAGCATCCGTGCGCTCTCGGGCCCCGCTCCGAAGACGGTTCGGTCGGCGGCCTTGTACAAGTCGCATCCGCGGCAACCGCGCGCCGCCGCCGCGAGTGCGGGCACCGCGCGTGTCTCGGGTAGGTACTCCTGGGCACCGGGATAGCTCACCACGACGACGAGATACCCCCGGACGCCGCCGATCCACGCGCGCGGCGACACGAGCGTCCGGGGTGCCGACGGGCGGTGTTATCGACGACGAACTCGTGGAACCACCGGCCTGCGAGACCCGCGACGGTCATCGCGTTGCCGATGACGATGCCGCCGAGCGCCGGCGCGTACAACGACGCGAACCTGTGCGGAACCCCGAACACCCACAACACCGACGTGGCCACCGCTGTGAGCGCGAGGACACCGATCAGTGTGCGGAGGAGAACGTCAGGGTCGTCGATCATCGGTTCGAGCGTGTCCACCCGGTCACGCCACGGCGGCGCCGTGCGCGATACGGTCGAAGCATGGCACGCAAGTCCGCTGTTCGCCGTCACGAACCCGAGTCCGACGACTACCTCTACGAGCCCACCGAACGGAGGATCCGGGGGCAATTGTTCGATCGGACGATCGTCGACAGCAGCCGGGCTCTGCTGGTCTGGGCGCCGGGGAAGCCGGTGCCGTTCTACGCGTTCCCCCGCGACGACGTCCGGCTCGATCTGATCGCGGCGTCACTGTCCCCAAGTCGCAGCCGACCGGATGTGTGGCAGTGGTACGACGTCGCGATCGACGAGCAACGCGCGTATTCGGTGGTTTACCAACTCGACGTCGACGGTCTGGAGGATCGCCTGATCTTCCAGTGGTTCCGGCACGGGGAGACGGGGCCGGGTGACGAGGTCGACGAAGGCGAACGCTGGTTCGAGGAGGAGACAGAAGTGTTCACCCATCCACGCGACCCGCACCATCGGGTCGATGCTTTGCGCAGCGGGCGCCACGTTCGGGTCGAGATCGGCGGCACAGTGGTCGGCGAGACGCGCAATCCGGTGCTCGTCTTCGAGACGGGATTGCCCACCCGCTACTACCTGCCACCGGACGATGTCGATTTCTCTGTCCTCGAGGAATCCGAGTGGCGGACGAGTTGCCCCTACAAGGGGACCGCGCGGTATTGGTCGTTCGTCGGCCAGCCTCCCGCGGAGAACGTGGCGTGGTCGTATCCCGAGCCGTTTGCCGCGGTCGCCGACATCGAGGGCTACCTGTGCTTCTACGACGACGCCGCGGAGATCACCGTCGAGGACTGACCGCAGCACCGCGCGCACCGGTAATGTTGTTCTCATAGAGAGAGAACAACATTTGCAGATTCCTATATTTGCACTAATGTAAAACTTCATGACTGCAGCGGAGCCCAGGGGCCAGGACGCGAAAGGTTCCCATCGCGAGCGCAAGCGGGCCCGCACGTGGGCCGCAATCCATCTCGCCGCGGCCGAGTCCGCCGCCGTGCACGACCGCCTCTCGGACGTGACAGTGGAAGCGGTCGCGGAACGGGCCGAGATCTCGCCGCGCACCTTCTTCAACTACTTCAGGTCGAAGGAGGACGCCGTCCTGGGCCAGCAGGCACCGGTGATCCACGACGACATCGCCGACGGTTTCCACATCGAGGCGGGTGACGACGTCGTCGAGAAGGTCGCGTTCCTGTTGCTCGCGGTGTTCCGCACCTCGGTCCACCGCCTCATCACGTACGGCGAATACGTCACGCTGCTCGACCGCCACCCGGAACTGGCGCGCCGGCGCCTTCAGCACATCGATGCCGTGGAGGCACTCGTCGCCGACCTCGTCACCGCACGCCTCGCCGAGTCTCAGACGCCCGGCACCTCCCCCGACGGACACGACGGGCACACCGTCGAAGAGACAGCCCTGCTGATCGTGACGGTCGCCGGTGCCGTGATGCGCACCGCGATGGCTCCCGTGCTCGACCTGCGGAACGGGACCGAGGGCGACGCGGACTCGATCCTCCGCCGCACCTGCGCACACTTCAGGGAGGTCACGCGAGCGTGAATGCCACCGCCACCGCCGCGCCGCGCAGCCACACCGAATTCGACCGCCGCGCAATCACCTTCATCTTCATCGGACTGATGGCGACGATGCTCGTCGCGTCGCTCAACCAGACCGTGCTCAACCCCGCGCTCCCCACCATCGTCGGCGAACTCCACGGTGTCGACAAGATGCTGTGGATCGTCACCGCGTACATCCTCGCGTCCACGATCACGATGCCGATCTACGGAAAACTCGGAGATCTGTTCGGCCGCAAGCCACTTCTGCTGACCGCCCTGACCATCTTCCTGGTGGGCTCGACCATCAGCGCGTTCGCAGGAGATATCACGTGGTTGATCATCGGCCGCGCCGCCCAGGGTGCGGGCGGTGGCGGACTGATGGTGTTGTCGCAGGCCACTGTCGCCGACGTGATTCCGGCCCGGCAACGCGGAAAGTACCTGGGCATCATGAGCAGTGTCTTCGCGGTGTCCTCGGTCGCCGGTCCCCTGCTCGGCGGCTGGTTCACCGAGGGACCGGGATGGCGGTGGGTCTTCTACATCAACCTCCCGCTGGGCGTACTCGCCTTCATCGCGGTGGCGTTCTTTCTACGGCTACCCCGCACCCGCAACTCGCGGCCCCGCATCGACGTCGCCGGGATGACGGTCCTGTCCCTCGCCACGACGCTTCTCGTCTTCGTCGCCACCTGGGGCGGCTCGCGTTACCCGTGGACCTCTCCCGTGGTGCTGGGTCTCATCGCGGGGACGCTCGCCACGGCAGTTCTGTTCCTGTTCATCGAAAGCCGTGCGGCAGAACCTATTCTGCCGCTGCACCTGTTCCGGGACCGCAACTTCGACGTGAGCACCCTCGCCGGTCTCCTCAACAGCATCGCGTTGTTCGGTGTCGCGGCATACATGCCGACCTACCTGCAGATGGTGGCCGGACGGAGCGCAACGGTCGCTGGCCTGCTCATGTTCCCGATGATGGGATCGATGCTGATCACCTCGACGCTGGCCGGACGTGTGGTGAGCCGGACCGGCCGATACAAGGTGACGCCCATCGTCGGCTCGGTGCTCGTCGCGGTGGCGATGCTGTTGCTGTCCCTGCTCACCGTGGACACACCGATCTGGGTGCTGTGCTGCTTCCTCGCCGTGCTGGGGATCGGGCTGGGCGCATCCATGCAGATCATGGTGCTCGTCGTGCAGAACTCGTTCCCGGTCGAAGAGGTCGGCACCGCCACGGCGGGAAACAACTACTTCCGGCAGATCGGAGCGACGCTCGGTTCGGCCGTGGTCGGCAGCGTGTTCGCCACCCGCCTGAGTGTTCTTCTCCTGGAGCGGGTCCCGGAAGGGGGCCTCGCCGCGGAGGACGCCAATTCCCTCACCCCGGCCATGGTGCACACGCTGCCCGACGCCGTGCAGCAGCCGATCCTCGAGTCCTACAACGATGCCCTCACACCGATCTATCTGGCGATCGGCCCGTTGGCGATGGTGGCCGCGGTACTGCTGTGCTTCGTCGTCGAGAAGCCCCTCGCGACCACCATCACGCGGCGTACGGACCCGGCCGTCAGCGACCCGGCAGCCACGCCATCGCCTTGACGAGCGGGGGCAGCATCTTGGCCCAGACCTGCCTCGGAAGGCCGCGCGGACCGTCGAGGTTCAGCACCCGGGTGACGGCCACGGTCTGCGACTCGGTGTACTTGAGAAGCCCTTCGGCGCCGTGCCGGCGGCCCACGCCGGAGATCCCCACGCCGCCCATCGGAGCATCCATGCTGCCCCACGCCGGTGCGTAACCCTCGTCGACGTTGACAGTGCCGGCGCGAACCTTCGCCGCGATCTCTTCGCCCTGCGCCTTGGTCGCCGCCCACACGGAGGCATTGAGCCCGTACTCGGTGTCGTTCGCACGCCGGATCGCTTCGTCGACGTTGTCGACCGGGTACACCGACACGACCGGACCGAAGGTTTCGTCGCGGTAGCACTCGGCGTCCTCGGGAACGTCGGTGAGCACGGTCGGTTCGTAGAACAGCGGACCGAGGTCGGGGCGGGCCTTGCCGCCTGCCACCAGCGTCGCGCCCTTCGCCACCGCATCGTCGACGTGGCCCGACACCGTCTTGACCTGGGTCTCGTTGACGAGGGAGCCCATCTCGTTGTCGAAGTCGTAGGACGCTCCGAGCTTGATCGCGCGCACGCGGTCGCCGAACATCCGCAGGAACTCCGGAGCGATCGACTTCTCGACGTAGATACGTTCGATGGAGATGCACAACTGCCCGGAGTTCGAGTAGCACGCGCGCACGGCCGCGTCGGTGACCTTGCGCAGGTTCGCTCCCGCGGTGACGATCATCGGGTTCTTGCCACCGAGTTCGGCGGAGAACCCGATCAGGCGCCGACCGGCCTGCTCGGCGAGCAACCGGCCCGTCTGCGAGGAACCGGTGAACATCAGGTAGTCCGAGTTCTCGACGATCGCCGTGCCCACCACCGATCCGGGGCCGGGCACCACGGCGAACACATCGCGCGGCACGCCTGCCTCGTACAGCAGTTCGGCGACTGCGAGAGCGCAGTACGGCGTCTGACTGTCGGGCTTGAGCACCACCGCGTTGCCCGCGAGCAACGCGGGAATCGCGTCGGACACCGCAAGGGTCATCGGGTAGTTCCACGGCGCGATGACGCCGACGACACCCTTCGGATGGTGCAGAACCGTGGTCTTCGTCAGGACGGGAAGCATCCCGGTCGCCCGGCGGGGCTCGAGCAGTTTCGGAGCGACGCGCGCGTAGTGGCGCGCCGTCATCGAGATGTCGAGCACCTCCTCCTGCGCGGACGTTCGGGACTTACCCGTTTCCGCCTGAGCCATGTCCATCAGCCGGTCGCGCCGCGCGAAAACCAGTTCGCGGTAACGGAGGATGATCTCCGCGCGCTCGGCGACGGGCATCCGCGCCCAGGCCGCCTGCGCCGTGCGGGCACGATCGATCGCCGCCTTTGCGTCGTCGGCGGTTCCGACGGGAATGGACGCGATCTCCTTCCCGGTGAACGCCTCGACGACAGGCCGCGTGGGCCGGTCCGCCGTGTCGGGAATGGCGATGAGATCGGCGAGACGTGCGAAGGTCGCAGCGCTCGGAGCAGGCATAAGACACCCCTACCGGTGAGTAGTTCTCGGAGTTACACCAAACGTACCCTCGGAAGGTGGCCCCTGTCACAACCGCCCGCCTCCGTTCGGGTCGTGAGTCGCCCCGCGAAACCGGGCCTCCCGCGCGGCACGGCTTCCTAGACTGGGGCATATGACCACATCGAAGGGCATACCCGATGAGAAGGTCGATCGAGACAAGATCGAGAACCGGGCGCCCTCTGTGGCCCACATGTTCCTCGACCGCATCACCGCGTCTCCCGATGCCGAGGCCTTCCGGTTTCCGATGGGTGCGGAGGAATGGATCGGGGTCACGTGGGCTCAGACGGGTGAGCGCGTGCGCCTGCTCGCCGCCGGTCTCATCGCGCTCGGTATCCAACCCGAGGACCGTGTTTCCCTCGCCTCGACCACGCGGTACGAGTGGGTGCTCGCCGACCTCGCAGTGATGTGCGCCGGCGCGGCCACGACCACGGTCTACCCCACCACGAACGCCCACGACGTCGCGTTCATCGTGGCGGATTCGGGAAGCCGGGTCGTCATCGCCGAGGACGCCGACCAGGTCGGCAAGCTGGTCCAGCACCGGGACGAACTGCCGGATGTCTCCGCGGTGGTGATCGTCGACGGCCACGGGGACGGCGACTGGGTACTCGGTTACGACGATCTCGAGGACCTGGGACGCACGCTGCTCGCCGAGAACCCGAACGCCGTCTCCGACCGTATCCAGCGGATCCGGCCGGATCACCTCGCGACCCTCATCTACACGTCGGGGACCACGGGAAAGCCCAAGGGTGTTCGTCTGCCGCACTCGGCCTGGACGTACGAGGCCGCCGCGATCGACGCCATCGGCCTCCTCGGTCCCGACGACCTCCAATACCTGTGGCTTCCGTTGTCGCACGTGTTCGGGAAGGTGCTGCTGACCCTTCCCCTCCAGATCGGTTTTCCGACAGCGGTGGACGGGCGAGTCGACAAGATCGTCGAGAACCTCGCGGTCGTGCACCCGACGTTCATGGGGGCGGCACCACGGATCTTCGAAAAGGCGCATGCCCGAATCGAATCCATGATGGAAGACGAGGGTGGTGCGAAGAAGAGGATCTTCGACTGGGCCGTCGGCGTCGGGCTGAAGATGTCGCAGGCCCGGCAGGACGGCAGGTCCCCGGGGGCGCGCGACAAGCTCGGCTACGCGCTCGCCGATCGACTCGTGTTCTCCACCGTTCGCGAGCGGTTCGGCGGCAGGTTGCGCTTCTTCATCTCCGGTTCCGCGCCGCTCGATCCGGACATCGGCAGGTGGTTCGACGCGGTGGGTATCCCGGTGCTCGAGGGGTACGGGCTCACCGAGACCGCGGCCGCGTCGTGTGTCAACCGTCCGGACTCCAACCGGATCGGCACGGTCGGGCGTCCGGTGCCCGGCACCGAGATCGCGGTCGCCGACGACGGCGAGGTGCTCATCAAGGGCCCGGGCGTCATGACGGGCTATCACAATCGGCCCGACGCAACGGCCGAGTCGCTCACCGAGGACGGCTGGTTCCGCACCGGTGATATCGGCAGCATCGAGGACGGTTATCTGAAGATCACCGACCGCAAGAAGGACATGTTCAAGACCTCGCAGGGCAAGTACGTCGCGCCGTCCGCGACCGCGGCGACGTTCAAGGGGATCTGCCGGTACGCGTCGGAGATCATCGTGTACGGCGAAGGCAGGCCGTACTGCGTCGCGCTGGTGGGCCTGGACCCGGAGACCGTGACCGCATGGGCCGGGAGGAACGGCCTCGACGGCGCGAGTTTCGCGGAGATCTCACAGCACGAGAAGACGCGCGGCCTGATCTCGACGTACATCGAGGAGCTGAATCTGCATCTCAACCGATGGGAACAGGTCAAGAAGTTCACGATCATCGATCGCGAACTCACGGTGGAATCCGGCGACCTGACGCCGAGCATGAAGTTGCGCCGCAAAGTGGTGGTGGACTCGTTCTCGGACAGCCTGGTGGGTCTCTACGACTGAGGGCTTATGCTGTCGATATGAGTAGTGCACGACCTAATTTGTTTCAGCGCCTCGGATACATGGTCGGTCGCACGTTGCCGCCCGAGATGCGCGAGTGGGTTCGGAACGACATCCTCGGCCCCGGAGGCGCACGGCGCTATCTGCTGCGCTGGAACCTGCCGATCATCCCGCCGTTGATGCTGTTCCTGCTCATCCCGGGCCCGGTCTGGATCCCCTTCGCGATGATGCTGCTGCTGTACCTGCCCTGGGTCTACTTCTCGGCGGCACTCATGCCGGTGTGGCAGCGCCATCGCCTGCAGCAACACGGAATCGATCCCGAACTGCTGAGCGAGAAGGCCCGTGACCGGGCGGCCCGGGAACGCGAGGACTACGAGCGTCGCATGGGCCGGGCCGTCTGAGCCTCGGCGTCACCGTGCGCCGGTACCGGCCTACGACAGCACTTCCACCAGCGTGGTCTCGCTGTCGCCGGTCATGTACTTCTCGACCTTGTCGAGATGGTGACGCCAGAAGGCTTGCGCCCGGCCGGGGTCGCCCGCGCGCAGCAAGGCGACGAGTTTGCGGCTCGCACGCAATGCGACGGCCACACCGGGCCGGTCCGGCTCGGCGCGCGAGGAAATGTACAGGGCGGCATGGGCATCCATGATGTCGAGGAGCATGCCGGCCAGCGTGTTCAGCGTCTCGTTGCCGCCGAGTTCCATGACCGTGCGATGCACCTCGGTGTTCGCCTTCGCGAACGCGTGCGGATCATCCACGAAGGCTTCTCCCCGATCGACCACGGCGGCGAGTTGGTCGATCCGCCCGTCGGGATCGGCCGCGATCAAACCCACCGCCGCGACCTCGAGTTCGGTGCGGGCGCGGTAGACGTCGGCCAGGGGAACGCCCCGATATTGCAGCAGCAGGCCGGCGTAGCGGGCTGCGGTGGACCTGTCGGGCGCCTGCACGCGGGCGCCCCCGTGGGCGCCGCGCAGAACGGTGATGATGCCTTCCGACTCGAGAATCCGGAACGCTTCGCGCAACGTCGGGCGCGAGACGCCGAACCGCTCCATGAGCGCGGCCTCGTTGGGAAGTGGCTCGCCGGCTTCGAGTTCACCGGTGATGATCTGGCGGCGGAGATTCGCCGCGATCAGTTCCCCGGCTTTGGGCACACGCACGATCGTCGAACGTCCGTCGAGTGGCATGTCCCCGTCCTGTTCTCCTAGTCGGCCGTTCACCGGCATAAGTGAACCTTTGTGAAGGATACAAGGATCTAACGCTTTGGCCTGCGAAGAGATTAATCATCAATCTGATTGCCGTGCTCTCGTCCCCGCCGTCCGGACGGCCCGCCGTGCGCCCCTTTATCCTCAGCACATGAGCGAAGCCACTGCCCACGCATTCACCGCAACCGCCGACCTCGCCGACGAGATCGGTCCGGACATCCGTAGCTGCGACACCCAGTTCATCCAGTTCGGTGGCCGCAGCGAGTTCGCCGGCCCCGTCACCACGATCAAATGCTTCCAGGACAACCTGCTCGTCAAGCAGACCCTGTCCGAGCCCGGCAACGGCGGCGTGCTCGTCGTCGACGGTGGCGGCAGCATCCACACCGCGCTCGTCGGCGACATCATCGCCGGCCGCGGGGTCGACAACGGCTGGGCCGGGGTGATCGTCAACGGCGCGGTCCGGGACTCCGCGATCCTGCGCACGCTCGACATCGGGGTCAAGGCACTCGGCACCAACCCCCGTAAGAGCACTCAGACAGGCTCCGGCGAGAAGAACGTGCCGGTCGAGATCGGCGGCGTGACGTTCAACCCCGGCGAGATCGTCTACAGCGACCACGACGGCGTCGTCGTGCGCGCCGAGAACTGACGCCGAACGCAGGTCAGGCGTCGCGCGCGACCCGCGCGCTCATCCCGCCGATCTCGACCACATCACCTACCTGTAGCTGACGGCCTCGTCTCACGTCGACCTCACCGTTGACGGAGACCAGGCCGTCCGCGATGACCTCTTTGGCCTCGGCACCCGACTCGATCAGGCTCGCCAACTTGAGGAACTGGCCGAGCCTGATCGACTCGTCACGGATCGGTACTTCGAAGACATCGGACATGCCAGCCATTGTCCAGCACACTGGTTCGATGAGCCGTCCCGCCATCGTCTGGTTCCGACGCGACCTCCGGCTGCGCGATCTTCCCGCCGTCCTTTCCGCGACCGACATCGCGCAGCAGGGCGTCGCGTTGTTCGTCCTCGACGACGCCTTGCTCCGTCCGTCCGGGCCACGCCGGCGCGCGTTCCTCATGTCGTGCCTCCGTGCCCTCGACGACGACCTGTCCGGCCGACTCCTCGTGGTGCGAGGTGATCCGGCGGACGCCGTGCCCGCGGTGGCTCACGCGTTCGACGCATCCGAGGTTCACATCAGCGCCGATTTCGGTCCGTACGGCGCACGGCGCGACGCGCGCGTCGCCGACGCGCTCGAGGGTGTGGAGCTGGTGTCCACGGGATCGCCGTACGCGGTTTCGCCGGGGCGCATCACCAAACCCGACGGCACGCCCTACAAGGTGTTCTCCGCGTACCGGCGCGCCTGGCTAGAACACGACGTGCGGCCACCCGCAGCGACCGACGCCGGGACCATCGACTGGATCGATCCGGCGGGCGCGCCGGGGCGCACAGCGATCCCCGACGCCGGTGACGTCGCGGTTCCTCCGGCCGGCGAGCGGGCCGCCCTCACCCGCTGGCGAGAGTTCCTCGCCGACGATCTCGAACGGTATGCGACCGACCGGGACCGCCCCGGGGTCGACGGCACGAGCAGGTTGTCGGCCCACCTGAAGTTCGGGTGCATTCATCCCCGCACCCTCGTGCACGATCTGCGCGACCACTCCGGTGCCGGAACCACCACGTTCCGCAGCGAACTCGCGTGGCGCGACTTCTACGCCGATGTGCTGCACCACCGCCCCGACACCGCGCGGCGGAACTACAACAAGACGTTCGACGCGATCCGATACGACACCGGTACCGACGCCGACGCGCTGTTCGCCGCGTGGTGCGAAGGGCGGACCGGGTTTCCGATAGTCGACGCCGGTATGCGCCAGCTTCTGGCGGCGGGCTTCGTCCCCAATCGGGTCCGAATGATCGTCGCGTCGTTCCTCACCAAGGATCTGCACATTCCGTGGTGGCGGGGTGCCCGGCACTTCATGACGCACCTGGTGGACGGCGATCTCGCCTCGAATCAGCACAACTGGCAGTGGACCGCGGGGACCGGAACCGACGCCGCGCCGTACTTCCGGATATTCAATCCCACGGCACAAGGCGAAAAATTCGATCCGGAGGGTGATTACGTCCGGCGCTGGGTACCCGAACTGCGGAGTGTCGTGGGCAGCCGGGTGCACACGCTGCCGGACGGCCCGCCTGAGGGATATCCCGCGCCCCTGGTGGACCACGCTCACGAACGCCGGGTGGCGCTCGAACGGTACGGGGAGATTCGTTCGAAGAATCGACCCATCCACCGGTCGGGTCGCGCCGAATGAGAAACAGGCGGACCGTCCGCCTCCGACAATAAGGAGACACCGTGCTGCGAGATTTCGTCGAGACTGCATTCCTGGCCATCCACACCCCGCTGGTGGAGGGATACCTGTTCCTCCTCAGCGTGCTTCCAGCCTGACCGGAATGCGGCGCCGGGAGTACCGGCGCCGCACACCGGATCCCGACAATCGCGGCACCACAACGGCGGACCCAGCCCGGAGGAAACATGGGCATCGAGTACAGCAGTATCGTCGACGCCCCTCGTGACGACGTGTTCGCGTGGCACACCCGCCCCGGCGCCGTACATCGACTGATTCCGCCCTGGCAACCGATGAGCGTGGTGTCGGAAGCCGATTCGCTGGCCGACGGACGAGCCGTCCTCGGCCTCCCGGGTGGCCTGCGCTGGATCTCCGATCACCAGCCCGAAGGTTACGACCCCCCTCACCGTTTCGTCGATGCACTCGGTCGCGACGGATTGATGTCCCTGCCACCGAACCTGATCCGGTCGTGGCAGCACGAACACCGGTTCGATGTCGTGGACGAATTCCGGACCCGCGTGACCGACAAAGTGGACACACCGGTCCCGGAACGCGTTCTGACCCAGACATTTCGGTATCGTCACCGCCAGCTCGCCGACGACGTTGCCAGCCACCGCCGGGCGCACACCGAGGGAGTTTGTCCCCGCACGGTCGCGGTGACCGGATCGCACGGCGTGGTGGGCAGCGCATTGACCGCTTTCCTGAGCGCCGGTGGCTACCGGGTGGTGCGCCTGGTGCGCCGGCCCGTTCACGGACTCCGGGAAAAGCAACTGGATCAGGAAAGGCAGTGGGATCCGATCGATCCCGCGCCCGACCTGCTCGAAGGCGTCGACGCCGTCATCCATCTGGCGGGCGCCTCGATCGCCGGACGCTTCACCGAGGCGCACAAGGCCGGCATCCGTGACAGCCGGGTCGCGCCGACGTGGCGACTCGCCGAACTCGCCGCCGGCACCAGCAACGGGCCGGCGACATTCGTGTGTGCCTCCGCCATCGGTTTCTACGGATACGACCGGGGTGATGCGCCTCTGGACGAACAGTCCTCGCGCGGAGCGGGTTTCCTCGCCGACGTCGTGGCCGAGTGGGAATCCTCGACGCAGCCCGCGGAGAAGGGTGGTGTGCGAGTGGTCCAGGTTCGGACCGGAATCGTGCAGACTCCACGCGGAGGCACCCTGCAACTGATGCGGCCGCTCTTCTCCGCCGGCCTCGGCGGCAAGCTGGGTAACGGCCGGCAATGGTTGTCCTGGATCGATATCGACGATCTGCTCGACGTCTATCACCGCGCTCTGACGGATCCGTCCGTTTCGGGACCGGTGAATGCGGTGGCGCCGCAGCCGGTCCGCAACGACGAGTACACGCGGACCCTGGCGAGTGTCCTCCATCGTCCCGCGCTGCTGCCCGTCCCCGGTCTCGGTCCCCGCCTGCTGCTCGGGGACGAAGGTGCACGCGAGATCGCCGGCGCGAGTCAGTTCGTCGTTCCCAAAACACTCCTCGACATCGGGCATCGATTCCGCAGACCCGACCTCGAGTCGTCGCTCAGGCACCAACTCGGCCACATCCTGAACGGGAAGTGACGGCCGCGTGACCGCCGGCCGTGTCCTCGTCACCGGCGCCACCGGATACATCGGCGGACGGCTCGCCCCGCGACTGCTCGAAGCCGGCTATCAGGTACGGGTGCTCGCACGCAGTCCGGACAAACTACGCGACGTGCCGTGGGCAGACGATGTGGAAATCGTGCGTGGTGATCTCACCGATCCCGGGTCTCTCCGCGAGGCGTGCCGGGACGTGGATGTCCTGTACTACCTGGTCCATTCGATGGGTGGCCGAGACGAATTCGTCGAAGCCGAGCGGCGAGCCGCGGAGAACGTGGCGTCCGTCGCGCGCGAGTCCGGGGTGTCGCGCCTGGTCTACCTCGGCGGTCTGCACCCCGAATCCGGGCAATTGTCACCACATCTGAGTTCTCGCGCCCAGGTGGGACGGATCCTCCTCGAATCAGGTGTTCCCACCCTGGTTCTCCAGGCGGGCGTGGTGATCGGGTCGGGGTCGGCGTCGTTCGAGATGATCCGGCACCTGAGCAACCGGTTACCGGTGATGACCACACCGCGCTGGGTGAACAACCGGATCCAGCCGATCGCAGTGCGCGACGTCCTGCACTATCTCGTCGCCGCCGCCGACGCGCCCCTTCCCCGCAGTGGGACGTACGACATCGGCGGTCCCGACGTGCTGCGGTACGGCGAGATGATGCAACAGTATTCCGAGGTCGCGGGCCTGGCCCGGCGACGCATCGTCGTGCTTCCCGTCCTGACCCCACGACTCGCCGGCCTGTGGATCGGGCTCGTCACGCCGATCCCGCCGGGACTCGGCCGGGCGCTCATCGAATCGCTGGGTTCGGATGCGGTGATGCGGAATCACGACATCGACGCAGTGATCCCTCCCCCGCCCGGTGGACTCACCGGATACCGCGAGGCGGTGCGCCTCGCGCTCAGCCGGCTCGAACACGGTGAAGTCGAAACAAGCTGGTCGAGCGCATCCCCCGTGGGCGCACCCGCAGATCCGCTGCCGTCCGACCCGGATTGGGCGGGCGAGGTCGTCTATATCGACGAACGCTCCCTCGAATCGGACACCTCGGCGGACCGGGTATTCGCGGTGGTCGAAAGCATCGGCGGCGAACACGGCTGGTACTCGTTCCCGCTCGCGTGGACTGTGCGCGGGTGGCTCGACCGGTTCTCCGGAGGTGTCGGCCTCACCCGAGGGCGCCGTGATCCGCAAAAATTGCACACCGGCGATGCGCTCGATTTCTGGCGGGTCGAACGTATCGAGCGCCCCGAACTCCTCCGGTTACGCGCCGAGATGCGGGCACCCGGTGGGGCATGGCTGGAATGGAGGGTCGAACGGCTCGCGGCCGACCGCACCCGACTGACGCAACGAGCGATCTTCTTTCCCAAAGGTATCGCCGGGCGACTGTATTGGTACTCGCTGCTGCCGTTCCACGGCATCATCTTCCGCGGCATGCTCGAGAACATCGCGGGCACGGCGTCACGATCGGATTCCTGACCGGAACCGAAACGGAAAGGAGGGCCTGCCTTCACGGCACACGGCAAGCCCTCCTCCCTCCCCGACCGGTACTAGACGGTGCAGAGCGGTCTGATCTCCTGCATCCCCTCGGTCGTCGGCGACGTCAGCATCAGGCACGCGTTGTACCCACTGTTTTCGACGACGCGTCGAATCTCTTGCCACGCAGCAGGATCGACCACCGGAGAACGCGACAGCACGAACCCGGACAGGCGTGTCGAATCACCGACGAACGCCCACGAGTAGTCGTCTGCCAGGTAGGTGACGATGTAGTTGGTCGGCCCGTCCAAGGAATCCTGGGACGGTACTCCGGGGAACGACACATGCAGCTGCGCAGTGTCGTTCACCCTTGCATTTCCGACGATGCCGCGACGCTCACCGGTCACCGTGGTGCACGAATTCTCCACTCGGACGTTACGTTCGTCGAGCAACGTGTAGTTCGCTGTGGTGTCGCGCACGCAGTCGATGTTGAACGGCGCCGGATTCGCAGCGAGCTGATACCACTGCCCGACATACCTGTTCACGTCCAACTGCGGGACGGGTGTGAGCGGCGCGGCCTGAGCCGGCGCCGCAAGAACAGCCGCACCCGCGGCGGCGATGAACGCCGCCGCGAGTCCCCGAACGCTGCTTCGGATTTTCCGCATCGATGCCTGACCTTCCCGAGGGGTGTGTTGGAGAGAGCACTTACTGCGGAGTCAGGACGCCGTCGATCAGGTAGACCACGCCGTTCTCGGTCTCGATACCACCGCAGATCACGTTGGCGCCGTTGACCGTCCACATATCGCCGGAACCGGCTACCTCGACAGTCTCGCCCTGCACGGTGGTCTGGGTGCCCGCGACGTCGTCGATGGTGAGCTCACCCGGAACCACGTGGTAGGTGAGGATGTCCGTCAGCGTCCCGGAGTCGGTCTGCAGTGTTTCGATCGTGGCGGGGTCGAGTGCCGCGAACGCTTCGTCAACCGGTGCGAAGACGGTGAATTCGCCGCCGTCGAGTGTTTCGACGAGGTTGACGTCGGGGTTGAGCTGACCGGAGACCGCCTGCGTCAGCGTGGTGAGGATCGGCACGTTACCCGCAGCCTCGGTGATCGTCTGCGTCGAGAGTTCTTCGACGGACGAGGGACCGGTCGGGTTCGCCTCTACGTATGCGGCGCAACCGGGACCGACAGGACCTGCTGCCGCAGCCTGAGCCGAGGTGCTTTCCGTGGTCTCCATTGCCGAACTGGTGGTCGTGGTCGCTGCCGAGGTGTCCGACGCAGAGTCGGAATCGTCGGACGAACAGGCCGCGACACCGAACGCGGACATCGCACCGATTCCGATGACCGCCAGGCTCTTACGTGTAGCGATATTCATGGTTGAAATTCCCTTCGTAAGCCGTGGCCTGGACGACCACGCCGATCGATGTGTCAGGGGTCATTCGCTACCAGTGTGAAGGCGGATGGGTCGTGGCGTGGAGTTTTTCCTTCTACGCCCTTGACCAATCCGCAATGCGGGCTGCAACGAACGACGGGCATGGAGATTGTTCCGGGCCGTTCACGGGCCCACGTGCTGGTGCTTCCGGGCGGCAGGCCGGCCGGCACCGAGCCGCCGCGCCCGTGGCATGCGTCCCAGCTCCGGATGACGGCGTTCACCCACACGCTGAGCTCACGCTTACGCCCGCATCACATCACCGTGGAGCAGGTGCGATACCGCTACAGAGGATGGAACGGCACGCACATGAGTCCGGTCCGCGATGCCCTGGAAGCACTCGACCGCGCCACCCGGCGGGGCCACACCCGGATCGGCCTCGTGGGCCATTCGATGGGTGGGCGGGTCGCCGCACATCTGGCCTCGCAGGGCGGGGTGGAATCCGTCGTGGCCCTGGCACCGTGGTGGCCCGAAAACGACTCCGAGCACATACCCGTCGGCCGTCATCTGCTCGTCGCGCACGGAACCGAAGACCATGAGACGGACCCGCGCGCCACTCAGAGCCAGACGATGGCCGCCCGCGACCGCGGAGTGAACGCGCGCTGGCGTCCCTTGCCCGGAGCCGGCCATTTCCTGCTCACGGACCCCGGCTGGTGGGCCAGAACGACCGCCGATTTTCTGGTGTGCACCCTCACCAGCGAGCCGTTGACCTCCCCTGGAGACGATCATGCTTCCTGACACCCCACGGTCCGCTCACCCGCCCGGCGGTGGAATTGCGGCGCCGGGCGCTGCCGACGCCGCGGCCCGGCGCTCCCGTAATTCACGGCGGTGATGGCCGTGTTGTACTCCGATGTCTTGAGCCGCCGGTTTCGTCCGGCTAGGCTTTCGTTCGATGAGCGGACTGAGGCGATGACCGGCGTCGGTAGAGACACCGACACCCTGGGGGCGCTACTCACGCGCGTCGCGGCACAGGATCAGGCCGCGTTCGCCGAACTCTACGACGCCACACGGGCACGGGTGTTCGGCATGGTCCTGCGAGTCCTGCGCGATCCCGGCTACAGCGAGGAAACGACGCAGGAGGTCTACCTCCAGGTATGGCGATCGGCCGGGAGCTTCGATACGAGCCAGGGATCCGCATTGTCGTGGATCATCACGCTCGCGCATCGGCGGGCCGTCGATCGTGTTCGCAGCGAGCAGTCCGGCGCCGACCGGGAGTCGCGCTACGGCTCGGCGAATGTGGACTCCGCTTTCGACTCCGTGAGCGAAGAGGTCACCCAGCGTGACGATCGCCGCCGCGTCACCGACTGCCTGGGCTCACTCACCGATCTCCAACGCAGATCCGTCGAACTCGCCTATTACGGCGGATACACGTATCGAGAAGTAGCCGAAGAACTTTCATCGACGCTACCCACCGTCAAGTCGCGGATCCGCGACGGACTACTCCGATTGAAGACCTGTTTGGGGGTGAATTCTGATGGCGCTCGAAAATGATCGGGACCTGCTCGACATGGCGCCCGTGATCGCCCTAAACGCACTCGCACCCGACGAGCGGGACGAGGTAACCGCACGGCTGGACGACGCCGCGCCCGAAACGGTCGAGCGTTTCACCGCCGATCTCCGGGACACCCGGGAGACACTCGCCGAGATGTCCGCGGCCACCGCGACCGAGCCGCCCGCCGGGTTACGAGGCCGGTTGCTCGCTCTCGTCGCCGCGGAGAGCGCCACCGACCGTCCCGCGGAGCACGGCGGCGCGGAGAACACCGATCCGGATATCGAGGACTCGCCCACCGACGTCATCTCGCTCGACGAACGTCGCCGGCAGAGCAGGCGACGGAACTTCCTGCTCGCCGCGGCCGTAGCCGTGGTCGTGGCGCTCGGCGGTGTCGTCGTCGCGAACCAGTGGCCCCAGACGACCGACAGTCCCCTCGCCGAGAGGGTGCTCGCCGCCGAGGACGTCCGCACGACCACCGGCACGCTGGAGGGCGGCGGCGTGGTGACGGTCGTCTTCTCCGAGGACGCCGGTGCCGGCGTGCTCGTGATGAACAACGTGGCACCACCCGCCGACGGCACCGTCTACCAGATGTGGCTGATCGGGCCCGACGGACCGGAGTCCGCGGGCACGATGACCCCGGCGGACGTGGCACCGTCCACGACCGCGCTGCTCGAGGACATCTCCGGCGCCACCGCCCTCGGATTCAGTGTGGAACCCGCCGGTGGATCCACCGCGCCGACGTCGATATTCGCCGAACTGCCACTGGATTGACGCGATGTCACCTACGGTCAGCGACGACGACCGTGGCGTCCGACTCGTGCGAGAAAAGTGCTCGTGGGCGGTACCCCGCCTGCGTCAGCATCTCTTCTGCGGCGGGTGCCTGAGTCGCTGCGGTCTCGATCAACAGATGCCCTCCGGGCGCCAGCCAGCGTCCCGCCTCGGCGGCGAGCCGCCGATGGATGTCGAGCCCGTCCTCACCCCCGTCGAGCGCGACGCGCGGTTCGAAGCACCGCGCCTCACGCGGCATCGACTCGATTGCTCCCGACGGGACATAGGGGGCATTCGCGACGAGCACGTCGACGCGACCGAGCAGGGAGCCGGGCAAGGACGCGCACAGGTCACCCTCGAGCACCCGCTCGTAGGGCAGATTGAGCCGCGCGCATCGCACGGCGTCAGGATCGATATCGGTCGCGTACACCTCGCACACGCCCAGCATCGCCACGAGTGCGGACGCCACCGCACCGCACCCGCAGCACACGTCCACGACGACCGGGTTCGGCGGAGCCGCCCGCGCGGCGCATCTCGCCAGGAACTCCGTGCGACGGCGGGGGACGAACACGCCGCGCGTCACCGCGACCCGCATGCCACAGAACTGCACCCACCCGAGGAGATGCTCGAGCGGCTCCCCGGCAATCCGTCTCGCGACGAGAACATCCACTTCCCGCTCGGAGGTTGCGGCATCGGTGAGCAGGCGCGCTTCGTCTTCGGCGAAAACACATCCGCCCCGGCGCAGCGCCGCGACGACGGCGGGCGAGGGCACCTGCTGCGACGAGTTCGGCTGCGGCGGTATCGGCTGTTCGAAAGCCATGGTGAACCCTATCGCGCAACGTCAACCGGTTTGCGTGGATGGATCGCCGGCGGCGGGGGTACTACCGGTCGGGTGAGTGGAGCTGCCCCGGTGCGCGCGGACGAGTTCGACGAGCAGGCGGCGCAACGTCTCCGGATCGGAGACCGACACCGGAGACGCGATATTTTCGCCGACAGCGACGTGGTCGTCTCGCTCGAGTTCGAGCACCCGGCGGTATTCCGCAGCGCCTGTGGCCGTGATCTGCACCCGCATCCGGCGCTCGTCGGCGGGATCGACGGAGCGGGTAGCGAATCCGCCACGCACGAGATGGTCGACGGTGCGGCTCATCGTCTGGTCCGTCACGCGACACGCCCGCGCCATTTCTCGTTGGGACATCGGTTGCGCCGCAATCGAATGCAGCGCGATGACCCCGGCATGAGTGAGCCCCCGCTTGCGAAGCTGCTGCTCCCACGCCTGTTCGACGAGGCGGGCAGCGGTGGAGAGCAACCGCCCGGTGGGCCACGCCTCGAGATCGTCGGATCCCGCATCGTTCAGCACGCTGAATAATCTAGTATTCGGATATTCGCTTACGCCAGGAGGAATCTTGAGCACTGCAACCGCACCCCCGCGAAAGACCGGTCGTTGGAGGTGGCTGCTCCCTGCCCTCCTCCTCATCGCGTGGCTCGTAGCCGCAGGCGGAGGCGGGCCGTTCGCCGGCAGACTCAGCGAAGTCGCGTCCACCGACGCCAGTTCGTTTCTCCCGGCCTCCGCCGAGTCCACCCGGGCCGACGAGCTCTATGCGCAGTTCAGCAGCAGCGAATTCATCCCGGCGATCGTGGTGGCCGAACGCGACGGTGCGATCACCCCCGAAGACATCGAGTTCATCGCGTCCGAATCGGCCGGTCCCCCGCCGATTCCGTCCGAGGACGGCAGCGCGGTGCAGATGATCGTCCCGATCGATTCCTCCGGGGAGATCGGGGACGCCGTCGAAGAACTACGGACAGCGCTGGAGAACGCCCCTGAAGGCTTGACGGTCCACGTGACGGGACCGGCCGGTCAGGCCGCAGACCTGTCGTCTGCCTTCGGGGGCATCGACGGGCTGTTGCTGCTCGTCGCCGGTGGCGTCGTCCTCGTCATTCTCGTGGTGGTCTACCGGAGTCCGATCCTGCCGTTCGTCGTCATCATCTCGGCGGTGTTCGCCCTCGCGCTCGCGAGCCTGGTGGTGTACCAGCTCGCCAACGCCGACATCATCGCGCTGAACGGGCAGAGCCAGGGCATCATGTTCATCCTGGTGTTCGGCGCCGCCACCGACTACGCACTGCTCCTCGTATCCCGATACCGCGAAGAACTCCGGATGGAGCAGGACAAGTACACCGCGATGCGCGCTGCGCTCCGCGGGTCGATCGAACCGATCGCCGCGTCCGCCGGCACCGTCATCCTCGGCGTCCTGTGCCTGCTGCTCTCCGACCTGAACTCCAACCGCGGCCTCGGTCCGGTCGCGGCGATCGGTATCGCCGCGTCCTTCCTCGCCTCCGTCACCTTCCTGCCCGCCGCGCTCGTCCTGCTCGGCCGGACGGCGTTCTGGCCCAGCCGGCCCAAGTACGAACCCGGCACGGACCAGGACGATATCGACAGCGGACACCGCTTCTGGGGCCGTGTCGCCCGGTGGGTCGGCTCCAAGCCCCGACCCATCTGGATCGTGTGCACGCTCGTGCTCGTTGCCTTCGCCATACTCGCTCCCCAGTTCAAGGCCAGCGGTGTCGCGTCCTCCGACGTGTTCCTCCTCCAGACCGATTCGAAGTCCGGCCAGGAGATCCTGGGCGAGCACTTCGACGCGGGCACCGGTTCGCCCACGATCGTCGTCGCGCGTGAATCCTCGCTGGACGCAATCGTCGACGCCACGGCCGGGGTCGAAGGTGTCACGGAGGCCCGACCGGTCACCGGTCCGGGCGACGCACCTCTCGTCATCGACGGACTCGTCGCGGTTCAGGCAACCTTGTCGGATCCCGCCGACTCGCTCGCCGCAGAACAGACCGTCGAAAGAATCCGCGACGTGACCCACGCCGTGCCGGATTCCGATGCGCTGGTCGGTGGCCCCACCGCCGTCGACCTCGACACCAAGGACACTGCCACCCGGGACCGGACCCTCATCATTCCGGTGGTGACCCTGGTAGTGCTGCTGGTGCTCATCGTGCTGTTGCGCGCCGTCGTCGCACCGATCCTGCTGATGCTCACCGTGATCCTGTCGTTCGCAGCCACACTCGGCGTGTCGTCGCTGTTGTTCAACCACGTATTCGGTTTCCCCGGTGCGGATCCGGTGGTGCCGCTGTTCGGCTTCGTGTTCCTCGTGGCCTTGGGTATCGACTACAACATCTTCCTGATGACCCGAGTCCGAGAGGAGACCAAGAAGGTCGGCACCCGGCAGGGCATGTTGCGGGCGCTGACCGTCACCGGCGGCGTCATCACCTCGGCGGGTGTCGTTCTGGCCGCGACGTTCTCGGCGCTCGCTGTGATCCCGTTGCTGTTCCTCGCACAACTGGCGTTCATCGTCGCGTTCGGTGTGTTGCTCGATGCCCTGCTGGTGCGAGCGCTCCTCGTGCCCGCGCTGTCCATCGACATCGGCAAGAAGATCTGGTGGCCGAGTGCGTTGTCCCGGCACGAGCCCGACGAACACGCCGCGACCGACGACGACACGCCCGGCGTGACACCCACAACCGATTCCGGACGAATTCGATAGGGATGCACTCCAAGTGACCGCGCTCCCGCCGGTCACTCGGAGGGTTCCCGACGCCGTGCACCGGCCGTAGCGTTACGGTCGGTGCATGTCTGCGGATCCCACAGCGCCGCCCTCGCCCTCACCCTCCACGGCCCGGGAGCGGCGTACCCCGGAGCCCCACCCGTCGCTGTCGGCACGCCTGAGCAGCCACCTCACCGCCGTTCCGCACATCGCCGGGCTGATCCTCGGCGTGTATGCGATCGCGATGGCCCTGTGGTCGATTTCTCCCACCCTCCGATTTCTGATCCGCACGCCGCGCGAGTACATCGACGAGTACTACTTCGACGCCCCCGACACGAGCCTCTCGCTCGCATTGGTCGTCGGACTGCTCGCCGGAGCAGTCGCAGGGCGTAAACGCATCGCGTGGTGGATTCTCACGATCTACCTCGGTGGCTTCACGATCACCAACCTCGTGTCCGCGATCGTCGAGAGCGACGCGACCCACCTGGTGGCCCTGGTTGTGCATCTCGCAGCGGTGGCCGTCCTCCTCCTCGCGTACCCCGAGTTCTACACCCGGGTCCGGCGCGGCGCGGTGTGGACGTCGGTGGGTGTGCTCGCAGGCGGACTGGTCGCCGGCACGCTCGCCGGATGGGGTCTGGTCGAACTCTTTCCCGGCACCCTGCCGCCCGCCGACCGTTTCCTGTGGGCACTGAACCGTGTTACCGCGCTGGGCTTCATCGACAACGATCAGTTCGCAGGTCGCCCGCACGGATTCGTCAACACGACCCTCGGTCTGCTCGGCGCACTGGCTGTGCTCGCCGCCGTCGTGGTGCTGTTCCGGTCCCAGCGCTCCACCAACGCCCTCACCGGACCCGACGAATCGGCGATCCGGGGGCTCCTGTCCCAGAGCGACGACTCGCTCGGCTATTTCGCGACGCGGCGCGACAAGGCGGTCGAATTCGCGCCGAGCGGCAAAGCTGCGGTGACCTACCGAGTCGAACTCGGAGTCTGCCTCGCGAGCGGCGATCCCATCGGAAACCCGGAAGCCTGGCCCCACGCGATCGACGAGTGGCTCGACCTGGCACGCGCCTACGGCTGGACACCCGCTGTGCTCGGCGCGAGCCGGGAAGGGGCGACGGCGTATCACCGTGCGGGACTGAACGTTCTGGAACTGGGCGACGAGGCAGTGCTGTCCACGGACAGTTTCACTCTCACAGGTCGTGAGATGCGTCCCGTCCGCCAAGCCGTCAATCGCGCGCGGAAATACGGTGCGACAGTGCGCATCACACGCCACCGGGATCTGTCACCGATCGAGATGTCTGCGGTTGCGCAGCGCGCCGACGCGTGGCGCGACACCGAATCCGAGCGTGGGTTCTCCATGGCCCTCGGGCGTCTCGGTGATCCGATCGACGGTGATTGTCTGCTCGTCGAGGCAGTGGTGGAGGGGTCGGTTGTCGCGATGCTGTCGCTGGTCCCGTGGGGCTCCGACGGAGTCTCCCTCGATCTGATGCGGCGCGATCCGCACGCTCCCAACGGCGTCGTCGAATTGATGGTGTCCGAACTGTGCTCCCAGGCAACGGAATTCGGTATCCACCGAGTGTCCCTCAACTTCGCGGTGTTCCGCTCCGCATTCGAAGAGGGTTCACGCCTCGGAGCCGGGCCGATCATGCGACTGTGGCGGTCGATCCTGCTGTTCTTCTCGCGGTGGTGGCAACTCGAGGCGCTGTATCGCTCCAACGTGAAATATCGGCCCGAGTGGGTACCGCGGTATCTGTGCTTCCGCGAGACACGGGAGATCCCGCGGGTCGCGCTCGCCGCAGCCGTCGCCGAAGGATTCCTCACCCTGCCGAGCTTCGGCCGTCGCACCACACGCACCCACACCGGCACCCATTCGTCGTTCCCCCACAACGTCGACTCGGCAGAAGCACTGCACGACGACGGAAGCGCACCCGACTCCGCACCGGACGACGCCGACACCGTCCACGCCCGCAGTGACACCCGTCCGGAACAGGACCGGGTGCGGAGGGCGACCCTCGAACGCATCATCGAGCACGGGGTGGACCCGTATCCCGTCGCGATCGCCCCGACACACACCGCCGCCGAAGCACGTACCGCCCTCACCGGCACGCGCGTCGTGGTCGCCGGACGGTTGATGCGCATCCGGGATTTCGGTGATGTGCTGTTCGCGGTCCTGCGCGATTGGTCCGGCGACATCCAGATTCTCGTCGACAGCCAACGCGTTGCCGGCCAGCGCTTCCTGTTCGATCTCGGTGACCTCGTGGAGGTGACCGGCCGGATGGGACGCAGCCGGAGCGGGGAGATCTCGGTGCTCGCCGACTCGTGGCGGATCGACGGCAAGTGCCTGCACCCCCTACCCGACAAGTGGCACGGGCTCACCGATCCCGAAACGAAAGTGCGGCAGCGTTACCTCGACCTCGCGATCGACACCCGGGCGCGAGGACATCTCGCCGGCCGGAGCGCGGTCGTGCGGTCGCTGCGCGAGGAACTCCAGTCCCGCGGATACCTCGAGGTCGAGACCCCGATCCTGCAGGCGGTACACGGCGGCGCCAACGCGGCGCCGTTCGTCACGCACATCAACGCGTACGACACCGACCTCTACCTCCGGATCGCCCCCGAGTTGTACCTCAAACGACTGTGTGTCGCGGGCATGACGAAGGTGTTCGAGATCGGACGCGTGTTCCGCAACGAGGGTGCCGACTTCAAGCACAATCCCGAGTTCACGATCCTCGAAGCTTATGAGGCACACAGCGATTACGAAAAGATGCGAGTCGTCGCCCGCGAACTGATCCAGGCCGCCGCACGCGCGGCACACGGCCGGGAAGTCGTCCTGCGCCCGAATCCGGACGGCACATCGACCGAGATCGACATCTCGGGAGAGTGGCCGGTCAAGACGTTCCACGACGCGCTCTCCGAAGCACTCGGCACGTTCGTCGATGCACAAACGCCCGTCGAGGTGCTGCGACGTCTCTGCGACGAGCACGGGATCGCCTACAACCCGTCGTGGGACGCGGGCGCAACGGCGCAGGAGATGTACGAGCGCCTCGTCGAGGCCCGCACCGAATTCCCGACGTTCTACACCGACTTCCCGTCGTCGGTGTCACCTCTGACCCGGCCCCACCCGCGTAAACCGGGTGTCGCCGCGAAGTGGGATCTCGTGGCCTGGGGAGTCGAACTCGGCACGGCCTACAGCGAACTCACCGATCCCGTCGACCAGCGTGCCCGTCTCACCCGGCAGTCATTGCTCGCCGCAGGCGGCGACGAAGAGGCGATGCAACTCGACGAGGACTTCCTGGAAGCCCTCGAGTACGCGATGCCGCCTACCGGCGGACTGGGTATGGGTGTCGACCGGATCGTCATGCTCGTCCTCGGCGGCAGTATCCGCGAGTCGCTGGCGTTCCCGTTCGCGAAGCCGCGCCGGCCCTGACAGGCGGTTTCACGTGAAACGGCCGCACCTGGCATCGTGGGGTCCGTGCAGCTACTCCTGATCCGCCACGCGGAGCCCGACAACGCGCGTTCCGGCACCGGGCTCCCGGTCGACCCGCCGCTCACGGAGGGCGGACGACGGCAAGCCGAACGTCTCCCGGACGCGCTCGCGCCGTACCGGATCACGCGGCTGTTCTCGAGTCCCCAACAGCGCGCGGCGCAGACCGCGGAACCGGTTGCCGCGACTCGGCAGCTCGAGGTCGAACAAGTGGAGGATCTCGCCGAGTACGACTACGGCCTCGACCACTACCTCACCATCGAGACCGCCAAGACCGTCGCGTCGGACGCCTACGACCGAATCCGTGCCGGCGAGCTACCGGACTTCGTCGACGCGGAACTTTTCCGCACGCGGGTACTGCGGGGACTCGACCATGTAGTGGCCTCGTGCGATCACTCCGACACCGCCGCGATCTTCGTGCACGGCGGAGTGATCAACATGGTGCTGCAAGACCTGCTCGGCCTTCCGCGGCCCTTGATGTTCCCCATCGAATACACGTCGGTCACCCGCATCCTCGTCTCTCGCACGGGTGCGCGCCGGGTCGCCTCGATCAACGAGACCGGCCATGTGAGGGACACCCTCCGGGTGTGAATCAGCGCTGCCGCGACCCCAGTTACCGCCGGGTACGGGGAGTGGCCAGGCGCATGACGATCCGGGGTGAGCCGCCGAGGGTTCCCCGTACGGGCGCGACCTCGACGAACCCGGCCTTTTCGAACATCGACCGCAATCCCGGGTAGGTGAACACGGCATCGACCTTCTCGCCGGTGTCGAGGGGATAGCCCTCGACGACCTCGGCGCCGTGCTCACGTGCGAACGCGATCGCTCCGAGCAGGAGTTGCTGTCCGATACCTCTGCGGCGACGCCGTCCCTTCGTACGGAGACAGAAGATCGACCACGGGTCGACTTCATCCACCCGCGGATAGGTCTCGGTGTCCTGCAGCGCGGCAACCCGGGAGCGGGGTGCGACGCCCGCCCATCCGACCACCTCGCCGTCGAGATACCCGAGGATTCCCGGGGCCGGACGGTGAGCGCACATCTCGAACACCCGCGCCCGGCGCTCGCCGGCGTCCAAACCGGACGCCTCCGCGCCGAGCCGATAGGTGAGACACCAGCACGCCAGGGCGTCCGGCCGGCGCTTGGGACCCAGCATCTCGGTCACGTCGTCGAAGGCCCGCTGTGTAGCCGGCCGGAACTTCATGACCGTCGACTCGGTGCTCATGAGCTCGGTGAGGTCTCGACCGCCTTCGCCATGGTTCCCACCGTAAACAGATATCCCGGCACGCCTGCGTCGTTTTTACACTCCGGTTATAAGACGAGCGTGGAGCGTGACATCGAACGACTCCGTGGTTCCGGGGTGCCGTTCGTCTTCCCATATGGCCGCGCCGGTTGTGTCGCCCGTCGCGCAGGAGTGGAAGAACCCTGTTCCGGATGCCGACGCCGCGGACCCGGTTGGTACGGTCACCGCCGGAGGTGGCACCGGATGGATGCGGACAGGATCGACGAGCTTGTGCAGAACGGGCTCAGCACACAACACGAACTCGAGGCGGTCCTCGGGGCACCGCATCCGGCGATCGTGGACAAGGCCCGCCCGCATCTGACGCCGCTCATCCGCAACTTTCTGTCGCTCGCCCGCTTCTTCACCCTCGCGACCGCCGATGCAGCGGGCAACTGCGACTGCTCACCTCGCGGCGACCTCACATCCTCGGTGCTGGTCCTCGACGATCACACGATCGTGCTGCCTGACCGGCCGGGAAACCGGCGCGCCGACTCCTACCGGAACATTCTCGAGAACCCGCACGTGGGCTTGCTGTTCTTCGTCCCCGGTGACGAAGAGGTTCTGCGGATCAACGGCCGTGCCACCCTCTCGACCGACCCCGAACTTCTCGAGAAGCTGTCGCTGAGCGGGAAGCCGGCGCTGCTCGCGGTGATCGTCCGGATCGACGAAGTGTTCCTGCACTGCGCCCGCGCGTTGCTCCGCGCAAGGTTGTGGGATGCGGCGACCTATCCGAAACACGAACTCGTCCCCAGCATGCGCGACATGCACGCCGAGCTCGTCTCCATCGACGTCCCCGCCGACGCCGAAGCCGGGAAGCGCGAACTCTATCGCGAATACCTGTACTGAGGTCGTGCCCGGCTCACGCCTTGGATGCGATCCAGTCCCGTAGCCAGCGCGTCGCGGTGGTGCCCACCGCGGCCCACACGTTCTTCACCCCCATCGACCCGTCCCGCTGTCGTCGCCCACTGCGTCGCCCGTTGTTGATCAAGAGAATGTCATATGCCCCGAAGCGAGCGCGAGGTTTCGGTGCCGGTGGCGGGCACGGCGGGGGGATCGCCCTCACCGGATGACGGTGACCCGCCCACCGCCGATGTTCGTCACGAAGACGTTGCCCGTCCCGTAGTCCACATCGGTGCCCGGTACCGATCGGTCGACCACGCTCGCTCCGGTCCCTGCCGGGGGATCGACCACCGCGATATCCGGGCCGAAAAGGTTGGTCACGTAGACATTTCCGGTGATCGGATCGGTGATCACCGCGCCGGGGGGTGGCGGGGGCGACGGGGGCAACGGTCCCGGATCGCCATCCGTGACGGTGACCGCACCGGTGCCGATGTTCGTCACGAACACGCCGTCGGTGCCCGCGTCGACCGACATCTCCGGCATCCCGGGAGCCGGTGGGGGTGTGCTCGGCGCCGCGGGTTCCGGTGTGACAGACCGGCGGTCGACGGCGACCGCGCCCGTTCCGAAGTTCGTCACCGCGACGTTGCCGACGCCGCCGTCGACGCGCATCTCGACGAACGCCGTCGACACCTCGGTGCGTCCCGGCACCCGGCCTTCCGGGTGACTGACGCTCACCGTGCCCGGGCCGACATTGGTGATGCAGGCGTTGCCGGTGCCGCCTTCGACGCCGAGAAGCCGTGGGCCGTCGAAGCCGAACACCGCGGGGACAGGATCGGCCCCGTCCACCGAGACGATTCCGCCGGCGTTCTGGATGCACGCTCCCGCCGGATCGGCAGCGGCCGCCGGAGCCGTCGAGACAGCCACCCCGGCGATGCACGCGCCGACTGCGAGGAGCGTCCATCGTCGTCGCGAAACAGTCATGGGCAAAACGGTAACCGCTCCGTCTCCGGTGGGCGGAAGAACGACGCTAACTCGAACCGGCGATGCGTTTACACCGCCCGCTGACAAACCCTGCTTACAAACCGACTGCGTCCTCGGGCCGCTCGGCGGTTCGCCACCCGGGGATCTCCGCGCCCGACGCCCACGTGGAGTGCGTGCCCGAGCTGACCCGTTCCGGAAGACGAATCCGGGCGACCGGGCCGTCGGCGAGACGCTGTGCGTCGAAGACGAGGCACTCGGACAGATCACGATTCATGTCGACGGTCATGGTGACGAGGTATCCGTCGTCCTCCCCCGAAGACCCGATCCGCGGCGCCATCACGGTTTCGCTTCCGAACACCCCCTCGCCGAGCGCGTAGTGCTCTTCCGCGCCGGTCAGCGAGTCGTGCTTGACGAGGCCGTCGAACAGGAACCACCCGGGCAAGCCCGTCGCCGCGTACGTGTAGCGGTGCGGTACTCCCGTGTGTACGGGGCTGATCATGCCGAACTCCGTGACCCGTTCGGAGAGGCGCTCTTCCGTGACGCCGCCGGTGCGCAGATTCAGGCGCCACCGGTGCAGGTGCGTGCCCATCCTGTCGAGAGCGAGAAAACGGAACATGCGCTCGTAGAGCGACCCGTTCCCGGTGTCCTCCGGCTCGGGTGTCTCCTGGTGGAACCCTTCCAGGACGATCTCGTCACCGTCCTCGTAGGCGTTCGTCCAGTGCAGGACGTAGGTGGGAGCCGCGTCGAACCACCTGATCTCGCTTCCGCCGCCGCGCCGCGGGAGCACGCCGAGGCGCATCGGCATGTCGGGATGGAAACGCGAGACGTACTTACCCGCCGCTAGGGCGTCGGGGATCCAGAAGAGCGGGCAGTCGTTGAGGATGGCGTAGTTCTCGGTGAACGCCATGTCGTGGGGTAGCCGAGGACCGGGCAGTTCGATGTCGGTGTAGTGCACGAGTTTGTCGGACGAGTCGACGACGCCGTAATGCATATACGGCGCGTCCGTTCCGTAGTTGAAGAAGAGCATCTCCCCGGTGCGGTGATCGACCTTGGGATGCGCCGACACTCCGAGATTCGACGGGAAGTCGCCGCCCCACTCCGCTTTTCCGAGAGTCTCGAGCGACATCGGATCCACCCGGTACAAGTCGCCGCACTGCCAGAAACTGGTGAGCGCGACCCCGTTGTGCACGGTGACATCCGTGCTCGATCCGTCCTTCATCCTCGTGCGCGCACCCCATCCGTCGGTGCGTTCCGACTTCGCCGGATTCTCGGCGATTCCCGCCCAGAGTGCGCGGCCGGCTTCCTGCTCGGCGACGAAGCCGTCGGTCCGGACGAAACGGTTCCGGTAGAACGCCTTCCCGTCGCGAAAGCCGACGACATGCACCATGCCGTCACCGTCGAACGGGTGGTAGCGGCCCTGCTGGGCAGGATGCACCGGATTCTCGGTGTTCCGGATGTATACCCCGTCGAGATCGGCGGGCAGTTCCCCGACGATCTCCAGATCGTCGGCGCGGTGCTCGGTGACCTGGGGTCGCCACGGCCCGGTGCGATAGGGATGGTCGTCGTCGGTGGGCAGCGTCGACAATGCGCGGCCGAGAATTTCGAGGTCCATCGATGCTCCTTCGGCTCAGCCGATGATGAGGGATACGGAAGTGGTGGTGCTACCACCGAAGTTGAAGGTGGCCGCCCGTCGGGCGCCGTCGACTTGGTAGGCACCGGCGGTACCGGTGACCTGGCGATGACAGTCCAACGCCATGCGCACGCCCGTGGCACCCACCGGATGTCCTCCGCCCAGGAGTCCCCCGCTGGGGTTCATGGGCATCCGGCCGCCGATCTCGAGATCGCCGGCTTCCACGGCGCGCCAGCTTTCGCCGGGCGGTGTGAGACCGAAGTGGTCTATCGCCACGTACTCGCTGATGCTGAAGCAGTCGTGCGTTTCGATCAGGTCGAGCTCGTCCACGTCTCCGATTCCGGCGCGTCCGTATGCGTCGGCGACGGTGTCCGCGAGGTGCGGAAACATCAAACCGCCGTCCGAACTGCGTGCGAGCTTCTCCTCGAGGGAAAGCCCGACGGTGCGGTGGCCCCATCCGAGAATCCGGGAGCGGGGGTGCGCGTCGAACTCCGGGTGCCGGGCGACGTACCGATCGCTGACGAGGACCACGCCCGCTCCTCCGTCGGTGAGGGGGCCGCAGTCGATCTTGCGCAGGCTGCCCTCCACCAGCGGATTGGCGGCGTCGTCGGCCGTGAACGACTCGGGGGAATAGGACCGCGTCCGGGTCTGCGCGCGGGGATTGCTCCGGGCGTTGCGGATGTTGAGTTCGGAGATGGCCCACAGATGCGCCGGGTCGAGTCCGTACCGTGTCGCGTACTCGCCGGCGACGCGATCGAACATGTAGGGCCACATGAATTTTGCATCCTGTCCCTCTCTACCCACCCACGCGGCGGGACTCATGTAGTTCGTGCCGATGTCACCCGGCACGGTCTTCTCGAGTTCGACGCCGAGGACGAGTGCGCAGTCGTAACGTCCTGATTCGAGGTCGGCCATCGCGGCGAGTATCGCCAGAGAGCCCGACGCACATGCTCCCTCGTGCCGGCTCGCGGGAACGTCCCACAGTTCGGGGATCATGGATGCCGGCATCGCCCCGAGGTGACCCTGCCCGGTGTAGAGCTGGCCGAAGGCATTGCCCACGTGGACGACGTCGACCTCGCTCGCGGCGATCCCCGCGTCGTCGAGCGTGCGGGTCGCGACCTCGGCGGTGAGATCGCCGATGTCGAGGCCTTCCTTGGTGACGTTGCGGGCGAAGTCGCTCTGGTAGCCGCCGGCGATCCACACCTGAGCTGATGTCATGTCGTCTCGCTTTCGAGATCGGTTCGACGGGTCGGTGGAGGTCTTGGGAGAGTAGTTCCGCGACGGTGAAGCCCGCCGTCCCCGTTTAGTACAGTTATTGAAGCATCTTGGTGTGAGCCACGCAACGACGAATGCGCACCGGAGGAGGTTGGCCCGTGACCCGAAGCAACACCGTGCCGAGCGACCGGTCTGCGACCGTCAACCCGGTCGCTGCCACGCTCGACCTGCTCGGCGACCGGCTCACGCTCGCGCTGCTCGGACACGCGTTCGTGAGCGGCACGACCCGGTTCAACCAGTGGCTCGAACTCACCGGCGCCCCGTCCTCGGTGCTGACCGACCGGCTCCAGTCGCTGGCAGCGGCCGGCGTGCTGGAACGCTCCCCTCAGTCGGCCGGCTCGGATCGACACGACTACCTGCTGACCGAACTCGGTACCGCCACCTGGCCGATCCTCGTGTGCATCTGGAGTTGGCAACGGGAGTGGACACCCGAAGGTGCGTGGCAGCCCGATCTGGTGCACGACGTCTGCGGGCACCGTGGGCCCGCGGTCATCCGCTGCGGATCCTGCGGCACCGTCGTCACCACCCACGACACGGACATCGAGATGGACGCGGAAGCGATCTGGACCGTGACCTCGGGTGCCCGGCGGCGCTCCACCCGCGGGCCCGGCGGCAAGAACGTGTCGGCAGACATGCAGTTCAACGCAGTGATGGAGGCCCTCGGGGATCGCTGGAGCGGCGCGATCACCGGTCTCGCACTGGCCGGAGCCCGCCGGTTCGGAGAGTTCCGGTCGGCGCTGGACATCTCCCCGACGACGCTCACCGATCGCCTCGCGCGCCTGTGCGCCGCGCAGATCCTCGGCCACCCGTCCGGTGCCGACCGCCAATACCGTCTGACACACCGCGGTCGCGCGCTGTTCGGCGTGTTCGTCTTCCTGATCCGGTGGTCCACACAGGCATTCCCGGAGGCGCCCGGGCCGCTGCGGATTCTGCACCGCGAGTGCGGCGCGATCCTGCATCCGGAACTTCAGTGCAGGGGGTGCGACGGGCCGGTGGATCGGCACACTGCCCGGATCGAGCCGATGTTGCCCCACCCCTGACGCGGGCCTTTGGTCCCCATCTTGACACCGACCGACGTCACCCGGTATCACTTCGTTAGCTGTAGTGACTCGGGTCACGACATTCAACGAGTCGGAGCAAATCTGTGAATCGGAGCAATCCCCCGTACATCTACGACGCCGTCCGCCTTCCCCGTGCCCGCGTGCGCAAGAGCGGCGGCACCCTGGCAGGCGTACGTCCGGTCGAGCTGATCGCCCGGCTTCTCACCGCACTCGACGAACGCTGCGGTGCATCCGAGGTTGTCGACGACGTGCTCCTCGGGATCAGCACAGCCACCGGAGAACAGGCCGGCGACCTCACCAGAGCGGCCGTGCAGTGGGCGGGCTGGCCCGATCGCATCCCCGGCGGCGTCGTCTCCCGGTTGTGCTGCTCCGGGCTCGATGCCATCGAAAGCGCAGCCGCACGGGTGGCCGCCGGTACGGCGCGCGCGGTGGTCGCGGGGGGCGTCGAATCGATGTCCCGGGTGCCGATGTTCTCCGATTCGCCCCCGATCGCTGTGGACCCCGAACTCGGTGAACGGACCGGGTTCGTCACCATCGGGGTGTCGGCCGATCTCACGGCGGCACGGTACGGGTTCACCCGAGAACTACTCGATGCCTACGCGGTGGCCTCGCACGCACGTGCCGCAACCGCTCCCCCTTCGCCGTCCCTGATCAGCATGAAAGTCGGCGATACCGAACTCGATGCGGACGAGGGCCCGCGCCCCGGAGTGACACTCGACGATTTCGCCGCGCTGCCCGCGCTCTTCGGAGAAGACGCCGGTTGGGAGCGGGTCGCCCGCCGGTTACCGGATTCACCGCGACCGGCGGCGGGATTGCACACGATCGCGACCGCGCCTCAGCTGGCAGACGGAGCCTCTGCGGTTTTGATCGGTGACGCCGAAGCCGGTGCGGCCCTGTCGATGCGGCCCCGCGCCCAGATCGTCGGCACGGCGCAGAGCGCGGTCCGCTCACCGCTTCTCACCGCACCGGTGGTTGCCTCGAACCGCGCGCTCGCACGTGCCGGCATCACCGCGAAGGACCTCGACGTCGTCGAAATCAACGAATCCTTCGCCGTGACACCGCTGATGATGATCGAGGAACTGCACCTCGACCCGGCCCGCGTCAATGTCCACGGCGGCGCTCTCGCCGTCGGGCATCCGCTCGGGGCCACCGGCGGCATTCTCGTGGCTCACGCACTCGACCAGCTCGAACGCACCGGGGGCGAGCACGCGCTCGTCACCATCCCCGCAGCCCTCGGTCTCGGCGCAGCCCTGGTGCTCCGCCGGCTGTGAGCGATACCCGCACCCGCTTTCCCACCCGGACTTCGCGAAAGGCCCCCTGATGTCCACACCGCTTTCCCTCCCGCCCACCGCACGCGCATGTCATCCCGACGCCACGGTCTCCGAATACCTGGAACGAGGCTGGTGGCAGGACGAGACGATCCCGGACCTCTTCGATTCCTGGGTACAGCGCAGGCCTTCGCATGCCGCGACCACCGACCCGGCCAACCTGGTGGATCTCACCGGGGCACAGCCCCGGTCGCTGACGTGGCAGGAACTCGACGAGCACGTGCGGCGGGTCGCAGCGGTATTCCACGCGCGCGGAATACGGCAGGACGACACGGTTGCCGTGCAGATGCCCAATTCGGTCGCCCTCACCGCCACCTACCTGGCACTGTGGCGCCTCGGCGCCGTGGCGACCCCGATGCCGGCGTCGTATCGCCGTCACGAACTGTCCGGCATCGTCGACGCGTGTTCTGCCGTCGCCGTCGTCACCGTCGGTAAGCTCGGCGACCGCTCACTCGCCACCGAGGCGTCGGAACTGGCCTCCGGCCACCGGACCCTCGGCACGGTATTCGCTTTCGGACCGCACGTACCGGAACAGGCCGTCGAGATCGACCCGACGACGGTGCCCGCACCCCACCTCGACGAAGCCGACGCCTACGCGGCTGCGGTGGTGCGCACGGTCAACGACCGGGTCACCGTGTGCTGGACGAGCGGTACCGAGGCAGCGCCCAAGGGCGTACCCCGGTGCCACGCGGATTGGCTCGCGGTGGGCCGAGGGGTGCAGGACGGCCTCGAAACCACGGAGGATTCCGTGCTCGTGAACCCGTTCCCCTTGGTGAACATGGCCGGGTTCGCAGCGGCGTTGCTGCCCTGGCTCCTCGGTGGCGGTCACCTCGTCCACCACCACCCACTGGACATCGCGGTCTATCTGGGCCAGATCCAGCACCACCGGGCCACCCACACCACCATGCCCCCGGCGATCCTGACGATGCTGCTCAAGAACGACGACCTGCGCGGCAAGTTCGACCTTTCGTCGCTCACGCGCGTCGGGGCGGGTGGCGCACCGCTACCGCCGTCCGTCGTGGCGTCCTGGCAGAACGACCACGGGGTCGAGGTGATCAATTTCTTCGGATCCAACGAGGGCGTCTGCCTTCTCGGTGCACCGGGTGATATCCCGGACCCGACCGTGCGGGCGCAGCATCTGCCGAACTACGCGGCGCCGGACCAGTCGTGGGTGGTGCGTCTGAGCCGCAGCACCGAGGTACGCCTCGTCGATCCCGTGACCGGCGCCCTGGTCGACACCATCGGTGGCCGCGGCGAACTCCGGTTGAAGGGCCCCACCGTCTTCGCGGGTTACCTCGAGGGCACCGCGACGTCGTCCCCGTTCGACGAGGACGGCTTCCTCTGCAGCGGTGACGTTTTCGAATTGTGCGGTGAACACGGCGAGTACCTGCGCTTCGTCGACCGGATCAAGGAGATCGTCATCCGGGGCGGCATGAACATCGCACCGGCAGAGATCGAAGGGCTGCTGCAGGACCACCCGGCGGTGGCCGAAGTCGCGATCATCGGTATCCCCGACGAAGTACTCGGCGAAAAATGCTGCGCGGTCGTGGTTCCCACTGCCGGCGCCACCCCGACACTCGACGACCTCACGGCGCACCTTCGCGCACGGGACATCGCTTCGTTCAAACTGCCGGAACGCATCGAAATAGTCGACACCCTGCCGCGCAACGCGGTCGGCAAACTGTTGCGCCGCCACATCCGCACCGACCTCCTGGAATCCCTATGAGCATGTCCACAGCACCCCACTCCACTCCGGTCGCCCTTCCCGCGCGTCTGCGCGTCCCGGTGGTCGCGGCCCCGATGTTCCTGGTATCCGGCCCGGAACTCGTCATCGCAGCGAGCACGGCCGGAATCGTGGGCTCCTTCCCCACGCCCAACTGCCGCACGACCGCCGAACTCGACCGCTGGATGGGGACGATCTCCGACGGGGTCGCGGCCGCGGGACCGGATGCCGCACCCTGGGCGGTGAACCTGGTGACCCACCGCTCCAACCAGCGGCTCGAGGAGGACTTGCGCCTCGTCGCTGAGCATCGCCCACCTGTGGTCATCACTGCCCTGGGGTCTCCGGAACCGGTGATGGAGACGGTCAAGGGATACGGCGGACTGGTACTCGCCGATGTGGTGTCCGTCCGGCTCGCCCGTAAAGCCGCCGGCTTCGGAGTCGACGGACTCGCTTGCATCTCGGCGGGAGCCGGGGGGCACACGGGCCATCTCTCCCCGTTCGCGTTCGTCTCCGCCGTGCGGCAGTTCTTCGACGGGCTGCTCGTCATCGGCGGGGGCATCGCCGACGGCTGGGGTGTGGCAGGTGCCGTCGCGGCCGGCGCCGATCTCGTCTACATGGGCACCCGGTTCCTCACGGCGACGGAAAGCATGGCATCTCCCGACTACAAGCAGATGGTCGTCGAGCACGGACCGGACGATCTCGTCGTCAGCTCCGGCATCACCGGAACCAGCGCCTCGTGGTTGCGTCCCAGCCTGGTTGCGAACGGTCTCGATCCCGACGCCCTCACCGCGCCGGCCAACCGTGACTACAACGCCGGTGCGGACGTGCAAGGACGGTGGAAGAACATCTGGGCTGCGGGCCAGGGTCTGGGCCTCATCGACGGCGTCACGCCGGTGAAATCCATCGTCGACGACCTCGCCGCCGAATACTCGGCCGCGACGAGCCGTTTCGCCGACCTGAATCTTCGGTAGGTCCGGGACACACAAACGGGGCCGCACACTCTCGTGTGCGGCCCCGCCTGTCGTTCGGCAGCGTCAGCGCTGCGGCATCGTGCTGGTGGTGATCGGAACGGGAAGCGCCGTTGCTCCCTCGAGGAATCGATCCACTGCCGCCGCGCATGCGCGACCCTCGGCGATGGCCCACACGATGAGAGACTGGCCACGCCCCATGTCGCCGGCGACGAACACGCCGTCGACATTGGTGGACCACTCCTCGGAGCGGGCGACGTTGCCGCGCTCGTTGAGGTCCACACCGAGATCCGTGAGCAGGCCCGGCTTCTCGGGCCCGACAAAGCCCATCGCGAGGAGGACGAGATCGGCTTCGAGTTCGAAGTCGCTTCCCTCGACCTTCTCGAAACGGCCGTTCACCATGCGCACCTCATGGGCGCGGAGACCCGTGACCTTGCCGTCCTTACCGACGAACTGCTCGGTGTTGACGGAGAAGACACGGTCGCCGCCCTCTTCGTGTGCCGAAGAGACGCGGTACATCAAGGGGTACGTCGGCCACGGCGTCGACTCGGCGCGCTGCTCCGGCGGGCGCGGCATGATCTCGAACTGGCTGACGCTCACCGCACCCTGACGGTGTGACGTACCGAGGCAGTCGGCACCGGTGTCGCCGCCACCGATGATGACGACCTTCTTGCCTTCCGCCGTGATGGTCGGCGCGGGGAGGTCACCGAACTGGACACGGTTGGCGATCGGCAGGAACTCCATCGCCTGATGGATCCCGTCGAGTTCGCGTCCGGGGATCGGCAGGTCGCGCGCGACGGTCGCACCGCCGGCGAGGACCACGGCGTCGAACTGCTCGCGCAGTTCGTCGGCGGTGATGTCGACCCCGACATTCACTCCGGTCCGGAAGACGGTGCCTTCGGCCTCCATCTGTGCGAGACGGCGGTCGATGAACCGCTTCTCCATCTTGAACTCGGGGATGCCGTAGCGGAGCAGTCCGCCGATGCGGTCGGCCCGCTCGAACACCGTGACCGTGTGCCCGGCGCGCGTAAGTTGCTGCGCTGCCGCAAGTCCCGCCGGACCCGACCCGACGACCGCCACCTTGCGACCGGTGAGCTTCGACGGCGGCACCGGCTTGACGCGGTTGTCCTCGAAGGCCTTCTCGATCAGCTCGACCTCGACCTGCTTGATCGTCACGGGATCCTGGTTGATGCCCAGGACACACGACGCCTCACAGGGTGCCGGGCACAGCCGCCCGGTGAACTCCGGGAAGTTGTTGGTGGCGTGGAGACGTTCGATGCCGTCCTCCCACTTGCCCTTGTACGCCAGGTCGTTCCACTCGGGAATCAGGTTTCCGAGCGGGCAACCGTTGTGGCAGAAGGGAATACCGCAGTCCATGCAGCGGCTCGCCTGGGTCTGGAGGGTCTCGAGCGGGAAGGGCTCGTAGACCTCCTTCCAGTCGAGCAGCCGGAGGGGGACGGGACGACGGACCGGAGTCTCGCGCGATCCGTGCTTGAGGAAGCCGCTTGGATCACCCACGAGCTGCCTCCATGATCGCCTCGTCCACGTTCCCACCACGAATGGTGGCGTCCTTGATAGCCATGAGCACCTTCTTGTAATCGCGAGGCATGACCTTCGCGAAGTGGCTGACCTGTTGTGACCAGTCGGCCAGGATGCGGGCTGCAACGTCGGAGCCCGTTTCGTCACGATGCCGTTCGACCGCGCCCTTGAGCCAGGCGAAGTCTTCGCCCTCGAGATCCTCGAGGTCGACCAGCTCGGTATTCAGGTTGTCCTCGAAGTCCTTGTCCGGGTTGTACACGAACGCGACGCCACCGGACATGCCCGCACCGAAGTTGCGGCCGGTCTTGCCGAGGATGACGACCTTGCCACCCGTCATGTACTCGCAGCCGTGGTCGCCGACGCCTTCGACGACGGCCGTGGCTCCGGAGTTGCGGACTGCGAAACGCTCGCCTGCGACACCGCGGATGAGAACCTCACCGCCGGTGGCACCGAACAGGATCACGTTGCCGGCAATGATGTTGTCTTCCGGCACGAATCCCGGTGCGGCGTCGAGCGGGGGACGCACGACGATGCGGCCACCCGACAAGCCCTTGCCGACGAAGTCGTTCGCGTCCCCGTACAAGCGCAGCGTGATACCGCGAGGCACGAAGGCACCGAAGCTGTTACCGGCCGATCCCGTCAAGGTGATGTCGATGGTGCCGTCCGGCAAGCCGTCCTTGCCGTACTTCTTGGTGACCTCGTGGCCGAGCATCGTGCCGACCGTGCGGTTGACGTTCGTGACGGCCGTGTCGATCTCGACCGGCGTGCCGGACTCGAGAGCCGGCTGCGCCTTGGCGATCAGGTCATTGTCGAGCGCCTTGTCGAGAGCGTGGTCCTGTTCCTTGGTGCAGTGCATGTCCTGCTCGCCGTAGATCGGCGAGGTGACCTTCTGCAGCAACGGCGAGAGATCCAGCTTCGACGCCCGGTAGTGGTCCACGGCCTTGCGGGTGTCGAGGCAGTCGACCTGCCCGATCGCCTCGTCGAGACTGCGGAATCCGAGCTCCGCGAGGTACTCGCGCACCTCTTCGGCGATGTAGAGCATGAAGTTCTCGACGAACTCCGGCTTGCCGGTGAAGCGCTTGCGCAACACCGGGTTCTGCGTCGCGACACCCACGGGGCAGGTGTCGAGGTGACAGACACGCATCATGACGCAGCCCGAGACCACGAGCGGCGCGGTAGCGAAACCGAACTCCTCGCCGCCGAGCAGCGCCGCGACGATGACGTCGCGACCCGTCTTCATCTGGCCGTCGACCTGCACCACGATGCGGTCGCGCAGACCGTTGAGCATCAGGGTCTGCTGGGTCTCGGCCAGGCCGATCTCCCACGGTGCGCCGGCATGCTTGAGCGAGGTCAGCGGCGACGCGCCGGTGCCACCGTCGTGACCGGAGATGAGCACCACGTCGGCATGCGCCTTGGACACGCCCGCCGCGACCGTGCCGACACCGAGTTCGGACACCAGCTTCACGTGGATGCGGGCTGCCGGGTTGGCATTCTTCAGGTCGTGGATCAGCTGGGCCAGATCCTCGATTGAGTAGATGTCGTGGTGCGGCGGCGGCGAGATCAGGCCGACGCCCGGCGTGGAGCCACGCACCTCGGCGACCCACGGGTACACCTTGTGCGGTGGGAGCTGACCGCCCTCGCCGGGCTTGGCGCCCTGCGCCATCTTGATCTGGATATCGGTGCAGTTCGTCAGGTAGTGCGACGACACACCAAACCGGCCGGACGCGACCTGCTTGATCGCCGAGCGCCTCCAGTCGCCGTTCTCGTCCGGCGTGAAGCGGTCGGGATGTTCGCCGCCCTCACCGGAGTTCGATCGGCCGCCGAGACGGTTCATCGCGATCGCGAGGGTTTCGTGAGCCTCCGACGAGATGGAGCCGTAGCTCATCGCACCGGTGGAGAACCGCTTGACGATCTCGCTCGCCGGCTCGACCTCCTCGAGAGGCACGGCGGGGCGCAAACCGGTCTTGAACTCGAACAGGCCACGGAGCGACGCGAGCTGCTGCGACTGATCGTCGACGAGCTTCGTGTACTCCTTGAACACCTTGTACTGACCGGTGCGGGTGGCGTGCTGGAGCTTGAACACCGTGTCCGGGTTGAACAGGTGGTACTCGCCTTCACGACGCCACTGGTATTCGCCGCCCACCTCGAGCTCGCGGTGCGCGTGCTCGGAGGGCCGGTCGAGGAATGCCGACCGGTGACGGGCTGCCACGTCGCGGGCGATCTCGTCGAGGCCGACGCCCCCGAGCTGTGACTGCAGGCCCGTGAAGTACTCGTCGACGAGGTCCTGCGACAGGCCGATGACCTGGAACAGCTGCGCGCCCGTGTAGGAGGCGAGGGTGGAGATGCCCATCTTGGACATCACCTTCAGGACGCCCTTCGACGCGGCCTTGATGTAGTTGGCGATGGCCTGCTCGAGGGTCATGCCCTCCGGCAGGTCGCCGTTCTGCAGCAACTCGTCGATGCTCTCGAACGCCATGTACGGATTGACCACGGCCGCACCGAAACCGCACAGCGCGGCGATGTGGTGCACCTCGCGGGCGTCTCCGGCCTCGACGAGCAGACCGACCTGCGTGCGCGTCTTCTCCCGCACGAGGTGGTGGTGCACCGCGGAGGTGAGGAGCAGCGACGGGATCGGCGCGAGCTTCTCGTCGGACTCCCGGTCCGACAACACGATCAGGCGTGCGCCCTTCTCGATGGCCTGGGACACCTGCGCGCGAATGCTTGCGAGCGCCTGCTCCAGGCCGGCTCCGCCTTCCGCGACCGGGTACAGGCCGCGGATGATGACGCTGCTGAAGCCCGGGAACTGCTTCTCGTCGTTGACGTGGATGAGCTTCTGCAGATCGTCATTGTCGATCACGGGTGCAGAGAGCAGGATGCGCCGGCACGACGCGGCGGTCGGGTCGAGCAGGTCGCCCTCGGGCCCGAGCATCCCACCCATGCTGGTGACGATCTCTTCGCGGATCGCGTCCAGCGGCGGGTTCGTCACCTGCGCGAACAGCTGGGAGAAGAAGTCGAACAGCATGCGCGGCCGCGACGACAGCACAGCGATCGGGGTGTCGGTGCCCATGGAACCGAGCGCCTCACCACCGGTGGCAGCCATCGGCTTGACGAGGAGGTCGACCTCTTCGTTGGTGTATCCGAACACCTGCTGCCGCAACACGACCCGCTCGTGCGACATGTAGGTGTACTTCGACTGCGGAAGGTCTTCGAGGCGGGTGACGCCGTTCTCGACCCACTCCTGGTACGGGAGTTCGGCGGCGAGTTCGCGCTTGATCTCCTCGTCTTCGACGATGCGGCCCTTGGCCGTGTCGACGAGGAACATCCGGCCCGGCTGCAGGCGCCGCTTGCTCACGATCTTCTCGGCGGGGATGTCGAGCACACCCACCTCGGACGCCATCACGACCAGGCCGTCGTCGGTGACCCAGGCGCGCGACGGGCGCAGTCCGTTGCGGTCGAGCACCGCACCGATGACGACACCGTCGGTGAAGCACACGGACGCGGGGCCGTCCCACGGCTCCATGAGCGCGGAGTGGTACTCGTAGAACGCACGACGGGCCGGATCCATGGCCGTGTGCCGTTCCCACGCCTCCGGGATCATCATGAGCACCGCGTGCGGCAGGCTGCGGCCACCGAGGTGGAGAAGTTCGAGAACCTCGTCGAACCGCGCGGTATCCGAGGCACCCGGGGTGCACACGGGGAAGATCTTCTCGAGCTTGTCGCGACCGCCGAAGATGTCGCTGTCGATCAGAGCCTCACGCGCACGCATCCAGTTGGCGTTGCCGGTGACGGTGTTGATCTCACCGTTGTGCGCGACGCGACGGAACGGATGCGCCAGAGGCCACGACGGGAAGGTGTTCGTGGAGAAGCGCGAATGCACCAGACCGAGAGCCGACTCGACACGCTCGTCCTGGAGGTCCACGTAGAAGCCCTCGAGCTGCGGCGTGGTGAGCATGCCCTTGTAGACGAAGGTCGACGCCGACAGGCTCGGGAAGTACACGGTCTCGCGGCCGGGGCCGTCCTCGCCGGGGCCTTCGTGGCCGAGTTCGTGCTCGGTGCGCTTGCGCACCACGTAGGCGCGGCGCTCGAGGTCGATGCCGGTCAGGGCGCGGGCGCCCGACGCGACGAAGATCTGGCGGAAGGTCGGCATGGCGTCGATCGCCATGGAGCCGAGTTCCGACGCGTCCACGGGCACCTCACGCCAGCCGAGGACCTCGAGGCCCTCCTCCTCGACGATGCGGTTCACCTGTGCGACAGCCTCATCGGCGGCTTCCGTGCCCTTGGGCAGGAAGGCGATACCGGTCGCGTAGGCACCTTCGGCGGGAAGGTCGAAGTCGACGACAGCGCGGAAGTAGGCGTCGGGAATCTGAATGAGGATGCCGGCGCCGTCGCCGGTGTTCTGCTCCGCTCCCGCAGCACCGCGATGCTCCAGATTGACGAGCGCGGTGATCGCCTTTTCGACGATGTCGCGGCTTCGGCGACCGTGCATGTCGACAACGAACGCGACGCCACAGGAATCGTGCTCGTTCGAGGGGTGGTAGAGCCCTTGAGGCCCGGGGAGAAGAGTCATACCTAGCCTTCGTTGCGTGCGATAGCACCGACGACCAGCAGCGCTGATGGCCATCTACTGCCGTAGACGGGTATCGGCCGGGTGTCCCGATACCTTCGACACCGCCAGTATCCGCTCATCCGCGACGGTGCGGGTGCCTTTTGTCGGCAGCACGAGACGGGTCTGGCGACCGGTGGGACATCGTGGGCCCACCGCTCTGGTGGAAACGATATGCCAGGTCACCGGGGGTAATGCAACATAGGATGCCCTACCTTTGGGCTGACCTGCGTAAATGCCCCGTTGACACGCCTGTGACGAGCCGTTCACATAACCGCGGGTCGCGGCAGGACGGCGTCGAGAATCCTGCCGATGCCGGTCTGTGGGTCCGTCGCATCGTCCTCGGAGGTGAGCCGGTGGAGGATCACCCCGTCGACGTAGTCCACCACGATCCGCGCGGCCGTCTCGGGGTCGTCGGCGCCGAGCACGGCGAGGATCTCCTTGCCCCACGCGCGCAGTTCTCCGCGCCGCGCTCCCACCGACGCGCGCATCGCGGGGACCGTGGTCGACTCGACGAACAGCGCCAGTCGCGCGCGGGTGCGCACGGAATCCGGGCCGGTCGCGTAGAGCACGTACTCCCGCAGCAGAACCTCGAGGCCGCGCCGGTCCGGTGTCGTGCCGTTCGCCGTGAGTGCCGCCAGGTCCTGACGATCACGTTCGAGGAGGCGATCGAGTACGCCCTCGACGAGTGCACCCCGCGTCCGAAAGTAGTTCGACGTCGAACCTGCGGGAACACCCGCACGCGCGTCGACCCGGCGATGGGTGAGGGCGCGGACCCCGTCGGCTCCCAGAACCTCGATGGCGGCGTCGAGCACAGCGGCACGCTTGTCGGTCACGGCCCCAGCATAAACCGGATACTACGTATGTAGTGACACTACACTACATACGTAGTAGATTGTGGTGCATGAGCGAGACACACGCAGGGAAGGCCGCGATTCTCGGTGGGGGCATCGGGGGGCTCACCGCTGCGAACGCGCTCGTCCGCTTCGGCTGGCACGTCGACGTGTTCGAACGCGCCGAGGGCCTGCCTCCCACCGGAACCGCGCTGGGACTGTGGCCCGAGGCACTTGCCTCGCTCGAGGTCGCCGGCCTCGGCGGCGAGGCCGAGAAACGCGGAGTGCTGCAGACCTCGGGGTGGTTCCTGCGCTGGGACGGCCGGCCCATCGCGCGCCTCGAGAATCTCCGGCGGCCGGCGGTCCTCCTGTCGCGACCGCCGTTGCTCGAGCTCCTGTCCGCCGGGTTACCGGATGGCACAGTGCACTTCGGTCACCTTGCCCCAGCTGCACCGGATCTTTCCGGATACGACGTCGTGGTCGGCGCCGACGGCATCGGGAGTGCGACGCGCGACGCCCTCTTCGGGCCGCGGTTCCGGCCGGTCTACACCGGATTCACCGCATGGCGAGGGTGGGTCGACGGTCGTGCCGCCTCGCTGAGCGAAAGCTGGGGCCCGAACGCGCTGTTCGGGATCACACCGCGCGACGGCGACCTCACCAACTGGTTCGCGGCCGTTCGCGCGCCGGCCGACTCGACCGGCGGTGTTCCCGAACTACGCGAGCGCTTCCGCGAGTGGCACCCCGCGGTCGTCGACGTACTCGATCGCCTCGACCCCCCTACGGTGCTGCATCACGACCTGTACCAGTCGCCACCGCTGCCGTCGTACGTCCGCGGCAAGGTGGCCCTCATCGGTGACGCCGCACACGCGATGGCCCCCAACCTCGGCCGCGGTGCCTGCGAAGCGATCGTCGACGCCTCCGCGCTCGCCGTCCTGCTGAGCGAACATCCCGTCGCCGAAGCCTTACGTCGCTACGACCGCGCGCGCCGGCGCCGCACCCAGCGACTCGTGCGGGCCTCCCGGATGCTGGCCGGGGCCGCGACCGCCACCCGGTTCACCACCGTGCGCAACGCAGCGGTCCGCGCCACCTCGAGATTCGCCTGACGCCCGGTTCCTCCGAACCGAACCCACGGCCCTCCACCGGGTCGTAGCGTTCGGGCGCATGAGCCCCGAATTGGAAGGGCACGGTGGCGATCACGCCGCCGCTGTGGCCCGCGCACACGGTGTCGAGACGATGTTCACCCTCTCCGGCGCCCACGTCTTCCCCCTGTACGACGCCGCGGTGAAAGGCGAGTCGCGGATGCGCCTCGTCGACGTGCGGCACGAACAGACGGCGGTGTTCGCGGCGGAGGCGACCGGCAAGCTCGACCGGCATCCGGGCCTGGCGGTACTCACCGCCGGGCCGGGCGTCACGAACGGGATCAGCGCCGTCACGCAAGCTCACTTCGCGGGCTCGCCGCTGGTCGTGCTGGGCGGCCGCGCCCCCAATGCGCGCTGGGGCACCGGCAGTCTCCAGGAACTGGATCAGCCCCCGTTGTTCCGGTCCGTCACCAAGCTGTCGGAGACGGCCCGCACCGTCGGTGAGGTCGGCCCGACGGTGGATGCGGCGTTCACCGCGGCCGAATCCCCGCATCGTGGACCGGCTTTCGTCGACGTCCCGATGGACGAGTTGTACGGACGGGTGACGGCGCCGCGGCCCCGGGCGCATGTGCGTGCCCGGCTCGAGCCGGATGCGGAAGACCTGGCCGAGATCGCGCGACTGCTGACCACCTCGGAACGGCCACTGCTCGTCCTCGGCACCGACGTGTGGGCGGACGGCGCCGAGAACGCCGCCCTCTGGTTCGTCGACGAACTGGGCATACCGGTGATCACCAACGGCATGGGACGCGGCATCGTCCCCGGCGGTCATCCGCTGCTCGTCAGCAAAGCACGGAGCGCGGCGGCCGGCACGTGCGATCTCGTGCTGGTCGTGGGCACACCACTGGATTTCCGGCTCGGGTACGGACGGTTCGGAGGCCGCGACGGCGGTCCGGCGGCCCAGGTCGTGCACATTGCGGACTCCCCCGGCCAGATCTCGGCACATGCCGAACTCGCGGCGTCCGCGTCCGGGGATCTCACGGCGTGCTTCGACGGCATTCTCTCGGCCTTGTCCGCAAGGCCGGATATACGGGCGTGGGCGGACCGGTTGCGCGATCTCACGCTCGAGGCGGCCGCTCGGGATACCGCGCTGCTGTCCGCCGACTCGGACCCCATCCATCCGGCCCGCATCTACGGTGAGCTTCTCCCGCGTCTGGCCGACGATGCCGTCGTCATCGGAGACGGCGGTGACTTCGTGTCCTTCGCGGGAAAGTTCGTCGAGCCGCGGAAGCCGGGCCTGTGGCTCGATCCCGGACCGTACGGATGCCTCGGTGCCGGTCTGGGGGCGGCGATCGCGGCCCGGATAGCGCGGCCGTCGAGCCAGGTCGTGTTGCTGCTCGGCGACGGAGCCGCCGGAATGTCACTGATGGATGTCGACACCCTGGTGCGGCACCGGCTGCCGGTAGTGATCGTGGTGGGGAACAACTCGGCGTGGGGGCTCGAGAAGGGGCCCATGCAGATGTTGTACGGATACGACGTCGCGGCAGACCTCACCCCCGGCACCCGCTACGACCAGGTAGCGGTCGCGTTGGGTGCCGGGGGTGAGTTGGTCGCCGATCCCCGGGCGATCGGCCCGGCCCTGGACCGGGCTTTCTCGTCGGGGATCCCCTATGTGGTGAACGTTCTCACCGACACGGAGGCGGCCTATCCTCGCGCGACCACAGGCATCTGAAAGCCCGTAAACAACAACTGGCCGCAGCGATAAGCATCAGCTGCGGCCAGAGGTAACGAAAGAATAACGCGGTCCTTTCGAAACCGTAAGTCGCGCTCAGGTGAACTCGGTCACATCGCGGTTCGTTCCCAGACTCGGTGGGTGCCGAGCAGCTCCAAAAGCGCGCTGACGGCGTCTTCCGGACCGGTCGCAGAGACGACGCCCGGTGCCGCGACGCCCTCGAACAACGCCAGGCCGTCGCCCCACGCGGCAACCGCCTTCTGGTGCCGGAGCGTCTCGTCGACGAGGATCCGTGCCCGCGGGTCGAGTGCGGGGCTGGCGAAGAGAACCGCGTCGAACTCGACGGACCGTGCGGTGAGGAACGTCCTGGAGATCGGGACCACACCGCCGAGCTTCCCGCCGTGCGGCGCGATGACCAGCGGCACACAATCAGCGCCGTCGATCGCCTTCACGGCGGCCTGCACCTGATCGAGGTCGCTGGTGTCGTCCGCGACGATACCGATGATGCGGCCCTGAACCGGCCACGTCTTGCCCACCTGCGACAGCGCCGCGCTCGGGGCAGGATCGACGAGTTCGATAGTGGGCGCGGGAGCCTCGAGACCGAGTCCTGCCGCCACCGTCGCACACAGATCGGCGTCGATGTTGGCGAGGATCTGGAGCTGGCGCTCCTTGATCGTCTGCTCGTAGCACTTGCCGAGTTCGAACGTGTACGCGTAGGCGACGTGTTCCTTCTCGATCTCCGACAGGCTCTTGTAGAACTGGCGGACCTGCGAGTAGTGGTCGTCGAAACTCCGCGAGAGAGCGCGTTCCTTCTGCGCCGCCGGCAACTCGACCGGGAAGTCGATGAAGGCGCCTTCGTCGGCACCTGCTGCGAACGGGCATCCGGCATCGAGCGAATTCGGCTTGTACGGCGCGACGCCCTTGTGTACCGCGTGCTGGTGGAACCCGTCGCGCAGCATGTCGTTGACGGGGGCATGCGGGCGGTTGATCGGAATCTGGCCGAAGTTGGGCCCACCGAGCCGGGTGAGCTGGGTGTCCAGGTAGGAGAACAGGCGCCCCTGCAACAGCGGGTCGTCGGTGACGTCGATACCGGACACGAGGTGGCCGGGATGGAACGCGACCTGCTCGGTCTCCGCGAAGAAGTTGGTGGGGTTGGCGTTGAGCACCATGGTGCCGATGATCTGCACCGGAGCGAGTTCTTCCGGCACGATCTTCGTCGGGTCGAGCAGATCGATGCCCTCGAAAGTCTGTTCCGGATTGTCGGGGAACACCTGCACCCCGAGATCCCATTCCGGGTATGCCCCGGACTCGATGGCGTCAGCCAGGTCGCGGCGGTGGTAGTCGGGGTCGAAGCCGTTGATCATCTGGGCTTCTTCCCACACCAGCGAGTGGACGCCCAGGCGCGGCTTCCAGTGGAACTTGACGAGAGACGTCTCGCCCGCGTCGTTGATGAGCCGGAAGGTGTGGACGCCGAAGCCCTCCATCATCCGGTACGAGCGCGGAATACCGCGGTCGGACATGTTCCACATCGTGTGCGCGGTCGCCTCGGTGTGCAGCGAGACGAAGTCCCAGAACGTATCGTGCGCGCTCTGTGCCTGCGGAATCTCCCTGTCGGGATGCGGCTTTCCGGCGTGGATGACATCCGGGAACTTGATGGCGTCCTGGATGAAGAACACGGGAATGTTGTTACCGACCAGGTCGAAAGTGCCTTCGTCGGTGTAGAACTTGGTCGCAAATCCACGCGTGTCGCGAACGGTGTCCGCCGAACCCCTCGAACCGAGAACGGTCGAGAATCGCACGAAGACGGGTGTTTCCGCGCCCTTCTTCAGGAAACCGGCCTTGGTGACTGTGGTCGCTGCGCCGTTGGCCTTGAACACGCCGTGGGCGGCAGCGCCACGCGCGTGGACCACGCGCTCCGGGATCCGTTCGTGGTCGAAGTGTGTGATCTTTTCACGAAAGTGGTGGTCCTGCATCAGGATAGGGCCACGCGGACCAGCCTTGAGCGAATGGTCCGTATCGGTGAGACGCGCGCCCTGTGCCGTGGTGAGGAAAGCACCACTCTGCTGGCGGGCGCCGTCGATGTCGACCCGGTTACCCGTGGCTGTCACACCCGCCGGCTGCTGTTGGTCGGGCTTCGCTTCGGGAGCATCAACCGGTGTCGTGGGTTCTGTGAGCTGCGGCTCGATGGACGCGGGTGCGCCCGGAACCTTAGGGGGTTGCCCTGCCATATCGAAAACTCCGATCGGTAAGTGCGCGTTGGTCCTCTCCGAGTACCCGAACGCACCTGCGGCAAACCGAGTCGGAGCCGTCTCAATCCTGTGTGGTCCCGTGGGTCTCGCTCAGCATCGTCGATAGCTCTGCTTCCGTGCGTGTTTTTCCTATGCCGGCCGCCGACAGCACGCCGGAACCGTTCTCCACTTCGAGCACGGCGAGAAGGATGTGCTCGGTTCCCACGTAGTTGTGCCCGAGGCGCAGAGCCTCCCGGAACGTCAGCTCGAGTATCTTCCGGACCTGTGCGTCGTACGGGATCAGTTCGGGCAGCGCCTCACTCGACGGGGCAGGCAGCGTGGCTGCGATCGAGGTGCGCAGCGCCTCGAGATCGGTCCCCTGGGCAATGAGCGCCTGCGCGGCGAACGAGTCGGTCTCGGTGAGGAGACCGAGGGCGAGGTGCGCCGGAGCTATCTCGGGGTTGCCCGCGGCCCGGGCTGCGTTCATCGACGCCATGACCACGTTCTTGGCACGTGGCGTGAACCGGGAGAATCCTTGCTCGGGATCCAGGTCGTTCTCGCGCTTCGGAACGAATCGCTTCTGGGCCGCCTGTTTGGAAACGCCCATGCTGGCGCCGATCTCGGACCACGACGCACCCGAGCGCCGCGCCTGGTCGACGAAGTGGCCGATGAGGTGATCGGCGATGTCGCCCAGGTGATCTGCGGCGATCACGGCGTCGGAGAGTTGGTCGAGGACGTCGGGATGGACTGTCTTGATCCCCTCGATGAGGTCGTCGAGCCGAATGGGATGGGTCGGTCGTAAGGGTTCCATGCGTCAACGCTAGGTTGACGAGTCTGGTTCGTCAACCATTAGTTGACGCCTTGTTTCGGGCTCAGGTGCCGGGCTCAGGTGCCGCCCTCCGGTTATCGTCGAGTTCATGACACGACGAGTGAGTGTGTGGGGCGGCGGGTTCTGGCTCAGTGGAAAGACCCGGGAGGCTGCGCTCGACGCGGCCCGTGAACTCGACGATCTGGGCTACACGCGACTGTGGACGTCGGGTGGATTCGGCGAGGGCGTTCCCCCTGTGTACGGCGAAGTTCTGGATGCGACGACGCGCCTCGGCGTCGCGAGCGGCATCGTCAGCATCTGGCATGCGGAACCGGCCGACGTTGCCGCGACCGTCGCACGGTTCGAGGAGGAACACCCGGGCCGATTCCTGCTCGGCGTGGGTACCAGCCACGCACCCGTCGTCGACGCGAAGGCAGCGCACACCTACACCAAGCCGTACAGCCACATGGTCGAGTACCTCGACGCGCTGGACGCTGCGCAACCGCCGGTTCCCGCCGATCGCCGCGTGCTCGCGGCCCTCGGTCCGCGCATGCTCGCTCTGTCGGCGACACGAGCGGCCGGCGCTCATCCGTACTTCGTTCCTGCGGAACACACCGCGCAGGCACGCGAGATCCTCGGAACCGGGCCGTTGCTCGCGCCTGAGGTCGCCGTCGTGCTCGAGAGCGACGAGACCACCGCCCGTGGCATCGCCCGCGAATACATGCGCGGCTACCTGTCACTGCCGAACTACTCGAACAACCTGCTGCGTCTGGGGTACACCGAGGACGACGTGGCCGGTGGAGGCAGCGACCGGCTGATGGAGGCGCTGATTCCGTGGGGCGACCTCGACCGCGTCGTCGCCGGAATCGAAAAGCATTACAGCGCGGGCGCGGACGAGGTGGCCATCCAGGTGCTGACAGCCGATCCCAACGCGTTCCCGGCCGCCGAATACCGCGAACTGGCATCGGCACTCATCAGCTGAACGCCGTCCCGCGGCTTCTCGCGGAGCGTCAGTCCGTGCGATCGAATCGGGCCGGGAGCCGGAGGTAGAGACGGTCGACGAGGGGAAGCAGCGCAAGGGTGATGCCCGTGACGACGAGCACGGCCAGCGCAAAACCCGAGAGCACGTCGTGCACGAAGTGCACGCCGCCGGCGACCCGGGAGAACCCCAGCAGCAGCGCCACGGGCGCAACGAACCAGATGATGCGCGGGACGGCCAGAACGCAGGCGGTCGCCAGCGACGCGGCGATCACCGAGTGGTTCGACGGCCAGGACCAGTCCCCTACTTCGGGGCACTCCAGGACGGTGGTCACGTCGAATGCCCGGCACGGCCGGGGCTCGGTGATGACCAGTTTGACGAGCTCACTCGTCAGGTACGCCACCACGGCTCCCGCGCCACCGGCCACCATGATCCGGAGCGCGCGGTGGTCGCGCAGCCAGGACCGCACCGCCAGCACCGCAAACGTCGCAACCAGTACCAGCGGCCCCTTCTCCGCGATCACACCCGCCAGCACCCCGAGCGACGACGCCTCGGTGTTGCGGGCGATCGCGGTGTAGAACTCCTCGTGCAGAGGGACAGCCGCCAGGGCGAGGAAAGCCAGGGCGGCGGCGGCGAGCATCGCACGCCGGAGCGTCGACCGGGACAAGCGCGTACGAACGACGGGTGAAGCCTCGACCAAACTCATGGCACGACGCTATCGCGGCGCCGCACCGAGTCGTAGACCGGCAGCCGACCGCGATGCGGGCGTTGCCCGGCCGATCTCTACTCGACCGTCTCCAAGGAGTCCTCCTGCGCGTAGTGCGCGAGAAGTTCTTTTTCCCCGTCGCGCTTCGGGTACACGAAGAACACCAGTAGAGCGCCGAGAACGACGATCACGATCGCTGCGGCGTATGCACGATCGTCACCGTCGAGAAAGGCGGTGCGGGCCGCGGACATGATCTGCTGCGCATATTGCGGGTTGCTCTCCGCGATGTGAAGCGCGCCCGCGAACGACTTTTCGAGGGCGGCCTGCGTTTGCTCGCTGACGGACCGAGCGTCCGGTGTGCTTGCGATCATCGCCGCCCACGAAGCCGTGTAGCCGGCAGTCAGCAGTCCACCGAGCGTCGACTGCATGATGGCGCCACCCAGATCCCGCTGCAGATCCGAGGTACCCGACGCCATTCCGGCCCGTGAGACCGGAACCGAACTCGTGAGCGAGTGGGAGGCGGGTGTCCCTGCGAGGCCGATGCCGGCACCGATCAACATGAATACGAGGGCGATCGACCAGTAGCGGGCGTTCTCGTCCCACAGCACCAGCGCCAGGACCAACGCGAGCGCGATCGGCACGTATCCCGACAACAACGTGAACCGCGAACCGTACGCCTCCACGAGTTTCGCGGATTGCGGCGCCACGAGCACCATCACCGCTGCGGAAGGCAAGGCAGCCGATCCCGCCGCCAGCGTCGAGTATCCGAGAACGTTCTGCAGATACTGCTGGCTGACGTACATCGATCCCATCAACGACCCGAACACGATGATGCCCGCCACCGCCGCGACCCAGAAGATTCGGCGACGCGCGACCCGCAGGTCGAACAGCGGGTTCGGCGCCCGGAGCTGGCGGATGACGAACACGGCCCCGGCTGCCACTGCGATCGCCCCCGCGGAGATGGCGGTGGTCTGCATACCACCCACCGGCGCGAAGGTGATGCCGAGAACGAGCGACCCCACCATCACGACAGACACGACCCCGCCGAGGTGGTCGACCGGAGCGGTGGACTCGTTGACGTGCCTCGGGACGAACACGACCGTCAGGACGAGGGCCGCCACCGCCAGCGGAATCGTCACCAGGAACACCGATCCCCAGTAGAACCACTCGAGCAGTGCTCCTGCCACGAGCGGACCGAGCGACGTGAGACCACCGCCGATGGCGGACCACAATGCGATCGCCCGGGTCCGCGCCGCACCCGACCACAACGCGGTGATCAATGCCAGCGTCGTCGGGAATGCCAGCCCCGCGGATATGCCACCGAGCACCCGCGCAAGAAACAGCACCTCGGTGGTCGGAGCCAGACCGGCGAGCAGCGAGATCGGCACCGACAACGTCATACCGAGCACCAGCATCGTTTTGCGGCCGTAGCGGTCGCCGACCGCACCGAGATAGAGCACCGACCCCGCCAAACCCAGCGAGTATCCGACCGCGATCAGATTCAGGTCGGTTTGGCTGGTATCGAATGCTTTCCCGATGTCGGGCAGGGCCACATTCGCAACGGCGAGATTGAGATTCGCGACCGCCGCGACGAGGATGAGCGTTCCCAGCACCAGCGGCGCTCGGGTGGGCTGATCCGTCGTGGATGGGAGCACGAGAATCAGTGTGCGTCCTGCGACTCAGCATTCGTGCGTCGTTCGGGGAAGTGGTCTCACCACGCGAAACGGCGCCCGGAGCGCGGCAGGAACGAACGATTTTGCGCATCCACGGTTTGATCGTGACGAAACGGGTATAACCACCTCGGCAAAGAAGCAGTATGGGCTAGTCAATCTCTCGACCAAAGTCTCAAGGAAGGACCCGCGCGATGCTCGGACTCGGAATCCTCGGCTGGATCATCATCGGTGGTTTGGCCGGTTGGATCGGCAGTAAGTTCATGGGCACTGACGGCCAGCAGGGCATTCTCCTCAACGTTGTCGTCGGTGTGATCGGCGGCCTGATCGGCGGCTTCCTCCTGAAGCTGTTCGGTGTCGATGTCGAAGGCGGTGGGCTGATCTTCAGCTTCCTGACCTGCCTCCTCGGCGCAGTGATCCTGCTGTTCCTGGTCAAGGCCGTCACCGGCCGTGGCGTTCGCCGCTAAAGACTGAGGTAGCGCTTGGGGGCCCGCCGACGACGCCGGCCCTCGAACGCTCCACAGCTCACCGCCAAGGAAATGCCGGGCCCACACGGGCCCGGCATTTTCGTTGTGTCCGCCACAGCCCGCTTCGTTTCGGGGCCCGCCGGCTCGGGTATTTCATGCGGTATGAGTATCGAAGATGGCCCCGGCGACACCCTCAGCCCGAGCGAGGGTCTCGACGCGGACGAAGTACGCAATGACGACGGCGACGAAGTTGTCGATCCGCCCGAAGGATGGAGCGAAGCCGACAAGTTCGGCACGACCCAGCGCGAAGAGCAGGAAGGCGAATCGCTCGACCAGCGGCTTGCCGAAGAAGAACCGGACATCGAGCCCGAAACTCCGCCGGAAGTGCCGGTCGCGGTGATGCCGGACGACGAACTCACCGAAGACCTCGTGGACGAGATCATCGACGAAGAGGTGGACGAGGACGACGGCACCGTCAAACATGCGGAAGTAGTCGACGGGGTCATCGTCGAGGATTCCCGCGTGGACCGGGGCCAGATCGACGGTAGCCCCGAAGACGGGGATTCGATCTTCCCGATCGTGGAGTAGCACCGAGCGCAAGACCGGTAGGTTCGGCCCAGTGTCGCGTGAGCGTACCGAGATGATTCCGATCACCCTGCGTTGATCCGGGTTTCGCGAAAGAGGAAATTCGATGGTCGTCGAAGCTACCGCTGCGGGAGCAGTCGCCCTCGTCGAGCTGGGCATGGTGCTTACCCCCGGGCCGAACATGGTCTACCTGACGTCCCGCGCGATCGGGCAGGGCCGACGAGCCGGCCTGGTGTCGTTGGCGGGTACCGCGGTGGGATTCCTCTGCTATCTGTTGATGGCGGTAGCCGGTCTGTCTGTGGTCTTCGGTGCGGTCCCTGCGGCGTTCACCGTGCTGAAGCTGGCCGGCGCTGCATATCTCGTATATCTGGCCTGGGGAATGATCCGCCCCGGTGGACGCGGCCTGTTCTCCCCCCGCGAACTGGATCCGGTAAGCGATCGCCGGCTCTTCGGGATGGGCCTTCTGACCAACCTGCTCAACCCGAAGATCGCGTTGATGTACGCCGCGCTGCTCCCCCAGTTCGTGTCTCCCGAGTCGGGCCCGGTGTGGCTGCAACTTCTCCAACTCGGCGCGGTGCAGATCGTGATCGCAGTCGCTGTCAACGGGATGATCGTGCTCGGAGCGGCGAAGATCGCGGGCTTCCTGTTCGCCCGGCCGCGCGTGATGCTCGCTCAGCGATGGGCTGCCGGGACACTGTTGACGGGTTTCGCAGTGAGGACTGCGCTCGGCAAAGGACCTGCGCCCGCCTGAGACGTGCGCCCATTCGTGTCCGAGGTTATTTCCTGCGAGCGAACGCCACCATCGGACGCTCCACCAGGACGTAACTGAGCGCCGCCGCGCCGATTGTCGACGTGACGGTGAGGACCAGCAGTACGGGAGTCCCGCCGACCACTCCCCAGTCATCTGCTCCCACCGAATGAAGCCAGAATGCTATCGGCTCGTTCCAGAGAAAGATCCCGTAGGAGATGATCCCCAGCCCCGCCATGACGGGCAGGGCCAGTAGTCGCCGGGCACGGCCGGACGCCGGGTCGCCGAACACTGCGGGCGCGACGAGGAGCAGCGCGATGACGGTGCCCGCGACGTGCAGGATGTCGCCGGGGTTTCCGACTACGAACCCGAGCAGCAGAAACAGAGCTGTTGCGGCCGCCCAGCATGCGCCCGCGCGGCGTTCGGCGAACCGCACCAGCCGGGGCCGCTCCGGATCGTCGGCCCAGACGATGCTCGCCAGCGCGAGTGCCATGCCGGCCGCGAACCAATCGAGATGACCCAGCAAAGACCAGGCCAGAAATCCTGTCGGGCCTTCACCTCCCCCGAACAGGTAACGGCGGGCGACGAGGCTGAAAATCCCTGCGGCGCACAGTATCAACACCTCGACCTTCAATTGCGTCGACCGGGAACATCCTCGGAGGGTGCGGTGGAGCGCGAACGCGTAGAACGGCAGCAGTACGTAGAACGCGGCCTCGACGGACAGACTCCACGCGGGCGAAAGCCCCGCGAACGTGTGGCCCGGGATCCACGTCTGCGCGAGCCCGTAATAGATCCAGGCATCGCGGTTGAGCACGTCCACCCACGCTGGTATCAGCAGCGCGCAGGCGGTCAGGGCAACCCAGTAACCGGGGACGACCCGGAAGAAGCGGCGTTTCGCATAGCGTCCGATGTTCGGCATCTGCCGTCCGTCGAGCCGCGCCGACGCGAAGGGCCGGTACAACAGGAATCCGGAGAGCACGAAGAAGACCGGAACTCCCAAATTCAGCAATCGCGCGATGTCCCAGGTGTTCTCAGGATCGGGTGTGCTTCTGAGATAGACGTGATAACCGAGCACCATCAGTGCCGCGATCGCCCGCAACGGCTCGAGGAGGACGTACCGACCGGCGCGTGGAGCCGCCGTCGCTGCTTCGGCACTCGCCTGAGGCTGCGCCACCGCAGCCGGTAGCGGTGGAGAACCGTCGATACTCACGAGTTCGAACCCATCGCAGCCGCCTTCACATACCGTAGGTTTGACTAATCACAATATATCAATCTTCCGGTTTGTTTTTGTTTCCGCGGAGTAGCCCTGCGAATACGCGCGCCGGGTCACTACGTTGAAGAAGCCGGAACCACATCGGCCGGAAGGAATCGCTGATGTCCGATACTCCGAATCCAGGCAACACCGGATCACCCGGCCCCGGCTATTACCCCGACCCGTCGGGAGTGATGCGCTGGTGGGACGGAACCCGGTGGACCGATCGCGTACAGAACAGCGGTCCGTCCCCGTCCGCGCCCCAGCCACCACCCCCTCTGCCGCCGAAGAAGTCGCACACGCTCCGCAATGTCCTGCTGGCGTTGCTCGCAGTGTTCGTGTTGGCAATCGGCGGATGCATCGCCGTCCTGGCGGTCGCGGGGAACGAGGTCAACGAGGCGATCGAGTCAGCGGAGGTGGACGACACTGCTCCGGGCGGCCCCGACAACCCGCTGACGATTGCAGAGGGGCAACCGTTCGAGGTCTCCGGATTTCAATATGCGCCCGGGTGGTCCGTTACCCAGGACGCACTCGGTGACGTTCAGGTGGAGGGCCTACGAGTCACGAATGCGCGGGACGACACGGACGGCGCGATCGTAGAGATCAAGCTCATGAACGGAAACGAAGTGGTGGCCCTGGTCAACTGCACGACGGAGCAGATTCAGGTGGGGCAGACGACATCATTGAACTGCGTTGGGGCCGATGACTTCCCGGCGACGTACGACCGGATCACCATCAACGACGCCTTCTGAGCCGATCGCTCGCAGGCACTGTGCCCACAGCGTCCCGGGTCCGCGCAGGTGACGCGTCGACTCTGCGCAACCCGGGCCTTCACGATCGGTTGCGGCGACTCGAGAGACGAGCGAGGTCACGCAGGATGGCGGGCGCGCGGCGTGCCATGGTCAGCACTGCCCGGTCGGCCAGAGTGGGGCGAGGCGCCGCCGCCGGCTGGACGAAACGCTCCCCGTTCGTCACCGCGAACATCCCCACCTCACCGGGGACGCCCTTGAGTCGATGATCACCGAGATCGGTGAAGTCGAGTCCGGCGCCGACCGCAAGATCGCGCACGGTCTGGGAGCACCTCACCTTTCCGGGTCCGGCGGAAGCAGCGATACGCGCGCCGACATGCACGGTCATCCCGGTCAGCTCGGGACCGACGCGGGTCACCGTTCCGACGTGCACCCCGGAACGGACCGACAGCCCGAGGCTCGTCGCGGTCCGGATGATCCGGTGCGCGCATTCGAGAGCGGCCGCGGGACCGTCGAAAACGCTCAAATTCCCGTCACCCGCGAGGCCCACCAACCTTCCCCCGCCTGCTTCCACCTCGAAGCGGACCGACCTGTCGTGTGCGGCGAGGAGAGTCGCGAAATGGAGGTCGCCGACCTCTGCCAGCACGTCGGTCGAGCGGACGACATCGGTGAAAAGCACAGCGCCGAGAAAGCAGTCCGCTTCCACCGGCCGGACCACTCCCGTCGCAAGTTCCTCGACATAGTCGAGCACGGGAATCAACGCCTCACCGAGGGTTGCGCCGGCCGGTACCGGTGGCAGGTCGCGGACCACCCCGTTGGGCACAAGACCCCTGGCCCCACCGCGCGTACGCGCGGCGATACGACTCGACGAACCGATCTCGTTCGGCGACCGTCCGGGCGGCGGGCGGGCCGTCATCCTCGGACACCAGTGCCTCGGACCACGGTTGTGCAAGGACGAGTCCGGTGATCCGGTCGGGGCACCGGGCGGCCGCGAGTGCGGCTGCCCCACAGGTGCTGACCGCTCCGACCATTGTGGCCTGCGCGACACCGGCGTCGTCGAGCACCGCGAGGATGTCGTCGGCCTGCTCGTCGAGTGTCGGGACGTGGTCGACGGGGTCGGACAACCCGAAGCCGCGCCGCTGGAAGAACAGCGAGCGGGCGAAGCTGCTGCAGCGTTCGAAGTTGTAATGCAATGGGGATCGGTCCACATCAGGTCCGGGTGCAGCACGTCCTCGCAGAACCATGCGACCGGGTGGTGCCCTCCCTCCACCACCTGGTACGCCAGTGCGTCACCGTCGCGCTGGATGTACCGCGTCACGGGCGGATCCATGCACACCACGATAGGTGGCGACCCGCCCCCGCCACGATTGAACTCGTGCGCCCGATGGCTGGGTCACTTGCTGTCGACAGCGTGAGCGGCCTGCTCCGCGACGCTCAGATCCGTGTCGGCGCCGACCACCATGGCGACCGTTCACCGAACGGAACGTAACGGTCGGCTTGTGCTTTCCGATGCTCCAGCAGGAGGGTGCGGCAACCGCACCAGAGGAGGACGCTCGTGCTCACTCGAATGCTTACTCGAACCCTAGTAACGGCCGCGATCGCCGTCGGCGCCGTGTTGACTGCAACTTCGGGAGCGTCCGCGGACACACCCGACGACCCGTACGGCTTCCGTGCGATCCGCGACCGCACCGACTACTTTGTCGCCCCGTTCGACCCGGGTGCGTTGGTCGGCGCGAACACCCACAAGCCGATCATCTTGAGCCCGTATGGCGCCAGGCATAAGATCGAGTGTCGCGGCGACGGGCACTACGTGTCGATCCACGACTGCGTGCAGTACGACACGAACGGTGTCGCGCACGAACTTCGCCTGCTGGCCAACCCGATTCGCCCCGTCTACGTGTACATCTGACCCCCCGAGTGCACTTTTCGGCAAGTGCAGGTGGGACGGAGACGAACGAGGGGGGTCGCGTGCTCTTGCTGCCCCGGGCGGCCTTGATCTGGGGTTGGCTGAGGTACAACGCGGAGGACAGATCCGCGTCCCCCAGCCTGGTGCCGCGCAGGTCGGCGCCGCAACCTGGCTCAGGATCGGGCGAGACGGCTCCCGCGCCGGTGTCGCAGTCATCACGGCGCTTGCGGAAGCCTTCTGCGAGGCACCGGGTGATCCAGTAGGGGACTCGTTCCTCTCCTCCTCGAGCACCTATCGCGTAGGTATATCGAGACAAAAACGAGGTCACGATCTCTTGCGAGTTCGTGACCTCGTTCGTCGCAGTTCGTGGAACTGCTTCTGGTGGGCGAAGGGGGACTTGAACCCCCACGTCCCGAAGGACACTGGCACCTGAAGCCAGCGCGTCTGCCATTCCGCCACTCGCCCGAGCAACGCAGAAAACAGTAACACAGCTCCTAATCAAACAACGATTCGCCTGGTCAGGGCGAAAACGGAGCCTCACGGGACCCCTGCGCAGTACCGATCGGAACACGCGCGGGGTGCCACCCGGTCCAAACGTAGAAAAAGTGGATACCATGCAGTTGCACGATCTGCATCACGACACGCGGAGACCTGAAAGGGGGTCGCAAATGGGCATCGCCCAACGATTCGAACGCAAGCTTCAGTCCGCTATCGGCGACGCTTTCGCCCGCGTGTTCGGCGGCGGCGTAGTTCCTCAGGAAGTCGAAGCTGCCCTGCAGCAAGAGGCGACCGACGGCGTCCAGCAGCTCGATCGAGGCCATACGCTGGCCCCGAACAAATACGTGATCACCATCAGCGAATCCGATCATGAGGCCCTCGCTGCCGACCGGGACTTGACTGTCAAGGCCTTCGCGCGTCACCTTGATGACTTCATCCGTGAACAGGGATGGCAGACGTACGGTGACATCCAGGTCGTCTTCGAGTCGTCGTCGGCACTGCACACAGGGCAGTTCCGGACTCGCGGCTCGGTTGATCCAGATGTGGGGCGCTCAGCGGCGCGCGCCCCGGCTCCGCGGAACCCGCAGATCCGCCCAACAGTGACACCCGAACCAGGAGTTGGCCCCATGACGCAGAACCCCGGCTACGAACCGAGCCGTGACCCCGCCGAGGCGGAACCGCAGTACGCACGCAACGGTCACGCGCACGTCGGCCAGGATCAGCGTTACGCACAGGGCTACAACAACGGCGCGGGCTACGCAGGCAGCCAGGCCTACAGCGACCCCCAGCAGGGCGGTTACGACAACCAGCCCCAGGGTGGCTACGGCGACCCGGCCCAAGGCGGCTACGACCAGCAGGCCTACAGCGATCAGAACTACGATCCGCAGGGCTACTCCCAGCCTGCCGGTTACGACCAGCCCGCCGGTTACGACCAGCCTGCCGGATACGACCAGCAGGGCGGCTACGACCAGCAGGGCGGCTACGACCAGCAGGCCTACGGCGCACAGCCCCAGGCATACAGCCAGGACTACGGCCGCGACGGCGCTCAGCAGTACGGGCAGCCGGGCTACGACGATCGTTACCAGGCTCCGCAGCCACAGGGCGGCGGATACGACCAGGGTTACGCCGATCAGGGTTACCAGGCTCAGCCGTACGGCCAGCAGGGCTATGCCGACCCGGCGTACGACCAGGGCCAGGGCTACGCGGCAGCAGAGCCGGCGTACGACCAGGGCTACGCGGGAGGTGGCTACCAGTCCCCCGCGGCCGGTCGCGTGCTGACGGCCACCCTGCAGCTCGAAGACGGCAGCGGCCGCTACTACCAGCTCCGTGAGGGCAGCAACATCATCGGTCGCGGGCAGGACGCACAGTTCCGTCTCCCCGACACGGGTGTCTCGCGTCGTCACATCGACATCCGCTGGGACGGGCAGGTCGCGATGCTTTCCGATCTCGGATCCACGAACGGCACCACCGTCAACGGCGCGTCCATCCAGGACTGGCAGCTCGCCGACGGCGATATCGTCCGGGCGGGCCACTCCGAGATCCTTGTGCGCATTCTCTGAGCTGCGGATATCCGGGGCCTACGGGGTCCGTCGACACCGTCCGACGCGTGTACTGCGCGTCGGACGCTGTATCGAGTCGGCCGTGTCCGTATTGTGAGTAACCGCAGTGCACCGGACGGCATGTGCCGGTCGACCGAGCCGAAGGAGGATGAGCCGTGCAGGGGTTGATTCTGCAACTGACCCGGGCGGGTTTCCTCCTCCTGCTGTGGTTGTTCGTGTGGTCCGTGCTGCGCAGTCTGCGGTCGGACATCTACGCGGGAACTGCTCGACCGTTGCCTCGGTATTCACCGAAGCAGTCGATGATCCCGTCGCTGGGCCGCAACAAAACCGCCAAATATCTCGTGGTGACCCACGGTGCGCTAGCCGGCACCCGGATCACCCTGGGCACCCAGCCCGTCCTCATCGGCCGCGCCGACGACTCGACGCTGGTGCTGACCGACGACTACGCCTCGACCCGGCACGCCCGGTTGTCGCCGCGGGGATCCGACTGGTACGTCGAAGACCTCGGGTCGACCAACGGCACGTATCTGGATCGTGCGAAAGTCACCACCGCTGTCCGCGTCCCTCTCGGTACGCCTGTCCGAGTGGGTAAAACCGTGATCGAGCTCCGCCCGTGACCCTTGTATTGCGTTATGCCGCCCGCAGTGACCGCGGCCTCGTCCGATCGAACAACGAGGACTCCGTCTACGCCGGCGCACGTCTGCTCGCGCTTGCCGACGGTATGGGCGGGCACGCGGCCGGTGAGGTCGCCTCCCAGCTGATGATCGCCGCGCTCGCGCATCTCGACGACGACGAGCCCGGTGGTGACCTCCTCGGAAAGCTCGACTCCGCGGTCCGCGAAGGCAATGCCTCTATCGCCGATCAGGTGGACGAAGAACCCGAACTCGACGGGATGGGCACCACGCTCACGGCCATCCTGTTCGCCGGAAGCAAGCTCGGGCTCGCGCACATCGGCGACTCCCGCGCCTATCTGCTGCGCGACGACCAGCTCACCCAGATCACCCGCGACGACACGTTCGTGCAGTCACTGGTGGACGAGGGTCGTATCACTGCGGAGCAGGCCCACACCCATCCCCAGCGTTCGCTCATCATGCGCGCCCTGACCGGCGCCGAGGTCGAGCCGACGCTGACCGTCCGCGAAGCGCGGGCCGGCGACCGCTACCTGATCTGCTCGGACGGCCTGTCGGATGTCGTGAGCGACGAGACGATCGCCAACACGATGCGCGAGGGCACCCACGACGAGTGCGCCGACCGGCTCATCGAACTGGCGTTGCGCAGCGGTGGCCCCGACAACGTCACCGTGGTCGTCGCCGACGTGATCGATCTCGACTACGGACAGAGCAAGCCGATTGTCGCCGGCGCTGCGTCGGGCGACAACGACGACGACACTCCCCCTCCGAACACTGCTGCCGGACGCGCCGCCGCGATGCGCCCGCCGCGCGCCGCTCCGAAGCGTGTGATCGTCCAGGCGCCCGAGACGCCCCCGAAGAAGCGCAGCCGATTGTGGTGGCCCGTCGTCATCCTCGCGATGGTCGCGCTCCTCGCCGTCGGCCTGGTCGTCGGCCGGCAACTCGTCCGCAACAACTACTACGTGGGCGACAACAGCGGAGCGGTGACCGTCCTGCGCGGCCTGCCCGGAAATGTCTTCGGATACTCGCTCCAGGAAGCCGCCCGCGTCGGGTGTCTCACCGACGACGGCGCGCTGACCCTCACCGCGCCCGGCGATGCGCAGTGCCGCGTCATGCTCGTCGACGATCTCTGGCCTGCCGCTCGTGAACAGGTCCGCGCGGGCTTGCCGTCGGGCTCGCTCGAGGACACGAGCGCTCAGATGGAACGTCTCGCCGAGATGGATCTGCTGCCCGTGTGCTCCGTCGAGGAAGCACCGCCGAGCGAGCCCACTCCGGCACCGCCGGCGACTCCGGCACCCGGAACGGACGGCACTGCCGCACCCGGCGTTCCTCCGGGCGAAGCTTCTGTGCCGACACCACCGGTTGCACCGGCACCCGGGGTGGACGGTCAGCCGCTCCCCGCGCCTGAGACGACAGCGCCCGAGGTACCGGCGGCACCTCCTGCGCCGCCCCAGATACCCGGCCAGAACTGCAGGGTGGGCGCCTGATGTCGGTGACCCATGGCGCGGGGGCCTTCCCAAGTCCCCCGGGTGGCTTCGCTCCGGCACCGGTTCAGTCGACAGGTCGTAATACCGAACTTCTCCTGATCCTGGGTGCGATCGGTATCACCACGGTGTCGCTGATACTCGTCGAGGCGAGCCTCGAGCAGACGATCACCCCGGATCTCCTGAAGTACGGCGTGACGTACGCGGCGCTGTTCCTCGTCGCGCACCTCGCCGTGCGCCGGTTCGCCAAGTACGCCGATCCTTTTTTGCTGCCGATCGTGGCGTTGCTCAACGGACTGGGACTGGTGCTCATCCACCGGCTCGATCTCGCCGACCAGGAGAACGCCCGCTACATGGGTGTGGAAGCGCCGTCACCCGATGCCACGCAGCAGGTGCTGTGGACCGCGCTCGGAATCGTGCTGTTCATCGCGGTCCTCGTGTTCCTGCACGACTACCGTCTGCTCGCGCGGTACAGCTATACCCTCGGCCTGATCGGACTGGTCGCGCTCGCGATTCCGGCGCTGCTGCCGTCCCGGTTCTCCGAGGTCAACGGCGCGAAGATCTGGATCAAGCTGCCCGGATTCAGCATTCAGCCGGGTGAGTTCGCCAAAATCCTGCTGATCATCTTCTTCGCGTCGGTGCTCGTCGCGAAACGCGATCTGTTCACCACCGCCGGCAAGCATTTCCTCGGCATGGACTTTCCCCGGGCGCGTGATCTCGGCCCGATCCTCGCGGCCTGGGTTCTCTCCATCGGTGTGATGGTGTTCGAGAAGGACCTCGGCACGTCGCTGCTGCTGTTCACCACCGTTCTCGTGATGCTGTACATCGCGACCGAACGCGTCGGCTGGCTGGTGATCGGCTTCTCGCTGCTCGCGGTCGGGTTCTATTTCGCGTACCAGATGTTCGGCCACGTCCGGGTGCGCGTCGAGACGTGGCTCGACCCGTTCTCCGACTACAACAACACCGGTTACCAGATCTCCCAGTCGCTGTTCGGTCTCGCGACCGGCGGTGTCGCGGGTACCGGTCTCGGAAGCGGACGGCCGATCCAGGTGCCGTTCGCGAAAACCGACTTCATCGTCGCCACCATCGGCGAGGAACTCGGGCTCATCGGGCTCGCCGCCATCCTGCTGCTGTTCCTGATTCTGGTCATCCGAGGCCTTCGCACCGCCCTGGCAATCCGTGACAGCTTCGGCAAGCTCCTCGCCGCCGGCCTGTCGTTCACCCTGGCGGTCCAGCTCTTCGTGGTGGTCGGAGGCGTGACGAAGTTGATCCCCCTGACGGGCCTGACCACACCGTTCGTGTCGTACGGCGGTTCGTCTCTGCTCGCCAACTATCTACTCCTGGCACTGCTCATGAAGATCTCCCATGCTGCCCGCGAACCCGTGGTTCCGCGCAAGAAGGCCACGCCGATCGCGGACGCGCCGACGGAAATGTTGGGGCGCGAATGAACAACCCGCTTCGTAAGGTTGCGATGGCGGTGATGTTCATGGTCGTCGCTCTTCTCGCCAACGCCACGTATGTGCAGGTCATCAAGGCCGATGACCTGCGCACCGATCCGCGCAACTCCCGCGTGCTGATCGACGAGTACTCCCGTCAGCGCGGTCAGATCTCCGCGGCGGGGCAGGCTCTGGCTGTCTCGATCCCGACCGACAGCCGCTACAAGTACCTGCGCGAGTACCCGGCACCGCCGAATCAGCCGATGAGCCCGCTCGCCTACGCGCCTGTCACCGGCTTCTACTCGATGCAGTACGGGAGCACCGGACTCGAGCGCTCCGAGGATGCGCTGCTCAACGGGTCCGACAACCTGCTGTTCGGTCAGCGACTGTTCGATCTGGTCTCCGGACGCAATCCCCGTGGCGGCAACGTCGTCACGACGATCGACCCTGTCATGCAGCAGGTCGCCTACGACGAACTGACGAGCAGGGGCTACACCGGTTCGGTCGTCGCGATCGAACCCAACACGGGCCGGATCCTGACCATGGTGAGCACGCCCAGTTACAACCCCAACCGGCTCTCCGGACACGACGGGGCAGCGACGTCGGCGGCGTGGGACGAACTCAACGCCGACCCCGACAAGCCGATGCTCAACCGCGCGATCTCGCAGACCTACCCGCCGGGGTCGACCTTCAAGGTCGTCGTCACGGCTGCGGCCCTCGAGTCCGGCGTCACCCCCGACACGCAACTCACCGCTGCCCCGAACATCACCCTGCCCGACACGGCGACCACCCTCGAGAACTACGGTGGTGCCGCGTGCGGTGGCGCACCGACGGTGACGCTGCGTGAGGCGTTCGCGCGGTCGTGCAATACCGCCTTCGTCGAAATGGGCATCGCCACCGGGCGGGAAGCCCTCGTCGACCAGGCCGAAGCGCTGGGAATCGACGAAAACATGGAAGTGCCACTGCCGGTCGCGCCGAGCACCATCGGGCCCATCCCGGACGGGGCCGCTCTGGGCCAGACGAGTATCGGACAGCGCGACGTGGCGCTCACCCCGCTCGAGAACGCGTCGATCGCCGCGACCATCGCCAACGGTGGTGTCCGGATGGAGCCGTATCTCGTCGAGCGTCTGCAAGGTCCTGATCTCGCGGTGCTCGAGGAGACCACACCGGAGTCGCTGGGCCAGGCCATTGCGCCGGAGGTCGCGGCGACCCTCACCGACCTGATGGTGGGTGCCGAGGACTTCGCCGGAGGCCAGGGCATCCCCGGTGTGGAGATCGCGTCGAAGACCGGTACCGCGGAGCACGGCAGCGATCCCCGCAACACCCCGCCGCACACGTGGTACATCGCGTTTGCGCCGGCCCAGCAACCCACCATCGCCATCGCGGTGATCGTGGAGGACGGTGGCGACCGTGCACTCGCCGCGACCGGCGGCTCAGTGGCCGCGCCCATCGGACGAGCCGTGATCTCGGCCGGGTTACAGGGAGGCTGACATGGCTTTGAGCAACGGCGCCATGATCGCCGACAGATACCGACTCCAGCGCCTCATCGCGACCGGCGGCATGGGACAGGTGTGGGACGGACTCGACACCCGGCTCGACCGGAGGGTCGCGGTCAAGGTGCTCAAGGCCGAACTCTCGGGCGACGAGGATTTCCTCGCTCGCTTCCGGTTCGAGGCGCGCACCACCGCACAGCTGAACCACCCGGGCATCGCCGGGGTGTTCGACTACGGCGAGACCACCGACACCGAAGGCCAGTCCATCGCCTACCTGGTGATGGAACTGGTCCACGGCGAACCGCTCAACGCGGTGCTCTCGCGGGTGGGCCGGTTGTCGCTTCCCCACGCCCTGGACATGCTCGAGCAGACCGGGCGTGCGCTGCAGGCCGCGCACAATGCCGGAGTCGTACACCGCGACGTCAAGCCCGGAAACATCCTCATCACGCCCACCGGGCAGGTGAAGATCACGGACTTCGGCATCGCGAAGGCCGTCGACGCGTCTCCGGTCACCCGCACCGGCATGGTGATGGGAACCGCCCAGTACATCGCGCCCGAGCAGGCTCTCGGGCAGGAGGCGACCTCCGCGAGTGACGTGTACTCGCTGGGCATCGTCGGCTACGAGGTGCTGTCGGGCCGCCGCCCGTTCCTCGGCGACAGCGTGGTGACGGTCGCGATGAAGCACGTCCAGGAGACGCCGGCTCCGCTGCCGAGCGATCTCCCGGCCGAGGTGCGCGAACTCATCGGGATCGCGATCTCGAAGGACCCGCTCCAGCGCTATTCCAACGGCGGCGAGTTCGCGAACGCAGTGGCCGCGGTGCGTTCGGGCCGGGCTGCGCCTCCGCCCGGCAACGTGCCGCCGGTGACCAGCGCGAATCGCGTCCTGCCGCCCGGGGTTCCGGGCACCGCGGCGCCGACTGCCGCCACGCGCGCGCTCGATCCGAACCAGTACTACTCGCCGACCGCCTACACCCAGCCGCAGACCGGTGCGCTGCCCCCGACAGCGGGACAACCGCCGGTGTCGGGACCTCCGACGTCGAGTGGGCCCGCCGGTGACGGAGACGGCGGCAAACGCGGGCCGAGCCCGACTACCCTGGCGTGGGCCGCGGGTGCGGCGATCCTGCTTGCCCTCGTGACGCTGGGGATCGTCTTGTTCGGCGGGGACGACGAGGGGACGCGGACACCCGGACCGTCGCCGACGACCCAGGTCACGACGACCCGTCCCACCACCACCACCACGACGACGCGGCCGCCTCGGACCACCACAACCACCGAGGAAACCGTGCCCGCCCCGGCACCGGTGGAGACACCGACGTTCGACACACCCACCACGACCGTCCCGCCGACCACCACGGTGCCGCCGACGACGGATGCTCCCACCACGACCGTCCCCACAACCACGAACGCGACAACCACGACCACCACGACCACGGTGACGGCGCCGGCCGGCGGCGAGACCGAAGGTGAGGCGGACGGAGACGCAGACGGCGGGGACCCCGATCCCGAAGCCAGCAACGGTACGAACAACGCACCGCCGGACACCCAAGGAACGTCATGACCACACCGCGCAAGCTCTCCTCTCGGTACGAGCTGGGTGAGATCCTCGGCTTCGGCGGCATGTCCGAGGTACACCTCGCGCGGGACACACGGCTCGGCCGGGACGTCGCGATCAAAGTTCTGCGCGCGGATCTCGCGCGCGATCCCACGTTCTATCTGCGTTTCCGTCGCGAAGCACAGAACGCCGCGGCCCTCAATCACCCCGCGATCGTCGCGGTGTACGACACCGGCGAGGCCGAGACGGATGCCGGGCCGCTGCCGTACATCGTCATGGAGTACGTCGAGGGCGACACTCTGCGCGACATCGTTCGCCGCGACGGCCCGATGCCGGCCAAGCGCGCGATGGAGGTCATCGCCGACGTCTGCGCAGCGCTGGACTTCAGCCACCGCAACATGATCGTGCACCGCGACGTCAAGCCCGCGAACGTCATGATCAACAAAGCCGGTGCCGTGAAGGTCATGGACTTCGGCATCGCCCGTGCGTTGTCGGACGCCGCAAGCCCCATGACGCAGACCGCCGCCGTGATCGGTACGGCCCAGTACCTGTCGCCCGAGCAGGCGCGCGGCGAGCAGGTCGATGCGCGTTCGGACGTGTATTCCGTCGGCTGCGTGCTGTTCGAAATCCTCACCGGCGAACCGCCGTTCAAGGGCGACTCTCCCGTGGCGGTCGCGTACCAGCACGTCCGGGAGGATCCGCCGCTGCCGTCGTCGGTGAATCCGTCGATTCCGCACGAGCTCGACTCGGTGATCTTGAAGGCGATGGCGAAGAATCCCGCCAACCGCTACCAGTCCGCAGCCGAGATGCGCAGCGACCTGATCCGGGTGCTCAACGGTCAGCGACCCAGCGCCCCGATGGTGATGACCGACGAGGACCGCACCACCCTGCTCGATTCTGCGGACACGAACCCCGGACGGCACGCGCGAGTGTCGCCGGCCGGCCCGGCGGGCACTGCGGGAGGCAACGATTCCGGCGGCGGCGGGTCCGTCGCCAAGCGCGTGCTCCTCGGCCTCGTCGCGCTGGTGGTCGTGGGCATCGTGGGTGTGTTCCTGTGGTCGCTCGGTCCCGGTTCGACCGCCGCGCAGGTGGCGGTCCCCGATGTCCGCAACTTGACCTCGGATGTGGCGGAGAACCAGCTGCAGGAGGCCGGTTTCCGGGTGTCGATTCAGCAGAAGAACGACCCGGTGGTGGCGCGTGGCAACGTCATCAACACCCGGCCCGTCTCGGGTACGCAGGTCGAAGAGGGATCGACGGTGACGCTCGAGGTGTCGAGTGGGCCGGAGCAGGTGCAGATTCCCCGCCTCACCGGAATGTCGCAGCAGCGAGCCGCGCAGGAGCTCGCCGCCGTGGGTCTGCGTCTCAGCTCGGACGTGCAGAGAGCGGCGTCGGACGCCGACGACGTGGATCTCGTGGTCGGACAGAGCCCGGCCGCGGGCGCGAGCATCGAGCGTGACGGCGAGGTCACCATCACGCTGGGAAGCGGACCGGAACTGGTTCGAGTGCCCAACGTGGTCGGTCAGGCCACCGCTGTGGCCACCGGCAACATCGAAGGTGCCGGCTTCGAGGTCGTCGTCGAGCAGGTCGACTCGGGCGAGCCGGACGGCACGGTGGTGTCGACGACGCCCGCGGGCGGCGCGTCGGCGGCCCAAGGGTCGACGGTGACGATCAAGGTGTCCAACGGTGACCGCGTCGAGATGCCGGTGGTCACCAACCGCTCGGTGTCGGAGGCACTGTCGGCGCTGCGGAGCGCCGGGTGGACCGGCTCCGCGTCGGATCTCGTGCAGACTCGCGAAGCCACGCTGTCCCCGGACCTGGTGGGCACCGTGATCACCCAGGCGCAACCTCCGGGCTCGGAGATTTCCAAGACCCAGACGATCACGATCGGTGTCGGAGTTCTCGGTATCCGCTGATCGCTCCCGCCTGACGACGAAGGTCCCGGACATCACGTCCGGGACCTTCGTCGTGTTGCGTGCGGGTCAGGCAGCGCCACCGTCGAGCGCGCGAGCCATTTCGGCCTCGAGCTGCGCGACGAGAGTCTCCTCCGGCGCCTCGCCGCACATCCCGAGCCAGTTCGCGAGCATTCGGTGACCACCCTGGGTGAGCACGGACTCGGGGTGGAACTGCACGCCGTGAATCGGCAGCTCGCTGTGACGCAACGCCATGATGACGCCGCTCTCGGTGTGACCGGTCGCCTCGAGCTCGGCGGGCATGGTTTCGGGGAGGACGGTCAGCGAGTGGTAGCGCGTGGCGGTGAAGGGACTGGGCAGGCCCGCGAGAACACCGGTGTCGTTGTGCCGCACGACGCTGGTCTTGCCGTGCAGCAGTTCAGGGGCCCGGTCGACCGTCGCACCGAAGGCGACACCGATCGACTGGTGTCCCAGGCACACGCCGAGCAGCGGTGTGCTCGTGTCGGCGCACGCCTTGACGAGGTCGATGCTGACGCCGGCGCGCTCGGGGGTGCCCGGGCCCGGGCTCAGCAGCACACCGTCGAAGTCCTGGGCGACACGGGCCAGGGCGCCGGGCGCGGTGAGCCGGTCGTCGTCGTTGCGCCACACGTCGGCCGTCGTGCCGAGCTGCCCGAGATACTGGACCAGATTGAAGACGAAGCTGTCGTAGTTGTCGACGACCAGGATGCGCATGCCACGAGAGTACCCACAGGTCAGCGGGCGGGCGCGCCCCCGGTATAGGCCGGGACGGACTTGTCGTCACCCTCAGTCTGCGTGTAGCCCAGCCCGTAGCGGGTCGCGTATTGCTTGAAGAGCCGGATACCCGGTTCGGCCGCGAGGGCAGCCTCGAGACGCGACCGGTCGCCGAGGGCAGTGATGACGTAGGGCGGGGAATACGTGCGGCCGTGGAGCAGCAGAGTGTTGCCGATACAGCGCGGCGCCGACGTCGCGACGATCCGCTGGTCCTGCATCGAGATGGCCTCGGCGCCGCCTGCCCACATCGCGTTGAGCACGCTCTGGACGTCCTGCTGGTGCACCACGAGGTCGTCCGGCGACGCACCGGACGGATACTTACCGTCGGCGTCGCGCGACGCATCGGTGAGGGTCACGGTGATCCCCGGTCCGCGCAGAGCGGTCTGTCCCGCCGGATCCGCGACGGCGGAGAGTTCGTCGAGCACGGACGCGACGTCGCCGTCGGTCGCGGCGACGCGGGCCTGCACCTGCGCGACCTGCTGGGCGAGGTCGTCACGGGTGGTCGCGAGGTCGTCGGTTCCGGATTGTGCGGCCCGGACCAGATCGGACAGACGCTGCGAGTCACCGACTCGAAGTTCGTTGCCGTCTGAGACGCCGCGGGTGGTGCCGATCAACAGACCGCCCACGAGGCACACGGCCAGGGTCGCGGAACCCCAGGCCACTCGACGCAGCCGCCACTCGGACACCTCACCCCTCCGTTCCGGCCTTACGTTAGCGTGAACAGGACAGCGTTAGCGTATACAGCACAGGTAGCTGCCCAACTTACTCCGCTCGTCCGGCACGGGCGGAGTCGCAAGAACGAGGACACGATGCCCAAGTCGAAGGTACGTAAGAAGGACGACAGCGCGACCCCCCGGACGGTGAGCCGCACACCGGTGAAGGTGAAAGCTGCGCCGTCGAGCACCCTCTACGTGTCGGTGATGCTCGGCCTGATGATCATCGGTTTGCTGTGGTTGGTCGTGTATTACCTGGCCGCAGAACAGATTTCGTGGATGAATTCGCTGGGTGCCTACAACTTCCTCATCGGATTCGGGTTCATGGTGGCCGGTCTCGTCATGACAATGAGATGGCGCTGAAATCGCGCCTCGTTCTGTGGATTACATCTTTGTTATTCATCCCCACCTGGGGATAACCCTGTGTACAAAGCGATGTGAGGGCTGACGTGAGCGCCGAGAACACACCACGGTGGTCGACTCCGCCCGGCGCCGTCGTGGCCCTCGCAGTCGGAGGCGTCGCGCTCGCAGTTGCTGCGGTGACGGCGGTCGACGCGGCCGGCCGCGTCCTCGTGGGGGTCGCGGCCGCACTGGTGCTCGCATTCGCTGCCTCGGCCTGGCGCCAGCGTCCCCGCCTCGAGGTTCTACCCGAATCCTCGGGACTCGCCGTGACCCGGCTGACCGGACGACGCGAGTACCCGGCCTCGGCGCTGCACCGCGTGCGACTCGTGGAGTACCCCCGCATGGGCCGGCGGGTGCCCATGCTCGAAATCGACACGATCGATCCTCGCGACGGCTCCGAGAGCCTGATGATCTTCGGTCGCTGGGATCTGGGAGCCGACCCCCGCGAGGTGCACGAAGCACTCGGCGCGCGGGGGCTGGCGCCCGATCACAAGCCCAGCTGAGCCCGTAGGCGAAGAACCGCGACCACGACCACCGCCACGACGAGGATGGCGACCGCACCGAGTGCGACCCATCCCGTGCGAGCCGCCCGAGCGCGATCGTTGCCGGCACGAAGCGATTGCGGCCCGTACAGCAGTGCCGCGGTGGCGGCCGCACCTGCCACCAGACCGCCGAGATGCCCCCACAGGGAGATTCCCGGGATCGTGATGCTGATGACCACATTCAGCGCGACGACCGCCAGCACCGGAACGGGACTGCGGCGGAGCCTCATGAGGATCACCGCTTGGGCGCCGAGCAATCCGAAGACCGCACCGGACGCGCCGGCCGTGACAGCCCCCGTCTGCAGGAGCATCACCGCGGCGGAACCGCCGAGGATCGAGATCACGTAGACCGACAGGTAGCGGGCGCGGCCGAGAACCAGTTCGGTGTCGCGGCCGATGATCCAGAGCGCGAACATGTTGATCGCGAGATGCATCAGGCCGAAGTGCAGGAATCCGCTGCCGAGAATCCGGATGTAGTCACCGTTGGCGGCGATTGCCGGCGGCCACAGAGCCCAGTCGAGAAACAGCGGTGACGACCGCTCGTTGTTCATCACGCTGCCGGACTGCGCGGCGGTGACGAGGAAGACCAGGACGTTCAGCGCGATGAGCGCGTACGTCACGATCGGGGTCGTCTTCGCCGAACGTGCGGGCGCACCTGAGATGGTCCGGGCCTCCGGGGCGGAACGGGCGGCCTCGGCGACACAATCCACGCAGTGCTGGCCGACCGCGGCCGGACGCAGGCACTCGGGGCAGTACGGACGCCCGCATCGAGTGCAGGTGAGCAGAGTGGGGCGATCGGGGTGGCGGACGCACCTCGGCTGGGGCTGCCGGCCACCACCCTCGGCCGCAGGACCCCAGCCGGGGTTCGTCATGGCACTTCTCTCAGGAGATGGTGATGCTGTTGATGACGACCTCGTCGACCGGACGGTCGGCGCGATCGGTGCTGGTCGTGGCGATCTCGTCGACGACCTTCTTCGAGTCGGCGTCCACGACCTCACCGAAGATCGTGTGGCGACGGTTGAGGTGCGGCGTCGGGCCGACGGTGATGAAGAACTGCGAGCCGTTGGTGCCCGGGCCGGCGTTGGCCATGGCGAGCAGGTAGCCGCGGTCGAACTGCAGTTCGGGGTGGAACTCGTCGCCGAACTGGTAGCCCGGGCCGCCGCGACCGGTGCCGGTGGGGTCGCCGCCCTGGATCATGAAGCCGTCGATCACGCGGTGGAACACCGAGCCGTCGTAGAACGGTCCGCTGGACTCGCCCTTCGCGTTCGCGGACTTGTATTCCTTGGTTCCGGTGGCGAGTCCGACGAAGTTTTCCACGGTCTTCGGAGCGTGGTTGCCGAAGAGCGCGATCACGATGTCTCCGCGGTTGGTGTGGAGGGTGGCGGTTGCTGTCTGATTCGGTGACGTCATTCCTCTATGGTGCCATTCCTGGCTTCGGCGCTTACGCGGTCCTTCCCCTGTCTGCACCGCACGACGGACGGGGAACCGGTGGTGCGGTATGGAAGAGTGGGACGTATGACGAAGGTGAGCGACTCCAGCACCCGCAGCGGTTCCCTCCCCGACCTCGTATATCCCCTGGCACAGACGGGAAGCCTGAGCGACGCACTGCACGTCGCCGGCGAGGGCGCGGTCACCCTGGCGCAAGGTTCTGCGGCGGCAGGCCTTGTGCTCTCCCGCCAGGGACTGGAACTGACGAAGAATGTCGTCGAGCGGGTGCAGGATGCCCGGCGGGAGAAGGCTGCGCTCGCTGCCGCACCTCGTCGCCGCACAGCACCCCGCCCCGGACGCAAGGCGCTCGTCACGACGGGTGCTCTCGCCGCGGTCGTGCTCGGCGCACTCGCGTTGTACCGGAGTCGTCGGCCGGCACACCCGCCCATCGCGCCGGAACCCCCGCGCGTGCGTCCGGCGGCAGGCCACACCGCTCCCGCCACCGACTGACCCTGTCGGCGGGCGCATCTCAGCCGAGCATCCTACATCCCGCTCTCGTGCGGCGGCCGGATCCGGATCAGCGGTGGGCGGGCATGCCCGGGACCCCGGGCATGCCCGGGACAACGGGATCCGGCACGGACGGCGAGTCGGCCGGCACGCCACCGTATTCTCGTTCGGCGCTGCGTATCTGGTGATCGACGATGCGACACGAGACGAAGTACAGAAGCACGACGAGTGCGAGAAGGACGGGTACGGACGCAAGAAGGGCCATGGTCGCCTCCAGTTCGATCCGAAGATCGACGAGGGTTGACGGGCGGACGCGTCGGCGATGACTACTCGAGAGTAGGCCCGTATCGCGCACCCGGCATCTCGAGGAGCCGCTACCCCGTCGTGATCTGTTTCACATTCTCCGGCGCAAGGCCTGCGATTACTCACCGGTATCGGTCCGTCCAATCCTGTGACGTGCCACACAAAAAAGGTGAATACTCGCCGGTAGGCAAGCCCTTCTGGAGGCAGACATGGCAGAAACGCGCGTCACCGAACAGCAGGCCCGTGAGGTCGCCGAAGAAGCACGAGAAGCGGACTGGACGAAACCGTCGTTCGCGAAACACCTCTTCCTCGGCCGGTTCACCCTCGACCTCGTCCACCCCTTCCCCCGTCCCACCCCCGACGAAGACGCCCGCACCGAAAAGTTCCTCACGTCGCTGCGGAACTTGTGCCGGGACATGAGCGGCCCGACCATCGAGCGCGAGGCACGCATTCCCGACGAGTACATCCGCGGGTTGGCGGAACTCGGCTGCTTCGGCATGAAGATCCCCGAGGAGTACGGCGGGCTGGGCCTGTCGCAGGTCGCCTACAACCGGGCGCTGATGCTCGTCGCGTGCGTACACCCCAGCCTGGGAGCGTTGCTGTCGGCACACCAGTCGATCGGTGTGCCCGAACCACTGAAACTCGCGGGCACCCCCGAGCAGAAGAAGCGGTTCCTGCCGCGCTGCGCGCGTGGCGCGATCTCGGCGTTCCTGCTGACCGAACCGGACGTCGGTTCCGACCCCGCACGACTCGCCACGAGTGCGGTTCCGGTGGAGGACGGCCGGGCGTACGAACTCGACGGCGTGAAACTGTGGACGACCAACGGTGTCGTCGCCGAACTCCTTGTGGTCATGGCGCTGGTCCCGAAGAGCGAGGGGCATCGCGGCGGTATCTCGGCGTTCGTCGTCGAAGCCGATTCTCCCGGCATCACCGTCGAACGCCGCAACTCCTTCATGGGTCTGCGAGGCATCGAGAACGGCCTGACCCGCATGAACAAGGTGCGCGTGCCCGCCGAGAACCTAGTGGGACGTGAAGGCGACGGCCTCAAGATCGCCCTCACGACACTCAACGCCGGACGGCTTGCCATCCCGGCGATGTGCGCCGGGGCCGGCAAGTGGGCACTCAAGATCGCCCGCGAGTGGTCGGAAGCCCGGGTGCAGTGGGGCAAGGCACTCAGCGAACACGAGGCGGTGGCCGCCAAGATCTCGTTCATCGCGGCGACCTCCTATGCGCTCGAGTCCGTGGTCGAACTGTCCGGACAGATGAACGACGAGGAGCGCAACGACATTCGCATCGAGGCCGCGCTCGCGAAGTTGTGGGCCAGCGAGATGGGCTGCGCTATCGCCGACGAGTTGATCCAGATCCGCGGTGGCCGCGGTTACGAGACAGCCGAGTCGCTCGCCGCACGCGGTGAGAGAGCCGTGCCCGCAGAACAACTCGTCCGGGACCTGCGCATCAACCGCATCTTCGAAGGCTCGAGCGAGATCATGCGGCTACTGGTGGCGCGGGAGGCCGTCGACGCACACCTCCGCGCCGCCGGCGACCTGATCGACCCCAAGGCGTCTCTCGAGACCAAGGCGCGCGCCGCGGCGAAGGCGAGCGGTTTCTACGCCAAGTGGTTGCCCTCACTGGTGGCAGGCAAGGGTCGTCTTCCTGGGGCTTTCACCGAATTCGGTATCCTCGCAGCACATCTCCGGTTCGTCGAACGTAGCTCGCGCAAACTCGCCAGATCGACGTTCTACGGCATGGCCCGGTGGCAGGGTGGTCTCGAGAAGCGCCAGAACTTCCTCGGCCGCATCGTCGACATCGGTGCCGAACTGTTCGCCATGTCGGCCAGTTGTGTGCGCGCCGAACGTCAACGCGCCGACGGTCATCCGGGTGCCGATGCCGCATACGAACTCGCCGACGCCTTCTGCCGGCAGTCCCGGCTACGGGTAGAGGCGCTGTTCGACGGATTGTGGAGCAACACCGACGATTCCGATCGAAAGCTCACCCGCGGTGTTCTCGACGGTCGTTACAGCTGGCTCGAGAACGGCATCCTGGATGCGAGTGAAGGAACAGGCCCGTGGATCGCGGAATGGACACCGGGTCCGTCCACGGAGGAGAACGTGGCTCGCCGGATCATCGACACCAGAAACGTCGTATAGGCGCAGAACCACAACGGCCCGCCCTCGTGACGAGGGCGGGCCGTTGGCGTTCGGGATCGCGTCAGAACGCGCCGCAGTTGGACGGTGCGGGTGCGTCACGCAGACGCGCGTCGAGGTACTGGACCGCGTTCGGCAGCCCCGTGAGCAGGGGTACCGCGTGGTTGATCACGAAGCCCGGCAGGATCGGCGGTGTGAGGTTCGCGTCGAACTGGACGGTAACCCCCTTCTCGCACCAGTCCAGCGCGAGCTGGCGACCCTGCCCGTACGGAACGGTGTCGTCCTGCGTGCCGTGCTGGAGGAGCACCGGGATCTGCGGGGTCAGACGGCCTATGCGCTGCTCGTCGATCGCTTTCTGGACCTGGGGAAGCCGGCCGACCACCACGTCGAGCGGTTCACCGGTGCGCGTGAAGTCTGCGGTCCGCTGGAACGCGAGAGTGGCGACGGTTTCCGGAACGCACTGGTTCGCTACCGAGGCGAGCATCGCGCGGCCGCGATCGTTGATCTCCGCCTCCACCTCGGAGCGGATCTCCGGGTACGCCTCGATCAGCCCGTTGATCGTGTAGCCCACGGCGCCGGTCAGAAGGGTGCCGTCGATCTGCTTCAGCGTGGCCAGGAGGTCGGCGGGAGGCGCACCGACGTAGGCGCCCTTGAGGTTCAGTTCCGGGGCGTACGTGGGAGCGAGTTCGGCTGCGGCACCGCTCGCACCGCCACCCTGGGAGTATCCGTACAGCCCGACGGGGCTGTCGGGGGTGAGGCTCGTTCCGGGAAGATTCAGCGCCGCCCGGACCGAATCCAGCACCGCGTACGCCTCGGCGGCCCGGTTCACGTACGTGTGGTGCCCGGGAGTACCGAGTCCGTCGTAGTCGGTCACGACAACTGCGATGCCCTGGAGCAGCAATGCGTTGATCGACAGCAATTCGTACTCGGTGAAAAGATCGAGCGGCGGGTTGTACTGCACCAGCGCACCGAGATTGCGCGACGGAGCGCACTGGTCGCCCTGCCCGTGGGTGCCGACCGCCACTGCGACGAGTGGGCGAGGTCCCTCACCGTTCCACACGGTCGACGGTTCGAGGTACGTGCCGCTCACCGCGTTGGGTGCGCCCTTCGCATTGTTCGAGCGGTACAGCAACCGCGTTCCCTGCGCGGGGAACACACCGTTGCCCGTCGGAACCCGGATGGCGAGGTCGGACGGTTCGCTCCGGAGGATGTCTCCGGGGCTTCCCGCCGGCTCCAGCGCGGGCGGCGTGTAGAAGTCACCCTCGGCGTGTGCCGTCGCCGGCGCCACCAGAAGTCCTCCCACGAGGGCTGCGGACGTCAACGCCGCTGCCGCCCATTTCCGGGTCCTGCTCATTCCCATATTTCCTCCACCACATCCCGGACCTAGGCGTGCCTTCGGTCACATGGTACGGACTGTAACACGTACATTACCGGCCGGTAAGGCGATGCTCCGGCACAGGACCCGAGGTGAGACGGCTCCGGAAACCCAGTCGAGGAACGCCTGGCGCGGGCTCGGTTCGCCCGCACGAAGGGATGACAGTTGCGCGAGGACCCAAATGTGGTATGTCCTGATCATGACGATCGGGGTCGCGGCGGGGCACAACCACACGGAGTGGTCCCGGTAGCAAGATGTACCCGGATCGACAGACGAGGGGAGAGTCATGGCAATCGGGGTGGGGCTCCGAATCGGAAGGGTCGTGTCCACAGCAGTGGTCGCGTCCAACGAACCCGGCACTCCCGACCCGGTCGTCATCGCACGCGACACCGTTCTCCATATCGGCCGGGACGACTCGACCTTCCTCGGCGGCTCCGCGCGGGCCGACGACGAGGTCCGCACGCTCAGCGGTTTCCTTTCCCGCGTAGGCGACCCCGCAGGAGTGTCGGCGAGTGACGGTCGCGTCTACCGCGCGGAGGATGCCATGGCGACAGCCATCCACTGTCTGCTCACCGAGTGCCATCCCCTGCCGACGTTCGGCGGCATGGACAAGGACAGCGACCCCGGATACACCGCCACCTACCCCTCCCACTGGGACCCCGCGACCGTTGCGACCTTGCGATCCGCGCTCGACCTCGCCGATCTCCGGCACGTCGATCTGGTGTCGGACGCGCAGGCTGCGGCCACCTGGTATGCCTCCGAGATCTCGGAGACGCCCGGTCAGCTCGTCGGGGTCTATCACGTCGACGACGTGGGTTCGACTGTGACGCTGGTGCGCTCGGGTGTCCCCGTCGGCAAGGCATTCCGGGTTCCCGTCAAGAACGCACCGTCGCCCGCGGCCCAACTCGCGTCGGCACTCGGTTCGTTCGGGTGGTTGTCGGACAATCTCGACGCTGTGGTCGTCATGGGTGACGGACTCGTCGCGCGTGATCGCTCGCATATCCAGGAGATCGCCAACAGCCTCGCCACCAAATTGATGGTGCGTAGTCTCGTCGGACCGGGGCCCGAGCAGACCGCGGCGCTGGGCGCGGCGATTCTCGCCGCGGGCTTCACTCCGGCGCGCGAGACGAAGAAGACCCGGATCGGTCTTCCGCCCTCCTACGAGGAAACGGACGTGCTCACCGGTGGTCTCGCACGCCTGAAAGCCATCGAGGATCTGTACGAGACAGAGGATTCCGCCGCCGCCGTCGCGGTGACGGTAGAACCGGACGCCGCAACCGACGAACCTCCGCACACGGCGCGAAGCCAGGCCGACACCGTGCGGATAGCCGCTGCCGTGCTGCTGGCGGTGCTGGTCGTCGCCGTCGCCGTCGCGGTCCTGACCTGATCCGGCCGTGATCTAGAGAGGACTTCCTTCTCCTCCGTCGGCGATCGACGCCAGTTCGGCTGCGTCCTCCGCACCGAACTTCTCCTCGAGCGATTCCGGTGAGTAATCGAGATCGATCTCCTCCACCGGCCGACCGCGTGCAGATTCGATGGCGCCCAGACGCCGCTCGGCCCGGTCTGCGGCGTAGGAGACGAATTCGTCGGGATCCAACCCGTACGGCTGCTCGTCGAACTGATCGTTGACCCACCCGATCATGCCGAGTGCCATCGGAAGCAACTCGTCCATACGCTGTTGCACCACAGCCCAATTCGAGTCGTCTGCCGCGACGTGCCGGCGGCAGGTGAAGGTGCCCCAGGCCATGTGCCGGCGCTCGTCGTCGCCGATACGCCGGACCAGTTCCTGCATCCCGGGAAGGATGCCGCGCGTCGTGCAGACCTTCTGCCACGCGTAGTAACCGGTGAGCGCGAGGCTCCCCTCGATCACGTGGTTGTAGGTGACGCTCGCGCGTACCTGGTTGGCCGGCGACGGATCGGACTCGAGCAGTCGCAGCGAGTTCGGCAACTCGTCGTAGAACAGCTGCCGATAGAACGGGTTGTCGGCCACATAGGGATGCAGGTCGGAGGTGAGCCCCACCGCATCCATCCACAGCCGGAACACCTGAAGGTGCTTGGCCTCCTCGAAGCAGAACTGCGTCAGATACATTTCGTCGCCGATCCGCCCCTCGGCCTCCATCGCACGCACGAACGGCTGGATGTCCTGGGTGACGGCTTCTTCTCCCGCGGCGAACTGTGCGACGAGGAAAGTGGAACTGCGGCGCTGCTCGGAGTTGAGCGCCTGCCAGTCGGCGGCGTCGCGCGAAAAATCGAGATCTGCGGGATCCCAGAATTTCGCGTTGCCCTTCGCGAAGAGTCGGAGCGGGAAGGCGTCCCAGTTGAGGCCGCCTTCCCGCAGCGACGCGAACCCGAGACGTGTCTGTGTGCTTCCGGTCACACCCCGAGGGTAACCCCGCCCCGGGTGTCTAGGAAGCATTCGTCACCGGCACGTCCGGCGGGAGTTCACCGGCCCAGGAGCGTGTCTCCCGGATAGCCCTCCGGACCGAAACCGGGCGGAACGACGAACACCGCAGATCCGACGGGCGTGATCCACGGATTGAGCGCATCGTGCTCGGCGAGGCGCTGCTGCACGGGGACGAACTGACGGTCCACGTCGACCTGGTACGCAGCGAACAACAGTCCTGCGCCGTCGTCGTCGTAGTTGTATCCCCGACGCAGGAACTGCTCGTCGGCGGTCCGCGGCCGTGCCCTCGCCACGTGTGATTCCGGTGGAATCACCGGAATCCCGTACCGGTCCGTAGCCTCGAAATCCGCGTCGTCATGCTCCTCGGTCCCGGTGAGAGGAGCACCGTTCGACAGCGTCCGGCCCACCGCGAGCTCTCGTGCGGGCCGGTCGAGTTCGTCCCACGTGTCGAGTTCCATCCGGATCCGGCGAAACACGAGCGAGGTGCCGCCGCGAAGCCACTCCGGGTCGCCCTGGTTCCAGACCTGACGGTCGAAGTCCGGGCCGTCGGCCGCCGGATTGACGGTGCCGTCCACCTGGCCCATCAGATTCCTCATCGTCATCCCGTCGGGCCTGGTGCCCACGGCATGCCGGAATCCCCGCTGCACCCAGCGCACGGTGGCCAGCGAGCGCACGTTCTTGGTCAAGGTGCGCGTGGCGTGGGAAACCACCACGGGATCGTCGGCACACACCTGCAGCACCAGGTCGCCCCCCGACCACCGGTCTTCGAGGCGATCCACCGCGAACTCGGGAAGGGGTTGTAACCACGCCGGACGCCGGTCGGCCAGTCCGGCGGCGTCGAACACCGCCGGTCCGAAACCGACGGTGATCGTGAGCCGAGCCGGATCGACCGCGAGTTCCGGTTCGGTGTCCCCCAGCGCGGGCCGTCCGGCAGTGAGGCGCCGTATGTCCTCTGCCCACACCTTCATGATTCCGGCGAGACCGGCGCGGTCGACACCGTCCGCCAGATCGAGTGCCGCGAACGAGGCGAACGCCTGCGGCGGTGTATCGATGCCGGCTTGGTGAAGGCCGTGAGGGTCGACTGTGGCCGCACCCATCCGCTCGGGCGCCCGGGATGCCACGGCCGCGCCACCGCCGACCGCCGCGAGACCGGCAGCCCCTACGGCTGCCAGACCTCCGCCGAGTAAGTGACGGCGGCTGAACTCAGCCACCGTGACCCGCCCCGGTCGTCGCCGGCTCGTACTCCTCCTGTGCCCCCGCGTAGTCGCGGACCTGAGCGGTGAAGTCCTTCACGGATCCGTCCTCGAATTCCAGGGAGAAGGTGACGTCGCTGCCGGGCCTGATCGGTTCGACGATGTCCATGAGCATCAGGTGGTCGCCGCCGGGAGCGAGGCTGTGGGTGCTTCCGGCACCGATCACGAGCCCGTCGGCCATTTCGCGCATCACCATCGCGCTTCCCCCGTCCGGGGCCATCTCGTGCAATTCGGTACGGCTCGCGTTCGGGCTCGATACGGCGACCACGTGCAGGTCCGTATCGGCCGTGTTGGACAGCTCGGCAAAGGCGCCGGTCATACCCGCGTCGGCGGCCTTGACCCAGGCGTCGGACACCGTCAGCGCCTCGGCGGCAGTGGGCGGCGCATCGGTCGATCCGCAGGCGGTGAGCAAGGTCAGAGCTGCGGCAACTCCCGCAACGGCCACGGTACGAACGGTTTTTCTCGTCATCGGTAACTCCAGGGGAAGTGGGTTGGCGCGCGCGGGCGCCGACCGCCGTATGCACGGTGGTCGAGGAGGAAAAGGGAGGTCAGACCGTGACGAGCGGTGGTCCACGGGTGGAGATTCCCGTGGCGAAGACCTGCATCCGGCGCATCGCGGGCCGGTAACCCACGGGGAGTGCGGCGGGAACAGGGAGAGAGGAAGAGAGACCGTGGATCGCGGCGATGCGGCGCACCGCGTTCAGCGCGAGGGCGCTACCCCGTTCTGCGCCGCGTATCAGGGCGGACGCAACGAGGACCGCCGCCAGGTGAGCAGCAAGCATTCCCGGACCGGGGAGATGAAAGTGGCCGCTGCCCAGCGACAGCGCGATATGACCGAGGACCTGCCCGGCCAGGAGTAGTGGTACGACCGCGAGTCGGGTTCCTGCCGCAACGGCGCCCGCGATCACGGCGACGGAGAGAAGAACCGTGAGGGCTGTAGTGCCCGGATATGCGCCCTCCGCAACGGCGTGCGCGACGGTCGCGACCACACCACAGGTGCCACCCACGAAGCCGCCGCGCATGCGCGCGAGAAGCTGGGGGTCGGCGGCCATGCCCCGATGATACGTCTGGTACTACAGAGCGTCGTATGTGGTGCAGCACTGTCCGCGAGGGGTCTCACGTGAAACGGCCTGCACGCAACAAGCGTGCCGACGGCCACGTGGACAGGCTCAACTGGTCGAGGCCGTGACCGGCAGCAATACGGTCGGCCGCGTCCTTACCAGTCCTCGCCACCACGATCGCGGCACAGGCGGCGATCGGTTCGACGATCTTGTGGACCTGCAACGCGTGCCGACGGCCAGGATCGTCGACATTAGGCCTCTGCCGTCCCGCAGGGGCTCACTCCGCACGAGTTACGCCATACAGCTGCGTCACTGGCAATCACGGCCCGCGCGAACATCAAGACGCTGCAGCGCATGCTCGGTCACGCCAGCGCAGCACTGACCTTGGACCGGTACGGACACCTTTTCGACGACGACCTCGGGATGATCGCTGAATGCCTCGACAAGCTCGCCCGTCCGCACGTCGCGTGAACCAGCCCCTCTCGTGAGAGACCGCGATACGGTGCGACGTGCCCGAAATTGCACGCCGTCGCCTTTCCCAACCACCACCGCCGCATGTGGTCTATGAAGCGATCACCGAACCGGACCGGGACCCGATGCGACCTTGGCTAACCCTGCATGAGGACGAACAACGCCCCGTCGTACTCGAAGCCGTCGAGCCCAACCTGGTGGTGTGGAGCTCGCTGTGGCCGTCACGTCCGGATGCTCGGATCCAATTCGATCTCACCGGGGGTCCGGGCGGTACCACGTTGCACTGGACGCTGTCAGTCGACGATCCTGCCCCGGACGACGACACGATCGTCAGGATGCGGAAGAGAATCAACGAGTTGATCAACGCGAACCTGCGCTTCACGTTCGGGCAGTAGGACTGCCCAAGATCCACCCGGATGTGGGCACATTGTGGGCAGAGACGAGTGAAGGGCGCTTCCCGGTTTCCGGAAAACGCCCTTCAACTGCACTAACTACTGTGGAGCCTAGGAGATTCGAACTCCTGACATCTGCCTTGCAAAGGCAGCGCTCTACCAACTGAGCTAAGGCCCCGTACGCCGACTAGCGACTGGGTACCTCGTGCCATTCGTCCTCACTACGCAGCATGCGAGCAAGTCCGACGACCGCCAGAAAACCAGCTCCCACAGCGATCAGGAACTTCATTTCTGGCTGCCTTTCGGGCACGGGAGTGGGCCTAGGAGGACTTGAACCTCCGACCTCTTCGTTATCAGCGAAGCGCTCTAACCGCCTGAGCTATAGGCCCTCGAACCGGATGGAACACTACCCCACCGAAGCCGGATGATTCAAATCGCCTCGACGGGGCAGCATTCCTGCAGGTCAGTCCGGGTCTGCGAGCGTTACCTGAACACCACCGACGAGGTCGGTGCACAGGTTGTAGATGAAGGCTCCGAGGGTCGCGAGGGCGGTCATGAGAACCATGTTGGCCAGGCCGATCACGGTCGCGTACCCGAACACCTGCCCGACCGTGACGAGTCCCTCACTGCCCGCATCGCTCACGATGTCGGTGAACGCGCTGTTGAGCCTGTCCCACACGCCCATCCCGGCGAGCACGGCGTAGAGCAGACCGACCGCGATCATCCACACGAAAAACAGCGAGACGGAAATCACGGACGAGATCTTCAGCATCGACCACGGGTCGATACGCCGCAATTGCACCGTGGCGCGCAGTGCGTCACCGGTGGCAACACTGCCGGCGGCCGGGGCAATCGCCGTCGGACCCACCTTGGGAGTCTCCCCCGTTGTCGGCGCGACAGGCGTCGGATGCTTGACGGCAGAAAGATCGGGCAGATCCTTCGCAAGATCCTTGCGCTCGATATGCCGCGTCGGCCCGTCGATGACTGCGGCTTTCGCCTTCGCCGCAGCACGGTCGTTGCTCGCGCGCTCGTTGGTGGTGCGCTCGTTGCTGGTGCGCGGAGCCGACGCCGAGGACCCGGAGTTACCGGAGTTCATCGAGGCCGCTGCCGTGCCCGTCACGACCGGGCGGGTCGACGGTGCCGGATTCTGAGCTGCGGCGGGCTTGCCGGCGGGGGGCTGGCCGCCCGTCGACGATCGCGAAGCGGAGGATCCGCCACCCGCCGCCGGACCGGACTTGCCGAGACCGGGCCCGACTCCGGGCAGGTTGGTCTGTGGCGTCTTCTGAGGCGAGGAACCGCCCTGCGCGGTCCCTTGCTGCCCGCGCTGCCACGGCGGGGTCTGGCCACCCGGGCGTGCAGTCTGGTTCGCAGGCCTCGCCGGGCGGGACTGATCGTTGCCCTGCGACGACTGTGCTGTCGCCGCTCCGGACGGTGCCCCGCCCTGATTCCCGGTGCCCTGATTCGCAGTGCCCTGGTTCGCCGTGGGAGCCTCCGGTTGCGGCGCTGCCGCGGCCTGGCGGCCCGGCTCTTCGTTCCGTACCTGCGACTCGCTCCGCACGGACTCCTCGCGCTGTGCAGGCTTCGCCGCACCGGCCGCCGGACCCTTACCTTCGGAACTCGGCGTCTCGCGGGCCTTCTCAAGGGCCTTCCCGGAAACCTCCGCCGGCTTCGACGGAGCGGATTGCCCAGCCGGACCACCGCTCTGCGGAGGTCCGGCAGGCTTGTCCACCGCCGTGTTCTGAGGTGCCCGGTCCTGCTGCGGTGCCCGGTCCTGCTGCGGTGCCCGGTCCTGCGGTGCCCGGTCCTGCGAGGATGCCCCCTGCGGAGCCGGCCCCTGTGAAGGCGCCGCACCGGATGAAGCGGACGACACCTCCTGCCCATTGCGATCCTCGGGTTTCCGGCCGGGTTGCCCCTGGCCGTTTCCGTTGGGTCCCTGGGGAGTGCTCACTTACGACTCCTTAGCTCCGGATACGTCTGCGTCGTCCAGCTCGTCGGCATTGCGGGCGATCGCCAACAGCGTGTCGCCCTCGGCGAGGTTCATCAGGCGCACACCCTTGGTCTGCCGACCAGCCTTGCGCACCTGCTTGGCGACAGTACGGATGACACCACCGTTCGAGGTGATCGCGTACAGCTCGTCATCGTCCTCGACGATCCGAGCACCGACCAGGGTGCCACGCCGGCGGTCGTACTGGATGGTCAAGACACCCTTACCGCCGCGGCCCTGAACCGGGTAATCCTCCATCGGCGTCCGCTTCGCGTATCCACCGGAGGTCGCGACCAGCAGGTAGGTGCCTTCCTTGACGACGTTGAGCGACAGCAGGCTGTCCTCACCGTTGAACCGCATGCCCTGGACGCCGGAGGTTGCGCGTCCCATCGGACGCAGCGCTTCGTCGGTGGCGGAGAACCGGATGGACTGTCCCAGCTTCGAGACGAGCAGCAGGTCGTCGTCGGCGGAGCACAGAACCGCGCCCACCATTTCGTCGTCCCCGCGCAGGTTGATCGCCACGATGCCGCCGCTGCGGTTGGAGTCGAAGTCCGACAACCGCGACTTCTTCACCAGGCCGTTGCGCGTCGCGAGCACCAGGTACGGCGCGTCCTCGTAGCTTGTCAGACGGATGACGCCCTGGATCCGCTCGTCGGGCTGGAAGGCCAGCAGGTTCGCGACGTGCTGACCGCGTGCGGTGCGGTTCGCTTCCGGCAGTTCGTATGCCTTCGCCCGGTAGACGCGGCCCTTCGTCGTGAAGAACAGCAGCCAGTCGTGCGTGGAGGTCACGAAGAAGTGCTTGACGATGTCGTCCTGCTTGAGCTCGGCGCCCTTGACACCCTTGCCCCCGCGCTTCTGCGAGCGATACAGATCGGTGCGGGTGCGCTTGGCGTAGCCCGTCTCGGTGATCGTGACGACCACGTCTTCACGAGCGATGAGGTCCTCGTCGGTGACGTCGCCGTCGGCGGCGACGATGCGCGTCCGGCGATCGTCGCCGTACTTCTCGGCGATCTCCTTCAGCTCGTCACGGACGATGGCGCGCTGCCGCTCGGGCTTCTCGAGAATGTCCTTGTAATCTTCGATCTCCCGCTCGATCTCTGCGAGGTCGTCGATGATCTTCTGACGTTCCAGAGCGGCGAGGCGACGCAACTGCATCGCGAGGATCGCATCGGCCTGGATCTCGTCGACCTGGAGCAGGTCGATGAGGCCGCCACGCGCGATGTCGACGGTCTGCGACCTGCGGATGAGTGCGATGACCTCGTCGAGCGCGTCGAGTGCCTTCACCAGGCCGCGCAGGATATGAGCCCGTTCCTCGGCCTTGCGCAGCAGGTAGCGCGTACGCCGGACGATGACCTCGACCTGGTGCACGACGTACAGCCGGATCATCTGGTCCAGGCGCAGCGTGCGCGGGACACCGTCGACGATCGACAGCATGTTGCAGCCGAAGCTCGTCTGGAGCTGGGTGTGCTTGTACAGGTTGTTCAGAACGACCTTCGCCACCGCGTCACGGCGGACGGTCACGACGATCCGCATACCCACGCGGTCCGAGGACTCGTCGTGGATATCGGAGATGCCGGCGATCTTGCCGTCGCGGACCTGCTCGGCGATCGAGGTGATGAGGTTGTCCGGGTTGACCATGTAGGGCAACTCGGTGATCACGATGGTGGTGCGGCCCTTGGGGTCGTCTTCGATCTCCACGACACCGCGCATCTTCACCGAGCCACGACCCGTGGTGTAGGCGTCGTGAATGCCCTGCGATCCGGTGATCAAACCCGCGGTCGGGAAGTCGGGGCCCTGGATCCGCTCCATCACCGCAGCGAGGGTCGTTTCCTCATCGGCTTCGAAGTTCTCGAGTGCCCAGTAGATCGCCTCGGCGACCTCTCGGAGATTGTGCGGGGGGATGTTGGTCGCCATGCCCACCGCGATGCCACCCGAACCGTTGATCAACAGGTTGGGGATACGGCTGGGGAGAACTGTCGGTTCCTGGGTGCGGCCGTCGTAGTTCGGCTGGAAATCGACCGTGTCGTGGTCGATGTCGCGCAGCATCTCCATCGCGAGCGGGGTGAGCCGGCACTCGGTGTATCGCATGGCGGCGGCACCGTCGTTGCCGCGGGAACCGAAGTTGCCCTGTCCGTCGACGAGCGGGTACCGCAAAGCCCACGGCTGCGCCATGCGCACCAGGGTGTCGTAGATCGAAGAGTCGCCGTGCGGGTGGTAGTTGCCCATCGTCTCGGCAACGGCACGCGCCGACTTCACATAGCCGCGGTCCGGCCTGAACCCGTTGTCGAACATCGCGTACAGCACGCGGCGGTGGACGGGCTTGAGTCCGTCACGCACGTCGGGCAGAGCACGCCCCACAATCACGCTCATCGCGTAATCGATGTAGCTGTTCTGCATCTCCAGCTGGATGTCGACGGGCTCGATGCGGTCGTGCCCCGGCCCCTCCGGAGGCAACGTGGTGTCGGTCATGAGCTCCTTCTTCTACTCGGCTCGAACGGCCGCTCGCGGTCTTCCGCGCGGCAGACGTCTCGCAACCACCCGAGTCTATAGGTGCAGGTCACCCCACGCCGCGAAGGACAGGCACTTTCCCCTCACGTCTCCGCAAGGGAGAGGTAGATCACACACAAAAAGGCCGTTCTGCACCACGTCACGTCCCACTTCCCGCGTCGGTCCGGAGTTCGATCAGGTCCTCGTGCCGGCCCCTCTCGTCCTCCGGTGCAAGTACCAGCGCGGTGATCGGCACAGCCAGCACGATGATGCCGAGAATGAACGCGGGGAAGAGAAACGACAGGACGCTCATGCCGCTCGGTTCCGGGGCTTCGGGATCGACGACCACGTGGACCCCCGCCATTCCGGTGTAGTGCAGCGCGACCACTGCGGAAGCCATGACGAACGCCGCGATCAGACGGATGTGGACCCGTTCGGCGCTCCGCGCGAGAGCGAGCGCAAGCGTCGACGCGACCACACCGATGCCCACCGACAGCAGGACGAACCTCGCATCGTGGTCGATGGTGCCCTGGACCCTCATCGCGGTCATCCCGATGTAGTGCATGAGGCTGACCGCGAGACCCATCACCAGGCCACCGATTCCCGGACGGACCCCTCGAGGAAGCCGCTCGAGCATCGCGGAGCGGACAGTCACGATCCAGATGCCGAACATGGTGGTCGCCACCGCTGCCAGCACCGAGAGCACCGTGGGCCCGAGGTGGTATCGAATCACGGTTCCCGGCACGGAGAACCCCACCATCCCGATGAAGTGCATGAGCCAGATCCCCACGCCGCCGATGGCCAGGGACGCCATGGGCAACCACCAGTTGCCCCCGTTGCGTCCCGAGTCCTCGTGCGACCGGCGAATGCAGGACAGCCCGGTATAGGACCCGGCTACGGCGGTCGCGTAGGCCAGCACGAAGACCCACGGCCCCATCGAGAAATGGTGCACGCCGGACTGTTACCGCGTGGGGGTCCGGAACGTCTCCGCGTTCCACTCGTCGGCTTCACGCTCGAGTTGCGCCGCGACGCGGTCCGGGGCGAGCAGCACCGCGACAATCGGAACGACCAGCATGAGCAGTCCGGCGACGAACAACGGGAACAGAATCGAGAACACCTCGATGCCGGCGGGTGCCGGCACCGTCGCGTCGGGAGTCACCCGGATGGACGCCGCAGCGAGGAAGTGCACGACGATCACTGCGGCGCCGCCGAGGACCCCACCGATCAACCGCTTGGGCCATGTGTCCGCGTGCTGCACCAGCCACATCAGACCCGCCGCCGTCACGAACGCGAAGAGCACGCCGGCACCGACGAAGATGAGGTTGAAGGAGACCTCTCCCTGGGTCCGGACCGACCACATGATGACGTAGGGCACAGCGGCGAGTCCGGCGCCGAGTACAAGAGCAGCCGGCTCCGTCCTCGACGAGGAACCGTCCGACGGCGACGCGATCAGCAGAGCCATGAACACCGTCACCAGCGCGAGCAGCATCGAGAACACGATGGTGACCAGGTCGTACCGGACGACACTGTTCTCCACCGCGAACCCGGCCATCGGCAGGAACTGTGCAAGCCACACGCCGACTCCGCCGAGGACGAGGCATGCGACCACCAGCCAGAATCGGCGAACGCGGCCGCTGCCCGCGGTACGAACCTTCCGGACGCTGGTGACCCCGACGAACACCCCGATCGCCGAGGTGAGGTACGCCAGCAAGATCACCCATGGACCCATGGTGAAAAGCTGGAGCCCCTCGACCACTACGGGGCCACCGGCTGGTGCAGCTTTCGCAGCGCGTATTCGGTGACGGTCACCAATGCCTGCTTCGCCGATTCACGGGACCGCGCGTCGATCGACACGATCGGGACATCGGGTGAGATCGCCATGGCCTGGCGGATGTCCTCGAGCGGGTAGCGCGGCGCGTCGTCGAATTCGTTGATCGCGACGATGAACGGGAGGTTCCGCGCCTCGAAGAAGTCCACGGCCGCGAAACTCTCGTCGAGCCGACGCGTGTCGATCAGCACGATTGCACCGATCGCACCTCGAATGAGGTCGTCCCACATGAACCAGAATCGGTGCTGGCCCGGAGTACCGAACAGGTACAGCACGAGGTCCTCGGCCAGACTGATACGGCCGAAGTCCATCGCCACCGTCGTCGTCGCCTTCTGCGGCGTCGCGGTGAGATTGTCGACTCCGTCGCTGGCGTTCGTCACGAGCGCTTCGGTGCGGAGGGGGACGATTTCGGACACCGCCCCGACCAGCGTGGTCTTTCCGACACCGAAGCCACCCGCGATCACGATCTTGGTCGAGGTCACGCGCTTGGTGGCGCTAGAGTTCGCGAAGTCCACTGAGGACCCTTTCAATCAGCTCACGACGCTCCGCGTCGCTCGAATCGTCTTTCAGCGTGGCCAGGATCTGTACGTGTCCGGCTTCGACAAGATCGGCAACGAGGACGCGTGCCACTCCCAGCGGCACGCCCACCCTCGCCGCGATCTCGGCAACCGAGGGCGACTCCTTGCACAACTCCAAGATCGTGGCGTTGATGTTGTCCAGGTCACGGGCCCGAGGGTTCGTGCCCGGGATCGCCTGGATCAGTGCTTCCAACGCCAGTTCGACCGCAGGACTCGTACGTCCCGAAGTCAGCGAGTAGGGCCGTACCAGGCTGGGCTGATCCGGCACCGACTCAGGTTTGCGCGATTCCATGGCCACCTCGACGTCAGGACCCTTGGCCGACCCGGGGGGTTGCCTCGACCGAGGCACCCACCCGGTCCACCAAGAGCGCCATCTCGTAGCCGACCTGTCCGATATCGCACTCCGACGCGGTCAAAGCCGCGAGGTGCGAACCGTCACCGACACTCATGAGCAGCAGGTAACCGTGCTGCATCTCGACGACCGACTGGAGAACTCCGCCACCGTCGAACAACTGCGAGACACCGTTGGACAGGCTCGCGAGGCCGGAAGTGACGGCAGCGAGCTGCTCGGCACGGTCGACCGGAAGGTGGGCGCTGGCAGCCATCAGCAGGCCGTCGGCGGACACGAGTACGGCATGCGAGACACCTGGAACTTCGCGCGCAAAGTTGGAAACCAACCAGTCCAGTGGACGGGCCACGTCGGATCCATGATCAATGTTCATCGAACTCCCTGTTCATTGTTCTCGCGATTGCTGGTATTCGCCGAGGTGCGACCGTTACGGACGCCCTGCTGGTGGCGACTCAGGTTCGCCCGAATGGCTTCCGGGTCCCGGCGTCGGATCGTCTTGGGCAGCTCCCCGGTGGCGGGAGCCCTCACCGCACCCGGAACGAGGCGGTGACCCGGCTCGCGCCTCGGAAGGCCGGCCGTCGTGTGTTCTTCCACCGATACTTCTGCTGCTCGCTGTGCTGCTTCCCAGCCCGCGTCGGCAGCCGAGCGCCATTCCTTCTTCCGGCGGTCCTCCGGAAGACTGTTCGGATCGACAAGCCAATCCGACATCATGTTGGAGAAGATCGGCGTGTGGGGTGCGGGCTGCGGCCGGAGCCCGACCGAATCCGGCCTGGGCTGGAAGAACGACGCTGTCTTCGCGGAGTTCGTCCGGTAGCGATGGCGAGCGGCGTTCTGCGCGTCGCTCTGCTTCGACACCGATCCGCCGTCGGCAATACTCGCCGACGGGATAGGCGTCGGACCCGCCAGTGCGGCAGCCGAGGGTTCCTGCGCGGTGGCAGGACGCGGCGGAAGCCCTGGGGTCGCCCCGGGCCGGCGACGCGGAAGACCTCCGGCCGGTGCGCTGTCCGGGCGAGGTTGCGGCCCACCGGCAATACCGGGCGTGGCACCTGGACGACGCTGCGGCAACCCGTTCGGAGCCTCGTGTTGCGGCTGCTGCTGCGACGGCCGACGAGTCTGCGGCGGCTGCACCTGCGAGTGCTGCGGTTGCGAATGCGGCTGCGAATGCTGCGCGTGCGAATGCTGGTGAGGACGCTCAGGAGTCGTCTGCTGCTGCGGTGACGGCGGTGCGCCGCGTCCTTGCAATCCGGGCGTAGCGCCGGGCTGACGCTGCGGCAGTCCCGACGGACGGGTTCCCTGCTGTGCATCCGGACGCTGCTCCTGCGGGGCAGGTCCCGAACGAGCCGGGAGTCCGGGAGTATTACCCGGTTGACGCTGCGGGAGACTCGACGCTTCTTGTTCCCGAACAGGTTCCGGCTGCTGCCGGTGCGTGGGCGGCTCGGTCGCCGCGTGGCTGCCGGTCCGTTCGGCCGGACGCTCGTCCCGCGACATCCGACGGTCGCGCTCGTCCTGCTGGGGACGCTCCTGACGGGATTCCTGCTCCGCCTGCGCCTCTCGCTCCTGACGACGAGCATGCTCGTCCTGCCACACGCGGTCCTGGGTGGGACGGTTCTGACCGTGCTGGCCGCGGGGAGGAATCGCCGACACGAACGCCGCGGCGGCGTCGGGCTGGATCCTGCGCGGGGCCTGCTGCGGCTGCGGCAGGCCGGAGGTAGCGCCGGGCTGACGGGTCGGCAAGCCAGGAGTCGCACCCGGCTGACGGGTCGGCAAACCGGGAGTCGCACCCGGCTGACGGGTCGGCAAACCGGGAGTCACACCCGGCTGACGGGACGGAAGACCCGATGCCGCTGCGCCGGGGTTGCGGGTAGGCAGACCCGATGCCGCTGCGCCGGGGTTCCGGGTGGGCAGACCCGAGTTCGAACCCGGCTGGCGCGGAGGAAGTCCCGGTGCTGCGCCCGGCTGACGCGTCGGCAGACCGGAACGGTCGCCTTGGCCTCGCTGGGGCTGGCCCGGAGCACCTGATTCGCGAAGTGCCGACAACTCGTGCGCACCGGTCGACTCGCGCGGAGCCATGCCCCGAGATGCCGGCCCGAAGCCCGCACGCTCGTCGTCGCGGGACCGCTCGTCGTGACCCGGTGCGGAATCGCGGCGGGCACCCTGAGCCGGATCTCTTCTCTCCGAAGACCGCTCATCCTGTGCGTAGTACGACCGGTCGGGCGCCTCGATGCGGATCGGCTGCGACGGCGGGTTGAACTCCGCGTCGGAACGGTCGTACGCATCGACACGGACCGGCTGCGACTTTTGATCCGACTGCGGCCGGGGCTGCGGCTGCTGCTCGGACTGCGGCCGGGGCTGCGGCTGCTGATCGGACTGCGGCTGCGGCCGGGGTTGCGAGGGCGGCTGAGACTGCGACCGCGCCGGTTCGTATTCCTTCTCGCGGGAAGGCGGCGGCAGCTGGGGAGTCTCCTGCGACGACGGCGAGGACAGCGTCTCGGGCGCAGACACGGGCTCCGCGTCGATGATTCGCGGTTGCGGACCCGTCTGGGACAACGCGAGCGGCGACACGAGCAGCACATCCGGGATGTGAACGCTCGCGGTGATGCCGGGGTTGCGTGCGGTGTCGAAGGTCGGGCGCAGTCGCACGGTGAGACCGTGACGCTCGGCCAGCCGGGACACCACGAACAGACCCATGTGACGGGCGGTGTCGGGACCGACCGCGCCACCACTCGTCAGTCGCTCGTTGATGATCTCGAGCTCTTCGGGAGGTATTCCGATACCGCGATCGGCGATCTCGACGAGCAGTCCACCGTCGACGGCGCGCGCGAAGCTGAACGTGACGGTGCTGTCGGGTGGAGAGGCCCGCAACGAGTTGTCGACCAATTCTGCGAGGAGATGCACGATGTCGGTCGCTACCGCGCCGCTGAGCGCACCGTCCGGTGTCGAACCGATCTGGACCCGCTGGTAGTCCTCGACCTCGGACATCGCAGCACGCAGGATGTCGCCGAGCTGTACAGGCGCCGAGTGACCGCGGCGGATGCGCGTGCCGGAGAGGATCAACAGGTTGTCGCCGTTACGGCGCATACGAGCCGCAAGGTGATCGAGCCGGAAGAGGCTCTCGAGACGGTTGGGGTCCTTCTCCTCGTACTCGAGACGTTCGATGAGTCCGAGCTGCTGCTCGACGAGGGACTTGCTTCGCCGGGCCAGCGTCTCGAACATGTCGTTGATCTGGAGCCGGAGGTGGGCCTGCTCGCCCGCGAGACGCAGTGCCTGGCCGTGCATGTCGTCGACCGCGCGCGCCAGCTGACCGATCTCCTCGGTCGTGTGGACGGGAACGCGGGTGAACTCGATGTCCTCGATGCTGTCGCCGACCTTGATGCGGTCGATCGCCTCGGGAAGCTCCTGGCGGGCAACCTTGAGGGTTCCGTACCGCAGCCGGCGGATGGGCCCGACGAGAGACCGGGACACGAGCAGCGCGAGGACGAGAGCCGCGAGCAGAGCCGCGAGCACGATCGCGGTGTCGCGCAAGGCCGCTGCCCGGGTCTCCGCGGCACGATCCTGAACGGTCGTCGTGATCTGCTGCGCTGCAGCGTCGATGATGCCGCCGTACACGTCGACGCTGTGCAGCAGCGACGCTCGGACGTTGAGGATCGGGAGCGGGCCTTCGCCGGCAGCCGCGACCATGTCGGTGCGTTCCTTGACACCGGACCGCAGGTCGGCAATCTGCGCGTCGGCCATCGGGTAAGAACGCGAAAGAAGATCGAGCATCGCGAGCTCGCCGCCGGAGGCGGTCACGAGCGCGGTATCGGGCTTCTCGGGGTTCTCGAGAATGTCGAGCACACCGAGTACCTGGCCGAAGAGGTAGCGCTGGGAGTACCAGGCGTTCACGAGTTGATTGCCGTAGTCGAGGATCTCGCGGTCGTCGACGCCGTCGAGGACCGATTCCACGATCCTGTTGAGGTTGTCTCGCACCTCGCTGGTGACGGTGGCGATCTCGGCGATCGCGACGGGCCCGGCCTTCATCTTGGTGTAGAGCGCCTCCGCATTGGCGATCGTGCGGTCGAGGTCCGAGACGAGCGCCTCGTCGAACTCGGGGCTGGCAGCGATCGTCTTCATCGTGACGAAGCTGGCGCCGAGGGTATCCATCTCCTCGGGCGTGATCGTTCCGGCCGCCACGTTGCCCGTCGCTGTCGCGAACGCAGTCGAGAAGTCGACGATGTCGGGCACTACCGCGACCTGGTCGGCGGCGGAGGAGAAGTGCACCGCATTGGTGAGTTCGTTCTCGACGCGAAGACCACCCAGGACCATCGCCACTATCACGGGGACAGCGAGGACGGCGGTGACCTTCGTGCGAAGACCCCACCCCTCGATGTTCCACCACCGCTGCCGGGGCGGCGACTTGTCACTCATGGATTACAGCTCTCCTTCCACCCCGTTCGCGCCAGGCGACGAGCGCCAACCGGCGCACCGCTCGAAACTGAGTGCGTTTTCGATCGATGCAGTCGAACGAGACGTTCCTGGGTGAGGGCACCATAGCGGTACATACAGGGAATACGGAAGGCGCACGGTCATACGCTCCTGCGAAATGCACCCGACCCCCTGTACGGCAGCCACACATGGCGGTGGCCCAATGGACTGTACTAGCGGGTAGCCAGCCAGCGCGACCAGCGTGTCACTGTCACCTGTCACATCATCGGGACCCCTAATGTGATGTCTCTCACAAAAGGGATCCCGATGTGGCCAGCTTTCGCTCAGCGACCGCCGAGCGACCCCGCGTCAGACGTCGAGGAACCGCACGTCTTTCGCGTTGCGCGTGATGAAGCTTCTGCGTGCCTCCACGTCCTCACCCATGAGGACGCTGAACAGTTCGTCCGCGGCGGCAGCATCGTCGAGCGTCACCTGACGGAGAACGCGAACGGCGGGATCCATGGTGGTTTCCCACAGTTCCTTCGCGTTCATCTCGCCGAGGCCCTTGTAGCGCTGGATGCCGTCGTCCTTGTTGATCTTCTTACCGGCCTCGAGACCCACCTTGAGCAACGCGTCCCGCTCACGGTCGGAATACGCGAACTCGGGCTCGCTCCGCTGCCACTTCAGCTTGTACAGCGGCGGTTGCGCCAGATAGACGTGACCGTCTTCGACGAGCGGCCGCATGAACCGGAACAACAGGGTGAGAAGCAATGTCGCGATGTGCTGGCCGTCGACGTCGGCGTCGGCCATCAGCACGATCTTGTGGTATCGCAGCTTCGCGATGTCGAATTCTTCGTGGATGCCCGTGCCGAAAGCCGTGATGATGGACTGGACTTCGGCGTTCTTGAGCACCCGGTCGATGCGGGCCTTCTCGACGTTGATGATCTTTCCGCGCAGCGGGAGGATCGCCTGGTACATCGAGTCGCGGCCCGACTTCGCGGAACCGCCTGCCGAGTCGCCCTCCACGATGTAGATCTCACACTTGCTCGGATCCTTGGAACGGCAGTCGGCGAGCTTGCCCGGCAGGCCACCGATATCCGTAGCGCTCTTGCGCCGCACCAGTTCTCGCGCCTTCCGGGCCGCGAGCCGGGCGTGAGCGGACGACACTGCCTTCGTGACGATCGTCTTCGCGTCGGCCGGATTCGCCTCGAACCAGTGCGAGATGTGCTCGTTGCACGCCTTCTGCACGAACGACTTGACCTCGGTGTTGCCGAGCTTCGTCTTGGTCTGTCCTTCGAACTGCGGCTCGGCGACCTTGACGGAGACGATGGCCGCGAGACCCTCACGGATGTCGTCACCCGTCAGATTGGGATCCTTCTCCTTGAGAAGTTTCTTGTCCTTCGCGTACTTGTTCACCACGGTGGTCAGGGCCGCACGGAACCCTTCCTCGTGCGTACCGCCCTCGTGGGTGTTGATGGTGTTGGCGAAGGTGTGGACGGACTCGGAGTAACCCGAGTTCCACTGCATCGCAACCTCGAGTTCGTGGCCCGTGCCCTTGGCCGTGAAACCCACCACCGAGTTGTGGATCGGCGACTTCGTGCGGTTCAGGTGGCGCACATAGTCTTCGAGACCACCCGGGTAGTGGTAGACGCGCGTCTTGACCTTATGGACCTCGGGCTTCTTGGCCTCGATTTCCTGATCCTCGGCGGTCTTCGGCGCGTCCGCGGTCTCGAGAACGACCTCGTCGGTCACTTCCTCGGGAAGCACGCGCTCGTCGGAGAGCGTGATGGTCAGTCCCTTGTTCAGGAACGCCATCTCTTGCAGCCGGCGCGCGACCGTCTCGAAGTTGAAGGTGGTCGTCTCGAAGATGTCCGGGTCCGGCCAGAAGCGGACAGTGGTGCCGGTCCGTGTCGACGGCTCACCCTTGACCAGCTCACCGGGCTTGGAATAGGTGTACGTCTGTTCCCAGTGGTACCCGTCGCGGTCGATCTCGACCTCGAGTGTGGTCGACAGCGCGTTGACCACGGAGATGCCGACACCGTGCAGACCACCGGACACGGCGTACGAATCCGAGTCGAACTTGCCGCCGGCGTGCAGCTGGGTGAGGACGACCTCGATGGTCGGAACGCCCGACGAGTGCATCCCGACAGGGATGCCGCGGCCGTCGTCGACGACCTGCACGCCACCGTTCTCGAGAAGGGTGACCTCGACCTGCGTCGCGTACCCGGCCATCGCCTCGTCGACCGAGTTGTCGACGACTTCCCAGATCAGGTGGTGCAGACCACGCTCTCCGGTGGAACCGATGTACATACCTGGGCGCTTGCGTACCGCCTCGAGTCCTTCGAGGACGGTGATGGACGACGCACCGTAGTCATTGTTGCTCTTGTTCGACTTCTGGGCAGCCACGGGTGGGTAGCTCTCCTTCTCCGCCTCGGCCCCGCACAACGCGCGCGGCATTCTTCATCCATCCTACGTGCCCGACCCTCGTATGCCGGGGGCGACACAGGATGCGGTTGCTTACCCCGCTGATATCCCCGCAGCGGGCTTCGCGCGCATCAACACAAGTAAATTCCTACGTGGGGTTCATTCCGCGCTCGTGATGCTCGCGGGCGACCTGGATCACCCATACGTATCGCGAGGACCACGCCCACGGACGTGCCGCTCACCTTTACGCCAACTCGGCGCCGTAGGCCCGCTGATGCGTAGTTGCTTCACCACGCCGTGGCCGACCGCCGCGGCGATCTTCGCCAGGATCTGCGACTGCATCATCCGCAACTGGGTTGCCCAGGCCGTGGACTCGGCAGAGATATGCAGGATGCCGTCGCGCAGTGTCGTCGGCTGGGCGTGGCCGGCGATGTCCTCGCCCACCACACGCGCCCAACTGCCGAGGACCGTGCCCTCGGATACGTGCGTCGACCAGCCTCGTTGCTTGGCTACCGCACCGGTCAGGGCGCCCAGAGGCTGCGGATCCCGGTCGTCGGGTCCGGGCCCGGACCAGCCGCGGCGACGTCGGCGAGGACGCAGGTTCCCGCGCGACGCGCGACCCTGTCCCACTGCCTTGCCGCTGGCCTTGGCTGCTGCTCGAGCTTCCTCGAGCGCGCGCCGTGCGAGGTCGACACCCTTCAGTTCGGGTTCGCCGGACGGCGAACCGTCCTGTGGCCGTGACTCGTCACTCATCGGATCTCCCCACCGGTTGTGCGTCTGCCCATTGCACCGATCCCAGCACAGAGATCCGACCGTTGTCGGTGTCTTTCACGTCCACGGGGAACCGCGCGCCGCTCAACTCGTCCGGCACGTCCTCGGGAACAGCCGCGGTGATGAGTACTTGCTCCGCCGTCGCAGCGACCTCCGCGAGTGCGGCGCGGCGACGGCGATCGAGTTCGGCGAAGACGTCGTCGAGCAACAGCACCGGGTCGGTACCGTCCGTGCGGAGCAGAGCGAAGGCGCCGAGCCGGAGCGCGAGCGCGAACGACCACGATTCGCCGTGACTCGCATATCCCTTCGCACCGTGCTCGCCGAGGACCAACTCGAGATCGTCGCGGTGCGGGCCCACCAGGCACACCCCGCGTTCTATCTCCTTGTTTCGCGCTTCCGCCAGACGGTGCAGGAACACGGTCTCGAGGAATTCGCGGTCGTCCGGTGCGGGAACGCGGGCCGGATCGGAGAACTCGTCGGGCAGTGCATCACCGAGGCTGCTGCGATATCGCAGGCGTGCGGGACGGGATTCGGGCGCGATCGAGCGGTATGCCTCCGACACGTGCGGGGCCAGAGCGTGCAACAACTCGAGCCGGGCCGCAAGCAACTCCGATCCGTGTGCGGCGAGGTGCCCGTCCCAGACATCGAGGGTGGCCAGCGCGCTCGTACCGTCGGTCGAGCGCGTGCCCCGGCGCAGCGCGCCTCCGGCTGTCTTGAGCAGCGCCGAACGCTGCCGCAGCACCTTGTCGTAGTCGGCTCGGACGCCGCTCATCCGCGGGTAGCGGGTGGTGAGCAGTTCGTCGAGGTACCGGCGCCGGTCACCCGGGTCGCCGCGGACGAGCGACAGATCTTCGGGCGCGAACAACACGCTCCTCAGAATCCCCAGGATCTCCCGGGGGCGGCGAGCCGGCGACTGGTTGATGCGGGCGCGATTCGGCTTGCCCTCGTTGATCTCGATGTCGATGCCCAGCTCACGACCCGCATTGACGACCTGGGCGCCGGTGAATGCCCGCGTCGTACCGGCACGCAGCAGCGGTGTGTCGGACGCGACGCGGTGCGATGACAGGGTCGACAAGTATCCGAGAGCCTCGAGCAGGTTCGTCTTGCCGTGTCCGTTGCGACCGACGAAGACCGTCGCTCCTGGCGACAGCTCCACGGAGACGGCTTCCCAGGAGCGGAAGTCGCGCAACGAGAAGGTGCGAACGTACACGGACCGTCCAAATCTGGCGCGCCGGTCAGCCCGGCAGGCGCACCGGCATCAGCAGATAGGTGTAATCGCTCTCGGGAGCAGCGAAGGTACCCGAAGCGTCGGGCGACGGTTCTTCCTCGAGTGCGGGCCGGAGCACGGCGGGCCGGCTCGCGGTCGTGAATCCGAACGAGACCTTGTCGGTGTGCAGCGACGTCAAACCGTCGAGCAGATAGCCGGGGTTGAACGCGATGACCAGCGGTTCACCGTAGAACTCGGCGGGATGTGATTCTTCGGCGCGACCCGCATCGTCGCCACCGGCGGACAGGAGCACGCCGCCGTCGGTGAACTCGAGTCGGACCTGAGCGCCACGCTCGGCAACGAGCGCGACACGCTTGATCGCCTCGACGAGCGGAGCGATCTCGACGGTGGCCATCGCTGTGTGCTCGTTCGGCAGCAGCTGGCGGAACTTGGGGAATTCGGCATCGAGGAGCCGGGTGGTGGTGCGACGGCCGTCGGCAACGATGCCGAGCAGACCTTCGGCGCCCACCGAGGAGCCGCTGCCCAGTGCGAGCTGCACGGGCGAATTCGACGACCCGCCAACGGTCTTCGCGGCCTCCGACAGAGTCTTCGCCGGTACGAGCACTGCGGCCGTGGTGGTGTCCGTGGTCGGCATCCACTCGAGTTTGCGCACCGCGAGGCGGAACCGGTCGGTGGCGGCGAGCACCACGTCGGTGCCGTCGATCTCGACCCGGATACCGGTGAGCATCGGCAAAGTGTCATCCCTGCCCGCTGCCACCGCGACCTGGCTGATGGCCTCGGCGAACAGGTCGCCGGCGAGCGAGCCGGTCTGCTGGGGCAGCTCCGGGAGCTGGGGATAATCCTCGACGGGCATCGTCGGGAGCGAGAACTTTGCGCTGCCGCACGTGATGAGTACACGCGTGCCGTCGAGAACCACGTCGACCGGTTTGTTGGGCAGCGAACGGGTGATGTCGGCGAGCAACTTGCCCGACACGAGAGCCTGGCCGGTGGTGATGACTTCGGCCGCCACGTGGACCTGCGCCGAGACCTCGTAGTCGAAGCCTGAAACGGTCAGGCCCTGCTCTTCAGCTCCGAGAAGCACGCCGCCGAGGACGGGCACAGGGGGTCGTGACGGCAGACTCCGGGCAACCCACGCGACAGAGTCGGCGAAGTCCTCGCGAGCAACACGAAACTTCATGCTTCCAAGCTCCATCGCCCGGTGGATCCCTTCGATCGTGGTCTCGACAAGTCGTACGAAGTCTGACACAAGGCCCCGACTCCGCGGGGCGGCGTCGGGGGATGCGGCTCCACGGTATGCCTTCCCTGGCTGGTTGGAAAGCCGGGGCCGGGAGTGGGCACCTCACTCGAGACGCCTGTGGAACAGCTCATCCACACACCTGTTTTTAAATAGTATTTCTCAGAAGAACTCACAGAAGTAGTAATAGGTCCTGTGCAATCTGTGGACCGATCGACGTCTAGGCTGGTGGGGTGCCCTTCTCGAGGGCCCACACTCGAGGATGAACTCGAGGACTACTCGAGGATGGAATGTGGACTCCTCGAGACTGTTAGCACTCCGTCCACCGCCCGTCCACAAAGATCCCATGTTGTACACACCCTTGTCCACAAGTGTGAGTACCCGGACTTTCTCGAGATGCGGGACGGAAAACAGACAGGGAGCGCCCGTGCGGGCACTCCCTGTGGACAGCTTTCTGTGGCGTGGGCTACCGCTTGGACCTCTGCTTGATCCGCGCGGTGAGTTCCTGAACCTGGTCGTATACCTTCCGGCGTTCCGTCATCTCTTTGCGAATCTTCTTGTCCGCGTACATAACTGTGGTGTGATCGCGTCCGAATGTCTGACCGATCTTCGGCAGTGACAGATCCGTCAGTTCTCGGCAGAGATACATCGATATCTGTCGGGCCTGCGCGAGTGGACGCGCCTTGCCCGGACCGCACAGGTCGTCGATGGACGTGCCGAAGTACTCCGCGGTCACCGCCATGATGGTCGCTGCGTTGATCTCGAGAGCCGTCGAATCGGGCATCAGATCACGCAGCACCACCTCCGCCAGCGTCAGATCGAGCGGTTGCCGGTTCAGGGACGCGAAGGCGGTGACGCGGATCAGCGCACCCTCGAGTTCGCGGATGTTGCGTTCGATCCGGCTGGCGATCAGCTCGAGGACGTCATGGGGAACGTCGAGCCCGTCCATGCGCGCCTTCTTGCTGAGAATCGCGATGCGCGTCTCGAGTTCGGGCGGCTGGACATCGGTGATCAGGCCCCACTCGAACCGGGTGCGCAGGCGTTCCTCGAGCGTCGCCAGCTGCTTGGGAGGACGGTCCGACGAGACAACGATCTGCTTGTTCGCGTTGTGGAGCGTGTTGAAGGTGTGGAAGAACTCCTCCTGGATACCTTCCTTGCCCTCGATGAACTGGATGTCGTCGACCAGGAGGATGTCCGTCTCCCGGTACCGCCGCTTGAACGCGACCTTGCGGTCGTCGCGGAGGCTGTTGATGAAATCGTTCGTGAATTCCTCGGTGGAGACGTACTTGACCCGCATCCCGGGGAACAGCCGCTGGGCGTAGTGCCCCGCAGCGTGCAGCAGATGGGTCTTGCCGAGACCGGACGCACCCCAGATGAACAGCGGGTTGTATGCCCTGGCCGGGGCTTCGGCGATCGCGACGGCCGCGGCATGGGCGAAGCGGTTCGACGCGCCGATCACAAAGGTGTCGAACGTGTATTTCGCGTTGAGGCTGCTGCTGCCCATGGCAGGCGTCTCGGGAGGCGGCGGCTGCGTGAAGTAGGACGGCCACGACTCGCGGACGGCGGTCAATGCCTCCCGGTCGTCGTCCACTTCCTCGTGGTCACCGGGGTCACCGTCGAGCATGTCGTGGTCGCGAGCTGTGGTGTATCTCCGCCGGAGATGCCCGATGCCTTCCCCCGGAGCCATGCCGTCGCGGGAGGATCGACCGTCTCGAGGCGAACCGCCATCTCGAGATCCCGCCGGCTCCCGCCGTGCATCGCGGGCGCGGCTCTCTCCACTGCGGGTATCCCCGGTGCCCCGGTCCTCGGGAAGGCCCTCGAGGGGCAGAGTGTCGCGGGGTTCCGCGTACGGATCCTCCGCGGGGTCGTCGATGCGTTCGCGGGGCTCGACCCGAACGCCCAGTCCTTCCACGCGATGACCCAGGTAGCGGGTGAGCACCCGGAGAATAGGTTCGCGCAGGTCACGCTCGATGGATTGCTGGGCCAACGTGGACGGGACCGACAGCAGCGCGAAACCCTGGGCCAGCGTGATCGGCTTGACCAGCGCCAGCCACGCCTTCTGGCTCTTGGTCAGTACTCCGTCGTCCGCTGTCAGCTCGGCGACGACGTCCGCCCACACATCGGCAAGCGCGTTCGGCTCGTCGTTCACGTAGCTTCCTCCCACAGGTCGACATGATTTCCACACGATTATCCACAGGTGTGGACAACCGGGGGGGACGACCCGGTGGATGTCTGCAGAAGTGGTGCAACTCTGTGCACAGATGAAGTGGAAGACCGATTTCTCGGGGCCTGTCGGTGTGCCGACACTTCGTGATCAGTCTGGCACACGAGATCGGCTCCACCCGGTGCCGCTGTGCGGCGCGTCAGGAGCAGCAGCACGCGACCGGCGGCCGCGCACATCGTCTATGGGTGTGCGGCGAATGGGCGAGACGGCCTATGCGCTGCGGGTTCGCTGACGAAGCCATGCGAGAGATCGTAACCCACCGTGATGTGGGACACACTGCTGTTCGGGGCCCGACTTTCGACGGATCGCACCCGGCATACGGGACCGCGCGGGCACAGAGACCGCAGTTTGATTTCGCGTCCGAATCCGCGTAGCCTCGAACAGTCACTCATGCAGAAGTGATAGGTCCGTGCTGCACTCATTGCGCACGGGTCGTGCGAAAATCCGTACACGTTAGACCGATGGCGCCTGCCGGCGTCACATATATCTCGAGGAGTGTTGACCGTGGCTAAGGGCAAGCGGACGTTCCAGCCGAACAACCGACGCCGCGCGCGCGTCCACGGCTTCCGTCTCCGGATGCGGACCCGTGCGGGTCGCGCGATCGTGACGGCGCGTCGCCGTAAGGGCCGCGCCGAACTCACCGCCTGATCCCGTAACGGGAGCTCGGGGTGTTACCTGAGCCGTATCGACTGCGGCGCCGCACGGACTTTTCCGATACCGTCCGTCGCGGTCGCCGTCAGGGGCGGCGGGACCTGGTGATTCACGCTCTCGAGCGTGATCGGTCCGAGTTCTTGGTGAGTGTCGACGGTCCCCGTTTCGGGCTCGTCGTGAATAAGGCTGTCGGGCCGGCGGTGATTCGACATCGAGTCGCACGCCGGCTTCGTCATATCTGTGCCGGCCTCGTCGAGCGAGTACCTGAGAACACAGACCTCGTGCTGCGTGCTCTTCCGGGCTCGGCGACCGCGGATTCGCGGGAACTCGACAAGCAGGTCCGGTCGGGTCTGGCCAGGCTCGGACTTCTTCTCGACGCATCTCCCACCGGCGAGGAGCCGTCCTCCAGCGTCCCGGCCGAGAGCGCGGGCGTCCACGCCGATGCCGGGAAGCCCGCATGACCGCCCCGAACGCGAGCGGGAACACCATCCGTTCGGCGCCGGCGAGGGCATTGATCTTCTGTATCGAGCTCTACCGCACGTATGTGTCGCCCACCCGGATGCCGACGTGCCGATTCGTCCCCACCTGCAGCGAATACGCGGTCGACGCGCTACGCACGCGAGGGTTCCTGGTCGGGTCGGTGCTGACGGCGCTGCGGCTGCTCAAATGTGGCCCCTGGCACCCTGGAGGGTGGGATCCGGTACCCGAGCGAAGTCATCGGTCGTCCCATGTGGGTACCTGACCGGAGCGAAGACCTGAGACCGACGCCTCTCCGTGGCGACATGGACGACCAGAGGAGTACATAGAGCCGTGCTCGACTTCATCTACTATCCCGTGTCCTGGATCCTATGGGTCTGGCACAAAGCCTTTTCGTTCGTGCTCGCTCCCGACAGTGGCTGGACCTGGGCGTTGTCGGTGGTGTTCCTCGTGTTCACCCTCCGCGCCATTCTGTACAAGCCGTTCGTCAAGCAGGTTCGCACGACCCGGCAGATGCAGGAACTTCAGCCGCAGATCAAGGCGCTGCAGAAGAAGTACTCCAACGACCGGCAGCGCCAGGCACTGGAGATGCAGAAGCTCCAGAAGGAACACGGCTTCAACCCCCTGATGGGTTGCCTGCCGGTCCTGCTGCAGGTGCCGGTCTTCATCGGTCTGTTCCACGTGCTGCGGTCCTTCAACCGCACCGGTACCGGTTTCGGCCAGCTCGGCCTGACGCCGGAAGAGAACGCACGTGTCGGCAACTACGCCTTCAGCCCGGAAGATGTCGAATCCTTCCTGAGCGCACGTCTGTTCGGTGCCCCGATCTCGTCGTGGATCACTCAGCCGATCGCCTCGCTCGAGGCCTTCGCGCCGTTCGGTGACATCCCCTCGCGGTGGCAGATCGCGGCCGTCGCCGTTCCCCTCATGATCGTGGCCGGCATCGCCACGCACTTCAACGCCCGGGCTTCGGTCGCCCGCCAGAGCGCACAGGCTGCCGCGAACCCGCAAGCTGCGATCATGAACAAGCTGGCGCTCTACGTATTCCCGCTGGGTGTGCTCGTCGGCGGTCCGTTCCTCCCGATCGCCATCATCCTGTACTGGGTGAGCAACAACGTGTGGACGTACGGCCAGCAGCATCTCGTCTTCCGGAAGATCGATCAGGAAGAAGAAGAGAAGCGGGCAGCGGCACTCGCACGCCGCAACGAGAACGCCCCGAAGCCGGGTGCCCGTCCGAACAAGCCGAAGAGAAAGAAGGGCGCCGTCGCTTCGGCGGAGAGTGCTCCTGCCGACGGTGCGACCGTCGAGGAGACGCCCCAGGTCTCGCTGACCAAGGACGCAGACGCTCAGTCGAACGGCAACTCGACGCCCACGTCCGGTTCCGGATCGTCGGCCCCGAAGCCGGGTAGTCGTCCCAAGAACTCCAAGCGCAAGCGGCGCTGACCGAAGTAGAAGAGAGCTGATCATGGCCAGTGACCTGGACAAGGCACAGGAGGACATCGAGGTGACCGGCGAGGCGCGCGAGCCTGAACTCGACACCGACGTGGTCGACGACGAGGACTTGATCGAAGAGGGGGAAATCGCCGGCGACTATCTCGAACAGTTGCTCGACGTGCTCGACTTCGACGGCGACATCGATCTCGACGTCGAGGGTGACCGGGCCGTCGTGAGCATCGACGGTGGCAAGGATCTGAGCAAGCTCGTCGGAACCAACGGAGACGTCCTCGACGCCCTCCAGGAACTCACCCGTCTCGCCGTGCAGCAGGCCACCGGGGAACGCAGCAAGCTCATGCTGGACATCGCAGGCTGGCGTGCGGGCAAGCGCGCCGAGCTGACCGAGCTGGGTACCTCCGCCGCGAAGCGGGTCCTGGCCGGCGGCGGTCGTGAGGAACTCGCTCCGATGACTCCCTTCGAACGCAAGATCGTGCACGACGCGGTGGCGAAGGTCGACGGGGTCTCCAGCGAGAGCGAAGGTGCCGAACCGTATCGGCGCGTTGTGATCGTGCAGGATTGAGCCGTCCGCTTTCGGCTCGAAGAGGGACCCTGAACACTCGGGGTCCCTCTTTTTATTCGATGGAGGCCAGCGGGACCGGCACCGCCGGCGCACCGTCGGCAGGAGAGGATGTTTCACGTGGAACAAGACGAGGCAGGATTGCTGGCCACCGCTCAGCAGATCTTCGGCGGGCGATTCGAGCTTGCCGAGCGTTACCATCGCTCACTGTCGGTCGACGGAGTCGAGCGAGGACTGATCGGTCCGCGTGAAGTGTCCCGATTGTGGGAGCGCCACATCTTGAATTGCGCGGTGTTGGGCGAACTCATCCAGGAGGACGAGACCGTCGTCGATGTCGGCAGCGGTGCGGGGTTGCCGGGTATTCCGCTCGCAATTGCTCGACCCGACCTGAGGATCACTCTCGTCGAGCCGCTCTTGCGGCGCACGGTCTATCTGGCGGAATTTGTGGAAGCCAACGGTCTCGACAATGTCTTGGTGGTGCGAGGCCGCGCGGAGCAACCCAGCGTGCTTCAGGAAGCCGGTGGGGCCGACGTGGTCACGTCGCGAGCGGTCGCGGCGCTGGCGAAACTCGCCAAGTGGTCCCTGCCCCTGATCCACGAGGGCGGCCGCATGCTCGCGTTGAAAGGTTCCTCGGCGCACGAGGAGATCGAACGAGATCGAGACGAGCTTGCCCGTCTCGGTGCCGGCAATCTCGAGGTGCTCGAGTGCGGCCGCGATGCGCTTCCGGTTCCGACACTCGTGGTGAAGGCGGAGCGCATGCCACGTCCGTCTCGGCGGCGAAAGAACAAGTAACTGTTCCACGTGAAACGAACCCCTCACTTCCCTCGCGGAGGTGAGGGGTTCGTTTGTTCCGGGCCGGCGTCGGACATCTCGAGTATCGATCGCCCGGGACGGCTCTCGAGCTCGAGGCGTTCTCTCGAGTACCCAATGGCGTCCAGGAGAGCCTCGGATGGTGTCAGGGGCTGATTTTCTTCCCGTGTGAGCGGGTACCGGTGGCCCAACCCTATTTCGTCACTGTGACGCCAGATGTGTGCCTAAATCAGGAAAGGGTGATATCGGCAAGAAAAATACTGTGTCACAACATCTTACGATGGAGAGATTTGGAATCTGTTGTGCATCAATATGATCGAAGTTCCCACGACGAGCAGTTGTCCGTACGGGATCGGCACGGACGACACCTGTCGCAGTTTCACGTGAAACATTCCCCACTCCCCTCGGCCCGCAATGTTCCACGTGAAACAAAGGAGCGTTGTTTCACGTGGAACGTCCTGCGGTGTGATCGCGTGGCAGCCACATAGAATGCGGGTGGAATACTGAACCGACCGAGGAAGTGGACGTGAGTCGACGCGTCGAAGCCACGACCAATTCTTCGGACATGCCTCGCCTCCTCGTTGCTCGACCAGGCCGCGTCCCGTGCGCCGTGTCCCCGGAGCGAAGAGGAGTAGCGTGCGGACCGTGCGGATCAAACGTTTAAGGAGCGTTCTATGACGGGTGGATCTGAATCCGCTGTTTCACGTGAAACCGAGGCGATGAACGACGAGTTCTCACCCGTCCCCTTCGATGGGTTTTCCGCGATCGATACGCCGATCGGTGCTGCGGCACATCGCGCGAGTCAGGTGCTTCACCCGAGCGAGGCAATCGCCCTCCCGAAGCCGCACGAACGCCGCGTGCTCACCATCGCGAATCAGAAGGGCGGGGTCGGTAAAACCACGACCGCGGTCAACCTCGCCGCCGCGCTCGCGGTCCAGGGTCTGACGGTGCTCGTCGTCGACCTCGACCCTCAAGGCAACGCGAGTACCGCACTGGGAGTACCCCATCACTCCGGCGTTCCGTCGAGTTACGAAATCCTTCTGGGTGAGGTCCGCGCCGTCGACGCCGTCCAGCAGAGTCCCCACAGCGAGCGCCTCTTCTGCATCCCGGCGACCATCGATTTGGCAGGCGCCGAGATCGAACTCGTGTCGATGGTGGCTCGCGAAAACCGACTCCGGAACGCGCTCACGAAGGACGCGCTCGGGCCGCGCGAGTACGACTACGTCATCATCGACTGCCCGCCGTCACTGGGCCTGCTGACAGTGAACGCTCTTGTCGCAGCCAAGGAAGTGCTCATTCCGATCCAGTGTGAGTACTACGCCCTCGAAGGTGTCGGGCAGTTGCTGCGCAATATCGAACTCGTGCAGTCGCACCTCAACCCCGACCTCCACGTCTCGACCGTATTGCTCACGATGTACGACGGCCGCACCAAGCTTGCCGATCAGGTCGCCTCCGAGGTGCGAGCACACTTCGGGTCCGCGGTGCTGCGGTCCGTCATCCCCCGGAGCGTGAAGGTTTCCGAAGCTCCCGGCTACGGGATGACAGTTCTCGACTACGATCCGGGATCGCGCGGCGCGATGAGTTACCTCGATGCGGGGCGCGAGTTGGCGGCACGCGGGATACAGAAGAAGCAGGGGAACGAATGAGTGCGACACGTAAGGGCGGGCTCGGACGAGGCTTGGCCGCTCTCATCCCGACCGGTCCTCCGGTGACTGCGCCGGCCACGACCGCGCCTACCTCGACGACCACCACCTCGACGACCACCGAATCGGCGTCGGCACCGGCGGCTCCCGCATCGACCGTGAAGCCGGCCCCCGGTCGACGTGCCGGTGCGTCACCGGGAATGTCCTCGTCGCCGTCCGGGCTCGGATCCGCCGCGGCGGACCTCATCATCGGCGACGGAAAGCCTGCCTCTCCCGAATCCACGGCGCCGGACACGCAAGGCGACGACGGTGCGCCCGCCGAGGTCGATCACGACCTACTCCCCTCGCCCGCCGGGGCGGTGTACCTCGAGATCCCGATCGACCGGATCGCCCCGAACCCGAAGCAGCCTCGTCAGGTCTTCGACGAAGAGGCACTGACCGAACTCGTCCACTCGATCCGGGAGTTCGGCTTGATGCAGCCGATCGTGGTGCGGCGAGCGGACGATGATCGCTTCGAGATCATCATGGGCGAGCGGCGGTGGCGGGCCACCCAGGAAGCGGGGCTCGACACGATCGCCGCCATCGTCCGGGACACCGATGATCACGCGATGCTGCGAGATGCTCTCCTCGAGAACATTCACCGTGTGCAACTCAACCCCCTCGAAGAAGCAGCCGCGTATCAGCAGTTGCTCGAGGAGTTCGAGGTCACCCACGAGGAACTGGCGACACGCCTCGGACGCTCGCGCCCGGTCATCACGAACATGATCCGGTTGCTCAAGCTGCCCATTCCTGTCCAGCGGCGGGTCGCTGCGGGCGTGCTGAGCGCAGGCCACGCGCGCGCCTTGCTCGCGCTCGAAGCCGGCGCCGACGCACAGGAAGCACTCGCGATGCGGATCGTCGCCGAAGGGATGTCGGTACGGGCGACCGAGGAAGCGGTCATGCTGGCCAACCGCAGTGGTGCTCCCACACCGTCGCCCTCCTCGAAGCGGAAGCCCATCCAGATGCCGGGGCTGCAGGACGTCGCCGAGCGTCTGTCCAACTCGTTCGACACCCGCGTGACCGTGAGCCTGGGGAAGCGCAAAGGCAAGATCGTGGTCGAATTCGGGTCGGTGGACGATCTCGAACGTATTGTGACCATGATGCAGACCCAACGTGAGGTCGACGCGGATCCGACCGATCGGGCCCGCCAGTCTTGACTCCCCGACGGGGTCGGACAACAGTCTGTGAGAGAAAGACGTGGAGGCGAAGGTATCCCGTGTCGACGCGAGTCACACCGCTGTCCTTGAGTGCGATCGAGCAGTTGCCCACGCACCCGAGGCGGTGTGTGTTCTGGGAAATGGATCCGGCGCCCGCCGGTGATGCCCGCAACTTCTGCGACCCCGAGTTCGAAAAAGAAGCGTGGCTGTCCATGGTCATGCTCGAGTGGGGGTCGTGCGCACAGGTCGCCACGTTCGGGGACACCGACGACAAGGTGGCCGGGGTGGCGTTCTATGCGCCCCCCAACATGGTTCCCAGGGCGCGACTCTTCCCGACCTCGCCGGTCAGTGCCGACGCGATTCTGCTCACCACCATGCGCATCGAGCCCCACGCGTCCGACCTGGATGTGGGCGCCGATCTCATCCGCGCCGTCGTGACCGATCTGGTCCGCCGCAACGTCCGGGCCCTCGAAGCGTTCGGTGTGCGTCCGCAGGAGGACGACAGGCCGTCGGCGGGAGACGTGCCCAGCACCACCTCCGCGCGGGAATGCTCCCCTGCCGAATGCATGATCGGCGCCGACTTTCTCGAGGACATGGGCTTCGAGGTGATCGCCCCACATCCTCGCTTCCCCCGGTTGCGGCTCGAACTCGACCGTGACCACGGATGGAAGGAAGAGGTGGAAGCGGCTCTCGAGCGCCTGATCGAAGCGGCCTCACTGACGGTGGAGGATGTCACCGGGCGCACCGCGGTGGGCGTGCAGTAAAGGTGCCCGCGGCGCTCCGGTGCCGAGTCCCCGCAGCGAGTCAGCGGGTCCGGTGAGTCAGCGGGTCCGGTGAGTCAGCGAGTTTCGGTGATGGAGAGTTCCTCGGCCAGCAGTTCGGCGAACGTATAGGTGCCGGTGGGCTGATCGTCCTGCCCGAGCAGATACAGACGCTTCACTGCGACGAGGATTGCCTCGGCGATCACGTCGCGGGTGCGCGGATCGGCGAGCAGTGATGCGTCGTGCTCGTTGGTGAGGTAGCCGAGATCGATCTGCACGGTGGGCATGTTCGTCAGGCGCAGCAGGTCCCAGGTACGCCCGTGGCTGCGGCAGTCCTGCAGTGAGGTTCGTGCGACGATCTCGCGCTGGATGAACCCGGTCAGTACCTGACCGATCATGGATTCGGAGCCGTGCGAATTGCCGTAGTGGAAGCTTGCGATACCACTCGCGTGCGGGTTCGAACTCGAATCGCAGCGCAGCGAGATCATGAGATCGGCACCGAACGCGTTGGAGGTGCCGGCGCGTTCGACGTCGGTCGGATCCGCGTGGTACGGGCGCGAGAGGAACGTCTCCATACCGGTCGCCGCCATGCGGCCCTCGAGGCGGCGCGCAAGATCCCACAAAATGTCGGCCTCCGAAATCGGGCCGTGCACGCTGGGCACGATGATGCCGTGGTGGGTGCCGCCCAGACCGGGATCGATGACGATCCGCTTACCGCTCAGCTGGGGGCCCGACCGTCGTACGATCTCCTCTTCGCTGATGGCGTGAGGCGATCCACCCGACACCCGGGTGCCGAGCAACTCGAGTGCCCGCAAGGTTTCGGGACCACAGATTCCGTCCGCGGCGAGACCGATCTCGCGCTGGAACGAACTGAGTCCTTCGTGAGTCTTCTGGCCGAAGTAGCCGTCTACCCGGTCCACGTAGAACCCCAGATCCTGCAACCGGGTCTGCAGCGCAGCCACGTCGTCGCCGTACAACGGCGCCGACAACTGGTACATCAAGGTTCGGGCGCCGAGTCGATACGACGCCTCCTTGAGGGAGCGGTACGTGGCCGGGCCGACGATCCCGTCGACGAGCAGACCGCGCTGCTGCTGGAAGGCGCGCACGGCGCCGTCGAGTTCGCGGTCGAAGACGACGTCGGACCCCATCCAGCCGTCGGAGGAGTCGGGACGGGCGTGCAGGAAACCCAGACCGGCCAGAGTGCTCCGAATCTCGGCGACTGCCGGGCCGTGGTCGCCGTGACGAAGAGGGCGCATGCGTTGGGCCTTTCCGTGCTGACCGGATTGCGCCCGGCACGGGGCAGGGCAGCATCGAACGGAATTATCTCAGATGCGCCGGGGGCCGGGGCCCAGGGCGGCGCATCCGAGAATCGATCCTCGGGACCGTACTACAGGACGTCCGCGAGGTCCCGAAGCAACGCCGCCTTACCCTTCGCGCCCACGATCGTCTTCACAGGCTTGCCGCCGGAGAACAGGATCATGGTGGGGATGGACATGACCTGGTAGTCGCGGGCCGCCGACGGGTTCGCGTCGATGTCGAGCTTGGCGATCGTCAGCTTGTCGCCGTGCTCGCCCGCGATCTCCTCGAGCACCGGAGCAACCATCTTGCACGGACCGCACCACGTGGCCCAGAAATCGACGAGCACGGGCTTGTCGGCCTGCAGCACATCCTCGACGAACGAGGAATCGGTGATGGTGACGGTGTTGGTGTCCTTGACGGCCACGGCTATCTCCTGGTGTCGCGTGTTATCGGGGGGTGGGGGGACGGTCAGACCTGGGCGGGCACGATCGAGGGCGGAACCTCGTGGCGTGCGACAAGCCAGCGCTCGGCGTCGATCGCCGCGGAACAACCGCTGCCGGCCGCGGTGATGGCCTGACGATAGGTGTGGTCGACGAGGTCTCCGGCCGCGAAAACACCCGGCAGGGACGTCGCAGTGGTGCGACCGACGACCTTCACGTAGCCCTCGTCGTCGAGTTCGACCTGTCCCGCGACGAGTGCGCTGCGCGGGTCGTGGCCCACGGCGACGAAGAGGCCGGTGACGGCGAGATCGCTGCGCTCGCCCGTGACGGTGTCTTCGACGGTCAGCGACGAGACGCTGTTTTCTCCCAGGACCTCGAGGACCCTCGTGTTGGTGAGGAAGCGAATCTTCTCGTTCGCCTCGGCGCGCTCGAGCATGATCTTCGAGGCACGGAACTCTTCGCGGCGGTGGATGATCGTCACGCTGCGCGCGAACCGCGTCAGGAACGTGGCTTCCTCCATCGCCGAGTCGCCGCCGCCCACCACTGCGATGTCCTGATCCCGGAAGAAGAAGCCGTCACACGTGGCGCAAGCGGAGACGCCGCGGCCGAGGAGTCGCTCCTCCCCCGGCACACCGAGGTAACGGGGTTCGGCGCCCATGGCGAGCACGACCGCGTGACTGCTGTAGGTTTCGCCGTTTGCGACCACGGTCTTGACCGGGCCGGCGAGATCGACTGCCTCGACATCTTCGGTGCGGATGTCCGCGCCGAACCGGAGCGCCTGCTCGCGCATCTGGTCCATCAACTCCGGACCCATGATGCCGTCCTTGAAGCCCGGGAAGTTCTCGACCTCGGTTGTCGTCATCAGCTCGCCGCCGAACTGGGTTCCCTCGAAGACGATGGGCGAGAGTTCCGCGCGGGCGGCGTAGATCGCTGCGGTGTATCCCGCGGGTCCCGAACCGATGATGATGAGGTCGTGAATGGTGGGCGAGGTCGTCATTCGGCGGAGGCCTTCCGGTCGGCGGTCGGGGCTGTCGTAGATGCCACGTGCCGAGAGAGACCGGCGCGGCAGCATACACAGATGTCAACACCAGGGTAAACGGTGTTGTTCCCCTCGCAGCGTGCGTCATGCCACAGCGCGTGCGCACGCGCCGGACGGAGGTGTCAGACCGCGCCCGGAACATCCCGGAGGGTCTCCCGGATCACACATTTGGTTCCGGTGTAGATGGTCGGCATGCACTTGTTGCAGTGGATGCACAACCCTTCGTCCGCGGTGTGGTTGCGGAACTTGTCGACCAGATACGGGTCACGGAGCAGCGCCCGGCCCATAGCCACGAACTCGAAGCCTTCGTGCAGGGCGTTGTCGATGGTGTCGATGCGGTTGATGCCGCCGAGCAGGATCAGCGGCAGCGACAGTTCGGACCGGAACTGCCGGGCCATCGGGAGGAAGAACGCTTCCTCGAACGGCAGTTTCGGGAAGAGCTTGGGTCCGTACACCTTCAGGCCCCAGCCGATGACCTTCGGCTGTGACTGCACGAACTCCTTCATCGGGACGTCGCCACGGAAGAAGTACATGCCGTTGAGCAGCGAGCTGCCACCGGTCAGCTGCATGGCGTCGATGGTGCCGTCGGACTCGATCAGCTTGGCCATGGGCAGCGACTCGTCGAGCCACAGTCCTTTCGGGACGCCGTCGGTCATATTGAACTTGGCGATGACCGCGACCGAATCACCCGCCGCAGCGCGCACGGCGGCGAGTACCCGCCGGGGAAAAGCGGTGCGGTTGGCGATGCTTCCGCCGTAGCGGTCGGTCCGCTTGTTGAGGTTGGGGCTCATGAAGGAGCTGAGAAGGTAGTTGTGTCCCAGGTGTACTTCCAGCGCATCGAATCCGGATTCGACGGCATAACGGGCGGCCGACGCATACTCCTCCACGATGGCGTCGAGGTGCTCGAGCGTCGCGCCGCGGACGAGGCCCATCGCGGGGGCGCTGATCCGGGTGGAAGGGGCGGTGGTGCTCATTCCGTTCGACAGCTGATTGGCGACGAGTCCGGCGTGCCCGATCTGTGCGGACGCGAGTGCGCCCTCCCGGTGGACGGCCTCGGTCAGCCGGGTCAGCCCGGGAACGGCGTCGCGGTCGAGAACGAGGGTGTCGCGGTGGACGCGACCCGCGGGTGAGACGGAGCAGTACGCCACCGTCGTCAACGCGGTACCGCCGCGTGCGACTTCGGCGTGGAAGTCGATGAGTTTGTCGGTGACCGCACCCTTGGGCATGACACCCTCGAACGTCGCGGCCTTGATGATGCGGTTGCGGAGCGTGAGAGGCCCGAGGCGGGCGGGTTCGAAGACGGTGGATCGCGGCGAAGTCATGACCCTACTTTCGATGCCAGTGGTATCGTAATAGGCCGACTATAACTCCGATCACACGCCAGGCACTGTCTGGTCCCACTCACACGAGAGCCCATGTCAGCTGTACCTGCGGGACGTCCGAGAGATCCTCGAATCGACAGTGAAGTGCTCGCCGTCACCCGCGAGATGCTCGTCCGCGACGGGTGGGACGGCCTCAGCATGCGGGCGATCGCGGCGCGCGCGGGAGTCGGGCGAGCCGCACTGACTCGCAGGTGGCCGAGCAAGGCGCACTTGGTGCTCGATGCGCTGCTCGGCTCGGCACCCGATCTGTCGCCGTACGACGGGATCGATCGCAAGGGCTGGATCGAATGGGTCGTCGCGGGGAGCAACGAACTCTTCTCGAGACCCGAGGTTCGCGCCGCCCTACCCGGACTACTCGCGGCGCTGCGTGACCACGAGGACCTTCGCCGCGCACTGTGGCGAACCTTCAGCGGTCCGAGTACCGCGCTGTTCACCGAGAACGGTGACGGGGACGCGGAACTCGATGCCCGCGCGGCGCTCGTGATGGCGGCCGGAACCGCACTGTTCACCGGGCTGATCGCCGCGGAGGACGACACCCCGGCGCTGCGCGCGCGGATACTTCATCTGCTGCTGACCATCGCCGAGTGACGACGCACCACCGAACGCCTATCCGATGGTATGAACCGCCAGAGTAGCGGGAGTGTCTGCGTCACAGTCTGTTCCGACCATCACCGCGGTCAGTTGCGGGGGTTGCGGTCCACCGAGGAGCAGCAGGACCGCTTCACGTTCGCGGAATTCCGTCTGTCGCGATCCCAGTAGAGGAGAATTCGCGAAACCGTTGGCTTCCAAGCACTCCCGGAGTCGAACCGTATCCGAGAGGGGACCGAGCGAAGTCGTGCCGACGATCGAGCGTAGCTCGGCGGGCTCGAACACGGAGTCGCTCTCCTGGGCGGCGTAGGCGTCGCTACCCGCGTCGTCGTCTCCCCCGGGCGCCGAGTGGAGCAGGACGAGTGCGAACACCCCGGCGAATACCGCTGCCGCGGCAACCCCGGCGCCCGCCAGCCATGTTCGGGCGGGTCGTCGCTGAGCAGTAGCCAGAGTGGCATCGATCCGGGCAGCCACCGCCGGAGGAATCGGTTCCGACGGATCGCTGTCGCGGAGCCTGCCGAGACGCGACTGCACCGCGTCGAGTCGTGCGACGACGGCCGCGGCCTCCGGGTCGGCGCGCACGAGAGGCCAGAGCTTGTCGGCCGAGGTGTCGTCCAGCACGCCCGCGTGCAGGTCGGCGAGCAGGTCGTGCGAGTACGGCGGACGTGGTATCTCGTCCTCGTTCATGCGCGTTCTCCTCGCGGATGGGTTGTCCTCACCAGAGTAAGACGATCCGGACCCGTGTTCGGTTCCCTCACTCCCGTAGGTCGCCGAGAAGGACCGCGAGTTTGCGACGTGCCCGCGCACACCGGCTCTTGACCGTCCCCTCCGGTACTCCGAGCCGGCGGGCCGCTTCTCGCACCGAATATCCCTCGACGTCGACCGCCACGATCGCGGCGCGCTGATCCGGTGGAAGGGTGAACAATGCGGTCTTCACATCGAGGGCAAGCTCCGTGTCGTGGATGGAATCCCGCCCCGCACGCGGAGTTTCGGAATCGTCGGGGAAGAGAGGAACCGTGGGCCGAACCTTGTTGCGCCGGATGCGATCCAGGCACGCGTTCACGACGATGGTGTGCATCCAGCTACGGACCGCGGCGTCCTCACGGAAGTTCGCAGCCATACGATGCGCGGACAGGAGAGCTTCCTGCAATGAGTCGGCCGCGTCCTCCGGCGAGTAACTGGTACGTCGCGCGACCTGCCACAAATGGTCGTAATGGCGCGACAGCAGTGTCGCGAACGCTTCCCGATCGCCGGCCGCGTGTGCCGACAACAAGTCTGCGTCGGACACGAACGTGCCCGGCACCTCTGTGAGCACAGAGTCGTCGGGCACGGCGATTTTTGCGATCCCCCCGAAAATTCGCACGCGCGGATGGTAGCCGATCGCACGGCGATTGCCCCGGCTTGCGCTCGGGGCGATCCGGTTATTCCGAGCCGATGAACTCGATCTCGGAGATCGAACTCTTGTTGCTGCCACCGTCGGAGCTGAGCCCGGTGATCCACAGCAACACGTGCGTGGTGCGGCCGTCGGCGTCGAGAGGAATCTCGGTCTCACCGGATCCCAGTGTCGCCTGGCCGATCACCTGTGTCTGGTCCAGGGACGTCGAATCCGAGGGCGCGCTGCGGATTTCGAGCACGGTACCGGGCGACTCGGACGTGACCTTCGCCGACGAGAGGGTCGCTGCGTCCTCCAGCGTCACCAGCAGGCCCACCCCGCTCTTCAACGACGGGAAGGGATCGAAGTACGCGTCGGTGCTCCACGCCGTGGCAGGGTCGCCGTCGATCGCCAGCGACGCGGACGCCGGAGAATCGGGGGTGCCCTGCGGCGAGAACACCGTCACCGCGGATGCCGGCACCGGTCCCCCGGCTGCGGCCGGAGCCGCCTCCTCCGATGCGGACTCGGGTGCGGCAGGTGCCTCGGCGGTCGGCGTGAGACCGAATTCCTGGCTGGTGAGCGGCTCATCGCTCGTGTCGCCGGCGAGCAGATTCGTGATCCACCACCCGATCAGCGAGAGCAGCACGACCGTCGTGATACCGAGGCCGATCAGCGCAACGAGCATGCGCTGGGAATGCTTCTTCTTCTGTTCGAGCGCCTCGGGGTCGGCCAAGGCATGGGTTTCGGTCATGCTCGCGCGCTGGCCGATGCGGAGCGCGGGAATCAGGTCGGTCTTCTGGTCCACCACCGACGCCTGGTCGAGTATGTGCTGCACCGTTGCCGCGGTGCGGATGCCACCGTCGGTGTTCAGAGCGCGCACGGCGACTGCCGAGATCTCGAACGGAACGTCGGGGCGGAGCACCTTGGGTTCGACCGGTTTGCCGTCGGCGCCGCGGTCGGCTTCCGGCATGCCACCGATGGTCGCGCCGCTGTGATGCGGGGCCGGGGGCCGTCCCGGAGCGGTCGGTTCATCGAGTGGCCACCGACCGGTGATCAATCCGTACAGGCTGGCTCCGAGACCGTGCACATCGGAGACGGCATCCGCGTCGGAGAAGGTTGCCGGGAACGCCATGACCGCGTCGCCGGAGACACTGATCCGGATGCGGTCGGGGTGATCGATCGACAACGCGCTGCCCGCACGGTGCGAGGCCTCGGCCGCCGCCGCGAGGGCGCGAACGGCCCGGGCAGCGCCCAGCGGGGACGGCTGCGTGGTGGACATCTCGCGCAGCGAACGACCGGGCGTCCACTCGGCGACGACGATGCCGCCCGAACTACCCCGGACCACGTCCAGGACACGTGCCAGTCCGGGCGAATTGATCCGGCCGAGCCGCAGCGTCCGGGACAGGATGGCCTGCGGAGAGTCCGGACCGGTGCCGTCGGCAGCGCTCTGATCGGCGTCGACGAAGGTCAGTGCCACCTCGCGGTCGAGTTTGACGTCGAGTGCCTGCCAGAACCGCAGCCCGCGTGCGCCACCGTGGGGTGAGAGCAGCCGGTACCGGCCACCGGCCACGGACGCGCCGGCGATGAGTTCCGGTCCGCGCATGGTGCGGCGGGGGGCCGAACCAGGGACCCGGACAGGCGGAAGCTGAGGAGACCCGATGGGTATGACCCCGGTGTCGTGATGGGTGTCGCGAGGCGCACTCGGCGGCGTGGGCCGTTGTTCGTTGCCGACCGGCGTCGATCCTGCCTGCTGTGACGCGTCGATTGTGGACCTGCCGGCGGCGTGGTCGTCGCTCACCCTCACTCCTTCGTTGTCGACTCGTCCACTTCCGGTGCGGAGACGAGGATCGCCCGTGGGGGCCGCGAAGTAGCGCGGACCACGGCGCCCGTGTCGAATCTGCTGTTGACCAGGGTACGGGAGTTGTTGTTGCGCCTCGACGGGACGGGGCACGTCTCTGATCGCGGGCATGACTTCGGTGATCGCGTCGTACGGTCCGACCCCGTAGTCGCCGTAGTCGATGCGCGGCAGTACGACGGTCTTCTCGAAGTCGGACTCCGGGTAGGCGTCGTAGCCGAAGCGACGGCGGGCCGGGAAGGCACCGGTATCGGCCGGCGACGTGGCCGTGGATTCGCCGAGTTCGGCTTCGGGCTCTTCCGCACCGCCACCGCGCACCGCGGCGATCTTGCGGCGTACGGCGGCCTCGATCGCCATGATTTCGGGAACCTTGAGCAGATACATGCCGACGAGTGCGACGAGCAGCATCAGCACGCCGCTGATCGCGACACGCACCATCGAGCCGAGGCCGCCGAAGCGGTCCGCAAGGGCGTCCAATTGCAGGAGTTTGTCGGCGACGAGCACGACGACCGCCCCAGCCGCCGACGCGAGCACCACGTGCCAGATCGTGCGCCCCACGTTGGCCATCCGCAGGTCGCCGAGGGTGCGGTGCAGCAGAAACCCACCGATGAACGCGCCGCAGGTGAACGCGAGACCGGTCGCGACACCGAGCAGGACGACGACCTGCTGGTCGCTGCTCGCCACGGCCGGAGCGAGCGCCGACAAGCCGATCTTGACGGCGGTGATGCCGAGAATGATCCAGGTGGGGGTCCACGCCTGTTCCCGCGCGTAGAAGACCCGCAGGTGGATGAGCACGAGCGAGTAGGGAATCAGGGTGAAGGCGGACCAGCTCACCGCCTGGCCGAGCAGGGACGCGTTGCCCGCACCGAAATTGCCGTAGCCGTACAGCGCGGTCCCGACGTGCGTGCCCGCGATCGTGAGGAACGTGACGATCGGAATCAGCGCGATCATCGTCATTCGGGTCGCGACCGACAGGTCGTCGACGACCGCGGGAGTGTCGCCCTCGGCGGCGTTGCGGCTCAGTCGCGGCATGATCGCGGTGAGCACGGTGACGCCGAGAACGCCGTACGGCAACTGCAGCAGCAGCCACGCGTTGTTGTAGATCGCGGGGCCTGCGGCATCGGCGCCCGACGAGATATTGGTTGCGAAGATCATGCCGATCTGGCTGATCAGCACGTACAGCACGATTGCCGCGGCCATACCGCCGAACTGGCGCAGGCGGTCGTCGAGGCCCCACAGCGGCTTCAGATTGATGCCTTCGCGGCGGAGCGCGGGGATCAGGCACATCGCCTGGGTGATCACGCCGAGGAGCACACCGAGGCCGAGGACCAGCAGCTTCGGGTCGCTCATGCGCACCGGATCGAGGGTGATCTCCCCCGGCATCAGGTAATAGACGACCAGCACGACGAGTACGACGACGTTGTTCGCCACGGGTGCCCACGCGCCGGGCTTGAAGACCTGCCGCGTGTTGAGAATGCCCGTGAACAGGCCCGACAGCCCGTAGAACACGATGGCCGGCAGCAGCAGGTACGACAGGGCTGTTGTCAGTGACGTCGACACCTTGCCGGAGTCGTCGAGGAAGACGTGCGTCGTGAGCAGCGGCGCGGCGGCGACCGCGAGGATCGTCGCGCCGCCGAGCAGCACCACGGCTGCGGTGAACAGACGACGGACGAACGCCTCGCCGCCGTCCGGGTCCTCGCGTTCGGCCCGCACGAGCACCGGCACCACGATCGAGGTGAGGACGGCGCCGAGGACCAGCTCGGAGATCATGTTGGGGATCTGGTGGGCCACGGTGAACGACGACGCGACACTCGCACCCAGCAGCGTGAGGATCAGCAGCTGCTTGAGGAACCCGGTGATCCGGCTGACCAGGGTGGCGACGGCGATGGAGCCGGTGGCCGCGAGCAGGCTCGGAACCTTCCGGCCGGTGGGACCGGCACCGGTGACGTCCGGTGAAGTCGTCGGTGACTTCACGTCGTCGCGGGTCGCGTTCCCCGTCATTCTCGTTCGTACCCTTCGTCGGCTGGATCCGGTTCCCCGCGGAATCGGTGCAGAAGCCGCCTGCCCGCCAGGAACAGCAGGAGTGCTCCCGCACAGCCCGTGACGATGGCGAGAATCCGGCCATACGCATTGGAACGTACCGTCACGTTCGTCGGACTGCCGAGAGACAGGCCGGATTCCGTGGTGAGCGAGAACTCCAGTTCGAGCTTCCGCGAGTCGCTGATCTGAGCGGGCACCGTCAGGGTGCGGCTACCGCGCGGAGGGAGCTGTGTCGGCCCGATATCGGTGATCTCCATCGCCGACGGCGCGTCCACGTGCAACCGCACTGTGATGCCCACGGGCAGATCGTTGCGCGCCACCAACAGTAGGGGACTCTGTTCGGAGGTCAGGGTGTACACACCGCCCGGTGAGAGCACTGTCACTCCCGCGAACATCCCGTCCACGGCCTCCTCGACTTCCACCGCGCGCAGAGTCGCGGCGTCCGCTGCCTGCTCGGGATCGTCGCCCCGCAGCCCCGCCGACGCCATCGCGCGCAGCAGGTCCTCCCGCAGCGGTGTGAGGAACTCCTGCGGTGTGAGCTGGGCCTGCGGGTCCTCGATCAATGCCGCCTGCAGGGCATCGAGCCGGGGTGTCTGCTCGGCGGCGATCCGGACCACCTCTGCCGGAACACCGTCGGTGACGGCCTGCTCCGGGTAGTCGAGCACGGAGGTATTCGGGTCGTCTGCGGTGGCTGCGGCGGCCGCCACGAACTCGGTGAAGGGACGAGCGGTCGCCGTTCCGGAACGGATGAGTGACGAGATCATGGACAGCGTGGCCGAGGCCTCGTCCGGGGAAGGCGACCAGACCTGCGGCGGAGCGAACAGCACCGACCGGCCGGGCGCGGGCAGCGGCAGTCCCGATGCCGCGTCCACCGACGGGGCCAGCGCCGGCCACGCCAGCGCGCCGAGCGCGTCCTGGAACCGGGCGGTCGCGGAATCGTCGGCGAGGTCGTAGCGCGCGGCCTTGGTCACGAACGAGGGGGTCGACGGCGCGTCGCCCATGCCGGCGAGTGCCGCCGAGGCCGCAGCGTCGAACAGGCCGGCCGTCAGTCCGTCGACTCCGGACACCCGGACATTGTTGCGCGGAGATGCGCCGCTCATGGCGGCGCGGCCGTCGTCCACCGCGGTGTCGGCGAGTACCGCCGTGACCGGGCCGTCCGCGGCGACGAGAAGCCCGGCGTCCTCGGTGAGGACACCGGAATCGGGCCACACGACACCGGGGAGCGATGTGGTCCCGAGGATCGTATCGACGAGGGTGCTCGGGGACCGCAAGGCGGGGACGGTCAGGGAGGGATCGTCCAGTTCGGCGAGCGCCGTCAGGTCCGCCTGGGCGAACGGCACCGCCACCGTGCACATCGAGGTCGCGAGTGCCCGGATGCGGCCGAGCCACGCGATCGCCGCCTCGGTACCCGTTCCGGGACTCGCGGCCCCCATCGGATCGGCCGGGTCGTCCACCACGAGATAGTCCCGGGTCATGTTCGCCACCGTGACCAGTAGGTCGGGGTCGATCGCCAGGCACATGCCTTCGGTGACGCGCGGATCGGTCTCCAGGGATTGTTCGGCCGCGCGCAGCAACCCGTCGAGCCGTCCTCCTTCGGCCAGCGACGTGGCGAGCACGTCGTCGACGAGCCGGGCGGGTTCCGTCACGGATCCGGGGACACCGGAGGCGAGCCGTGGCGTGTCGGCCAAGGGCCACAGCATCGAGACAGCGACGGGGCGCGACACCTCGGGTGGAACGGCAGGAAAGGTCTCGGTCTCGCGCTCGAGCGCAGTTCCGGCGGTTCCGCCCGATGGGGTGGACGCCGATGTTCGCGGGCCGGAGGGTTCCTCGCCTGCCGGCACTCCCAGCACGGGCAGCAGGAAACGGGCATCGTCCAGACGGGCCTGGCCGCCGTATTCGGGCGAGCCGTTCACGTTGACGAGCAGCGGGTAGACACCGGGGGTGTCGATGCCGAGCGACGGTTCGAGTTCGGAACGCAGGGGCAGCTCGATCGTGAACTCGGCGCGGTCGCCGCGGCCGAGTCGGTCGGTGACCTGTTCGAATTCGCCCGCGGTGTCGAAACCCGACTGGTCGAGGGAGAGCGAGGTGCGCAGGGCAGCAGGGTCGGAAATGACGGGTGCGCGCTGAAGCCGCACCCAGACGTCCTCGACGTCCCGGTCGCCGACATTGGTGACGGTGCCCGTGACCTCGACTACCGATTCACTCGTGAGCGACACCACCGACGGGGTGACCTCGTCGATGCTCAGATCGAGAAACCGGGTGCCTTCGGAGTCCGGCTGCGCCGCCGCGGGTGCGGGGATCGCCACACCGATCGTTGTGAGAACGAGCGTGAGCACGGCCAGAACCGCGGCACCCGTTCGGGAAACCACCGCCGTCATCCGAGATGGGCCCCCGGTTCGTCGGTGCGGGGACGCGATTCGGGATGCATCTCCGCAATGAGCTGGTCTGCGACGTCGGCGAGCTTACGTTCGTCGGCGTAGGCGAGCCGAGACCGGAGTTCACGGAGCGGAACCCACGCGACTTCGGTGACCTCGACATCCGCGTCGGACAGTTCGCCGCCGAGGTAACGCAGAAGATAGTGATGCACCGTTTTGTGGACACGACGGCCTTCGGTGACGAACCAGTAGTCGATGCTGCCGAGTTCGGCGAGCACCGTGCTGCGGACACCGGTCTCTTCGTGCACCTCGCGCATCGCGGTCATTTCGGCGGTCTCGCCGCGCTCGATGTGCCCCTTCGGCAGCGACCACAGCAGGCGGCCGCGACGGTCGGTACGCCCGATCAAGGCGGCGCACAACTTGTCGGGTGGACCGCCGAGTCCGTCGACGACCAGCCCTCCGGCCGATGTCTCGCGGACGGTGCGCAGTCGAGGGCCGGGCGCACCGGGTGCACCGGGTGCTCCGCCCTGAGCAGCCTTTTTCGCGCTCGTGCCACGACGCCGCGAGCTGCGGCGGTTGCGATTGGCACGTTCGGCGGGCGACACCTAATAGATAGTAGATGTACCGCCGTCGGTCCCGGCTCAACCACACGAACGCCCTGCTCGGTAAGGTGCAAAGACGTGAACTCCCCCACCGCAGACCTCGACCGCCGAACCCGGTTGCTCGCCGGAGCCGACGTCACTCTGCGCTCGTTGTCCGATGTCCTGGCCCCACTCGGTGCGCGGTTCACCGAGGCGGGCCATGAGCTGTATCTCGTCGGCGGGAGCGTCCGCGACGCGCTTCTCGGCCGGTTGGGCACCGACCTCGACTTCACGACGGACGCGCGCCCCGAGAAGGTCCAGGAACTGCTGCGCGGGTTGGTGGACCATCAGTGGGACACCGGTATCGACTTCGGCACGGTCAGCGCGGCAAAGGGATCCGAGCAACTCGAGATCACCACGTTCCGCAGCGACGCCTACGACCGCGTCACCCGCCATCCGGTCGTCGAATACGGGACGAGTCTCGAGGACGATCTCGTACGCCGTGACTTCACCGTCAATGCGATGGCAGTTCGGATCGGTCCGGACGGCGCCGGTGAGTTCGTCGACCCACTCGGTGGGCTCGACGCGTTGCTCGCAGGTGTTCTCGATACTCCGGCTCGGCCGGAGGACTCGTTCGAGGACGACCCGCTGCGCATGTTGCGAGCGGCACGATTCGTCTCTCAGCTCGGCTTTTCGCTCACCGATCGGGTCCGGACGGCGATCCGGGAGATGGCGGACGAGATCCTGCGCATCAGCGCCGAGCGGGTGCGGGCCGAACTCGACAAGCTGATTCTGGGGGACCATCCGGTCGACGGCATCGAGTGCATGGTGGAGACCGGCCTGGCGGAGCGCGTGATCCCCGAGATTCCCGCGATGAAGCTCGAGATCGACGAGCATCACCAGCACAAGGACGTGTACTGGCATTCGCTCACCGTGCTCACCCAGGCGATCGATCTCGAGGACGGCGACCCGGACCTGGTGCTGCGCTGGGCGGCGCTGCTCCACGACATCGGCAAGCCCGGCACCAAGCGCAACGAGGCCGGCGGCGGCGTCAGCTTCCATCACCACGAGGTGGTCGGGGCGAAGCTGGTGCGCAAGCGGATGCGAGCGCTGAAGTACCCGAAGCAGATGATCGAGGACGTCGGCCAGTTGGTGTTCCTGCACTTGCGCTTCCACGGGTACGGCAAGGGTCAATGGACGGACTCGGCGGTGCGGCGGTACGTGCACGACGCCGGGGATCTCCTCCCCCGGCTCCACAAGCTGGTTCGGGCCGACTGCACCACCCGCAACAAGCGGCGCGCCGCGGCACTGCAGGCCACCTACGACGATCTCGAGGTTCGCATCGCGCGGCTGGCGGAGGAAGAGGGCGTCGCGAAGGTCCGTCCGGATCTCGACGGCAACGCGATCATGGAAGTTCTCGGCATTCCACCGGGCCCCGAGGTGGGCCGGGCGTGGAAGTTCCTCAAGGAGTTGCGCCTCGATCGCGGTCCACTCGATCGAGACGAAGCCGAGGCCGAGCTCCTGAAATGGTGGGAGCAGCAACCGAAGTCCTGAGCGTGTTGCCGGCACCTCACACCACCTCGCGGCACCCGTGAGCCAGATGTCACAGCGCGCTCATCCCATGTGACGCGTCCGAAACACCGAGTCCGCAGCATGGAAGTCGTCGTATCGGCGACGGCAACGGCGTGGCCCTCGGTTCACTGCCGGCGGACGCGGTGCCGGGTAGGAGATTCGGATGCGGGATGACATCACGACGGTGAAGACCGCGTGCTCCTACTGCGGTGTCGGGTGCGGCATGGTGCTCGACGTCGCCACCGATCCCGATACCGGTGCCCGCAGGGTGGTCAAGGCGTACGGCGACAAGGAGCACCCCACCAATCGTGGTCGCCTGTGTACCAAGGGTTCGACGAGTGCGGAGATGCTGGCCGCGGGGGGCCGTCTCGACACCGCGTACGTGCGTGACCGCCGCGGCGGCGCTCCTTCGCCGGTGCCGGTGGACGCGGCCGTCACCGAAACCGCGCGCCGTCTGACGGAGATCATCGGAACCCATGGACCCGATGCGGTGGCGTTCTACGTCTCCGGACAGATGTCGCTCGAGGCGCAATACCTCGCGACCAAGCTCGCCAAGGGATTCGTGCGCACCAGCAGGATCGAATCGAATTCGCGGTTGTGCATGGCCTCTGCGGGCACCGGCTACAAGCAGTCGCTCGGTTCGGACGGGCCACCCGGCTCGTACGAGGACTTCGAGCACGCCGATCTGTTCTTCGTCTCGGGTTCGAACATGGCCGACTGTCATCCCATCCTCTTCCTGCGGATGATGGAACGCGTCAGAGCCGGGGCCAAGCTCGTCGTCGTCGATCCTCGCCGCACCGCCACCGCGGACAAGGCGGATCTGTTCCTGCAGGTCGCACCGGGTACCGACCTCGCGCTGCTCAACGGTCTGCTCCACCTGATCGTCGAGAACGGGCACGTCGATCGCGACTTCGTCGAGGAGTACACCGAGGGCTGGGAGGCGATGGAGGAGTTCCTCGCCGGGTACCCGCCCGCTCTCGTCGCCGGGATCACCGGCCTCGAGGAAGACGACATCCGGACGGCTGCACGATGGATCGGCGAGGCCGGCGAGTGGATGAGTTGCTGGACGATGGGGCTCAACCAGAGCACCCACGGCACGTGGAACACCAACGCGATCTGCAACCTCCATCTCGCCACGGGTGCGATCTGCCGCACCGGAAGCGGCCCGTTCTCGCTCACCGGTCAGCCCAACGCGATGGGCGGCCGCGAAATGGGTTACATGGGTCCGGGCCTGCCGGGCCAGCGCAGCGTGCTGTCCGGTGACGACCGGGTGTTCGTCGAAGAGCAGTGGGCGCTGCCCCCCGGCACACTGCGCGCCGAAGCAGGCACCGGCACCGTCGACATGTTCCGGGAGATGGCGCAGGGAAACATCAAGGCGTGCTGGATCATCTGCACCAACCCGGTGGCGTCGGTCGCGAACCGGGCGACCGTTCTCGAGGGTCTCGAGAACGCGGATCTCGTCATAGCCCAGGACGTGTTTCTCGAGACCGAAACGAATGCGTACGCCGACATCCTCCTCCCGGGTGCGCTGTGGGCGGAGTCCGACTACGTGACGGTCGGATCCGATCGCACGCTGAACCTGTTGCAGCAGGCCGTCGAACCGGTCGGAGAGGCGCTGCCCGACTGGCAGATCATCGCGCGCGTCGCCTGTGAGATGGGGTTCGGCGATGCCTTCACCTACTCGTGCGCGGAGGAGGTCTTCGACGAGGTCACCCAGTTCTGGAATCCGCAGACGGGGTACGACCTGCGTGGCGTGACATACGACAGGCTGCGGCACGGTCCGGTGCAATGGCCGTGTGGCCCCGGCCGCATCGACGATCGCAGTCCGGTCCGGTATCTGAACGACGGAGGCAGCCGGACGCTGGTGGTCCGCGACGACGGATCCATACCGGAACTGGCCTTCGCGACACCGGACGGACGAGCCCGATTCTTCCCCCGGCCGCATCTGCCCACGGCCGAACTACCCGACGACGACTACCCGTTCGTTCTCAATACCGGCCGGCTGCAACATCAGTGGCACACGCTCACCAAGACGGGCAAGATCGCGAAGCTCGGCAAACTCGACCCCGGTCCGTTCGTGGAGATCAATCCCGAGGACGCAGAGCGATTTTCGATCTTCGACGGTGAAGCGGTGGACATCACCTCGCGGCGGGGCCGCGCTGTCCTCCCGGCGGTGGTGACCGACCGGGTGATGCCGGGCAACTGTTTCGCCCCGTTCCACTGGAACGACCTGTTCGGGGACGATCGCGCGATCAACGCCGTGACCAACGACGCCGTCGATCCCGCGTCGCTGCAGCCCGAATTCAAGTTCTGTGCGGTCGCCGTGGCGAAAGTCGCGGCAGCACCTGTAGCCGCGTCCCCGCCCGCAGACGATTCGGTCGTCGGACGGCTCGCGGAGGCACTCGGAGTCGGCGGTATCCCCGCTCCCCGATTCGACGACGACGAGAAACGCTATCTCGCAGGGCTGCTCACCGGTCTGCGGTCGTCCGATGTGACCGCCGCGCCCTCGTTGCCGGCGTCGGCGCCGTTTCCCCCGGCGACGCGGGCGTGGCTCGACGGACTGCTCGCGGGGATGTACTCACAGGGCGCCGCGGTCGACGCCGACCCCGCGACCGAGCCGGTCGAGGATCGGAACCCGGAACCGCCGGTCGTGGTCGCGTGGGCGTCGCAGACGGGGAACGCCGAAGGGTTCGCGCAGACCTGCGCCGAGCGTCTTCGTGCCGCGGGACGTGAGGCCACCGTGGTCGGGATGGGTGCGCTGACCGTCGCGGATCTTACAGAGATACCGGAATTACTGGTGGTGACAAGTACTTTCGGTGACGGCGACGCACCGGACAACGCATCCACCTTCTGGAAGGACTTGAGCGGTGCCGACGCACCGTCGCTCGCCGGCACCCGCTACGCGGTCCTGGCTTTCGGCGACTCCAGTTACGACGACTTCTGCGGGTACGGACGCAAGGTGGACGAGCGGCTGGCCGATCTCGGAGCGACCCGGATTGCGCCGCGCGTGGACTGTGAACCGGACTACGAGGACCGCGCGAACGAGTGGGTGTGCTCGGTCCAGAAGTTGGTGGCCTGCGGTGACGCGCCCGCACAACCTGGCCCGTCGCGGGCATCCTTGTATACCCGCAAGTCCCCGCTCGTCACGCGCCTGACACGCAACATCGCGCTCAGCGGAGGCGGATCGTCGAAGGACGTGCGGCAGTTCGGATTCGAGCTGTTCGACCCGGAATTCGAATACTGTGCGGGAGATGCTCTCGGCGTGATGCCGACCAACGGCCCCGAGGCCGTCGAAGAATGGCTGCAGGTCACCGCCCTCGACGCGGAGGCGCCCGTCGAAATCGTCGATCGCCCCACCGTCCCGCTCCGGGAGGCCGCGGCTCGGTATCTCGACATCACCAGGGCCACTCCCGAATTGCTGCGCTTCGTGCAGCGGCAGAGCGAGAGTCCGGAACTCGCCAAGCTGCTGCGACCCGGAAACAAGATGGAACTGCAGCGGTGGCTGTGGGGGCGGCAGGCGATGGATGTCATCGCCGAATACCCGTTCAAGGCACCGCTCGGCGAGTGGCTCGGTGTGCTCACGCGACTTCGGCCACGCATGTACTCGATCTCGTCGAGCCCGAAGTCGAACCCGCGGGAGGTGCAGCTCACCGTGTCGGTGGTGCGGTACGGATTCGAGGGCCGCGAGCGGGCCGGCGTGTGCTCCGGTTTCCTCGCCGACCACAGCAAAGGTGTCGACATCCCGATCTTCGTGCAGCCGAATCCGCACTTCCGGCCGCCGTCCGGTGATACTCCGATGATCATGGTCGGGCCGGGCACGGGGATCGCGCCGTTTCGGGCCTACCTCCACGACCGCCGCGAATCCGGGCACACCGGTCGCAACTGGCTCTTCTTCGGCGACCAGCGGTCGGACACCGACTACCTGTACCGCGACGAGATCGAGGAGATGCATGCGGACGGGTTCCTCACCAAGCTGGACCTCGCGTTCTCGCGCGACCAGCGACAGAAGGTCTACGTGCAGGACCGCATGCGTGAGCAGGGCGCCCAGCTCTGGAGATGGTTGCAGGACGGCGCCCATTTCGCCGTCTGCGGGGACGCCGGGCGGATGGCCAAAGATGTCGACGCGATGCTCCGCGAGGTGGTGCAGACCCACGGCCGGCTCGACCAGGAGGCGGCGGCGGCATACGTCGATCGACTGAGTGCGGAGAAGCGGTACGTGCGCGACGTCTACTGAGAAGCTTGATGCAACCGCATCTGCGGACGTATCGTCCAGTTCGTGACTAGTGTGCGGAACATATCGTGACGGCTTTCCGTATCCGCGACGCCGCACGCCTGCTCGGTGTCAGCGACGACACCGTCCGACGCTGGATCGACCAGGGCGCCCTTCGTGCGACCAAGGACGACACCGGCCGCAAAGTGGTCGACGGCGGCGAACTCGCGGCGTTCTCGCGGGCACAGGCCGACGCGGCACCGGATCTGCTCGGGGTTGGGAGTTCTGCCCGCAACAAATTCGTCGGTCTCGTCACCCGGGTGGTCTCGGATCCGGTGATGTCGCAGGTCGAGATGCAGTGCGGGCAGCACCGGGTCGTGTCGCTCATGAGCACCGAGGCAGTGCAGGAACTCGGCCTCGAACCGGGCAGCGTCGGTGTCGCGGTCGTCAAAGCGACAACCGTCATCATCGAAACACCCGGGGGGTCCTCGTGAGGCGCGTGCGTGCAGGATGGATTCTTGTGGCGTCCGTGGCCCTGGCTTCGGTCGCCTGCGGTTCGGAGCAGGGTGATCCGAATCCGTCGGGTGAGGGTGTGGCGGGCACTGTCACGGTGTTCGCGGCGGCGTCGCTGAGGGACACGTTCACCGAGATCGGCGCCGCGTTCGAGCAAGCGCACGACGACGCCGCTGTGGTGTTCAATTTCGCAGGTTCGTCGGACCTCGCCGGCCAGCTGGCGCAGGGCGCACCCGCCGACGTGTTCGCCTCCGCCGATCCCGTCACGATGTCCCGCGTCGTGGACGAGGGTCTCGTCGCGGGTGAGCCGGTGCTCTTCGCGGCCAACACGCTCACGATCGTCACCGAGCCGGGGAATCCGAAGGGCATCACCTCGTTCGCCGACCTCGGCCGTGACGGCGTGTCGGCGGTCGTCTGCGCTCCCCGGGTGCCGTGTGGCGCCGCCACCGTGCGCGCCGAAGAGGCGACCGGAACCGAACTGTCGCCGGTCAGCGAGGAATCCTCCGTCGCCGACGTGCTCGCCAAGGTCACCTCGGGACAGGCCGACGCCGGACTGGTCTACGTCACCGATGCGCGCGCCGCGGGCGATGCCGTCACCGTCGTGGCCTTTCCCGAGTCCGGGGACTCCGTCAACACCTATCCGATTGCCGTACTGGAAGATTCCCGGAATCCGGACGCCGCCCGCGCGTTCGTCGATTTCGTCGCCGGACCCGAAGGACTGGAGATTCTCGGGGAATCCGGGTTCGCCGGTCCATGACGGCGGTCCGCACCCCGACCGGTCTGCCGGCGTGGATCTATCTCCCGGCGATCGCCGGCGGGCTGTTCGTGGTGCTGCCGTTGGTCTCGATCGTGCTCTCCGTCGACTGGCACCGATTCCCTGAACTGGTCACGTCCGAGGCGTCGATGCAAGCGCTCGCGCTGAGTTTGCGGACCGCGTTCACCAGCACCGTGCTGTGCATCGTGTTCGGTGTGCCCATGGCTGCCGTGCTCGCACGCAGCACGGCCCGCGTGATGCCGGTGCTCCGTTCACTGGTCCTGCTGCCGCTCGTTCTGCCGCCCGTGGTGGGTGGGATCGCGTTGCTGTACACCTTCGGCAGACGCGGCCTCATCGGTGAACACCTCGAGGCGTTCGGGATCCGGATCGCCTTCTCCACCACCGCTGTCGTGCTGGCACAGACCTTCGTGGCGTTGCCGTTCCTCGTGATGAGTCTCGAGGGAGCGTTGCGTACCGCGGGCCGGCGGTACGAGGCGGTGGCGTCGACGCTGGGCGCCCGGCCCACCACCGTCTTCCGCAGAGTCACCCTGCCGTTGGTGCTGCCGGGACTCGTCTCCGGTGCGATCCTGGCGTTCGCGCGGGCACTCGGGGAATTCGGCGCGACCCTCACTTTCGCGGGCAGCCTCCAGGGCGTCACCCGGACCCTCCCTCTCGAGATCTATCTGCAGCGGGAAACCGATCCCGATGCCGCCGTGGCGTTGTCGCTGCTCCTGGTCGTCGTCGCAGTGCTCATCGTGGTGGCCACACGCGGCCGCCGGGCAGGCGGCGACTGGTGAGCGGACTGCACGTGCGCGCACGTGTCGACGCACGGTCCGTCGACTTCGACCTGGACGTGGCATCCGGCAGCGTGGTCGCGATCCTCGGTCCCAACGGTGCCGGGAAATCGACGCTGCTGAACCTGATTGCAGGACTGGTTCTTCCGGACGAAGGGCGGATCGAGCTCGGTGGCCGGATCCTCACCGACACGTCGGCGGGTGTCGCGGTGCCGCCCCATCGCCGGTCGGTTGTCCTGCTGGCACAGCAGGCCCTGCTGTTCCCGCACCTGACCGCTGCGGGCAACGTGGCCTTCGCGCCGCGCAGTGCCGGAACGAGGCGCCGTGCCGCGCACACGGAGGCGATGCGCTGGCTCGACGCCGTCGACGCTGTGGAGTTCGCCGACCGCAAACCTCACCGCTTGTCGGGCGGGCAGGCTCAGCGGGTCGCGATCGCCCGGGCTCTCGCTGCCGACCCGCAGTTGCTGCTGCTGGACGAACCCATGGCAGCGCTGGATGTCGCTGCGGCACCGGCGATCAGGTCACTGCTGCGCCGAATACTGCGTGAGGACCGGCGGACGGCACTCGTGGTGACACACGACCCCCTCGACGCCCTGGCCCTCGCCGACCGCGTCGTGGTGGTCGAATCGGGACGCGTCGTGGAACACGGCGCGGTGCGGGACGTCCTCACCCGCCCACGGAGCGCCTTCGCCGCACAGATCGCCGGGATGAACCTGATCGCCGGCACGGTGACAGGGGACGGCGTGGATACGGAGGTCGGTGCCGTGCACGGCGTCGTCGGCGAGGAGTGCGCACCGGGAGATGTGGCCGCAGCCGTCTTCTCCCCCGCCGCGGTCGCGGTGTACGTGGACGAGCCACACGGGAGTCCCCGCAATGCGTTCGAGGTGACCGTCACCGAAGTCGAAGCCCGGGGCTCGACGGTGCTGGTACGCACCGGAGTCGCTGGTCTGGCGGCGGAAGTGACGCCCGCCGCGGTTGCGGATCTCGGTCTCGAGCCGGGCTCGGCCGTATGGTTCGTCGTCAAGGCGACGGAGATTCGCGTTCATCGCGCCGCGCTCCCGGTCCTGCGGGGGTCGTGACTAGGTTCGCGACCGCCCGAGTGCGAGAACGCCGGCCAGGGCAAGCACGTAGAACAGCCCGCCGGCCACGGCAAGTCCCGGGCTGCGCCCGTCCGGCGCGATCAGGAAGGCCGACGCGGCGATCGCGGCCAGGAACGCCAGGTTGAACACGGTGTCCTGCAACGCGAATACCTGCCCGCGACGCGCGTCGTCGATCTCGATCTGCATGGCGGCGTCGCCCGTCAGCTTGATGGTCTGTCCCGCGACCCCGAGGAGGAAAGCGGCGATCAGCAACGATCCCGTCGTCAAGGAAGTGACGAACGCGAACTGCACGACTGCGGCGGCGAGCAACCCGGCGGTGACCGCACGAGGTCGTCCGAGACGAGGGAGGAGGAACGGTGTGAGGGCAGCCGCGAGGAGCATCCCCGCTGCGGTGCAGGCCACCGCGGCACCGAATCCCGCGAGCCCACCGGGGAGATCCGACGGGTTGTCGGCGTTTCGCAGGACGAGCAGCGTGATGAGTGTGTTCAGGCCGAACACGATGCGGTGCGCCCCGATACCGAGCAGCGCGGCAGCGACCCCGAGATTCTCGGCGACCGCGCCCGCGCCGGTCCGCAGGCCGGCGAGTACCGCGCTCACCGGCGAGCGGAGTCGTGCACCGTCGGGCCCGAGTGCGTTGCGGGGGAACCCCGCCGCTGCGGCGGCGCCGACGACCGACCCGGTCACGCCGACCGCCACCGCGATGCCGGAACCCGTGTCCCCCGCACCGACGACACCGATCGTCGCGACCGCGACGGCGGCACCTGCTGCCGCGACAACCGAACCCGCGGTTGCCAGAACGGAATTCACCGGAACGAGCCACGACTGCCTCGTCACGTGGGGCAATGATGCCGAGACTCCGGCGAGAACGAATCTGCTCACCCCCACGGCGGCAAGTGCCAGCAGCATCAGGGGTAGTTGCGGTCCGCCGACGAGGAGCACCCCGGCCGCGGACGCGACGAGAACCCCGCGTACCGCGTTGGCCCACACCAGGACGAGCCGGCGATCCCAGCGGTCGAGCAAGGCCCCGGCGAACGGTCCGATCACCGAATAGGGCAGCAGGAGCACCGCGAACCCTACGGCGATGTCCACCGGATTCGTGTGACGTTCGGGGTTGAAGAGAATCGCTCCACCGAGGGCGGCCTGGAACAGACCGTCCCCGAACTGCCCGGCGAACCGGACCGCTGTCAGTCGCGCGAGTCCCGGGGAGTGCCGTAGCGCCGTCGCCGTCGATCGCCACGCCTGTTTCTGGGAGTCCCGCACACACGCGACCCTATCGATCGCCACTCTGCGCGGATGTCCCGCCCGGGGCGGCAGGGAGCAGCGCTCACATTTGTTTGCGGTGCTTCCGGTAGGGCAGGCTGGGCGGCGTGACAACACCCCGCGCCCGGGCTCGTGCCCGCACGATGGCGGACATCGTGGCCATCGGCCGCGAGCATCTCGCCGCCGGTGGCGCCGAGGCCTTGTCGTTGCGGGCGGTCGCCCGCGATCTCGGGGTGGTCTCCTCGGCCGTCTACCGGTACGTCGCAAGCCGCGACGAACTTCTGACCCTGCTGGTGATCGATGCCTACGACGAACTCGGCGATGCCGTCGATGCAGCAGTCGATGCTATGGACGCCGCCGACCACCGGGCACGCTTCTTCGCGTTGGGCCGGGCGGTGCGAGCCTGGGCGCGTGCCGAGCCCGCCCGGTACGGCCTGATCTTCGGTACCCCTGTGCCGGGCTATCACGCACCCGCCGACCGGACCACCCAACCGGGAACCCGCGTCGTTCTGAGTCTGGTGCGCATCCTGGTCGAGGCCCACCGGGACGGGGTGCTGGAGGAGACGACCGAGGTCCGGACGACTGCCGGGCTCGCCGGTGATCTCGATCGCATCCGCGCCGAGATCTCCGCAGACCTGCCCGACGACGTTCTGGCGCGGGGTCTGTTCGTGTGGCCGGCGCTGTTCGGGGCGGTGAGTTTCGAAGTGTTCGGTCAGTACGGCACGGGCACCTTCACGGACCCGGAGTCGTTGTTCGACCACCACCTCGCGCTGCTCGCCCGGACAGCCGGGTTCCGCCCGACATCGCGGTGACGCCGGTGACAGAATGTCTCTCGTGGCGCAGCACCAGGAGGAACCCGAGGACCGCACCGCACCTGTGACTCCGAAGGTGCGGCCGGGAAGTCTCCTCGTCTCCGCCACCGACCTCACCGAACCGACGTTCCGCCGCAGCGTCGTCTACGTCGTGGAGCACACCGCCGCGGGCAGTTTCGGCGTTGTCCTCAACCGGATCAGCAATACCTCGGTCGACGCGATGCTGCCGCGGTGGACACGGCTCGCGGCGGCGCCGAAGGCGTTGTTCGTCGGTGGCCCGGTTCACCGCAGTTCGGCATTGTGTCTGGGCACGGTCCGCGTCGGAACGGCCGTCGACGGTGTACCCGGTATCCGCCGGGTCGACGGCCGCGTCGTGATGATCGATCTCGATTCGGATCCGGCTGTCATCGCCCGGCACGTCGAAGCCGTGCGGATCTTTGCCGGGTACGCGGGATGGAGCGGGGGTCAACTCGACGGAGAACTGCGCAACGACGACTGGATGGTTGTCTCCGCGCTTCCCTACGACATCTTCACTCCCGCACACGTCGACCTCTGGGCGCGGGTCCTGCGCCGCCAGCCGCTCCCGCTGGCACTGCTGGCGACGCATCCGATCGAGATCGAACGGAACTGACCGACCGTCGGTCAGGAGGACGGTTCCGTCAGCCCGGTGGAGTCGGTGGATGCGCCGGCGCTGCGTCGATCCGCGAGGGTGTTGAGTGCCCCGGCCAGCTCATCGGCTCGTGCCGAGGTGACCGTGAAGACGTGGCCCGACGCCGTCGTCACCGCCACAGCCGGTCCGGTGGTGGTGACGAGGCCGTATCTGCCGCGTCCCTTCACCCGCAGACCCCAGCCGCCCCAGTCCTGGAAGGGTCGGGTCTCGGTGATCTCGGCGCCGACGATCTCGTCGAGGTCGTAGACCACCGCATCCGTCGCGAGGTTGCGCACCCGGATGCCCTTCTCGTCCACGATCACGGTGAAGCGCAGCAGGCTCACGGCGAGGACGGCGACCGGAACGACGACCGCCGTAGGCCACCAGCTGTCCGTGGCCGCGCACACGAGCACCGTGGGCACGAGGATCGAGCCAAGCAGGGCGACGGTGGCACCGGTGCCGATACCGACTCGGTCCACCAGGGGTGATTCGAACGGTCCGCGGGGCAGATCGGGTGCGGGCGGCTGTGATGCAGGTGTGCGCTCGCGTCCGTCGCGGAGCAGGGCCGCGCCGAGCCATCCGACGGCGACACCCGCGACCGTGCCGACGGCGATCGACCAGGTGGGAAATGCTGTCTGTGTCACATCCGCGACGTCGAGCTGGGCGCCGAGCACGGCGACGAACGTCGCGACCATCAACCCGGTGACCCCGAGACCGATGACGAGCATGTAGCGCCGCATCAGCAGCAACGACCGGGCGAGCGCCGCGATCGCACAGCAACCGCCACCGACCATCACGACGAGCAGGGCCATCGTCCACGCCGACGATCCGACCGGGCCGAAGCCATCCGGGCGCGATCCGGTCCAGTGCGTCGCCACCTCGGCCGGCAGCCGTGGCTCCCAGAGGCGAGAGAGGACGACGATCGAGGCGGCGGCGAGTACCGGAACGATGATGCCGAAGACAACGCCGACAGGATCGATCACGCGGGTCTGCGACACGGCCTCACTCTCCAACACGGCCTCACAGTAGAGGCTCGGAGCCGTTCTGCGTTGCCGGCGAGGCCGGCGGTGAGATCCCGGGTCAGGCGCTCGGCTCGCACGCCCCACGCAGGCTGCACGCACCGCAGGACGAGCCGCATCCTTCGGACTCCTCGGGCTTCGTCGCCGCCGCGACCCGCGCACCGACCGCACCACCGGCACCGGCGGTGACGAGCGCCGCCCCGACGGTGACGACGATCGCGATGATCGCCGCGACGGTCGGCAGGGTCAGGCAGGCGATACCGCCCACGGCGAGAAGGACGCCGGCCCCGAGCATGCTCGGGGCGGCAACCTTGTTGGCCAGCGCGAACGTGGTGTCGTCGCGAAGAGAGTCGGGGGTGCGCACTCCGGCCCAGCGGTTACGCGGCAGCTTCCCGGCCAGTGCCGCGACACCGACCGCTCCGACGACGAGAGCGAGCAGGAAGAGCAGAAGGGCGACGATCAGCACTCGGTCAGGATACGCGTCGGCCGAAGGCGCCGGTGAGGTCGGGTTCGGGCACGTTCTACCCTGGTAGGAGCCCACAAACGCCGGCCGAGTAGATAGCGATCACCGTGACCCGTCCCGATCAGACCTCCGCACAGCCGCACGCTGCCGCCCAGCAGCAGTCGTCCGACGCCACCCCGAAGCATCGGTATACCGCCGAACTCGCGGGGCAGATCGAGCAGCGCTGGCAGGAGCTGTGGCGCGAGCGCGGCACCTTCCACGCCGCCAATCCGGTCGGCGCGCTCGCCGGCGATGTGCCGGCCGACAAGCTGTTCGTGCAGGACATGTTCCCCTACCCGTCGGGTGCGGGCCTGCACGTCGGCCACCCGCTCGGCTACATCGCGACGGACGTCTACGCGCGTTATCACCGCATGCAGGGCCGCAACGTGCTGCACACACTCGGTTACGACGCCTTCGGGCTGCCGGCGGAGCAGTACGCCGTCCAGACGGGGACCCATCCCCGCACGACCACCCAGGCGAACATCGCCAACATGCAGCGTCAGCTCGGGCGCCTCGGACTCGGGCACGACGAGCGTCGCTCCGTCGCGACCACGGATGTGGAGTTCTACCACTGGACGCAGTGGATCTTCCTCACCATCTACAACGCGTGGTACGACCGCTCGGCAGGGAAGGCCCGCCGGATCTCGGAACTCGAGGCGGAACTGGACTCGGGTGTCCGCACGCTCGAGGACGGCCGTGACTGGTCGAGCCTGTCGGATGCCGAGAAGCAGTCCGCTCTCGACGGCTACCGCCTCGTGTACCGCTCGGATTCGCTGGTCAACTGGTGCCCCGGCCTGGGTACGGTGCTCGCCAACGAGGAGGTCACCGCGGACGGCCGTTCCGAACGCGGGAACTTCCCGGTGTTCCGGAAGAATCTTCAGCAGTGGATGATGCGCATCACGGCGTACTCCGACCGGCTCATCGACGATCTCGAATACCTGGACTGGCCCGAGAAGGTCAAGTCGATGCAGCGCAACTGGATCGGGCGCAGCAACGGCGCGCAGGTGAAGTTCGGTGTGGCCGGACATGATTCGGATATCGAGGTCTTCACGACCCGGCCCGACACGCTGTTCGGTGCCACCTATGTCACTCTCGCACCCGAGCACCCGCTGGTCGACGAGATCGTCGCCGCGTCCTGGCCGGAGGGTGTCGATGCCCGCTGGACCGGTGGCGCCGCGTCCCCCGTCGACGCGGTCGCCGCGTACCGGGCATCGATTGCGGCCAAGTCCGATCTCGAGCGGCAGGAGAGCAAGGAGAAGACGGGCGTCTTCGTCGGCGCCTACGCGGTCAACCCCGTGAACGGGGAGAAGCTGCCGGTCTTCATCGCGGACTATGTCCTCACCGGGTACGGCACCGGAGCGATCATGGCGGTGCCGGGCCACGACCAGCGTGACTGGGAGTTCGCAACCGCGTTCGGGCTGCCGATCCGCGAGGTCATCGCCGGTGGCGACATCTCGGAGGCGGCGTATACCGGCGACGGTGTGCTCGTGAACTCCGACTACCTCGACGGTCTGACGGTGCCGGACGCGAAGAAGACGATCATCGCCAAGCTCGAGGAGTCCGGGGCGGGAGTCGGAACCGTCCAGTACAAGCTGCGTGACTGGCTCTTCGCGCGCCAGCGCTACTGGGGCGAACCGTTCCCGATCGTCTACGACGCACAGGGCGAGGCTCACGCGATCCCCGAATCCATGCTGCCCGTGGAGCTTCCGGAGGTCGAGGATTACGCTCCCGTCTCGTTCGATCCCGACGACGCCGATTCCGCACCCTCCCCTCCGCTCGCGAAGGCCACGGACTGGGTGAACGTCGAACTCGACCTGGGCGACGGCCTGCAGCGCTACACCCGCGACACCAACGTGATGCCGCAGTGGGCCGGCAGCTCGTGGTACCAGCTGCGCTACATCGACCCGCTCAACAACGAGGAGTTCTGCGCCAAGGAGAACGAGCAGTACTGGACCGGGCCGCGCCCGGACCTGTACGGGCCGAACGATCCCGGCGGCGTCGACCTGTACGTGGGCGGCGTCGAGCACGCGGTGCTGCACCTGCTGTACGCGCGTTTCTGGCACAAGGTGCTGTTCGACCTCGGATACGTGACCTCGTCCGAGCCGTACCGGCGCTTGTTCAACCAGGGTTACATCCAGGCGTACGCCTACACCGACGCGCGCGGTGTCTACGTCCCGGCCGAGGAGGTCGTCGAACGCGACGGCAAGTTCTTCTGGACGGGTCCCGACGGTGAGCAGGAAGTTGCCCGCGAATACGGAAAGATGGGCAAGTCGCTCAAGAACTCCGTTGCGCCCGACCAGATCTGCCACGAATACGGTGCCGACACCCTCCGCGTGTACGAGATGTCGATGGGCCCGCTCGACCAGTCGCGTCCGTGGGCGACCAAGGACGTCGTGGGTGCGTCCCGCTTCCTGCAGCGTGCCTGGCGACTGGTGGTCGACGAGGAGACCGGCGACGTGCGGGTCACGGACGAGACGCCCGGCGACGAGACCCTGCGCGCGCTCAACAAGGCCGTTGCCGGGGTGTCGGACGACTACGCGCACCTGCGTGACAACACCGCGATCGCCAAGCTGATCGAGTACACCAACCACCTGACCAAGCAGTATCCGGCGGGTGCGCCGCGCAGCGCGGTCGAACCCCTCGTGCTCATGCTCGCTCCGGTGGCGCCGCACCTCGCCGAGGAACTGTGGTCACGGCTCGGGAACACGGAATCGCTTGCGCACGGGCCTTTCCCGACCGCAGACGAGAAGTGGCTCGTCGAGGACTCCGTCGAGTACCCGATCCAGGTCAACGGGAAGGTGCGCAGCCGCATCACGGTGCCCGCCGATGCGAAGCCGGATGCGATCGAAGCCGCCGCGCTGGCGGACGAGAAGATCGTCGAGATGCTCGGCGGCGCCGCGCCCCGGAAGGTGATCGTCGTACCGGGCAAGATGGTCAACGTCGTGAAGTAGACGTGGTCACGTAGGCGACGAACATGTGCCCGGCAGCTCGCACGAGCTGCCGGGCACTGTCGGTTCTGCTACTTCGACTGCCTCGAAGCCGAACGCCGCGAGGACTTCTCCGCGTCGGCGAGGTTCCCCACCTTCTTGGCGTCCTGCTCGGCCTTCTTCGACTCCAGTTTCTTGGCGACGGCATCCTCGAGCGCGATCTTGGCCGGTTCGGATGCCTTCTTCTCGGCCTCCCGAACGGCCGCCTGCTGCCTCCGCTTCGCTGCTTCGGCGGTCTGCTGCTGCCTCTCGGCCTGCTTCGTGGCCTGCGCGGTCTGCGCTGCTTTCTTCTGCGCGGCCTCCCGTGCGGCCTGCTTCTCGCGCTCGTCGCGCTGGGCCCGCGCCTGCTCCACGTCGCGTTCGCGTTTCCGTCGCGCCTCCTCACGCTCGTCCGCCGCGCGTTCGTGGGCGCGCCTGAGTTCCTCGTCTGCAGCCCGCTTTTCGTCGGCCGCCTGCCGGTCGAGTTCTTCGGCGCGGATCACGGCCTGCGCGCGTTCGTTGGCGAGCGCCCCGCGTGTGGCGATGTCCTCGTCTCCCACCACACTGCCGACGATGCCGTCGAGCATGCCGAGGCCGCGCTCGTACATCAGGCGCGGTGCCGCGTCGGACGGGAGGAACCGCAACTGCTGCTCGATCACGCCCAGGGGGAATCGGGCGATGCGATATTGCAGTCGCAGAACGGTTTTGGGTAAGGCGGTCAAATTCATGGGCACATCTCCAGTCTCCGGTTCTGTGGTCCGTATGAAGTCGGGGTCTCGCCGAACACGGGTCGCCGGGTGGCCGGGTCGCCGTTCTGCGTCAGCGGTCGTGCTCGTCCAGCGCTTGCTCGAGAGCCTCGGCCCGGCGGCGTTCCTGTTCGGCCTCGAGGCGTGCGCGCTCGGCGTCGGTGACGGCTGCTCCGTGTTCCGCATGGGCGTCGCCCACGTCTGCGGAAACCTCGGCCGCTTCTACGTTCTCCCGCACCCGGGCACGCTGTTCGGCGAGCGCCGCGTCGCGCGTCGCCTGGGCTTGCTCGCGCGCCACATGCTCCTGCCGCTCGCGTTCGGCCTCCTGCTTCCGCATCTCGGCTTCCTGTTGCGCACGGGTCTCGGTGGCGTCGGCTTGTCGTTCCGCCGCCGCACGTTCCTGGCGACCGGCCTCGTGCACAGCCTCGAGGTGCTCGGTGGCCTGCTTTGCGTCGGCTTCGGCTATTCGTGCGGACGTGTCCGCTTCTTTCAGTTTGTTGGCCTCCTCTTGCTCGAGGCGACCTTCCGTTGTCAGGGAATTGTTGCGCGTGAGCGCACCGGTGAATTCCTTGAACTTGCCGACGACGGATTTCCTCAACCCGGCACGGGCTCTGTGTGATGCATCCTCTTCGGCCACGGGGACTCCCTTCCGATGGATCCACGAGAAAGTGGTTCTCGACGGGATATCCGCAGAAGGTGCGCTTCAATCCTTAACCGGCGGGAAATTAACCCGGCCGTCACGCGGATGTGTGAGCGTCCCCGAGGTTGGCGTGTACGAAATCGAGCACGTCGCCCAGAACTTCGTCCCGGTTGGTCTCGTTGAAGATCTCGTGTCGCGCGCCGGGGTACACCCTCGACGACGAAGCGCTGCCGGCGAAGGTGGACCACCCGGTCGCGGTTCCGTCGATCGGCACGAGACGGTCGCATTCTCCGTGCAGCCACAGCACGGGCACGGTCTCGACCGGGCCGGCCGTCGTGACGAGGTCCAGACACGCCTTCAGGGCTTCCACGGTGGCCCGCTGGAACGGTCCGTGCCACACGAGGGGATCGTCGACGTACGCTCGTCCCACCTCGGGATCGCGTGAGAGTGTCTCGGGATCGATGGGGGTATCAGGGATTTCGTCGGCTGCCAGCAACGTATCGACGACGGGCCACGTGCCGAGGACCGGGCCGGAGAGAACGACGGCGGCGAGTTCGTCTCCGAAGCGCTGCGCGTACCGTGCGGCGATCATGCCACCCATCGAGTGTCCGATCAGGGCGACGGGAAGCCCCGGGTGATCGCGCCGCGCGGTGAGATCGAGGCGGCGGAAATCGTCCACCACGAGTTCGAAATCGGGCACGAAGACGCGCTCGCCGTCGCTGAGTCCGTGACCGGCATGGTCGACGGCGTACACCGCGGCGCCGTCGTCGACGAGTCGCGCGGCCACATGGTCGTAGCGACCGGCGTGTTCTCCGTAGCCGTGGCACAACAGCGCGATGTATCGGGGCGTCGCCGTCTCCCATTGCCTGGCCGCGAGCGTGCCGGTGTGTCCGTCGAGGGTGAAGGCGAGGGTCTCGGGCATCGTTCTCCTGGCGTCGCGGGTCGAACCGTCGGTGGTGGGGTAAGCATGGCACGACTGCGGCCCAGGGCTGTGTGATCACAGCCTGGTCGGAATGCGCGTCGTGCTCTAGCCTCCAACGTGGAACACGTTCTAGAAATTGAGAGGGCTCACCTATGGCACCCACCCGTGACGCGATCCGCGCCACCGTCGAGAACTACGTCCGGTCGGTCGCGAAGGGAACCGTGGACGACGTGCTCGCGCTCTACGCACCCGGCGCCACGGTCGAAGACCCGGTCGGTACGCCGGTGCGCACCACCGAGGCCGAACTCCGCGAGTTCTACGGTGTGATCGAGCCGATGACGCAGACGGGCGAAGTGCTCGAACTCAAGATCGCCGAGAACAACGCGGCGTTCCTCTTCCGGCTCGTCACCCACCTCGGCGAGCAGGATCTGGTCATGGAGGTCGTCGACGTCATGACGTTCGACGACGAGGCACGAATCTCCAGCATGAAGGCCTACTGGAGCCAGGAGGACATGAAGACCGTTCCGGCGTCCTGATGGCTTCCCGCACCGTCGACGTCGACGGTTTCACGTGGAACATCGACGACACCGGCGACGGCCCCGCCGTCGTCCTGTGTCACGGGTTCCCCGGTCTCGGCTACAGCTTCCGGCATCAGAGTGCCGCGCTTGCCGGAGCCGGATATCGGGCGATAGCGCCCGATATGCCGGGGTACGGCGGCACCGATCGTCCGGCCACCGTCGAGGAGTACACAGCCGTCGCGACCTCCGACCGACTCGTAGGACTGCTCGACGCTCTCGGGATCGCCCGTGCGGTGTTCGTCGGCCACGACTTCGGTGCGCCCGCCGCGTGGACCACGGCGCTGCGTCATCCTTCCCGCGTCGCCGGTCTGGTCCTGCTGGCCGTGCCGTACGCGCCGGACAGGCTCCGTGCACGTCCGACGGAGTTGTACCGGAAGATGGCACGACAGCATTTTCTGCACCTGCACTATTTCCAGGAGCCCGGCGTCGCCGAAGCGGAACTCGATCCGCGGGCGCGCGAATTTCTGCAGCGGCTCTTCTTCGCGCTCTCCGGTGAGTACCGGTACCTCGACGTGTGGAACCACCCGTCCGAGGGGAACGGCTATCTCGACGTGCTCCCGCAGGCACCTGCCCTTCCGTGGGCGTGGCTCTCGGAGGAGGAACTCGACACGTACGCCGCGGTGTTCGACCGCACCGGCTTCGGCGGCGGGTTGTGCTGGTACCGGGCGTACGACGCGAACTGGCTCGCCTCGGCTCCTTACGAGGGCGCCGACATCACGGTGCCGACGATCTTCGTCGCGGGCGACCGGGATCCGGTCATCACGATGTCCGGTCCCGGAGCGCTCGAGCGGATGAGCGCCGCGGTGCCCGATCTGCGGGGCGTCCATCTTCTCCCCGGAGCCGGACATTTCGTGCAGATGGAACGGAGTGCGGAGGTGGACGCTCTGCTCCTCCGTTTCGTGTCCGACGTCGTCTCGCCCGCGGGAAGTGCCGAATAGCCATATCTCCGTACGCCATCGCCCTAACATGACGACGTGGCCACCGACACAGTGCGTGGATTCGGGCTGGTGCTCGCGCTCACCGCGACACTTGTGGCGGGCGCGTGCACATCGGGCGGTTCGCAGGAACCGCCGACCGTGCGGCTACAGGTGGCGACGTCGCAGGGCGAGTACCCGTGGACGGGCCCGCTGCTTCCACCCCAGGCGCCGGTCGCCGTGCCGCCGCTCGCACTCGACGTCGTCGAGGAGACCGGAGATCCGGTGGCGGCGGACGGTTCGTCCCCTTCGGTACCGGGCGACCGGGCGGCTCTCTACGGCGGAAGCCTCGAAAGGGCCCTCTGCGACCGGAACGCACTGGTCGACACCCTCGAGGGTGACCGCTCGAAGGCAGATGCGTGGCGGAGCGTGCTCGAGGTCCCCGACATCCGGGGCTACATCTCGAAGCTCAGTCCGGTGCTGCTCCGCGCCGACACCCGCGTCACTCTCCACGAATACCGCGACAACACGGCGAGTCCCGTGCAAGCGGTGCTCGAGACGGGGACGATCGTTCTCGTCGACAACCGTGGACTTCCCAGGGTGCGATGTGCGCGCGGGAACCCGCTGTCGCCGCCCGTCCTGACAGCCGACGCCGAACTCGAGGGCCGGACCTGGCCGGGCCTGAATCCGGAGCGGCTGTTCGTCGTCCAGCCGGCCGAGAAACCTGTCGAGGAGTTGCGGGTCGTCGACATCATGACCGGTGGCATGCTCCCCGTTCGGGTCGGCGAGGGCAAGCAGGCGCCCGCGCCCCCTCCGGAGCCGGAAATCGAGCCGTCGACCGAAAACGCACCGTCTCGATCGCCGGAGCAGCGTGCCCAAGTGCAGGAACCTGCACCCGCACCTGAACCTGCTCCGGAACCGCCCCCCGCCCCGGCTCCGGCACCCGCACCCGCACCCGCCCCGGCACCGGCACCGGAACCGGAACCCGCTCCGGCACCCGCCCCGGCACCTGCCCCCGCACCGGCACCCGCGCCCGCTCCGGCGCCCCCTCCGCCGCCTCCGCCGCCACCCCCGCCGCAGATCCAGATCCCGATACCCGGCGCACCGCCGGTCATCATTCCCCTACCGTTCTGAGGCATTCCCGCTCACCACGGGCGGAGCACTATCTCGGTGGGCTGCGCATCGCGCGGTGTCTCGACCGCCTGACGCACTGCCCTGGCCACCGTGCTCGGCTTCAGGAAGCGATCCGGGTCGTACTCGCCACCCTCCGTGGCGACGATCGCGCGTTGCATGTCGGTGTCGATCCGGCCGGGATGCACCGAGGTGACCCGCAGCGACGGCTCCTCGAGTCGGAGCGCGTCGGCGAACGCCCGCAGCGCGAACTTGCTCGCCGCGTACGCACCCCATCCTGCATTCGCACGCAACCCGGCTCCCGAATTGATGAGCACCACATGCCCGTTCGTTGCCCGTAGCGCGGGAAGCAGCAGGCGAGTGAGTTCGACGACCGCGATGACGTTGCTTTCGAACGTATCGCGCCACTGTGCGGCGTTCCCGTCGGCGATCGTTCCCAGTTCCGCGATCCCCGCGTTGTGTACGAGGACGTCGAGGCGGTCGATACCCGCCGTCGACGCTCCCACGGCGTCGTGGTCGAGAAGGTCGACGGGCCACGGGGTGGCGCCGGGAAGTTCGGCGAGCACGGCGTCGAGAGAACTACGGCTCCGTCCGCCGAGAAGAAGATCGTGGGTGGGTGAGAGTTCACGGGCGATCGCGGCACCGAGGCCGCGGCCTCCGCCGGTGATGAGAGCTGTTGGGCGCATGTGTCCACACTATGAGCCGCGCGGGGGCATGGCGATCGCGGCAGGAGACGGCCTGTTCAGCGCACCGCCAGGATTTCGGCGAGCCGGCCGTCGGGCGGCGTCGACACCACGGGGTCACGGGGGAACCGCAACTCCAGGAACGCTTTCGGTCGTGAGAGCAGGTGCTCGCGGAGAAGATTCCGGATGCGGGTGCTTGTGCGGACGTCTCCCCTCGCCCGAACGCCCGTGATATCGATACCGGCCCGGCGGCACAGGGCGACGGCGCGAGGAAGGTGGAACGACTGCGTCACGATCAGCGCCTCCCGGACCCCGTAGGTTTCCACCGCGCGTCGCGCGGTGTCGTAGGTGTCGAGCCCGTACGGATCGGTGACGATTCGATCGCGCTCGACGCCGTGGGCGACGAGGTATCGCACCATCACCGCGATCTCGTCCCCGGATCTGCCCGCCGCGTCGCCCGACACCAGCACGGCCCGCACCCGTCCGCCCCGGACCAGTTCGATCGCCGCGTCGAGCCGTCCTTTCAGGTACGTCATCGGCGCACCCGCGCGCACCCGCGCCCCCGGCACGATCACCACGGGTGCGACCGGAGCATCGGCGAGATCCACCATCCCGCCCTCGGCCTGCGCGGCTACCTGAGACGACACCCAGGCGAGCGCGGACATGCCGCCGGCGGCGGTGACGGCGAGGACAAGCGGACATTTCGGCATGATCTCCACGGTACGGACCGTCGTAGCCACAATGGAGTGATGGATCCGGTCACAGCTCTCCGTGAGGTCGCGTTCTATCTCGAACGCGACCATGCCGCCACCTACCGCGTCCAGGCGTTCCGGCACGCGGCCGATGTGGTCGCGGGCCTCGACGACGTGGCGCGTGCGTCACGGCGGCGACGCGACAACTGGACGGAACTACCCGGCATCGGACCGAAGACAGCGGCGGTGATCCGGGAGTCGTTCGACGGTGTTCCCGAGTATCTCGCCCGGCTGCGCGACGAAGCCGAACCGATAGGCCGGGGCGGGCAGGAGTTGCTGGCGGCGCTGCGGGGGGATCTGCACACCCACTCGGATTGGTCGGACGGCGGCAGTTCCATCGAGGAGATGCACCGCACCGTGTCGTCGATGATCGGGCACGAGTATTACGCGCTCACCGACCACTCCCCCCGGCTCACGGTCGCGAACGGACTGAGCGCCGAACGCCTCGTCACTCAGCTCGAGCTGGTCGCGGAGATCAACGAGAAGGGCGAGGGCGCACGGATACTCACGGGAATCGAGGTCGACATCCTCGACGACGGAACGCTCGACCAGGACGAGGGCCTGCTCGCGGAACTCGATGTGGTGGTAGCCAGCGTGCATTCGCACCTGCGTGCCGACCGTGACGTGATGACGAAACGGATGCTCCGTGCCGTCGAAAACCCGCACGTCGACGTGCTGGGGCACTGCACGGGCAGGCTCGTCACGGGAGGTCGCGGGCAGCGTCCCGAATCGAAATTCGACGCGGAGAAGGTGTTTGCGGCGTGCCGCGACCACGGCACCGCGGTGGAGATCAACTCCCGGCCGGAGCGCCGCGATCCCCCGTCACGCCTGATCGATCTCGCGCTGGCGACGGAGTGCCTGTTCTCCATCGACACCGACGCCCACGCTCCCGGGCAACTCGCGTGGCTGGGCTACGGTTGTGAGCGCGCTGCCGAGCGGGGCGTCGAACCGGATCGGGTGATCAACACGTGGCCCGTCGACGACCTCCTCGCCTGGACCGAAGGGTAGGAACCCGGTGGAACACGTCGATGTGCTGGTCGTCGGTGCCGGTCTTTCCGGAATCGGTGCCGGATACCGCCTGCAGACGCGGTGCCCGGACCTCCGATACGCGATTCTCGAGAGCCGCGACTCGATCGGCGGAACCTGGGACCTGTTCCGGTACCCCGGAATCCGATCCGACAGCGATATGTACACGCTGGGCTACCCGTTCCGGCCGTGGCGAGGTGAGAAGTCGATCGCCGACGGAGCGGACATTCTGCAGTACGTGCGGGAGACTGCCGCCGAAAACGGAATCGATACGCGAATACGCTTCGGGCACAAGGTAACCGAGGCATCCTGGTCGTCGGAGCAGGCGCGGTGGACGGTGCGCTCCCGGGTCGGGGACCGGACGGTCGAGATGTCGTGCTCGTTCCTGTACCTGTGCAGCGGCTACTACAGCTACGAGTCCGGGTACCTGCCCGAGATTCCCGGGCTGGACGACTTCGCCGGGACGGTCGTCCACCCCCAGTTCTGGCCGGAGGATCTCGACTGGCACGGCAAGCGGATCGTGGTGATCGGTAGTGGCGCGACAGCGATGACCCTGGTGCCCGCGCTCGCGGAGCGGGCCGCACACGTGACGATGTTGCAGCGCTCGCCGTCGTACGTCATGTCTCTTCCGGCGCAGGACGGGTGGGCACGCCGCCTGCACCGCTACCTGCCGGGCGCCGTCGCCCACCGTGCGGTGCGCGCGAAGAACGTGGTGACCAATCTCGGTTTCTACCAGTTCTGCCGGCGGGCACCACGTCTCGCGAAGCGCGTGCTCCGCACGCTGACCGCGCGTCAACTCCGTGGCAAGACACAGGTCGATCCTCATTTCACGCCGTCGTACGATCCGTGGGACCAGCGCCTGTGCGTGGTGCCGGACTCCGATCTGTTCGAGGCGTTGGGAACGGGCACGGCCGAGGTCCTCACCGACCACATCGACACGGTCACCGAGGAGGGTGTCCGATTGCGTTCGGGAACCGAACTCGACGCCGACATCCTGATCCCTGCCACCGGCCTTCGTCTGGTACCGGCCGGCGGGATCGCGATAGCCGTCGACGGCGAACCGGTCGATCTTTCGTCCACGGTCATCTATCGCGGCACCATGCTCGACGGCATCCCGAACGCGGCGTTGTGCATCGGTTATACGAATGCCTCCTGGACCCTCCGTGCGGACCTCACATCCTTGTACGTCTGCCGGGTGCTCGGATACATGCGTCGCAAGGGATACCGGATCGCCGTACCCTCGTACACCGGCGACGGCCAACGCAGACCTCTGCTCGGATTGAACTCGGGATATATCCACCGCGCGGAAAAAACGCTGCCCGAACAGGGTTCCCGCAGCCCATGGCTCATGCGCCAGAACTACCTGCTCGATCTGCCCACCATGAGATGGGGCCGGGTCGACACGTCCATGCAGTTCAGGTGATCCGGATTCTGCCCGGTCAGGGCGTCTCGATCCTGCCACCGGGGTAGCGTGCGAAACGCCCGGATTCCGCGGGATGTACCGGGCCGTCGGAATCCCACGGCCAGCCACCGAATCCGGTGCGCCGGTAGTCGTCGAAAGCCTTCCGGACGCCGTCTTCGTCGTTGAGGACGAAAGGCCCGTACGACACGACGGGCTCACCGATCGGGCGACCCTGCATCATCAGGACCTGCGTCCCGTCCCGTCCACCCCGCACCACCACCGGTGTCGTGGCATCGACCATCGCACCGTGACCGGATTCCACTGCGGTGCCACCGATCTCGACCGGGGAACCGCTGTAGACGTACAGGACCCTGCGGGTGTCGGGGCCCGCGGCGGGCGGAAGGGTCCACTCCGATCCGGCAGAAAGGTCGATGTTCCAGATCGCGACGTCGGACTCCGGCCGGGAAGCCCAGGAAGCCGGCGGTGGCGGTGGCGGCGTCGCGTCACCGAGCGCGCCCGCAAGGACACGGACGTGCGTGATTCGGCCCGATGCGTCGGTCGCGACGACTGTGGGCGTGACCTCGTTCCACAGCATCGCGAAGTGCGGTTCCGCGGTTTTCGACTCGCGGGGAAGATTGAGCCAGATCTGGAACAACTCGAGGGGGTTCGGGCGGTCACGGTGCAGCAGTGGGAACATCTCGCTGTGCACCACGCCGTTGCCTGCCGTGAGCCACTGCGTATCGCCCTCACCGAAGCGCGCCGTGGCCCCGACGGAGTCGGAATGATCGATGATGCCGGTCCGGACGAACGTCACGGTCTCGAACCCGCGATGCGGGTGCTGCGGGAACCCCGGGACGGTCGTGCCGTGGTACATGTTCCAGCCCTGCGGGTTTCCGAAGTCCTGGCCTAGCGGGCGTCCCGTGAGGGGAGCATCAGGACCGAGTTCCGCGTTACCGGCGGGGTAGGCATCCACGTGGTGCGCGACGAACAGGAACGGATCGATGGTCTGCCAGGGTGAACCCAAGGCGAAAACCTGTAGTACGGGTGAGTCCTCGGAAGTCATAGTTCTTGCAACCCCTCATGCTGCGCATTTGTTCCGTCGCCGGCCGGCGTGCCGGGCGCCCGGACCGGGGCCTCGCTGTCGTCGATCACTCGCGAGCCGGCTGCGAACCGCCGTACCTGGGTGTCGTCCCACAAGTGGGCAGGCACCGCACCGCCGAGCAATTCCCTTGCCAGCGAAGGGGTATCGGACAGTGGCGTGTCGCTTCCCGCGATGATGATGTTGCCGTACCGCCGGCCCTTGAGCATCGCGGGATCGGCAATGACGGCCAGGTGTTCGAACACGGACCCGATCGTGGCGGCTTCTCGCCGCGCCGTGGTCAGGTCGCGGGTGTCCCCGCAGTTGACGACGTAGATGCCGCCGGGCGAGAGCACCCGCCGCGCGTGACGCGTGAATTCGACCGTCGTCAGAGCAACAGGCGTCCGGTCGAAGGCGAACACGTCCCGCACCACGAGGTCCCTGCTGTCGTCCGAGAGGCCGGTGAGGACCGCACGGGCCTCCCCCACGCGGATCCGGAGCAGCGGTGCGCGCGGAAGATCGAACCACTCGCGTACCAACTCGGCGAGCCGGCCGTCGATCTCCACGACCACCTGGCGCGCGTCGGGATACACGGCTGCGAAGTACCTCGCCATCGTGCACGCGCCGCCACCGAGATGCAGCGCGCGCAGCCGGGTGTCGGTGGCGAACCTGCTCTCCACGAGCAGCGCGATCCAGCGCATGTACTCGAACTCGAGCAGGGTGGGATCGCTCAGGTCGATATGAGAACTCGGTACCCCGTTGACCTCGAGCACCCAGCCGTCGGGCAGATACCGGTCCTTGACCAGCTCACATGTACCGGTGTCGATGTCGTACAGACCCTCCACGGGTCCCTTCGCCACATCTGTCGTTTTCACCCGGCGCGGCGTCGATGCAGCCCGGCCACCTCGCTGCCTGCCCATACTTCGAGCCTAGTCCCGCATGTATCGCGCGTGTTACACAGGCGGGCCCGGCGTGCGGATCGGCGCGGAAGCCGGAGAATGAGACGATGCCGGACCGAGGATTCACCCCGACTCAGCTCGCCGCGCGCGCCGCCTACCTGCTGCGCGGCAACGACCTGGGATCCATGACCAGTGCCGCCCCCAGGCTGTATCCGCACATGTGGAGCTGGGACGCCGCGTTCGTCGCGGTCGGGCTCGCGCCGCTCAGCGTCGAGCGCGCCGTCGTGGAACTCGACACCCTGCTGTCGGCGCAGTGGAAGAACGGCATGATCCCGCACATCGTGTTCGCGAACGGTGTCGACGGGTACTTCCCCGGGCCGGCGCGATGGGCGGTGTCCGAACTCGCTGAAAACGCCCCGGTGGGAGTGGAGACGTCGGGCATCACGCAACCGCCCGTACACGCGATCGCCGTGCAACGCATCCTCGAGAACTCGCGGCGGCACGGCCGCAGCACACGAGCGGTCGCGGAGGAGTTCCTGGACCGCCGGTGGGCCGATCTGATGCGATGGCACCGCTGGCTCGCCCACGCCCGCGACCTGGACGGTAACGGCCGCATCGCGCTCTACCACGGGTGGGAATCGGGGATGGACAATTCGCCGCGGTGGGATCTCGCCTACTCGAACGTCACCGCCGGCAACGTCCCGCTCTTCCGGCGCGAGGACCTCAACCACGTCGCCGATCCTGCCGAGCGTCCCAGTGACGGCGAGTACGCCCGCTACCTGTGGCTGCTCGAGGAGATGAAGGCGGCGCGGTACGAGGACGACGTGCTCGCCAAGACGATGAGCTTCGCGGTGGAGGACGTGTTCGTCAGCGCGATCTTCTCCCTGGCGTGTGAAGTTCTGGCCAATATCGGCGAGGAACACTCGCGGCCCAACGCGGATGTCCGCGAACTGTACGGCTGGGCCGAACGGTTCCGGCACGGCGTCGTCGCGACCACCGATCCCCGCAGCGGCGTGGCGAAGGACTTCGACCTGCGTAGTGGAAAATGGGTCGCCACAGACACTCTCGCGATGTTTTCCCCTCTTCTGTGCGGTGGTCTCGACCGGCAGGCGGAACGGGCGTTGATCAGGACGTTCGAAGGCCCGAAATTCTGTGGTCACCCCGATCTCCGCTATGCGGTGCCGCCGTCGACTTCGCCCGTCTCCGGCGCTTTCCGGTCCCGCGAGTACTGGCGCGGGCCTGTGTGGCCGGTGATGACGTGGTTGTTCTCGTGGGCCTTCGCGCGGCGCGGCTGGGCGGAGCGATCGAACATGTTGCGGGCAGAGGGATTACGTCAGGCGAGCGACGGTTCGTTCGCGGAGTACTACGAACCGTTCACCGGTGAGCCGCTGGGCAGCATGCAGCAGTCCTGGACCGCCGCTGCCGTCCTGGACTGGCTGGGGTAGCGCGCCGCGAGACGTGCTCAGGTGCCGATGCGTCCCCCGTCCGACTTCCATGCCGCGACGACTGCCGGTCGGGGTGCGGTGTCACCGCCGTCGGGCCAGCGTGATGCGGGGCTGTCCCACGACGCGTCGTCGGTCTCCCCCGGATGCTGAACACACACGACCACCCTGTCCGCGTCCACGATCGGACCGCATGTCTCGGCGCCGATCGGTACGGTGAGGAATTGCTTCGTCTCACCGCGGCGCGGACCGTCGAGTACGACGGCGAAGAGGCCGTCGTTGGAACCGAGGGCGTTGCCGTCGGTGGAGATCCACAGGTTGCCGTGGGGGTCGAAGGCGAGATTGTCGGGGCACGAAATCGGGCTGACCTGCTTCGGGTCGAATCCGCCGAAGTAGGTGTCCGCCTCGTTCGGGTCACCGCACACGAGCAGCAGATTCCACGTGAACGACGTGCCGGCGTGGTCGTCGTCGATCTCGAGAACCTGGCCGTTCTTGTTGTTGACGCGCGGATTCGCTTCGTCGGCGGGCACCGCACCGTCTGTGCCGCGCTTGGTGTTGTTGGTCAGCGCGACGTAGACCTTGCCGGTCACCGGGTTGGGCTCGAAGTCCTCCGGCCGATCCATCTTGGTCGCGCCGACCTTGTCGCCGGCGAGCCGGGTGAAGACGGCGACTTCCTCAGCGCTCATGCCGTCCACGAGTGAGACTCCGCGCCCGTCTTCCTCGGTGCGGAGCAGGGGAATCCACCGGCCCGTACCGGTGAAACTGCCGCCCTCGGGAGGTGTGCCCGACCCGTCGATCGCCTCGGGGTGATCGCCGGTGAGTTCGGCGACGTACAACGTTCCGGCATCGAGCAGAGTGATGTTGTGCCGCAGCGCGGCCCGCGAGTTTCCGGGCTGCATCGTGCGGGACGAGACGAATTTGTACATGTAGTCGAAACGTTCGTCGTCGCCGCTGTAGGCGACCACTGTGCCATCGCCGGTCACATACACGGTGGCTGCTTCGTGCTTGAAACGTCCGAGCGCGGTGTGCTTGACGGGGACGGATTGCGGATCCCAGGGGTCGATCTCGACGATCCACCCGAATCGATTCACCTCGTTGGGCTCGGAGGCGATGTCGAACCTCGCGTCGAAGCGCTCCCACTTCCGTTCGGTCTCGGCACCTTCCAGCCCGTACCGCGCCAGCCGTTCGGCGCCGGCAGGATCGGTGATCTGTTCCGCGTTCGCGAAGTACTGGTTGAAGTTCTCCTCGCCGGACAGCACTGTGCCCCAGGGGGTCAGGCCGCCCGAACAGTTGTTGAGGGTGCCGGCGACACGCGTCCCCGTCGGGTCGGCGGTGGTCTTCAGCAAGTCGCTTCCGGCGGCGGGCCCGGTGAGGAGGAACTCGGTGGTTCCGGTGATGCGCCGGTTGCACGGTCCGAATGTCGGTGTGAGACGACCGGTCCCCGGCTCGCCCTGGACCTGGACGACGGACAGTCCGTGGTTGGCCCAGCCGATACGCACCTGTTCCTCGGTGGGGTTCTCCGCGTCGTAGCCCGCGAACATGGAGGGCTCGGTGGTGTACTCGTGGTTGACGACGAGCAGGTAGGTATTCGGCACACCGTCCATCGGAAGCAACCCGGCGAAGTCGTTGTTGAACCCGAATTGTTTCTCCTGCGCCGCCGCGCTCTGGTCGTCGATGTCGAACGTGGGAGCGTCGGGCAGGACGGCATCGCCCCAGCGGATGACCACCGCGGATTCGTACCCGGCGGGTACCGTCACGGAATCGTCGGTGTTGGGGGCCACCGCGGCGAAATTCGTTCCGGTGGCTGCGGGTCCGAAATCGACCGCACCTGTGCCGGTGGCGGGTTCTCCACCGGTGATCGCTGCCGCGGAGTCATCCGAACAGCCGGCGAGCACACTTCCTGCGCCCACCGCGAGAACCGCCATCGCGCCGCCGCGCATCACCCCGCGGCGTGAGAGCGCGGTGCGTACGACGTCACCGAAATAGGCACCGCCGGAGGTGTTCGGCACACTCTGCGAGCATGCGTCGCCGCATTTGTACCGGCAGGTGATGTTCGCGCGGGACGAACTGCCGTCGTGCGTCGGGAAGAGGGGCAGGTGCGTGCGGGCCACGGTCGTATCTCCTCGGTTCGGGGGCGCTCCGAGCACCGTAGGAGTCGTACGCGATCGGGAGGGAACGAGAAGATGAACGTGTGATGAGAGTTGTGCGCCATCAGGATCCGTCCGGCGCGACCGTACCGGTCGCCCCGTCTCCGTTTGTCTCGATCGCGCCCGGGCGCGAGTCCAGGAACGGAAGTATCCGGCGCGTGATCGCCTCGTTGTACGCCGCGGGCGCCTGGATCGGGTTGGCGTGCCCGATGTAATCGAGCTTCGAGACGAGCAGCGTTCCGTCGGGTCCGCCCACCTGGTCGAGGAGAATCCGTTGTGTGTAGTCGACGTCCACGACCGGATCGTCCTGCGCGGGCCGGGGCCGCAGGAAGACGATGGCGGGCCGGACCTTGTCGTCGCGGGGGTCGGCGAGCGCCTGCAGATTGTCGGTGGCGCCCGACGCGACGATCGCACGGAACTGTGCCTCGATCAGTCCGTTGCTCGCGGCATCGTCCGACAGGATCTTGTCGCGCAGCACTTCGTCGACCACGTTCCGCAGTTCGGTGGTGTCGATCCGCCGATACCAGCGGTCGGAGGGCACGACGAAACGATCCTGCCGCGCGGCGACCTCGACCGTCATCCGCATGAGCCGGCTTTCGCGTGCGCCGGGGAGCCAGCCGATCCAGCGGAGCAGGTCTTCGCCCGCATTGCGGCTTTCCGCCCGTACCGCGTGGAGGTCCACCGGAGTGCAATCCAGGATCACGCCCGTCACCTCGAGTGGTGTTTCCTCGTACAGGTGCTGCGCGACTTCCAGCGCGATGATGCCGCCCATGCTGTGCCCGACGAGGACGACGTTCTCCACACCCGACCACCCGGCACGCTCGAGGATCAGGTCGCTGACGACAGCGGTGTCGAGACCGCTGTTGTCGTATTGGACCGACCACACCTGGCCGATTTCGCTCAATGCCGGTAACGCCTCGGCGGTGGGGGTCGCATCGAGGTTGCCCAGGCCCACCAGGTCGACGACGGCGGTATCGAGATCATCTCGCTCCGCCGCGTCGTAGACCTGATGGATCTGTGGCTGCGTCAGGGCGAGCTGTTCACGAACGGGTGCGACGTCCCGCGTCCAGTACAGGGTGGCCAGCACGATCAGTGGTACGAGCACGTACACGAGCTGGGCCAGAGTGATGCGCGCGCGGCCGAAGCGGGTCCCGCTGTGGCCGAGGCGGGTATCGCGCATGCGCCGACGCCGGCGGTCGTCGTCCCAGTCGTCGGAGGTGCACGGTGGAAGATTCGGTAGATACGGCATGCGCCATCCATGGTAGGTGCTGAGGCGTGTACGTCACGTAACAGCACCTACCCGTGGGTTTTTCAGGCGAGACCGGAGCTCGCGTCGCGCCAGGCGATCGCCTCGACCAGAGGTGCGAGATCGTAGTCCGGCCCTCCGATACCGACGGTGAACTGGGTGATGCCCTGCTCGACGTAGAGTGCGGCCTTGTCGACGCCGGGCCAGTCCGTGGATCGTTCGATCTCGTCGGGGCTACGACCCAGATCGGCGCATCGCTGCGCGAGGATGTCGGACTTCTCGACGTGGGTACCGAACTCGCCGAAGCTGTGCCAGATGTCCGCATACTTCGCGACGAGCGGAAGGGTCTTCTTCGGTCCGCCACCACCGATGAGGATCGGGATGTGCCGCGTGGGCGGTGGGTTCAGTTTCTCGAAGCGCGACGTGATGCGGGGCAGGTATTCGGCCAGGAGGTCCAGGCGGGAGCCTTTCGTGCCGAAGTCGTAGCCGTACTCGTCGTAGTCCTTTTCGAACCAGCCGGAGCCGATACCGAGGATGAGACGACCGCCGCTGATGTGGTCGACCGTGCGGGCCATGTCGGCGAGCAGGTCGGGATTGCGGTAGCCGCCGCCGGTGACCAGTGCGCCGATCTCGACGCGTTCTGTCTGCTCGGCCCAGGCACCGAGCATCGTCCAGCATTCGAAGTGGGCGCCGTCGGGATCGCCGTAGAGCGGAAAGAAGTGGTCCCAGTTGAAGACGATGTCCACGCCGGCGTCCTCGGCGCGGAGCACGGTGTCGCGAATGACCCTGTAGTCGGGTTGTTGCTGGGGCTGCAGTTGAAGTCCGATACGAATGGTGCGCGTCATCGTTCCACCGTAGGACGGCATCGCCGACTCTGCATTGCCAACAGCGTGCTCAACCGTGCGCCGGGATCTCCGGCATCCCCGGGTATTCGTCTTCGAGTCCGCGGAGAAACGCTTCCAGGAGGAGTTCGAAGCTGTCCACATCGATCTCGGCCGCGTACTCGCGCAGCCGGTGCGCCTGCGAGAGATGCGGATATCGGGTGCTGTAGGTCTCGACGTGATGGTCGAAGCTGCCCGCGAACGACGTGATCGCCGAGCCGATGACGATGTACTTGATCGACGCTCCGATGAGCGTCGCCGCTCGCGGGGGCCAGCCCGCGCGGGTCAGGCCCCCGTGGACTGCGTCCGCATGATGCAGGGCGGTCGGACGCTGGCGTGGACTCGATGCCAGGAAGGGGACGAGGTTGGGATGGACGGCGAGCGCCGCCCGATACGAGCGCGCCCAGATCCGCAGTCCTTCCTGCCAGTCCTCGCCCTCGAATCCGCTTACATCCACCGTCTCGGCGATGCCGTCGGCGATGTCGTCGAACAGCTCGTCCTTGTTCGCGTAGTGGCTGTAGAGCGAGGGTGCGCGCACGCCGAGTTCGGCAGCGATCCTGCGCATGGACACGGCAGCGAGGCCGTACTCGTCGACGAGCGAGAGCGTGGTGTCGCGAATGAGCGACCGGTTGAGCAGGGGCGTGCGGGGTCGTGCCATGGAGGTCCTTTTCGGCGCCGATCTGGACGAACTAACGATGTAAGGTTAGTTTTGCATTGTGTTGGGCGCCACAGTTCCGCGAATGTGCGGAATTCCGGGCGCTCATGAGCCATTGCCACCACCCGTGACGGAAGGCCCCCATGAACCTGAAGCTCACCGAGGAGGAGCGCGCATTCCGTGACGAGCTGCGCACCTTCTTCACCACCGAGATCCCCGCCGATGTGCGCGCGAAGGTCGCTGCCGGCAAACCTCTCGGCAAGGACGACTACATCGCGACTCAGCGCATCCTCCACGCTCGGGGCCTGGCCGTCCCGAATTGGCCCGTCGAGTGGGGTGGTCAGGACTGGACCCCCATGCAGCGCAACATCTGGCTCAGCGAGATGCAACTCGCGTCGGTGCCCGAACCGCTGCCGTTCAATGCGTCGATGATCGGCCCTGTTATTGCGCAGTTCGGCTCGCAGGACATGAAAGAGCGCTTCCTCCCCGCCACCGCCAACCTCGACATCTGGTGGTGCCAGGGATTCTCCGAGCCCGAAGCCGGGTCGGATCTCGCCTCGCTCAAGACCCGCGCGGTGCGTGACGGTGACGATTACATCGTCAACGGACAGAAGACCTGGACCACCCTCGCGCAGCACGCCGACTGGATCTTCTGCCTCGTCCGCACCAATCCGGACGTGAAGAAGCAGGCCGGTATCTCGATGCTGCTCATCGACATGAATACACCCGGGGTCACCCGGCGGCCGATCAAGCTGATCGACGGTGGCTACGAGGTCAACGAAGTGTTCTTCGAAGACGTGCGTGTACCCGCCGAAAACCTGGTCGGAGAAGAGAACACAGGCTGGACACAGGCCAAGTTCCTGCTCGGCAACGAACGCACCGGGATCGCCCGTGTCGGCGCGACCAAGGTCAAGCTCGCTCGCGCCAAGAGCCTCGCGGCCGACATCGCGGTCGGAGACGGCACTCTGCTGTCGGATCCGCTCTTCGCTTCGCGTCTCGCCGAGCTCGAGAACGAGCTCCTCGCTCTCGAACTGACACAGCTGCGGGTGGTCGCCGGGTCTGCGGACGGTAAGCCCAATCCGGCATCGTCGCTGCTGAAGATCCGCGGCTCCGAATTGCAGCAGGCGGCGACCGAGCTTCTCGTCGACGTTGCGGGACCCGACTCTCTGCCGTCCGGCGCCTCGGACATCGACTCGCCGGAGTGGGCGCAAGTCACCACCCCCGCCTACCTCAATACCCGCAAGGTGACCATCTACGGCGGTTCGAGCGAGGTACAGCGTTCGATCATCGCTTCTTCGATTCTCGGACTGTGAGGCCCAGGACATGAATTTCGAACTCGACACCGAGCAGGACCTGCTCCGTAAGACCGTCCGCGACATGCTTACTGCGGCATACGATGTGGAAGCCCGCAACCGGGTCTCCGACAGCGACCTGGGGTGGAGCCCCGAGGTGTGGAAGCAACTCGCCGAACTGGGAGTGCTCGGACTGCCTTTCGCGGAGGAATACGGAGGCATGGGTGCCGGCCCGGTGGAGGTCATGGCGGTCATGACCGAAATCGGCCGCACGCTCGCACCCGAACCGGTACTCGCCGCGGTGTACCTGCCGGGCGGTCTCGTCGCCGAACTCGGCAATGAGGCACAGCGTTCCGAACTCGTGCCGCGGTTGTCCGAAGGCGATCTTCGGCTCGCGTTCGCGCACGACGAGCCCGGTAGCCGGTGGCCCACGGTCGACGTCGCCACCACCGCGACGCGCGACGCCGACCGGTGGTTGCTCTCCGGTCGTAAGAACCCTGTGCTGCACGGCGATTGCGCCGACATCTTCATCGTGTCCGCGAAGCTTCCCGACGGCGGCGTGGGCCTGTTCCTGGTCGACGCCGGAGCGGACGGCCTCGCGCGCACCGTCTACCGCACGAACGACGAGCGACGCGGTGCGCAGATCGTGCTGGACGGCGTGGCGGCGCAACCCCTCGGTGACGCCGTCGACGCGTCCGCCGCGATCACCGCTGCCGTCGTCCGCGCGCAAGCCGCGCTGTGCGCCGAAGCGGTCGGGGCGATCGATGCGTCGGTTCAGCTGACGACGGGTTATCTGAAGCAGCGCAAGCAGTTCGGCGTGCCGCTGTCGATGTTCCAGGCGCTGACACACCGCGCCGCCGACATGTACGTCCTGTACGAACTGGCGGCGAGCATGAGCCTGTACGCAACGATGGCACTGGCCGACGGCATCGTCGATCCCATCATCGCCTCGAGGGCGAAGTTGCAGGTGGGCCGGACCGCACGCAAGGTCGGGCAGGAGGCGGTGCAGATGCACGGAGGGATCGGTGTCACCGCCGAACATTCGATCGGCCACTACCTGAGCCGACTCACCGCGATCGAGCACACGCTCGGCACCATGGACGACCACCTTCGGGTACTCGCCGGCGGCGTGACGGACTACGACCGGGTGGAGATCGCCGGGGTGTGACAGCACTTCCGAGGCGGACAGCGCACGTGACGGACCTCGTCCGGTCAGGTGCGCTGTTCGCCTCCGGTGATTCCTGTGGCGCGCAGCACGAATGCTGCTTCCGGCCCGATGATCTCCCCGACCAGCGTGAGGAAGCGATCGACGAAGCCGGCGCCGTGGGCTGGTTCGGTGGGATCGTCGGGGTCCTGGGGATCGAGGTGGTGAGCGAGTTCGTGCAGAACCACGAGTTCGCGGAACGCCCACGCGCGGTTCGCGTGATGCTCGGGCAATGCGATCGTGGCGCAATCGTTTTCGTAGTGCGCTGCGGTATTCCCCGATCGGGCCCGCACGTGGACGGGTACCGCGGCGCGGGGCCAGCGATCGCGCACCCATCCGAGTGCCAGTACCGCGTCGACATACCGCTGCACGGAGTCGAGAGACGCGAACCGTCGCTCGACGGGCAACGTCACGCTCGACCCGGCGACGTCGACGGTGCGCAGGCCGCGCTCGTCCGCGAGGTCGAACATGCGGCGCACCATCGCCTCCGACTCGTACACCGCCGACTTGCGGATATCACGAACCCGGGTCATCCCTCGAGCCTCCTCGGCGACGACGGAAGTTCGGGTGCCGTACCCAGGCGAGCCGCGCGGCCCGCCCTGTCGCCGGCACGCTGTGCGTCGGTCGAGCGTGCCGACGGAGCACGATTACCGCGCCAGCTTCCCCGGGCCTGCGACGTGCTGCGGTAGAAGTCGCGCAATTCCACGGCTTTGCCGCGCAGCACGAGCCCGGTCCCTGGAGACGACGACTCGGCGTCCCTCTCGATTTCTTGTTTGGTTTCGGCCAGTCGTGCACCGATACGGGCCGCGAACGCCGACTGGAAGTTCAGCCTCGCGGTGACGGGGGCGATCGGCTTGCGCACCCGCGTTCTGACCTCGCGCCCGCCGCGCCGCTCGACCACGGTGCGGACCGTCGACTCGCTGCGGTAGGTGCCGGACCGCAGATACGCGTCGGACGCACGGACCATCTGCACGAGCAGCGACGAGTACAGCGCCTCGCAGACGTCGATATCGTCGGCGAAGCCGTAGGCGAAGACCACCGTCGACGTCGCGGTGATGTCGCACTGCACGTCGTTGGCCGCGGCGATGGCCAGGAACAACTGCGCGTAGGTGCGCAGACCCTTCTTGCCGACCTCGCCGATGGTCACCAGTCGCTGCACCGGGGTGGCGCGGCGCTCCTTGGCGCCGGCGTGCGCGCGTGCCACCGCGAGGTCGACGGAGGCGGCGGTCGCGAGTCGCTGGGCCGCCGCCAGGAAGGCGTCGGCTTCGTGGGCGTTGTCCGTCGACTCGGCCTGTCTCAGCAGGCCACCGATCCGGGTCAACATCTTGTCCGAGCTCACCAGAGAAGGGTAGGCCGTCCCACCGACGCGGTGTGCCGACCTCAAAGCGCTGCGGGATCTCCGCGAACAGCTCAAGATCGGCAGGATGGACGTCGCAGTCGATTTTGTCACCGCGGTCAACGACCGGTTCTGGTATGCCGTGATCGCGTTGCTCATCGGGTCCGGTCTGTATTACACGATCCGGTCCCGGTTCATCCAGATCAGGCTGATTCCGGACATGCTGCGCTCGATCGTGGAGAAGCCCGAGCGACTCCCCGACGGGGAAGTGGGCATCTCCGCATTCCGGGCCTTTTCGATCTCGGCTGCCTCCCGCGTCGGTACCGGCAACGTCGCCGGGGTGGCCATCGCGATCAGCCTCGGTGGCCCGGGTGCGGTGTTCTGGATGTGGGCCATGGCGTTCATCGGAGCGTCGACGGCATTCCTGGAATCGACCCTCGCGCAGTTGTACAAAGTGCGTGACAAAGGCGCCTACCGCGGCGGACCCGCGTACTACATGCAGTACGGGCTCGGTAAGCGCTGGATGGGAATGATCTTCGCGGTGATCATCACGATCACCTACGGGTTCGTGTTCAACGCGGTGCAGACCAACTCGATCGTCGATGCGGTCGCCGGTTCGGTCGGTGAGAAGACCTTCGGCCTGCAGGTCGTCGTGGGGATAGGGGTCGGGTTGTGCGTGGCCGCCGTGATCTTCGGTGGGGTCCGGCGGATCTCGTCGGTGTCGCAGATCGTGGTGCCGGTCATGGCGACCGCGTATCTGGTGATCGGTGTCGTGGTCGTGATCCTCAATGTCGGCGAGGTACCCGGGATGTTCCGGTTGATCTTCGAGAACGCGTTCGGGATTCGTGAGATCGTCGGCGGCGGATTCGGTGCCGCATTCATGAACGGGATCCGCCGCGGCTTGTTCTCGAACGAAGCCGGTATGGGGTCGGCACCCAACGCCGGCGCCACCGCGTCCGTCTCGCACCCGGTGAAACAGGGACTCGTGCAGAGCCTCGGCGTGTACTTCGACACCTGGCTCGTCTGCTCGATCACCGCGTTCATCATCCTGCTGTCGGAGCCCGAGTTCGGCGGCGGTATCGAGGGTGCCGCGATGACCCAGAACGCACTGTCGCTGCAACTGGGCGACTGGACGGTGCATTTCCTCACCGTCATGATCTTCTTTCTCGCGTTCACCTCCGTCATCGGCAACTACTACTACAGCGAATCGAACATCGAATTTCTCACCGGGACGCGCAGGGCACTGCCGTACCTGCGCAGCGCAGTGGTGCTCTGCGTGTTTCTCGGTGCGATCGGTTCGGTGCCCCTCGTGTGGGCGGTCGCCGACCTCTCGATGGGCGTGATGGCGATCGTCAACCTGATAGCGCTGATCCCGCTGTCCGGCATCGCCTACGCGCTGTTCCACAACTACACCGCACAGCGCAAGCAAGGGCGCGATCCGGTGTTCCGTCGCGGGGATGTTCCCGGCCTCCGCGGGATCCAGGTCTGGGGTGAGGACGACGAGTTCAAGCCGAGTAGCGGAAATACGCCACGGACGCGGTAGATTCCCCTACCGCACAGACTGTGTTCCGCTTCGGAAAGGATCTGCGATGGCCTCGGTGACCTTCGACAAGGCGGTCTGCCTGTTCCCGGGCTCGACGACCCCCGCGGTCGATTCGCTGGATCTCGAGATCGAGGACGGGGAATTCCTTGTCCTGGTCGGCCCCTCGGGCTGTGGGAAGTCCACGTCGCTGCGCCTGCTCGCCGGTCTCGAGGAAGTGCACAGCGGCCGCATCCTCATCGGCGACCGTGATGTCACCGCGCAGGATCCGAAGGAACGCGACATCGCGATGGTCTTCCAGAACTACGCGCTGTATCCCCACATGTCGGTCGCCGAGAACATGGGATTCGCGCTCAAGCTCGCGAAGCACCCCAAGAGCGACATCCGGGAACGGGTCGTCGAAGTCGCCAAGATGCTCGACCTCGAGCCGTTTCTCGACCGCAAGCCCAAGGCGCTGTCGGGTGGTCAGCGGCAGCGCGTCGCGATGGGCCGCGCGATCGTCCGCCAGCCGCAGGTGTTCCTGATGGACGAACCCCTCTCCAACCTCGACGCCAAACTCCGCGTCCAGACCCGCACGCAGATCGCGCAGTTGCAGCGCCGGCTCAACACCACGACCGTCTACGTCACTCACGATCAGGTGGAGGCGATGACGATGGGTGACCGTGTCGCGGTCCTCGACAAGGGTGTCCTGCAGCAGTGCGCGTCGCCGCGAGTGCTCTACAACAAGCCCGTCAACGTCTTCGTCGCCGGATTCATGGGGTCGCCCGCGATGAACCTGTTCCGGCTGCCGGTGATCGATCGGGGCGTCCAACTGGGCGAGAACTACGTGCCGGTACCGCGCGATGTCGTCGGTCAGGTCACCGAGTCGGAAGTCACCCTCGGCATTCGTCCCGAACATCTCGAGATTTCGAACGACGGCCTGCCCATGGATGTCGACGTCGTCGAAGAACTCGGTTCCGAGGCGTACGTCTACGGGCGCGCGGTGGTCGGTGGCCGAGACCAGCAGATCGTCGCACGCAGCGACTGGCGGAGTCCGCCGCAGAAGGGCGAACGCGTGCACCTGCGATTCGACCCCGATCAGGTTCACATTTTCAGGGCGTCGGACGGAACGCGGATCGGCTGACCTCCGGAGGTCAGCACCGGCGAACCACGACACTCGGCCGTCCAGGATGGGCGGAATGCCGACTTTTCCAGGTGGCGCGTGCCACAGTAGTGGCCGGTGTCGGTTACCTCCGCGTTACCGGCGATATTTTCCGACCTCGAATGGGGAGATAGTTGATGAATCTCAACACGAAGGCGATGCGTAGAGCCGCGATCGCCGCGACGGCGGCCACCGCGCTCGTCCTCGCAGGTTGCTCGTCCGACGACAACGCCGGCAGCGACGACGACAGCAGTGCTGCACCGGCAGGCGGCCGCGGCCCGATCACGATCGTCGAGGGTCAGGACCCCCTGAACACGGCGCTCGAAAGCATCATCGCCGACTGGAATGCCGATCATCCGGACGAGCAGGTGACGTTCAAGCCGCTCGCGACCGAGGCCAACGACCAGTACGACGACATCGCCCAGCGCATGCAGGCGCGCAGCGACGAGTACGACCTCATCGCCGTCGACGTCACCAACACCGCGGAGTTCGCGGCCAACGGATGGCTGCGCCCCCTCGAGGGCGACTTCGCGATCGACACCGAGGGCCTGCTGCCCGCGACGGTCGAATCGGGCACCTACAACGGCACCCTGTACGCCGCTCCCAAGAACACGAACGGTGCGTTCCTCTACTACCGCACCGATCTCGTCGACCAGGCGCCCGCCACGTGGGACGACCTCAAGGCCGAGTGCCCGAAGGCCGAAGAAGCCGGCATCGCGTGCTACATCGGACAGTTCAAGAACTACGAGGGCCTGACGGTCAACGTCACCGAGATCGTCAACGGCTTCGGTGGCTCCTTCGTCGGAGAAGACGGTCTCGCACCGGCGATCGACGAGCAGACCGCCGAAGGCCTGCAGTTCATCGTCGACGCGTTCGAGGACAACATCATCCCGGCTGCGGCGCAAACCTACACCGAGGGCGAGTCGCAGACCGCGTTCGGCAACGGTGAGGCGATGTTCCTGCGCACGTGGCCCGGCTTCTACACCGACGGTGAGAGCTCCTCGATCGCCGGCAAGTACGGCATCGCCGTCCTCCCGGGTGTCGACGGACCGGGCGCGTCCACGCTCGGTGGTTACAACGTCGGCATCAGCGCATTCAGCGATGCGCCGGAGACCGCGCGTGACTTCCTCGAGTTCATGCAGACGCGCCAGTCGCAGCTGTACTACGCCGAAGCCGGTGGCGCTCCCGTCCTCGCCGAGGTCTACGACGATGCAGCGATCATCGAGCAGTACCCGTACTTCACCACGCTGAAGGAAGTTCTCGAGGCTGCCAAGCCGCGTCCGGCGTCGCCGTACTACTCGGCCGTGTCGAAGGCGATCTCGGACAACTCCTACGCCGCGATCCGCGGTGAGAAGACCGTGCAGCAGGCGCTGGACGACACCCAGGCCGGCATCGCAACCGCCGGCAACTGATGCTCTAGGAGCAGTACATGGCAGAACCGCAGGTCGGTATTCCCGCGGATCCGCCACACGACACCGCGGTCGGGACCACATCAGGTTCCGACCGCGGGCATGTCGGTGGGCGGCATCGTGTGCCCAACGCGCCGATACCCGTGGTGAAGAAGCGACGCACGATCCCGATCTGGATGTTCGTCGCTCCGTCGATGATCGTCCTGGCCGTCATCATCCTGTATCCGCTCGGACGAGCGGTGTGGATGTCGGTACACGGTGACGCGAAGACCCTCGATCCCGAGACCGGTCGATTCGTCACCGGCGGCTTCGTGGGGATCGACAACTACACGCGCTGGATCACCCAGACCTGCGGGACTGCCACCGGCACGATCCCGTGTCCCCCGGGGACGCTCGGCTCCCAGTTCTGGCAGTCGATCTTCAATACGTTCTTCTTCACGGTCGTCACCGTCTCGCTCGAGACCGTCGTCGGTTTCGCGATGGCGCTGGTGATGGCCAAGTCGTTCCGCGGCCGCGGCCTGCTGCGCGCGTCGGTCCTGGTGCCGTGGGCGATTCCCACGGCCGTCACCGCCAAGCTGTGGTTCTTCATCTTCGCCAACGACGGTATCGCCAACAAACTGCTCGGCACCGACATCATGTGGACGGCCGATCCGTGGCCTGCCCGTTTCGCCATCATCGTCGCCGACGTCTGGAAGACCGCGCCGTTCATGGCGCTGCTCATCCTCGCGGGTCTGCAGATGATCCCGTCGGATGTGTACGAGGCGGCGAAGGTCGACGGAGCCAATGCGTGGCAACGATTCACGCAGATCACGTTGCCGCTGGTCAAGCCGGCATTGATGGTGGCGATCCTGTTCCGCACCATGGACGCGCTGCGTATGTACGACCTGCCGGCGATCATGATGGGCTCCAATCCCGCGACATCGACGATCTCGGTGCTCGTCGTGGATCAGATGCGGCAGGGTGCGAACTCGGCCTCGGCGCTGTCGACGATCACATTCCTCATCATCTTCGCGTGCGCATTCGTCCTTGTCCGGTTCCTGGGGGCCAACGCCGTCGATACCCAGGAGAAACAGCGGAAGGGAGAGGTCGCATGACCGCCGCGCGCACGTCCAAGCCCCGGTTGCGCTCGATCGGCACCTACGTCGGGGTCGCGATCATCGTGGTGTGGGGCCTCGCTCCGTGCTACTGGATGGTCGTCACCGCATTGAGGGACCCGCGGGAGACGTTCAGCACCTCCCTGTGGCCGTCGAACCCGACGTTGCAGAACTTCGCGGACGCACTCGACCCCGCCGCCAAGGTCAATTTCTCGCGCGCACTGCTCAACAGCGTGATCATCGCGGGTGCGACCACCGCGATCGCCCTGCTCATCGGCGTGTTCACCGCCTACGCGCTGTCGCGGTTCGACTTCCGTGGCAAGTACTTCGTCACGGGCATCATCCTGGGTGCGTCGATGTTCCCGGTCGTCGCACTCGTCACGCCGCTCTTCCAGTTGTTCACCGACATCGGCTGGATCGGCAGCTATCAGGCTCTGATCATTCCGAACATCTCCTTCGTGCTGCCGCTGACGGTGTACACCCTCACGTCGTTCTTCTCCGAGCTTCCCTGGGAACTCGAAGAGGCCGCCCGGATGGACGGTGCCACCCGCGGACAGGCCTTCCGCCTCGTGATGCTGCCGCTGGCGGCCCCCGCGCTGTTCACCACCGCGATCCTCGCGTTCATCGCCACGGTCAACGAGTTCCTGTTGATGTCGCAGCTCTCGAGCGAACGCACCGCACCGGTTACGGTCGCGATGGCCCGATTCACCGGAACCGACCCGTACGTCACCCCGTACGCGTCGATCATGGCCGGCGGCACACTCGTGATGGTGCCGCTCGTGATCATGGTTCTGCTGTTCCAGCGCCGGATCATCTCGGGTCTGACCGCAGGTGGCGTCAAGTCGTGAAACGTCTTCCGAAACGGCAGCGACTCGAGATGCTCCTGGGCTTTATCACCGTCTTCACCGTGCTGGCGGTGGTCGGCGCGGTGGCCGAGATGCGTTCTCCGGAGCCGGGGATCGTGCCGTCGCTGGTGCTCCTCGGTTTCGCGGTGGCGTGGTGGTTCGTGTTCCGGGCGTGGCGGCGCACCGGCCCCTGATCTGCTCGTAGATCATCTGTGCCGGGCACTTCCGTACCATTCCTAGGCGGGTGCGATTTGCCCTGCCCGCCCGGATTCCGGAGAAAGTGATACGAGTGACTTCCTCGAACAGGCACACAACCGGCAGGAACGGTTCTACAAAGTCCGCCGCGCGCGCAGGTGGGTGGCGGATCGCGCGGTGGGTAGTGCTCGCCGTCGTCGCGCTTCTGGTGATCGTGCCCGCGGGGTTCTTCATGTCGTCGTACACGGCGACGGAGGTTCCGCGTCCGGCCGACCTGAAGACGAACCAGATCGCGCGGATCTATGCCGCCGACGATACGACCGAGATCACGCGGGTCGTGCCGCCCGAAGGGAACCGCGTCGAGATCACCATCGACGAAGTGCCCGTGCACGTCCGCAACGCGGTGCTGTCGGCCGAAGATCGCAACTTCTACACCAACCCGGGTTTCTCGATCACAGGCTTCGCCCGCGCGGCCCGCGACAACGTCATGGGTAAGGAAAGCGCGGGTGGCGGTTCCACGATCACGCAGCAGTACGTCAAGAACGTCCTGGTCGGGGCGGACCGCACCCTCGACCGAAAGATGCGCGAACTCGTCATCTCCACCAAGATGGCCCGCGAATGGTCGAAGGACGAGATCCTCGAGGCCTACCTCAACACGATCTATTTCGGGCGCGGTGCATACGGAATCGCGGCGGCGTCGCAGGCATATTTCGGCAAGCCGGTCGGTGAGCTGTCGGTGTCCGAAGGGGCCGTGCTCGCGGGCGTGATCCAGACCCCGTCGACTCTCGATCCCGAGTACAACCGCCTCGCCGTCGAGGAACGGTGGAACTACGTGCTCGACGGCATGGTCGGTATGGGCGTGCTCGACGAAGGTGAGCGCGCCACACAAGTCTTCCCGGACACCGTGCCGTCGAACTCGCTGGCGCTCGCCAGCCAGGCGACGGGACCGGAGGGACTGATCCGGTCCCACGTACTGCGCGAACTGTCACAGGCCGGGATCAGCGAGCAGGTTCTCAACACCGAGGGCCTGCGCATCACCACGACCATCGACCCCGTCGCGCAGGAGGCTGCCGTCGGCTCCGCGCGCAGCACGCTCGAAGGCGAGAACCCCGACCTCCGCACCGCGGTCGTGTCGATCGACCCCCGTTCGGGTGCCGTACGGGCCTATTACGGCGGCGAGGACGGCGCCGGGTTCGACTACGCGCAGGCACCCCTGCAGACCGGTTCGTCGTTCAAAGTGTTCGGCTTGCTTGCGGCCCTCGACGAGGGGATCGGGCTGAACGCGAAGTTCGACAGCTCACCGCTGAAGATCGGGAACCTCGAGATCGGCAACGTCGAGGGCGAATCGTGCGGGCGGTGCACCATCGCGGAAGCACTCAAGCGGTCGCTCAACACCAGCTTCTACCGGCTCATGATGTCGATGAAGGACGGGCCGCAGAAGATCGCCGACATCGCACACCGGGCGGGAATCCCGAAGACCATTCCCGGCGTCGAAGGCACCACGCTGGGAACGACGAACGGGCCGCCGGAAGGCGGCATCGTGCTCGGCCAGTACGAGTCGCGGGTCATCGACATGGCATCGGCGTACGCGACGCTCGCGGCGTCCGGGACGTACCGTGCGCCGTACTTCGTGCAGAAGGTCGTCACGGCGGACGGTGTAGTACTTCTCGATCGGCCCGCCTCCCCCGCCGAGCAGCGCATCGATCCCGCCGTCGCCGACAATGCCACGCAGGCGATGCTGCCCATCGCGGCACACTCGCGCGGACATGCACTGGCCGGGGGACGCCCCTCGGCGGCGAAGACCGGCACCACGCAGCTCGGTGACACCGGGCTCAACAAGGACGCGTGGATGGTGGGGTACACCCCGTCCCTGTCGACAGCGGTCTGGATCGGAACGCCCGACGCCGGTCCCATCACCAACAGCTGGGGCGGATCGATCTACGGGTCGAGCCTGCCGGCGGACATCTGGAAGGGCACGATGGACGGCGCCCTCGCGGGCACCGAAGTGGAGAGCTTCCCGTGGCCGGAACCGATCGGCGGTCAGGCCGGTGTGCCGGCCGACGCGGGAATCGAGGCGCCCGAGCCGGAAGCCCCCGTCCCCGGGTTCCGGCTTCCGGATTTCTCGAACCTTCCGCCGATCACGATTCCGGCACCGCCGGTTCAGCTGCCCGTCCCCGTCCCGCCGCAGATCGAGGTGTTCCCCGGGGTCACGATCCAGATTCCGGGGCTGTGACCGCGCCGTCCGGTGTGAGGACGGCCGGTAGGAGCGTGCTGACGTAGTCGACCACGGCGTCGATGGAAAGCCCTGGGTCGACGGTGAGCCCCGGCTCGTGCAGCCGGTCGATCGCGAGGGATTCGACCAGCGACCACCATCCCCGCAGCCGCATCCGGGTGAGCGGGCTGTCCGCGCACCCGAGCGCGGAGATCACCCGATCGACGAGGGTGTTCTTCATCGACCCGTGGATTTCGCGGATCTGCGGATCGGATCCGTATCCGCCGTGGAAGAAGGTCTGGTAGTTGTCGCCGTGCCGGTCGATGAACGACACGAACGCATGCAGAATCGCTCGTAGCGGATCGGGGTCACCCGGTGCGGGTACCGCCGCGCGCAGCAGGCGGCGCGAGGCGGATCCGACGATCGCCACGTAGTAGTCCTGTTTCGTCGGGAAATACCGGAACAACAGGCTGCGGGAGATTCCGGCGATGTCGGCGACACGGTCGATGGAGAGTGCATGGATGGGTCGCGTCGCGAGTTCCTGCAAACCGATCGCGACGAGTTGCCGACGTCGTTCCTCGGGTGGCAGCCGTCGGCGTTGACCGACCTCTTGTCGCGGGGTACTCATCCGGTTAGCCTAACTGAGCATTGCTCATTACCGTTCCTACGGAAGGCGCACATGGATTTCGGACAGTCCGACCGCAGCCGCGACTATCTCGAGCGGCTCCGCACGTTCATCGCCGACGAGGTCGCGCCGGTGGAAGCCCGCCTCCACGCCACTCGCGGCGTCGCCCAGGCCCAGCGTCAGGACACTTCCGGCGCAGACGCGTGGGCGGTGAGCGACGAATTCCGCGAACTCCAGCGCGCTGCCCGCGCCAAAGGACTGTGGAATCTCTTCCTTCCCGACGCGGAACTCGGCGCCGGTTTGTCGAACGTCGAATATGCCTCGCTCGCAGAGGAAATGGGGCGATCACCGTTCTACTCCGCGGTGTTCAACTGCGCCGCACCCGATACGGGCAACATGGAGGTGCTGTACCACTACGGCAGCGCAGCCCAGAAGGATCAGTGGCTCCGCCCCCTGCTCGACGGTGAGATTCGCTCCGCGTTCTGCATGACCGAACCCGGCGTCGCCTCGTCCGACGCGACCAACATGGCCGCGACCGCCGTGGTGGAGGGTGACCAGGTGGTGCTCAACGGACGCAAATGGTGGAGCACCGGCATCGGACATCCGGACTGCAAGGTCCTGATCTTCATGGGCCTGACCGATCCCGAAGCTCATAAGTACCAACGGCATTCGATGGTCCTCGTTCCTGTGGACACCCCGGGTGTCACGATCGAACGCATGTTGCCGACCATGGGGTTCTACGACGAGCCCGCAGGGCACGGCGAGGTGTCGTTCACCGATGTGCGGCTGCCGCTCGACGCGATCATCGCCGGTCCCGGCCGGGGATTCGAGATCGCCCAGGGCAGACTCGGACCCGGCCGTATCCACCACTGCATGCGTCTCGTCGGCCTCGCCGAGCGCACTCTCGAACTCGCGTGCCGTCGCGGCCTCGAGCGCACCGCGTTCGGCAAACCCCTCATCGACCTCGGGGGTAATCGCGAGCGCGTCGCCGACGCCCGTATCGCGATCAATCAGCTGCGGCTGCTCGTCCTCCACGCGGCATGGCTGCTCGATACGCAAGGTCTCGCCGGTGCCCGGTCGGCAGTCTCGGAGATCAAGGTCGCGGCGCCTCGCGTGACGCAGCAGATCGTCGATTTCGCAATACAGATCCACGGTGGCGCAGGGCTATCCGATGATTTCCCCCTCGCCGGTGCCTGGACGGCGGCGCGGTCGTTGCGTCTCGCCGACGGGCCCGACGAGGTCCATCAGGGACTGATCGCGCGTGGCGAACTCGGTAAGTACAAGCAGGACGGGGTGCGGCAGAAGTGACGGTTCTTCCCGACAACGCGCGCGATGTTCGTGAAGAGGATGCGTTCGACGTCGCCGCGGTGGCGTCGTGGCTCTCCGAACATGCCGGCATCGACGGCGTTCCCGCTGTCCACCAGTTCGCGGGTGGCGCATCGAATCTCACCTATCTGCTGCGGTACCCGGACCGTGATCTAGTCCTACGGCGACCGCCGGTGGGCGCGAAACCGTCCTCGGGCCACGACATGGTGCGCGAATACCGCATCCAGTCGCTGCTCGCACCTGTCTACCCGTGCGTCCCGGCGATGATCGGCCTGTGCACCGACCACAGCGTTCTCGGCAGTGATTTTTACGTCATGGAGCGCGTACCCGGAACGGTCCTGCGCGCGAATCCGCCGTCGGACCTCGCACTCACGCCCGAACAGACCCGCGACCTCTGCTTGCGGATCGTCGATCTGCTCGTCGAATTGCACAGCGTCGACCCGGTCGCGACCGGACTGGACGAATTCAGCCGCGGCACCGGATATGTCGCCCGCCAGGTGGCCGGGTGGTCGTCACGGTACGAGAAGGCCCGCACCGACAATGTTCCCGACTTCGACCGGGTGCGGACATGGCTCGATCGAGCACAACCCGCCGACGTGGCGCAAACGGTCGTCCACGGTGACTTCCGCCTCGACAACGTCGTGCTCGACGAGAACGATCCGTGCACACCGCTGGCCGTTCTCGACTGGGAACTGGCCACCGTCGGCGACCCGCTGATGGATCTCGGTTCTTCCCTGGCCTATTGGGTGCAAGCCGACGACGATCCGATGCTGCTCGCGACCAAGCGACAACCCTCCGACCTTCCCGGGATGCTCACCCGGCAGGAGATCGTCGACTACTACTCCGAGAAAACCGGATTGCCGGTGGACAATTGGGGTTTCTACGAGGTATTCGGCCTGTTCCGGCTCGCCGTCATCGCGCAGCAGATCTATTACCGCTACCACCACGGCCAGACCACCAACCCGGCGTTCAAGGATTTCTGGGTCATCGTCGGCTATCTCGATACGCGCTGCAACGCGCTGATCGACCGAATCGAAAGCGAAGTGCGATGAGCCGACCGGAACGCCGCAACATCCTGATCACCGGTGCCAGTTCCGGCCTCGGTGCCGGGATGGCGCGCGAGTTCGCGGCGAGAGGACGGAATCTCGCCCTCGCTGCGCGACGCGTCGACCGGCTCGAGGCACTGCGTGCCGAGTTGCTCACCGAACACCCGCACATCACGGTGACGCTGCGTGCTCTCGACGTCGACCGGCACGAGGACGTCTTCACCGTCTTCCGTGAGTTCGACGAGGAACTCGGGGGTATCGACCGGGTGATCGTCAACGCGGGTCTCGGCAAGGGACAACCGTTGGGGACGGGCTATTTTCGTGCGAACGCGCAGACGGCCAACACGAACTTCCTCGGTGCCCTCGCCCAGAGCGAGGCCGCGCTCGAACTCATGCGGCCACGCAATGCGGGGCACATCGCGCTCATCTCCTCGATGAGCGCTCTACGCGGAATGCCGAGGAACATGACCACGTATGCGGCCTCGAAGGCCGCGGTGGCGTCGCTCGGCGAGGGGATGCGGGCGGACCTGGCGGACACCGGAATCGGTGTGAGCACGATCTACCCCGGCTTCATCCGGTCGGAGATAAACGAGAAGGTCGAGAACGTGCCGTTCATCGTCGACACGGAAACGGGATGTCGCGCACTGGCGGCGGCGATCGAGAGAGAGCCTGCCCGCGCCTACGTGCCTGCGTGGCCCTGGGTTCCGCTGGGCTTCGCGATGAAGGTGCTGCCGTTGTCGGTGGTCCGCCGGATGGTGTGACGCTCCTCCGGCCCCGAAAAGCAGAATGTCACATTCGGGCAGTGGTAGTACTGCCCGAATGTGACATCCGGTAGAGCGTGCGAATCAGGCGTCGGCGCCGATGATGAAGGCCTCGAGCTCGGTACGAGCCTTGTCGTCGGCCATCTGGACCGGCGGCGACTTCATCAGGTACGCGGAAGCCGGAAGGATCGGTCCGCCGATGCCGCGGTCCTTGGCGATCTTCGCCGCACGGATGGCGTCGATGATGATGCCGGCGGAGTTCGGCGAGTCCCAGACCTCGAGCTTGTACTCGAGGTTGAGCGGAGCGTCACCGAAGGCGCGGCCTTCGAGGCGCACGTACGCCCACTTGCGGTCGTCGAGCCACTGCACGTAGTCGGACGGACCGATGTGCACGTCGCGGTCGTGGACCTTGCCGGCGAGCGGACCGGTGAGGTTCGACGTGACGGCCTGGGTCTTGGAGACCTTCTTGGACTCGAGACGCTCACGTTCGAGCATGTTCTTGAAGTCCATGTTGCCGCCGACGTTGAGCTGGTACGTGCGGTCGAGCACGACGCCGCGATCCTCGAACAGCTTCGCCATCACGCGGTGGGTGATGGTGGCACCGACCTGCGACTTGATGTCGTCGCCGACGATGGGGACACCCGCGTCGGTGAACTTCTTCGCCCATACGGGGTCGGACGCGATGAACACGGGCAGCGCGTTGACGAACGCCACACCGGCGTCGATGCAGCACTGTGCGTAGAACTTGTCGGCCTGTTCCGAGCCCACCGGCAGGTAGGACACGAGGACGTCGACCTCGGCGTCCTTCAGAACCTTCACGACATCGACGGGCTCGGCCTCCGAGATCTCGATGGTCTCGGCGTAGTACTTGCCGATGCCGTCGAGAGTGTGGCCGCGCTGCACGGTCACACCGGTCGGCGGTACGTCGGCGATCTTCATGGTGTTGTTCTCGCTCGCGAGGATCGCCTCGGACAGGTCGAATCCGACCTTCTTGGCGTCCACATCGAATGCGGCGACGAACTGGACGTCGCGCACGTGGTACGAGCCGAACTCCACGTGCATCAGGCCGGGGACGGAAGCGGTGGCGTCCGCGTCCTTGTAGTACTCGACGCCCTGGACCAGGGACGAGGCACAGTTCCCCACGCCCACAATGGCCACGCGCACCGCGGTGCTGTTCTCACCCATGGTCGGGTTCTCCTTCTTTGTTGCGTGCTGCTGTCGACTGCTCGGCGGCGATCAGTTCGTTGAGCCACCGCACTTCGCGTTCGCTCGATTCGAGGCCGAGCTGATGGAGTTGACGGGTGTAGCGGTCCAAGGTGCCGCCGGCCCGTCCGATCGCGTCGCGGAGCGCTTCCCTGCGCTCCTCGACTTGGCGGCGCCTGCCTTCGAGAATTCGCATCCGCGCCTCGGCGGGGGTGCGACTGAAGAAAGCGAGGTGCACACCGAATCCGTCATCGGTGTAGTTCTGGGGTCCCGTGTCGGCGACCAGTTCGGTGAAGCGTTCACGCCCCGCCGGAGTGAGCCGATACACGCGCCGGGCGCGTCGCTTGACGGTCCCGGGAACTCCCGAATCCTCTTCGATGCGCCCGTCCGCCTGCATGCGTCGCAGAGTCGGATAGAGAGACCCGTAGGAAAAGGCACGGAACGGCCCGAGGAGCCCGGTGAGGCGTTTACGCAGCTCGTACCCGTGCATAGGCGACTCGAGGAGGAGACCGAGAATAGCCAGTTCCAGCACGAGTCACCTCCTTGTCCGAGTGAACCAACCGATGGATACGACACAAAACTATATCGCGCCGATATAAACGACGATACGCCTTGGTGAAATCGTCCGGAACGTCCGTCCCAGGTGGAAGCGGTTCCCGGACGGCGTTCGGTTGTTGCGGACACCTCCGGCGGGGCGAAGATTGCCGCGCGTCACAGGGTTGCTGATACCACTCCGCCCCCACCTGTCGCCCCGGCGCACGTACTCTGGGGTCCGTGCGAATTCAGCGGCAGGTGGTGGACTACGCGTTGCAGCGTCGGTCGCTGCTTGCCGAGGTCTACTCGGGGCGGCGCGGTGTGGCCGAAGTCTGCGACGCCGGCCCCTACCTGTTACGGGCGGCAAAGTTCCACGGCAAGGGCAGCGACGTCACCTGCCCGATCTGCCGCAAGGAGCAGGTGACCCTCGTCTCGTGGGTCTTCGGGGAAAAGCTCGGCCCGGTGTCCGGGTCGGCCCGAACGCCCGAAGAGCTGACCCGCCTGGCCGCCAGCCAGGAGGAATTCTCGGTCCATGTGGTCGAGGTATGTCGCACGTGTAGTTGGAATCACCTGGTGCAGTCGTACGTCCTGGGGTCGCAACCGGCCCCGAAACGCCCCCGTCGCCGGACGACGGGGCAGGACCGTCGCACCGCGAGCGAGTGAACGGGCGCCGGACGACGTGAGCGAACGCTGCCCGATGAAGTTCCTTCCCGCATACCGCCCGCACGAACGAATCCTCGCGTGCCCGTCTTCGGACGGGCATTCGAAGATGCGGCGTCACGCGTCGCGCAAACAGTTGGAGATGAGTACGTGAGTTCCCCCGACAACGAACCCGAGGGCAACAGGTCCAATCCGCCTCACCGGGACAACCCGGCAGGTCCGCCGCCGCAGCAGCGACCGGCGCCGCAAGGGGGACCCGCCCAGGGACGACCGTTGCCGCCTCAGCCGCGCCCCCAGGGCCGGCCCGGCCGGCCTCAGCCGCCGCAGTTCGGCGGCCGTCCGCCGTACCCTCCCCAGCCGTTCCCACAGGGCCGGCCGCAGCAGCCTCCGCAGGGACAGCCGTATCCCCCGCGCCGGGGTCCCGCGCCGTCCAACCCGAACGCCCAGAACCCGAACGCCCAGAACCCGAACGCCCAGAACCCGAACGCCCAGAACCCGAACGCGCTGCCGCCTCGGGGACCGGGCGCAGGTCCGGTGCCGCCGGGAGCGAATCCTCCGCAGCGCACCCAGCAGTTCCCGCCGGCTCCCGGCAACAACACTCCCCAGGGACGTGGACCGCAGCGGCCGCCGCAGGGTCCCGACGCGGCACGCGGTCCCCACGCCGGTCCGTCCGACCCGGGCGCGGCCACCCGCCGCGTGGCGTCCCCTGCCGGTCCGCCGTCTCGTTCTCCGCAGGACTCCCGGCCGACGACCGCTGTCGCGGGCGGTCCGCCCGGAACGCCGCCGCCCGCCCGTCGCGGCAAGGGCGGTGGCGGTCGTGGTGGCGACGGAAGCGGCGGCGGCAAGAACACCCGCTGGCGCACCATCCGTCGCATCGGTTACGGCGTCGTGGCCGCGGGCATCCTCATCCCCCTGCTCGCCTTCATGCTGGCGTACGTGGCGCAGGACGTGCCGCGTCCGGGTGAGCTCGTCACCAACCAGGCTGCGACGATCTACAACTCCGACGGGACCGGCGTCATCACCAAGGTGATCCCGCCGGAAGGCAACCGCCACGAGGTCGAACTCGACCAGATCCCGGTCCACGTCCGGAACGCCGTGCTCGCCGCGGAAGATCGTGACTTCTACTCCAACCCGGGATTCTCGGCGACCGGTTTCGCGCGGGCCGCGCGCGACAACATCCTCGGCCGCGAGAGCGCCGGTGGTGGTTCGACCATCACGCAGCAGTACGTCAAGACTGCTCTGGTCGGCAACGAGCGCAGCCTGACCCGCAAGATGAAGGAACTCGTTCTTTCGGTCAAGATGGCGAATCAGTGGTCGAAGGACGACATCCTCGCGGCCTACCTCAACACCATCTACTACGGTCGCGGCGCCTACGGCATCTCCGCCGCCTCGAACGCGTACTTCGGCAAGCCGGTCAACGAACTGACCGTCGAGGAAGGTGCGGTCCTCGCGTCGTCCATTCAGCTGCCGTCGCTGCTCGACCCCGAGCAGAATCCCGAGGGCGCCAAGTCGCGCTGGACCTACGTGCTCGACGGCATGGTGGCCGCCGGCACGCTCAACTCCACCGACCGCGCAGGCATGGAGTACCCCGCGTACGTGCCGCTGGCGGAACTCGACAACGGCGACCAGTCCTCGGGTCCCGAAGGTTTGATCAAGAACCAGGTCCTGCGGGAACTGGCATCCGAGGGAATCGACGAGACCCTGCTCAACACCGCGGGACTCGAGATCACCACGACGATCGATGCGAAGGCACAAGCCTCGACACTCGACGCCGTGCGATCCAACCTCGAAGGCGAACCGGAGGAATTGCGCACGGCCGTCGTCTCGGTCGATCCGCGGTCCGGTGCGGTGCGTGCCTATTACGGCGGTGAGAGCGGTATCGGTTACGACTTCGCCAACGCGGGCCTGCAAACGGGTTCGTCGTTCAAGGTGTTCGGTCTCGCCGCGAACCTCGAGCAGGGTGTGCCGCTGTCGAAGACCTACGACAGCGGTCCGCTGACCGTCAACGGCATCAAGATCGGCAACGTCGAAGGCCAGTCGTGTGGTGAGTGCACCATCGCGGAGGCGCTCAAGCGGTCGCTGAACACGAGTTTCTACCGGATGATGCTCGAGATGGACGACGGCCCGCAGGCGATCGCCGACATGGCGCACAAGCTGGGCATCCCCAAGGAGGTTCCGGGTATCGGTGAGACACTCACCGAGCCGAACGGAGCCGGCCCCAACTACGGCATCGTGCTGGGCCAGTACCAGTCCCGCGTGCTCGACATGGCATCCGCCTACGCGACCCTCGCAGCCTCCGGCCGTTACCACGAGCCGTACTTCGTGCAGAAGGTCGTCACGTCCGAGGGCGAGGTCCTGCTGGACCGCGGCAGCCCGGTCGGCGAGCAGGTGGTCGACGAGGTCGTCGCCGACAACACCACTGCCGCGATGATGCCGATCGCGGCCCACTCCAACGGGCACGCGCTCGCCGGGAGCCGCCCGTCCGCATCCAAGACCGGTACCGCGCAGCTCGGCGATACCGGGTCGAACAAGGACGCATGGATGGTCGGTTACACGCCGTCGCTGTCGACCGCCGTGTGGATGGGAACCGAGGAAGGTCTCCCGCTCGAGAACAGCTGGGGCGGGATGATCTACGGTTCGGGGCTTCCGTCGGACATCTGGAAGGACACGATGGACGGTGCTCTCGAGGGCACCGAGGTGGAGTCGTTCCCGAAGCCCGGAGCGATCTCGGGTGTCGCGGGTGTGCCCTCGTGGACGGCGTCGGAAACGGCGAAGCCCACCACGACCGCGCCCGAGACCACTCGCACCATTCCGACCATCCCGGAGATCCCGGAGATCACCACCCAGAACGTGGAGATCTTCCCGGGCGTCACGATTCCTGTACCGGGAGTCGCGCCGCAGACCACACGCCCGACCGTCCCCTCACGTCCGGGTTCCGGCGTCGAACAGGAAGAGGATGATTCCGGCGGAAACGTCGAGGACGACGCTCCTTCCGAGCCGACGACGCAGAACCGGGTACCGGGACAGAACGGGGCGGGACAAAACGGGCAAGCGGTTCCCGGCGCGCAGGCACAACAGCCCGAACTCGCGCCCGCACGGTAAAAAAGTCGCGTGACGGTCGAAGGGGAGCGCAAGAACCGGGAACCGGTGTCTCCGGTCCCACTCGCCGAGGACCGCCGATCGGTGGATTGGCGCGATACCCCGGGTCGCACAGACCCGATGGTGTCGCGCCTGACCACAGTGATCGGCGGTCCGGTGGGCCGGCACGCCATGATCGGCCGGACCCGCTTCTTCACCCCCGTGCGCGCGATGCTTCTGCTCGCCGTGGTGTTCCTCGCGTTCGGCTGGTTCACGAAAGCCGCGTGCATCCAGCAAGCGCCGATGGGCCCGGACGGCGCGCCGGGTCTCGACTGGAGCAACAACCGCCAGTACGTGGCGATGTGTTACTCCGACATCGTTCCCCTGTACGGCGCGGAGCGCCTCAGTGAAGGTGCCTTCCCGTACAAGACGTCCTGGGAGGAACCGGGTCCCGACGGGCAGATGCAGACCCGGTACATGGAGTACCCGGTCGTCGCGGGCATGTACCAGTACGCGTCCATGCGCATCGCGAAGGCGTGGGATGCGACGCCGTGGCTCCCCGGTGGTCTCCAGGTCGCGATCTACTTCAACGTCGTCGCGTGGGGGCTGGCGCTGGCGTGGCTGGCAACCGTCTGGGCGACCGCCATGTCTGCGGGGCGACGGGTGTGGGACGCCGCGCTGGTCGCGGCCTCGCCTCTCGTCATCGTTCACGCCTTCACCAACTTCGACGCGCTCACCACCGCGTTCGCCGCCGGCGGACTGCTCGCCTGGGCGCGGCGCCGGCCCGTCCTCGCAGGTGTGCTGCTCGGCCTCGGGGCCGCGACGAAGTTGTATCCCCTGCTGCTGCTCGGCCCGTTGTTCGTGCTGTGTCTGCGTACCGGGAAGCTTCGGCCGTTCGCGAAAACCGCCGGGGCGACGGCGGCCACGTGGCTGGTGGTGAACCTGCCGATCATGCTGCTGTATCCGGCGGGCTGGGCCGAGTTCTTCCGTTTGAACTCCGATCGGGGCGCCGATCCCGATTCGATCTACAACGTGCTGCGTTCGTTCGTCGGCTGGCCGAACTGGGCACCGTCCACCCTCAACTTCGTCTCGCTGGTGCTGTTCGCCGCAGCATGCGCCGGTATCGGACTGGTGGCGCTCACCGCCCCGCGCCGCCCGCGCCTCGCTCAACTGTGTTTTCTGGTCGTTGCCGCGTTCCTGCTCACCAACAAGGTGTGGAGTCCGCAGTACTCGCTCTGGCTCGTCCCTCTCGCGGTGCTCGCCATCCCCCAGCGCCGTGCGCTACTAGCCTGGATGACCGTCGACGCGCTGGTGTGGGTACCGCGCATGTACTACTACCTCGGTCCCGCGGAGAAGGGGCTTCCGGAACAGTGGTTCACCGCAACGGTGTTCCTCCGCGATGTCGCTGTGGTCGCGCTGTGCGCCGCGGTGCTGTGGCAGATTCGGCGGCCCGTCGGCGATCCGGTGCGATACGGATTCATCGACGACCCGGTGGGAGGCGTCCTCGACCAGGCACCCGACAAGCCGCCCTCCTGGCTCCCCGACCGATTGCGGCCGTCCCACCAACGTGTGGGAAAGCCGAAATCATCCAAATGGACTACGTCGCCGGTCGCCTCCGGGTCCTAGGGTCGGAGGGGAAGTGAGGAGGTTCTGTGACGACGGGCGGACGAACACCGGCTGTGGAAGTCGGTGGTACATCTTCGAACTTCACGGCGTGCGATCTGGCCTGGTCGGTCGCCGCAGGTGACGCGGCGGCGCTTCCCGTGCTGCTCCGGGAGTTGCACCCGGCCGTGTCGGCGTACAGCCGGGCGCGGGCGAAGCACGTGGGCCATTCCTTCTCGGACGCGGACCGGCTCGCCCTCGAGGCGTGCCGTTCGATTCTCGCCGCACTGTCCGCGCCGTCCGGTGCCGACCGGCCGTTCCTGCGTCTCGCGTACTCCCTGGCGGCCGAGACTGCCGACACCCGCTTCGCGGTCCGGCGCGACGCGCCCCTCACGCGCCTCCAGCACGACATTCTGATCCTCCGCACGATCGTCGGCCTCGATCCGGAACAGACAGCGGTCGCCATGGCTCTCAGCCCCTGCCGCGTCCGCGTCGAGCAACACGCTGCGCTGTCGTCGCTACGCGCGGCATGACGCTGCCAGCTCGCTTCGGACAGGTCAGATCCGCAGGGCGGTGAACGGCGCGACCGGAATGTTGCGCACCACGAACCACAGTGCGATCACTCCGAGTGCGAGGTGCGGAGCCCATCGGAACCTGCTCCAGCGCGGTCCCGGTGCGGTCCCGCGAATCCGGCCGACGGTCCACACCGCGAACGCCGCCAGTAGGCCCGCCACCGCGACGACACCCAACGCGTTGTAGTGCAGCGCCGCCGGGATATCCAGGTGCACCAGCGAATACAGCATTCGCGAAATCCCGCATCCCGGACAGTAGATCCCGAAGATCGTGTAGGTGGGGCACGGCGGGATCACGCCGCCCGGTGTGGTCGGGTCGGCCCATACGACAGCCGCGCACGCACACACCGCACCCGCCGCGACGAGTGCCGGCGCGGTCAGGCGTGCGAGCGCGGGTCGCAGGGTGTCGCTCATGCCGAGTCCGCCGGGGGTCGATCGGACCGCGCGAGGCTGTGCCCCTTCGGACGGTAGGTCCGCCCGAAACTACGCGGACTGTCCTCGTAGATGTCGATCAACTCCCAGTCGAGTCGTCGACCGCCCGGCACGTCGAAGATGCGGGTGCCGTCGCCGAGAAACGCCGGGGCGACGAAAACCTGCAACTCGTCGATCAGATCGTGTTCGAGCGCCTGCCGGGCGATATCGGCGCTGATGATCTGCACGTCCCGATCACCGGCGATCTCCTGAGCGCGACGAATCGCTTCCACGATGTCGCAGTTCATCGCGACGACGGCCGGATCGTCGGCGAGTTCCTCCGGCCGGTGCGTGAGGATGAATTCGGTTCCCGACCAGGCGCCTCCGTAGGCCTGGGACGTCATCTCGTCGCGTTCGTCCTGCTGCTCCTTCGCCGCGTCGTAGCCGGCGCGGCCGGAGACGATCACCGCAACATCCCCCGCCATGCGTTCCGTCGTGCCCTCGGCCGATGGTTCGGCCGCGGACAACCAACTCATGTCGTGTCCGGGACCGGCGATGAAGCCGTCGATCGAGGACGTGAATCCCCAAGCCACCTTGCCCATCTCTACTCCTTCCCGGTCGACGGTCCGGAGGTCACCGGGTCGCCCGCGCTTCCAGCCTCGCCCGCGCGACGGGCCATTCGTCGTCCGTCATCGAGAACAGCGCGGTCGTACGCCACGAGCCGTCACGGCGCCGGCGGTGTTTGCGCAGCAATCCTTCGTGCCGGGCACCGAGACGCGCGAGTGCCTCGCGCGAGCGACTGTTGAATTCGTCGGTGTGCCACTCCACGCGCACCGCACGAAGATCGTCGAAGGCGTGCCGCAACAACAGCAGTTTCGCTTCCGTGTTGACGTGCGTGCGCTGTGCCGACGTCGCCAACCAGGTATGGCCGATCGTGAGTTTGCGGTGTTCCGGTTCGAGCAGGTAGTACGACGTGGAACCGACGACGGCGCCCGTGTCCTTGTCGATCACCGCGTAGGGCTGCCGATCCGGATCGTCCACCGCACTGCGGACGAACGAGTCCGCGTCCGCGGGATTGCGGATCACGGCAGCGGACCAGCGGAAGATCTCGTCGGGATCGTCGGCCGCGTCGAGTAGTCGCGGCGCGTGCGCGACCGTGAGCGGATCGAGCCGCACGCGCGCGCCGTCGAGAGACGGGTGGTCGGACCAGATGTCGCTCATCGGACGCTTTCCGTGCCGAGGGCTTCCCGACCTCGCTCCGCGGGTGGAGTATCGGGCGGCGGACGCCGCGGTGCGCGCAGGAAGACGAAGAACAGTACGACCAACAGTATCGCGCGTCCCCACACACCGATCGTGGTGAGAAGGAGAGGTAGTTCGATCTCGATCGCGCCCCCGGTCGCGTAGAACCACCGGAAGACACCGATGCCGATCGCGAGGTCGACGACGAGGTAGGCCGCGACGAGCCGCCACGGAACCTGCAGCAGGACCAGCAGCGGCAACAACCAGAGCGTGTACTGGGGCGAGTGGACCTTGTGGAAGAGCATGAAGCCGCACAGCATCGCGGCCGCGACCGGCAGCCACGGATACGGGCCCCCACGGAGATACCGCCGGCGGCCGAGCCACAGGGCGAGGAGGAACGACGTGGCGATGAGCAGCGGAGACGCGACGGCGACGACCTCGTTGAATTCCGGTGTCACGCCCGTGCCCTCGTAACCCCCCAGCAACGGACGCAGCCCCCAGAACCAGACCGAATTGCTCGTTCCGTCGGCGGCGCGGTTCTGCTGGAACGTGAACGACGCACGCCAGCCCTCGTATCCGAGGACGGCGAACGGAAGGTTGATCGCGACAGTCGTCGCCACCGCGGCGCCGGCGACCGCAAGCGCGCCCCGCACGTCGCGCACCGTGCCGGCCGCACGACCGCCTGTGAACACGTAGATCATCAGCGGCAGGACGAAGATGCCCGGATAGATCTTCAGGCAGAACCCGACCGCGAGAAGCACGCCCGCAACAACGCCGCGCGTGCGCAACGACCAGCGTTCGAAGCCGACCACCGCGATCGCCAGGACGGTGACCGCGACGACCGGGAGATCCCAGTTGAGGAACGCGTAGAGCACCAGTGGCGGTGTCGCCGACCACGCCAGGGCGGCCCACCCGGCGAGGCGTGCGAGCAGCCACGCCGTGAGGAGACCGAACGGCGCCAGGAGCAGTGCGGACCGCAGCAGGAATTCGGCGTCGGTATGGACGCCGATCGCGCCCAGCCACATCAGCAGACCGCTGAGTACGGGATATTCGACGGTGCTTCCGACGAGATTCCCGGCCGCGTCGATGCTGCCGTCGACGAAGGGGAACTGGTGGAGATTGATGCCACGTCCGAGCCACAACTGCTGGATGTCGGAATAACAGACGTGCGCGTCCTTGATGTCCTCGAAGCGGATCGTGCGACCGAGTTCGTCGAACGGCGCACCCGCGCAGCGGGCCTTGTTGAGGTATCCGAGCCAGAGCGCGAACGCGCACGTCAGGACGGCGACGAGCGAGATCGTCCTGGGACTCGTGCGCATGTCCTCACCCTAGGTCAAATCCGCTGCCCGGGACGGAGGTCGATTTCCCTGGTCAGGGATGGCTCATGTACCCTTCTTGGGTTGCTGACGCAACGACCCTCCTGTCACGGATCGTCCGTGACCGTTCACAGTCCATAGGAGGTGATGAGGTCTTATGCGTCATTACGAATTGATGATTATCCTGGACCCCAGCCTGGATGAGCGCACTGTTGCTCCCTCGCTGGATACGTTCCTCAATGTTGTTCGCCAAGAAGGCGGCAAGGTCGACAAGGTCGACGTGTGGGGTAAGCGTCGTCTCGCATTCGAGATCGCGAAGCAGAGCGAAGGCATCTACGCGGTTATCGATATCAGCGCGACGCCCGCCACGGTTGCAGAGCTGGATCGCCAGCTCGGCCTGAACGAGTCGGTGCTTCGCACCAAGGTTCTGCGCCACGGCAAGTGAGCCTGTCGGCGCCTGGCCGTAGGCTCTGGCGCATCAGGTCTCCACACACAGCAGGAGGAACCACATGGCAGGCGATACCGTCATCACCGTGGTCGGCAATCTGACCGCCGATCCCGAACTGCGTTTTACCCCGGCGGGAGCTGCGGTCGCGAACTTCACAGTCGCGTCCACTCCCCGCATCTTCGACCGTCAGTCCAACGAATGGAAAGACGGCGACGCTCTGTTCATGCGCTGCAACATCTGGCGCGAGGCAGCGGAGAACGTAGCCGAAAGCTTGACCCGGGGCTCGCGCGTCATCGTGCAGGGCCGGCTCAAGCAGCGCAGCTACGAAACGCGTGAAGGCGAAAAGCGCACTGTCGTGGAGCTCGAGGTCGATGAGATCGGCCCTTCGCTCCGCTATGCCACCGCCAAGGTCAGCAAGGCCGGTCGTGGCGGCGGTGGCGGAGGCGGCTTCGGTGGTTCTTCCGGCGGATCGGGCGGTGGACGCCCTAGTTCCAACGCGAACGTCGGCGGCGACGACCCGTGGGGCAATGCCCCGCAGGCCGGCTCGTTCGGCGGTTCCGGGGACGACGAGCCCCCGTTCTGATCCGACCTTCGATCGGAACATCCAGAAGTACGGAGAAAGACCATGCCTAAGTCGCCCGCGCGCGAGAAGGTTTTGAAGAAGAAGGTCTGCGCTTTCTGCAAGGAAAAGAACACGCAGATCGATTACAAGGACACAACGCTGCTGCGTAAGTACGTCAGCGATCGCGGCAAGATCCGCGCTCGCCGCGTCACCGGCAACTGCGTGCAGCACCAGCGCGATATCGCTGTTGCTGTCAAGAACTCCCGTGAGGTCGCTTTGCTGCCTTACGTCTCGACGGCTCGCTAGGAAAGGGAGGGAACACGATGAAGCTCATCCTCACCGCTGACGTGGACAACCTCGGTGCGCCTGGCGACACCGTTGAGGTCAAGGACGGCTACGGCCGCAACTACCTGCTGCCCCGCGGCCTGGCGATCGTTGCCACCCGTGGTGCCGAGAAGCAGGTCGAGGGCATCCGCCGTGCACAGGAAGCGCGCGCTGTGCGCGGCCTGGAGCACGCCAAGGAGCTCAAGACCGCTATCGAGGGTCTCGAGAGCGTCTCGCTGAACGTCAAGACCGCCGGTGACTCGGGCAAGCTGTTCGGCTCGGTTACCGCGGCCGACGTTGCCGGCGCCATCAAGGCTGCCGGTGGCCCGGTTGTCGACAAGCGCCTCGTCGAGCTGCCCAAGGCTCACATCAAGGCGACCGGCAAGCACCAGGTCGTCGTGAAGCTGCACCCGGACGTCGTCGCGAAGTTCACGCTGGACGTCGTGAGCGCCTGATTTCCGGTTCGAGGAGCCCCGCGCGATGGTTGCGCGGGGCTCCTCGGCGTCTGTGCACAACCTGTGGATTGCGGGTGTGGGTAAACGCACCGGTGTGACTCGGGTCATATCGTTTCGGGAACGAACAGATGAACACGCCCGGGCGGCATTGTTACCGCGACACGCCGAAAATTCCTTCTTCCACAGGGCTGAACAGCCATTTTCCCTAGTTAACCTGCATCGTTATCGAATGTGAGATGCGTTCTCCCCAGGTTATCCACATCAGGTGCACAACCCTGTCCACCTGATTCCACAATCTATCCCCAACTGTGTGCACAACCCGATTTGGTCGCCCTCGAAATCCTCCCTAACGTCGAGCGCGCAACTCTCCCTCGTGGGGAGCGGCAGCCCCCTGCGGTGTCGGTGGGGACGAGTAGAACGTGAAGTGTTTCCCGGTGGCGCCCACCGGGAGTCGGTACGGGTCAACGGCCGGCGAACCACCGGGCGACGGTATTTGGATGGGGAAGGCGGCATCACGTTGGCTGTTGTGGACGATCGTGGCCATTCCGACTATCCGGGGTCCCCCGACGAAGACTCCGGTGGTGACTTCGGCCGCCAGCCCCCTCAGGACATGGTTGCCGAGCAGTCCGTCATCGGCGGCATGCTGCTGAGCAAGGACGCCATTGCCGACGTTCTCGAAGTGCTGCGCCCCGGCGATTTCTATCGCCCCGCCCACCAAGCCATCTACGACTCGATCCTCGACCTCTACAGCCGGGGCGAACCTGCGGACCCCGTCACCGTGTCGGCCGAACTCGACCGACGAGGCGAGCTCAAGCGCATCGGTGGTCCCGCGTACCTCGTCACCCTGACCCAGACGGTGCCTACTGCCGCGAACGCCGGTTTCTACGCGGAGATCGTCGCGGAGAAGGCCATCCTGCGGCGGCTCGTCGAAGCGGGCACGCGCATCGTCCAATACGGATATGCCGGCTCGGACGGTCAGGATGTCGCAGAAGTCGTCGACCGCGCGCAGGCCGAGATCTTCGATGTGTCCGAACGGCGCACCACCGAAGACTTCGTGGCCCTCGAAGAACTGCTGCAGCCGACGATGGACGAGATCGACTCCATCGCCAGTCGCGGCGGCATCTCGGTCGGCGTGCCCACGGGGTTCGCCGAACTCGACGAACTCACCAACGGACTGCATCCGGGACAGATGATCATCGTCGCCGCCCGCCCCGGCGTCGGCAAGGCTCTCGCCCTCGACACCCCACTCCCCACACCCACCGGATGGACCACCATGGGTGAGGTCCGCGTCGGCGACGAACTGCTCGCTCCCGACGGAAAGCCCACCCGCGTGCTCGCGGCCACCGAGATCATGCGCGACCGGCCCTGCTTCGATGTCGTGTTCTCCGACGGCACGGTGCTCGTCGCCGACGAACAGCACCAGTGGCGCACCGCCGACGGGGTGGTTCGCACCACCGGCGAACTCGCCGCATCCGTCGACGCCGCTCACGCGGTCCCCCACACGGATCCCTTGGCCCTCGCCCCGGCCGATCTGCCGGTGGCGCCGTTCACCCTCGGTGCGTGGCTCGGCGGTCCGCCCTCCGACGCAGAAGTACACATGCGGGTGGAGGGGGAAGGTGGGTTCACCGAAGAATTGATGTCGCTCGGGGCGCACATTCCCGTCGAATACCAGCGCGGATCGATCGTGCAGCGCCGCGACCTGCTCGCGGGCCTTCTCGACGCCGGCGGTCGCATCGACGACGACGGCACCATCCGCTTCTCCACCGGGTGCGAGCGCCTCGCAGACGACCTCGCCGAACTCGTTGCGGGCCTGGGCTACGCGTGCACCATCGACGACGGAGTGGTGTCGTTCACCGCCGACGACGACGTCTTCGTCCTTCCGAGCAAGGCAGTGCGCCACAAGGAATGCCGCACCGCCGTGGCTCGCGAACGGCGCATCGTGGCCGTGCGTCCGGTCGCGTCGGTGCCCGTCCGCTGCGTGGAGGTCGACGGCGACCACATGTACCTCGCGGGTCGTGCGATGGTGCCCACGCACAATTCGACTCTCGGCATGGACTTCATGCGGTCGTGCTCGATCAAGCACGGAATGGCGTCGGTCATCTTCTCCCTGGAGATGGGAAAGACGGAGATCGTCATGCGACTGCTCTCCGCGGAGGCGAAGATCAAGCTCGGCGACATGCGTTCGGGTCGCATGACCGACGACGACTGGACGCGTCTCGCCCGGCGCATGAGCGAGATCAGCGAAGCGCCCCTCTACATCGACGATTCTCCGAACCTGACGATGATGGAGATCCGCGCGAAAGCACGGCGTCTCAAGCAGAAACACGACATCCGCCTCATCGTCGTCGACTACCTGCAGCTGATGACCTCCGGTAAGAAAGTCGAGTCGCGCCAGCAGGAAGTCTCCGAATTCTCGCGTAGCCTCAAGCTTCTCGCGAAGGAACTCGAAGTTCCTGTCATCGCGATCTGTCAGCTCAACCGTGGTCCCGAACAGCGCACCGACAAGAAGCCGATGGTCTCCGACCTCCGCGAGTCGGGGTCGCTCGAGCAGGACGCCGACATGGTGATCCTGTTGCATCGCCCCGACGCATTCGAGCGCGACGACCCGCGCGGTGGTGAAGCCGACCTGATCGTCGGTAAGCACCGTAACGGTCCGACGGCGACGATCACCGTGGCCCACCAGCTGCACCTGTCTCGGTTCGTGGATATGGCGCGAGGCTGATTCGCCTGTTGTCGTGCCGCGTCGATCGGCCGCGTCAGAGACGCGTACGACAATGCTCTGGCCGAGTGCACGATCGGGTTGTTCAAGAACGAAGTGATCGTCAAGGGAAACCCGTTCCACCCGGGTCCCTACAAGTCCGTTGAGGACATCGAATACGCCACGATGGAGTGGGTCGACTGGTTCAATCGCAGTCGCCCGCGCAGCCGTCTCGGATACGGGCCGCCCGAATTCGAGGCGGCGTATTACGCTCACGTGTCGACTCAACAACCGGAGATGTCACCGATATAGGAGCGGCAAGAGACCCGAGACGGTTCAGTAATAGCGTGTTCTCTCGCCAGCCCAGTCGGTAGCTGTTCCGAAGAATCACGCGATGGCCTTACTTCGTTCGGTCTCTACGCACCTGCAAGCCCATTCAGCTGCAGCGCGTACACCACTTTGATGGACTCAATCCCGACGGCATGGAAGACGAACTACCCCTGGCGGTAGATTGCTATAAGTTGCTCGAATGACTAAAGCCGATCCGGTCGCGACGATAAACAAGTTTGAGCAGACATTGAGGGCGTCGGCTCAGATGCCGGGCGTGCAGATCAACCGAGAAGCATACCTCCGAAGCGAGTTGAAGCGATTCTGCTCCCAGGACCAGATCGAGCGAGCGATTGCCACAACGCCCGCCGAGGCGGGCGTGTCTCTCGCCGTGGTCGACAAGATCGCGAACAGCGTGATCAGGTACGAGACAAGCAAGGTCACCGCGATCTCGACACTAGCCGGCATCCCTGGAGGTATCGCTGCATTTGGCACAGTGCCGGCCGACATCGCGCAGTACTACGGGCACGTACTGCGCGTCGTCCAGAAACTCGCCTACATCTACAGCTGGCCTGAACTCTTCGACAGCAACGGCGACGGACTGGACTCCGCGACCGAGAGCATGCTCACTCTGTTTATCGGCGTGATGGTCGGGTTGAACGCGGCCCAGGTCGGTGTGGCGCAGGTGTCCGCGATGATTGCCAAGGAACTGACCAGAAAGCTGCCGCAGAAGGCCCTAACGAAGGGTGCCATCTACCCGGTGGTCAAGAAGGTGGCGTCACTGCTGGGCATTCAAATGACCAAGCAGGTCTTTGCGAAGAGCGCCGCAAAGGTCGTGCCGCTAGTGGGTGCGGCCGTCTCGGGGAGCCTTACCTTCGCCACCTTTAGGCCGATGTCGAAGCGGCTCCAGAAGCACCTCGCGACACTGCCGCTGACCAAACTGCGACACGAAGACCTGCCGACGAGCGTTTGGGACCCCCGGGACTGCCTTCCCAAACCGCTGTAAGCATGTCACCCGCGGCACGACAAGGTCCTCATCGCCGACCACGTACACTTCGCTCTTCACCGAGACTCAGGGCAGCTTGCCGTCGAAGATGGGCCGCATGAAGGTGCGTTCGTAGCGGAGCACGCAGCCGCTCCGGTCACGAATCGCGTTGGCTGCGCGAAACTCGTCGTCGGAATCGAACAACGCGCGGTACCGCTCGTAGGCGGCGAGGGACTCGAACGAGAAGAGAGCGAGCGCCCGGTCGCTGGCACCCTCACCGGGCAGAAAATACCCGTGATGGGTACCGCCGTGTTTGTCGACGAGCGCGATCCATGCGCGAGCGAACCGTTCGAACTCGTCGGTTTTCGCCGGGTCGATCGTGTACTCCACAACGCACGTGATCATGACGCGAGGGTAGTGCCGCAGGGGTGTACTCGGGCGGACGAATCACAATCTGGGCAGCGGCTTCCACATAGGCGCACCGGCCCGTCACCACGCAGATGCTCTCCGGCCGTACCGGGCGACGTAGTGCCACACTTTCTTCAGATCCTGTGGATCGACGCTCACCCGAGCTGGTCCGAGCGAATACGGCGTGATCCACCCCTGCCGGGCGACCGAGCGAGCCACCTCGACCACCGCATTCCCTCGGTACTCCGGATGAGTCTCGACTTGCTCTATCGCCAGTCTGTAACCGTCGTGCCACAGAACAGCACAGGGCATCGTCCTTGCGACATCCTCGAACCGAGTACCTCGGTAGCTCGGGTCCAGAACGAGTGCCTCGACGTCACATTCGATGTTGATGGGCCCGTGCACATGGGCCTCGATGTAGTGGTCGAGCGGATCGTCGAACTCGGTAACCGCCGCCGCCTCCAGCAAATGACTCGACGTCTCCGCGGTCCCGAACAACTGTGGCTCGTGCACGCTGTCGGGAAAGCAGAACGTTGTGCGCTCGAGAGTGCGTTCAGCCAGCACGAAGTACGACGACCCGAACCGCGGCGAACCCCCGTAACCGTCGCAATGACGGTCGAGGGAACCGTACTTGGGACGATCCGACGCCGGCCGTGCGTCGTAGACACCGCCGAACATCCGGCTTTCCCACCGCCACCGGTCACCGCCTGCGAACGCCGTGAGTCCACCGTTGCCCGTATTCGTCTCGAACTGCGAGAGATAGGCACCCCGATCGGCGATCGCGGACAGTGTCGACCGCCCACGGTACGGAGAATCCGGATGAAAATGCATCGTCACCCGCATCGAGCCGCCGATGCTCTCCCCCACAGCCAACGCGCGCACGTGGGCAACCGCAGCCTTGGCCGAATCCACCAACCCCTCCATCCCCCACTCTCCCGCCTTACGACGCAACAACTCCAACGACGCCGTCACCACACCGCATTCTGCCTCGAACTGCCGCCCGCACCTCGATGAACAGTGAGTTCTGCGACCGCGGTGCACGCCGGTCCGGGAGTAGCCGTCGATCCGAAATGAAGATCGGATGCCGGCACGATCTCGCGCACGGTGCGAGACCCGATGATAAATCAGAGAATCGTCTCGACCGCGCGTTGCAGGGTCTGTGCGCTGGCTTCGAGTGCGGTGCGCTCTTGTTCCGTCATCGGGGGCTGATGCATCTGGCTCACTCCGGCGCGACCGAGCACCGAAAGCAACGACATCGTGACTCGGTACTCCGGGTGGTATCCGGCGACGGTGAAGACGGCCTGCTCGTCGCGCAGAACCGCTTCGGCCAGTCGCGCGCTCACCGCGCCGATACCGTACTGGCTCGCGCCGATCCCTTCGATGATGTTGATGTTGGCATAGCGGATTTCTGTCTCCACCTGGTCGCGAATCTGCTGACCCTGCTCGGCAAGCAGGTCGAGTACCGGCACCCCTGCGGCGGTGGCCGACGACCAGAGCAGCACCTCGCTTGTGCCGTGTTCGCCGATCACGAAGGCCTGGATATCGCTGGGACTGACTCCGAGATGATCGCCGAGGTGGACACGGAAACGCAGACTGTCGAGCACTGTGCCGGTGGAGAACACCCGGTCGTGCCCCGCCAGCACACGGGTCAGGTCGGCCAGGGGGTCCGGCGGGTCGGTGACCACCATGATCGTGGCGTCCGGTGCTGCCGCGACAAGTCCGGGGATCAGCTCCCGATATACCCCGGCATTGTGTTCGAGCAGTCGCAGTCGGCCCGCCGGGTCGCTCCGGTCGGTCGCGCCACCGGCAGCTTCGTTCTCGCCGGCCGTGATGATCAACAGATCCGCGCCGTCGAGATCGTCTCGGTTACCGGCGCGCACATCTACCGGCGGAACCAGCGGCGTCCCGTAGCGCATGTCCAGCGCCACTGCCTGTGCCCGCTTCACGTCCTTGTCCACCAGTACGATTTCCCGGGCCGATCCCCGGCCGAGGAGGGCCAGGGTGGTGGCCGATCCGACCGCGCCGACCCCCACCACACCGATTTTCACGCCCGTCACCGAGGCTGAGGCGGATAAATTGGAGCCAGTGTGCAGCAATGTGTTTCGCGGAACTTGCGGATAATTTTCACGTTGTCGGTCCTTGCCGTAGGTCTGCGCCTTCAGCTTGTGCGGATATCGTCCGCTTGCTCGGCATCCCGTCGAGTCCAGTACACACCGTGGTCACCGGCTTCCGCAGTGAATCCCGCACGATCAGATCGACGCGGATGCCGGTCTTCCGGCTTGCCGGCACCCTGGGCGTGGATTCCCATACCTGCCCAATATGCGGAAGGAAGCGAATTCGCTTGTAACAACGTCGCGTTCGACCCCGATTTGTTCGGTGAAGGCTGTCACTACGACGTCAGGAGCAGGACATGGGATCGGTCGAGATCATCACGTGGCTTCAGGAGGGTGCGAGTCAAGGAGACCCCATCCGGGGGCCGCTCTACGTCGTCACCTTTATCGCCCTGGGCCTGTACAGCGTCCTTTTCGAGGGTGCCATCATCTGAGCCCGGCGGTGTTGCCGACCTCAGGCGCAGCAGTTCGGGTCCAGCACGACGCGCAGCGCTTCGAGTGCATCCGTTCGTACGCGGTGGTAGACGTTCATTCCCTTGCGGGTGGATTCCACCATCCCAGCCTTGCGTAGCTGCCCGAGATGGTGACTGACGGTGGATTCCGCGAGGTCGACGGCCGTGGCGAGGTCGCATGTACAGACTTCGCCGTCGGCGGCGGTGAGCAGGATGGACATCAGCTGGATGCGGGTCGGATCGGCCAAGGCTTTGAGGCGCAGTGCCACTTCGAGTGCGGCGCCGGTGCTCATCGGGGCGGCGGACACCGGGTCGCAACAGATCGGTGTGGTGATGTCGACGACGGGCAGAGCCTTGGGCATGGGGCTATTCTGCCGACCTCCTTGACATATGTCAAAAAGGTGGACCACACTGGAGCCCGCTAATTCGATGTATGTCTCACACGTGGAGGTTCTCATGTCCCGCGCTCAGCTAGCCCTCAACGTCGACGACCTGTCCGAGGCCGTGGCGTTCTATTCGAAGTTGTTCGGCGCCGAACCGAACAAGCTCAAGCCCGGTTACGCGAACTTCGCCTTGTCGGAACCGCCTCTCAAGTTGGTGCTCCTCGAGAATCCCGGCAAGGGCGGCTCGCTCAATCACTTGGGTGTCGAGGTCGAATCCAGCGAAAAGGTGCACGAGGAGATCGCCCGGCTCACCGACGCCGGGTTGTTCACCGACGAGGAGATCGGCACCACGTGCTGTTTCGCCACGCAGGACAAGGTGTGGGCCACCGCTCCGGACGGAGAGAAGTGGGAGGTCTACACCGTTCTTGCGGACAGTGAGACCTTCGGCACGAGCCCCACGTTGCTCGCGGACGAAAACTCCGGTGGGGCAGCGTGTTGCGGGACGGCAGCCTCGTCTGCCGCAACCGAGCCCGACGGCGACAACCGCACGGCTGCGGAGCAATCGACTTCGTGCTTCTGACACCTCAACCCCGTCGACCTCCCGGGTGGATATCCGGGAGGACGGGGGGCTCGGTGAACTGCCGATTTCCGTCGCCGCTCAGGATGCGGTGGAGGTGGACGCTCGGGCGAACCGCTTTCGCAGCGCGAGCGAGACGTACACGAGGGCAACGAGTACGGGCACCTCGATCAGTGGGCCCACCACTCCGGCCAAGGCCTGTCCCGAGGTGACGCCGAACGTCGCGATCGCCACCGCGATCGCCAGCTCGAAGTTGTTGCCGGCGGCGGTGAACGCCAGGGTCGTGGTGCGCTCGTAGCCCAGGCCCATGGCGGCACCGAAAAGGTAGCCACCGCCCCACATGAGAGCGAAGTACGCCAGCAACGGCAACGCGATCCGCACGACATCCCAGGGCTGCGACGTGATCCGGTCGCCTTGGAGCGCAAACAGAATCACGATCGTGAACAGCAGACCGTACAGCGCCCACGGGCCGATCTTCGGGATGAAGGCGTCCTCGTACCATTCGCGGCCCTTGGCCTTCTCGCCGAAGTATCGCGTCAGGAAACCGGCGACCAGCGGGATACCGAGGAAGATCAATACCGATTTGGCGATCTGCCACGGCGAGACATCGAGAGTGGTCTGCTCGAGTCCGAGCCACCCGGGCAGCACCGACAGGTAGAACCAGCCGAGCACGGCGAACATGATCACCTGGAAGACGGAGTTGATCGCGACCAGCACGGCAGCGGCCTCACGGTCACCGCAGGCGAGGTCGTTCCAGATGATCACCATCGCGATACACCGCGCCAGTCCGACGATGATCAAGCCCGTGCGGTACTCGGGCAGATCCGGGAGCAGCAGCCACGCAAGTGCGAACATCAGAGCCGGGCCGAGCACCCAGTTGAGGACCAATGACGAGATCAGCAGCTTGCGGTCGCCGGTGACGGTGTCGAGGCGGTCGTAACGGACCTTAGCCAGCACCGGGTACATCATGATCAGCAGACCCAGCGCGATCGGCAACGAGATGCCGTCGATCTCGATGACACTCAGCGCGTCCCCGAGTCCGGGGATCATACGGCCCAGGAGGAGGCCGGCGACCATGGCGACGCCGATCCATACGGGCAGGAATCTGTCGAGGGTCGACATCTTGCCGACGACTGCCGGATGGTCGGAGGTGGTGGTCACGAGAGTGTCTCCTGGGAGATTGCGTCCGGGGCACAGTACGAGGCGGGCAGTACTCCGGATTCGATGGCCAGCACTGCGGACAGTTCTTCGAGCGCGGCGGGGACGACTCGGTAGTACACCCAGGTGCCGCGGCGCTCGCAGTCGAGCAGCCCTGCTTCGCGCAGCACTTTGAGATGGTGCGAGATGGTGGGTTGCGTCAGATCGAATGCGGGGCTGATGTCGCATACGCAAGCCTCGCCACCCTGGTGGCTCGCGACCATGCTGAGCATCCGCAAGCGCATCGGATCCCCGAGGGCTCTGAACATGCGGCCCAGGTCGGTCGCTCGCTCGGCGGACAACGGCTCACGCGAGATCGGAGGGCACCACGGCTCGACCCGGCCCGACAGCTGATTCGACATACGTCTATATTGACGCTTGTCGATACAACGCGTCAAATGGGCCTCACCTGAAAGGACCACCTACCTTGTCAACTCCTTCGGTGCTGTTCGTGTGTGTGAAGAACGGCGGAAAGTCCCAGATGGCCGCCGCGCTCATGCGTAAGGCCGCCGGTAACCGCGTCACCGTTCATTCGGCCGGAACGGCCCCCGGATCGTCCCTCAACGCCCTGTCGGTACAGGTACTCGAGGAAGTAGGTGCGTCGGTCGCCGGTGAATATCCCAAGCCGATCGACCCACACTTGATGAGTGAACTCGACGTGGTGGTCGTCCTCGGTGACGAGGCCCGCGTCGATGCGCCTCCCGGGGGCGTCGTGGAGAACTGGAACATCGACGAACCGTCGGAACGCGGTATCGACGGGATCGAGCGCATGCGTCTGGTTCGCGACGACATCGCCGCCCGCGTCGAGGCACTCGCCGCCCGGATGGGTGGATGAAGCGGACGGCCGGTCGGCGGTGAGCTATCTCTCCCGCCTGTCCGGGGTCGGAGATATTAGGGTTCGGCTGTGCGCCGCATCCGCAGAACAGCACCGCCCGCTCGTTCGATCCGGGTAGACCCATCCATGTTCGACACGGCCGCAGCAGAACTGGGATTCGCGCTCGACGACGCGCAACGTCGTGCCGTAGCCACCCTCGCGGACGTCGATCGCAATGTCTATCTCTGGGGTCCGGCGGGCCGCGGCAAGAGTTGGCTGATGGCAACGTATTTCGACGCAGCACCGACCGACCGGAAGAGACGCGTCCACTTCCACGAGTTCTTCCGCGATCTGCACCTCGCCATCCGGCGACACCGCAGCAACCTTTCGGCTGCCGTGGACGAACTGCTGAGCGACGTGGACCTGCTGTGCTTCGACGAATTCCATGTCCACGATCCGGCGGACGGAAAATTCATCGCTCGGTTGATGCCCGCGCTTCTCGACCGGCACATCCGGGTAGTCCTGACCTCGAATTACCCGCCCCGGTCCTTGCTCCCCAACCCGCTGTTCCACGACGACTTCCTCCCCACGATCGAATTGATCGAGCGTTCCCTGACGGTCGTCGAGATCGACGGTGCCCTCGACTACCGCACCATGTCCCGTCACGGGGACGGATTCGCCGCCGGTTGGTGGGTCACGCCGGGCACGGCCGAACAACGTGCTCGTCTCGGGCTCCGCTCACCACATCCCGACGAACGGAAAATCCTCACCCCGGCCGGCTATCCCGTGCACGTCCGCCGGGTCGCGGACCATTCCCTCTGGTTCGACTTCGGTGAACTCTGCGGAACATCCACCGCCCCGGTCGACTATCTCGCGCTCGCGCGACGCCATTCCGAATGGGTGATCGAGGGTGTGCCGGATCTTCGCACCGCGGGGCGGGAACCGGCTCAACGTTTCGCCAACCTCGTCGACGTGTTGTACGACCGGGATGTGACGCCGTTTTTCCTCGCCGCCACGTCGGTGGACGTCGTCGCCGACGGCGCTCGGCTTCCCATCGATATCGCACGGACCGTGAGCAGGCTCGGCCTTCTCGGAAATCTCCGCTCCGAGCACGAGGACCACTGAAGACAGCGCCGAGATTATCGATGGACGAAAGTTATGTACTCGGTCGAGCGACCGCATCGACTCTCTCGGGCCTCCGGTGGGCTACGAGATGCTCGACGACGGTTCGTGCGTCTGCGCCGGCGCCGCCGACGAGCATCGAGCGGAACGACGATTGGAACGCGAGCCCCGTGAAATACAGCCCGGGCATGCTCGGCACCGCACCGCGCTCTTCGAGAGGCCAGCCGTCCGCCCCGATCACCGGAAGGTCGATCCAGTTGTAGGACTGCCGGAACCCGGTGCACCACAGCACATTCGTGACATCGACGACGCGGCCGTCTCCGAGTACGGGGAGTCCGCCGTCCACACCTGTCATGCGATCGGTGACCCGTTCGACACCGAGCGCCGCGAGGTCCTGCCGTGTGACCCGTAGGAACGGGGCGCCGTGGTTGCGCTCCTCCTCTCGAAGCTTCCGGCCGATCGGGGTACGCAGCGACATGATGTGGCCCGCTGCGAACCACAGCATCGGCAGCAGCAACCGCATCCGGCGCGATTCCAATCGCATCGGAATCTGACCGGTGTCGCGGCCGCACAGGATGGTCGGATGGGTGCCGCCCACTTCGAGTGCGATGTCACCGCCGGAGTGGGAGGCGCCGACGACCAGTACCGGACCGTCCCGCAGTTGGGCCGGATTGCGGTATTCGCTCGAATGCAGTTGGCGGATCGCGGGATCCAGCTTGCACGCGAATTCGGGAACAGCGGGTGTGCGTCCGAAGGTGCCGGTCGCGACTACCACGTTGTGTGCGACGAGCCGTGTAGGTGTGCCGTCGTCACCGCTGCACTCGATCACATAGTGGTCGTTGTCCTTCGACAGTTGCCGGACGTGCGTCGAACCTCGCACCGGCAGAGCGAAACGCGCTGCGTAGTCCTCGAGGTAGTCGGCGACATCGTCCTTGCCCGGGAACGAGTATTCGGGGGCGGGGAAGGCCATGCCGGGGAGGCCGTCGTAACGGGCGGGGCTGTACAGGCGCAGCGAATCCCAGTGGCAGCGCCAGTTGTTGCCGATGCGGCGGTTGGCGTCGAGGAGTACGAAGTCACGGCCGTTGCGGGCGAGGTGGTATCCGGCGGACAGGCCTGCCTGCCCTGCTCCGATCACAACGGTGTCGACGTACTCGGTGCTCGAGGGGTCGCCCGAGAGTGGGGTGGTGGTCATGCGTCGACGGTATGGCCGGCGGCACCGCCGTCGCATCGGGGGAACTGTGCAGATCGCGGTGTATCCCGATATGGGTAATTCTCTGTAGTGCCGTCCGTCAGACGAGGTGATGCTCGTACGCGTAGGCAGTCGCGCCCGCCCGGGAGGTCACCCCGAGCTTCGCGTAGATGTTGCTCAGGTGCCGGGCCACCGTCTTCTCACTGATGAACAGCGCGGTCGCGATGTCCAGATTCGTTCGGCCTCCCGCCAGTTCGCGCAGCACTTCGATTTCGCGGGGGGTGAGACCTGCCGGACGCGGGACATCCGTGGGTTGTGCGAATGCGCGCAGATCAGGCTCCGCCCCCAACTCCCGGAATATCGCAGTGGCCGAATCGAATTCCATGCGGGCCGCTTCGTGATCGCCGAGTGCGGCACAGCAGCGCCCCTGCAGGATACGGATCTGTGCGCACGGGTAGGGCGCGTCGAGGTCGTGCCACAGCCGCCACGCGGTGCGGAGACAGTCCAGGGCAGTACACGGATCACCGTCGGCGAGTTGAACCGCGCCGCGCGCCTGCGCTGCCATCGCCGTCAGCGCGGTCGAGTCGTACTTCTGCGCGAGGGCCGTCAGTTCCTCGGCGCGGAATCGCGCGAGCGCGACGTCGCCGCACGACAATGCGATCTCCACCGCTGCTTCGAGCATGCGCGGACGCAGTAGCGGGACCGTCTCGGCGAGAGCTCGCTCGATACCGGCGCGGGCGGAGCCGGTATCACCCTGTGCGAGCCGCAGGCGCGCCAGGCCCGGTTGCGTCTCCTGCCCGTAGCCGGCAGCGCGCCGGTACGCGGTATCGGCGGCGTCGTATTCACCGTGCAAGCGGTGCAGTTCGGCCAGTTCGTACAGGGCCATCCCGATGGCCGGTCCTCCCGGTGGTTCGGCGAGTTTCCGGCAGGCGAAGCGTGCCTGCTCCATTGCGTCCTTCCACGCTCCGCGCAGCTGCAGCATTTCCGCGCGGTGCACGAGGCATTGACCACGGAACGGCACGAGATCGGCCTGCGCGTCACACCAAGTACCCAGCGCGCGCGTCCACTCCACGGCGCGACGCAGTTGGTAGGTCTCATGGCAGGTGATGATCACGGCGCAGTACACGATTCCGGCCGCCACCTGGGAGACCTCCCCGGACGTCACCGAAACCATCACTTCGTCGAGGATGGAGAGACCCGCTTTCGGATCGCCGAGGAGAATTCGCGCCTGCCCGACGCCGAGACCGCTCAGTGCCGTGAGGTCGCGGTGGCCGGCCTCCAGACCGATGTGATGGGCTTCGGTGAGTGCAGGCAGGGCGAGCGCAGCGTCGCCTTGCATCAGCATGGCTATCGCCGGACCGAGGATGAGCAGTCCGTGAGCCGCGCACACCGGATCGTGTTCCGCGCGATGGACAGGAGTGAGCAGGCGCTCGGCGCGGGCGAGCCACCCGGCTGCGAGCGCGGTCTCGCCGCGGTTCATCGTCAGGGTGAACGAGAGCCAGAATGCGCTCTCACCGGCTGTGTCGACGCGGCCGTCCGCAGCATGTGCGGCGAAGGCACGCTCGAGCAACCGGATGCATTCGTCGTCGTGCCCCAACAGATAGGCACAGCGCGCGGCTCGGTCCAGATCGGTTGCGTCGAGGGCCTCGTGTCGGTCGGCCAGCCGGAAGCAGTCGAATGCGGGCTTCCAGGACTGTTCCCGGAAGCTTTTTCGTGCCAGGTCGAGCACATCGGTCGCGTTCATACGCTCCCCTCGGCCCGGATGGGGCGGAGATGTGGACCGAGGAGAATTCTACGCTCGGCCTGCCCCGGCAAGCGGATTCCGGCAACGATATGCGAGTTCCGACCGAATTTCCGGATCGGGGCGACCGCTGACCGTGCATCGTTTACCGTCGAGCGATGAACGCCGACACGAAGCGATCCACTGCGGTCCGGATCCGGGACGCATTCGAAAACATCCTGGGTATTCCAGTGCCCGTGCAGGTTCGGTGCTGGGACGGTTCCGTGAGCGGGCCGGACTCGCCCGCGACGGTCGTGTTCCGCAACCGCCGCGCGATCCGCAGAGTGTTGTGGTCGCCGGGCGAACTGGGACTGGTGCGCGCATATATCGCCGGTGACCTCGACATCGAGGGAGACGTGTACGCGCTGCTGTCGCTTCCGGGCCTCGTGACCCGCGTCGGGGCGTTCGACGTCCGAGACGCCCGCCGGGCACTCGGCGGAGTGTGGGAGTTGGCCCGTCTCGGTGGCGTCGGGCTGCGGCCGCGACCGCCCGCGGTCGAGGTCCCTCGCCGGCGCGGCATCAAGCACAGTCGCGCCCGCGACGCGTCGTCGGTGTCACATCATTACGACGTCGGCAACGAGTTCTACCGGATCTTTCTCGGGCCGAGCATGGTGTATTCGTGCGCGTACTGGGACGAGACGGCGAAGGACCTCGATGCCGCCCAGCATGCCAAGCTCGACCTGGTGTGCCGCAAACTCGGACTGCGTCCGGGAATGCGACTGCTCGACGTCGGCTGCGGGTGGGGGTCGATGGCGATCCACGCTGCGCGCCACTACGGCGTCGACGTCGTCGGAGTCACCCTGAGCCGCGAACAGGCCTTGTGGGCACGAAAAGCCGCGGCGGAGGCGGGCCTGTCGGATCGGATCGAAATCCGCGTCCAGGATTACCGCGACGTCCATGACGGTCCGTTCGACGCGATCTCGAGCATCGGGATGTCGGAGCACGTCGGTGACGCCGCGTTGCCCACCTACGCCGCCACGCTGCAGGGTCTGTTGCGGCCGCAAGGTCGGTTGCTCAACCACGCGATCGCCGCCGTTCGGACGCGAGATCCCGACGACGGCGACAAGCCAGGCCTGATCCAGAACTACATCTTTCCCGACGGCGAGATCCTGCCGCTGAGCCGCACCGTGGACGCCTTCGAGCAGGTCGGTCTCGAAGTGCGCGACAGCGAGGCATTGCGTGAGCACTATGCGCTGACGCTCCGCGAATGGGTGCGCATGCTGCAGGAATCTTGGGACGATGCCGTCGCCTCCGTGGGCGCGGAACGAGCCCGCACATGGTTGCTGTATCTCGTGGCCAGCGCGCTCGGATTCGAGGAACCCGGCAGGCTCACCATCCACCAGGTGCTCGCCGTGCGCCCCGCAGACGACGGAGCGAGTGGTGTTCCCCGAACGCGATCACAGTGGCTCGCCCCCCGCGTCGAAGACGCGTGAGCCGGAAGCCGCCGAAGCCCCCTGACCGCGTCCGGGACGGTTCGCAGGGGTTACGCAGGCGGAAACCCTCCGGTTGCGACCGGTCCCCAGCGCTCGATGCGGATGCGGATCAGCGACTTGTTCTGACGGGCCATGGCCTCGCGATATTCGTTCCAGTCCGGGTGTTCCCCCGCGATACCCCGGTAGTACTCGACCAGTCCGTCGAGGGCCTCCGGCATGTCCAGGACCTCGGCATGGCCGTCGACCTGCACGTACGGCCCGTCCCAGTCGTCCGACAGCACACAGACCGACACGCGGGGATCCCGCCGGACATTGTGCGACTTGGCTCGTTGCGGATAGGTGGAGACGACGATGTTTCCCTCGGCATCGAGGCCGCAGGTGACGGGCGATATCTGGGGACTCCCGTCCGCGCGGAACGTGGTGAGTACCGCTCGGTGCCGTGAACGGAGGAACTCCCGGAGTTCGTCGCGATCGACCTTGTCGGCTGTGGCTGTGCGGGGCATGTCGGACCTTTCAGTCGGGTGTCGTCACACCGTGAATTCTGTGCCGAAAGTATTGATAGGCAAGTAGGTGCTTGCCTATAGTGGGGACGTGGTCACCGTCTATCGTGCGCTCGACGACGAGACGAGGCGCATCATTCTCGACGAATTGGCCGCGAGCGACGGCAAGACACTGTTCGAAATCTGTTCCCGGCTCACGATGGAGTACGGACTCGGCCTTACACGCCAGGCGATCTCGCAGCACCTCGGCGTTCTCGAGTCGGCCGGACTCGTCGTGACCGAGCGACGGGGCCGGTCCAAGTTCCACTACTTCAATTCGGAGCCACTCACCGAGATCACCAGGCGATGGCCCATCGGCGAAGGAAGAGAACCATGAGACTCGAAATGATGAGCGTGTATGTCGACGACCAGAGGGCAGCCCTCGCGTTCTATACCGAGGTGCTGGGGTTCACGAAACACCACGAGATTCCACTCGGTGACGACTGGTGGCTCACCGTCGTCTCTCCCGATGCTCCGGATGGTCCCGAACTGCTGCTCGAGCCGTCGCATCACCCCGCCGTGAAGCCCTACCGGGATGCACTGGTCGAGGACGGAATTCCCTTGGCGCAGTTCACCGTCGACGATGTCGACGCCGAGTTTGCGCGGCTGACCGCACAAGGGGTGGTGTTCACGCAGCCGCCGACCGATCTCGGCATGGTGGTCGTCGCGGTCTTCGACGACACCTGTGGCAATCTCATCCAGATCGTCGCGCCGAAGCCGGATCCGGTGGGCGAGACATCTCTTTCGCAGTGATCACAGGGCACCCAGGCGCATGTTCACCGGCCAGGTGATCCGCCGTCTCCGGGTCGGCTCTCCCCAGATGCTGCGCAGGTCTGCCGCGAAGGAGTGGAGCATCGGTGTCCGCTGGGCTGCTTCGACTGCACGCACGGCAGACCACGTCGAGATATAGCCGAGTGTTTCGTCCACGGTCCACTCTTTGTGGATCTCCATGGGTGGTGCCGGGATCTCCGTGAACGGAAACTCGATATCGGCGTATCCGCTGTCGACGAGTCGCCGTTCCGGAGGCCAGTACGGTCCGATCTCGAATCGGTAGAAATGCCGGAATCGCGCGTCGAGGTCCGGTTCGAACTGCATCACGCCGTAACTGACGAGCGCGAGTACCGCCTGATCCGCCGCGACCCGGCGCACTTCGGAATAGAACGCAGGACGATCGAACCAATGTGCTGCCTGCGCCGCGGTGATCAACGCGGTGCTCCGGTCGAGAATCGGCATGTTCTCGGCGGCAGCGACCATATACCGAACGCCTTCGGCAGCATGCGCGTTGCGGATTTGATCGACGCTGGGGTCCGATCCGATGACCGTGTCGAAGTGCGGCGCGAGTTGTGTTGTCAGCTGGCCGTTTCCGCAACCGACATCGACCGCGAGCCCGCAAGACGGAGCGAGGGACGCCAGGAACCTCGCCAGGTCGGCGGGGTACTCGGGACGGAACCGTGCATACGCCTCGCCGCCCCGATCGAACCAGTTCTTCGGCGGCCCGTCCTCTGCCTCGGACACGCTCTCCCCTCCCGCAGATGTCCGGCATGCCACCTGCCCATAGTCGAGCAGCCGGGTTGTACGCCGTTAGGAAAACGTTAGGAACGGTACCTCGCAGCGTCAGGATTCCGCATGGATCCACGTCGCCGGCCCGGAGGAGTGCCAGCGTGGCCTGCGGGCGCCGACCGGCGCTCACTGCGCCGACGACAAGGGAAGACGAAATGGCAGACACCGCGTATGTGGTGCTGATCCTCGCGGGATTCGTGGTGTGCGCGCTGGTGCTGCGCGCTCTGCGTTCGGATGGTGAGAGCCGATGACCTGGGCAGGAGCGACGAGCGTCTTGCTGGTTCTGATCGTCGCGGCACTGGTGATCTATCTGCTCGCCGCGCTGCTCGACCCCGAGAGGTTCTGACCGTCCGATGAATCCTGCTATTGCCGCGGGGCTGCAAATCGCCCTCGTCGTGGCTGTTCTTGCACTGGCATACGTTCCGCTCGGTGACTACATGGCACGGGTGTACACCACCGATTCCGATCTTCGTTCCGGAGACGGGAGGGTGGAGTCGCTCATCTACCGTTTGGGCCGGATCGATCCGCGCGCCGAGCAGACCTGGTACGGGTACGCCGGCAGCGTGCTCGGGTTCTCGCTGGCGAGCGTGCTGGGCTTGTACTTGCTACAGCGCATCCAAGGTTTCCTGCCGCTGGACCACGGCCTTTCCGGGGTCAGCCCCGCGGTCGCGTTCAACACTGCGATTTCGTTCGTCACCAACACCAACTGGCAGTCCTACGTTCCGGAAACCACGATGAGCCCCGTGACCCAGTCGGTCGGGCTCGCCGTGCAGAACTTCGTGTCGGCCGCGGTGGGCATGGCCGTCGCGATCGCCCTCATCCGCGGCATCGTGCGCGCCGCACGGGGTGGCGAAATCGGGAACTTCTGGGTCGATCTCACCCGGGGCACACTCCGCATTCTGTTGCCGCTCGCGTTCGTCATCGCTCTGATTCTGCTCAGCCAGGGCGTCATCCAGTCCTATCGCTCCGGTTTCGACGCGGTCGGTGTGGACGGCAACGGGTTCATCACCGCCCTCGCGCCCGTCGCATCGCAGGAAGCGATCAAACTCCTGGGCACCAACGGCGGCGGCGTGCTCGCGGCAAACTCGGCCCATCCCTTCGAAAATCCCACTCCGGTCAGCAATATCGTCCAGATCATTGCGATCCTGCTGATCCCGGTGGCGCTCACCCGCACCTTTGGAACCATGGTCGGGAACCGGCGTCAGGGATTGACGGTCCTGGGGGTGATGGCGCTGTTGTTCGCCGCGATGCTCGCGTTGGCTTCTGCTGCCGAGTCCGCTACCCGCGGGGCCGCTGCCACCGCGGCCAGCGCAATGATGGAAGGCAAAGAGGTCCGGTTCGGTATCCCCGGATCTGTCCTGTTCGCGGTATCGACGACCGGTACCAGTACCGGCGCAGTCAATTCGGCACACGACAGCATGTCGCCTCTCGGCGGCGGCACCGTGCTGTTGAACATGTTGCTCGGGGAGATCGCGCCCGGCGGGGTGGGCAGTGGTCTCTACGGGATCCTGGTTCTTGCGGTGATCGCCGTATTCGTCGGTGGTCTGCTCGTGGGCCGTACGCCGGAGTTCCTGGGCAAGAAACTCCGCAGGCGCGAAATCACACTCGCCGCTCTGACGGTGCTGGTGATGCCCGCACTGGTGTTGACCGGCACAGCCGTCGCCGTGATCCTGTCGTCCACCACCGGCTTCATGGGGAACTCCGGCGAACCGGGAACGCCCGGGGCGATTCACGGATTCGGGGAAGTGCTGTACGCCTACGCATCCGCAGCGAACAACAACGGCAGTGCCTTCGGCGGTCTCACCGTGACCAGCGATTGGTTCCAGGCCTCGCTCGGGATGTGCATGCTGTTCGGGCGATTCCTCCCCATCCTGTTCGTGCTCGCTCTGGCCGGGTCGTTCGCGGCGCAACGCCGGGTTCCCGCGGGCGCCGGAACACTTCCCACCACCGGCGTCGCGTTCGCAGGGCTGCTCACCGGCACGGTGGTCCTCGTCGCGGCACTCACGTTCTTCCCGGCGCTGGCGCTGGGGCCGATTGCCGAAGCCCTGCAATGAGTTCGGCGTCCCATCCATCCTGCTCCACCACGACTTACACCCTGGAGATGTCTCGGTGACCATCGAACTTCGACGCCCTCGGGAGGACGACGTAACCGCGCCCGCCCCCCGCATTGCCGGCGGTATGTTCTCGCCCCGGCAATTGATCGAGTCCCTGCCCGGTGCAGTGCGCAAACTCGATCCCCGGCACATGGCACGCAACCCGGTGATGTTCGTCGTCCTGGTCGGTTCGGCGATCGCGACCGGTGCGGCGGTCGTGGAGCCCACCGTGTTCTCCTGGCTGATCGCGCTGTGGCTGTGGTTCACGGTGTTGTTCGCGAACCTGGCCGAATCGGTCGCCGAGGGGCGGGGTAAGGCGCAAGCGGCGAGCCTCCGGAAAGCGAAGCAGAACACCGTCTCTCGTCGTCTGCTGCCGTCGGGCTCGGAAGAGTCCGTGCCGGCCACCGAATTGAAGGTCGGAGATCTCGTCGTCGTGGAGGCCGGTGAGACGATCCCCGGCGACGGCGACGTCATCGAAGGAATCGCGACCGTCGACGAGTCCGCGATCACCGGCGAATCCGCGCCGGTCATCCGCGAGTCGGGTGGGGATCGCTGCGCGGTCACCGGAGGCACCACTGTGCTGTCCGACCGTATCGTCGTGCGGATCACCGCTCCCGCGGGCCACACGTTCGTGGACCGCATGATCGCTCTCGTGGAAGGCGCGTCCCGGCGGAAGACCCCGAACGAGATCGCACTCAACATCCTGCTCGCAGCACTGACGATCGTGTTCCTGTTCGCCGTCGTCGCCATCGGCCCCATGAGTGCCTACGCCGGCGCAGAGCAGGGCCCGGTCGAGTTGATCGCGTTGCTGGTCTGCCTGATCCCCACCACGATCGGTGCGCTGCTGTCGGCGATCGGTATCGCTGGGATGGACCGCCTCGTGCAGCGCAATGTGCTGGCGATGTCCGGGCGCGCCGTCGAGGCCGCAGGAGACATCGACACCCTGCTCCTGGACAAGACCGGGACGATCACCTTCGGCAACCGTCGCGCGACCGCACTGCACCCCGCACCCGGGGTGACGGAGGCGGAGGTGGCCGGCGCCGCGCGACTGTCGAGTCTTGCCGACACAACGCCGGAGGGGCGCAGCATCGTCGAACTGTGCGCCGAGCAGTACCACCTCGATCCCGAACCCACCGGGGTCGGCGCCGACGCGGAGTTCGTGGCGTTCAGCGCGCACACCAGAATGAGCGGACTCGACCTCACCGAGGCGGACGGCACGGCGGTGCGTATCCGCAAGGGTGCCGCCGACGCGGTCGGCCGCTGGACCGCACAATTCGGGACGACGGTGCCTGTCGCGGTCACCGATCTCGTGACGGACATCGCCCGCCGGGGCGGCACTCCCCTGGTCGTTGCTCGCGTGTGGGGCACGAGCGCATCGGTGCTGGGTGTCGTCGAACTCTCCGACGTGGTCAAACCCGGTATGGCGCAAAGGTTCGCACAGCTCCGCGCGATGGGTATCCGCACCGTGATGGTCACCGGCGACAATCCGCTCACCGCGAAATCCATTGCGGCAGAAGCGGGCGTCGACGACTACCTCGCCGAAGCGACCCCGGAGGACAAGCTCGCGCTGATCCGATCCGAACAGGAAGGGGGCCGACTTGTTGCGATGACGGGCGACGGCACCAACGATGCTCCTGCGCTCGCCCAGGCGGATGTGGGCGTGGCGATGAACACCGGCACCTCCGCTGCCAAGGAAGCGGGGAACATGGTCGACCTCGACTCCGATCCCACCAAACTGATCGACATCGTCGAGATCGGCAAGCAACTGCTCATCACCCGCGGCGCTCTGACGACGTTCTCGCTGGCCAACGACCTCGCGAAGTACTTCGCCATCCTGCCGGCGCTGTTCAGCGGCATCTACCCGCAGTTGGCTGCGCTGAACATCATGGGGCTCGCTACGCCCCAGTCCGCGATCCTCTCGGCGGTGATCTTCAACGCGCTCGTCATCGTCGCGCTCATCCCGCTCGCACTCAAAGGCGTGCGGTACCGCCCCGCCGCCGCCTCGTCGCTGTTGGGGCGCAACCTGCTGGTCTACGGCGTCGGTGGTGTGGTGACACCCTTCGTGGGCATCTGGCTGATCGACCTCGTCGTGCGTCTCGTTCCGGGAATCGGGTGAATGTCATGAGTCAAGGAAATTTCGTGCTCGGTTTCGTGCGGCAACTGAAGGCAGGTGCGATCGTGCTGGTGGCCCTCACCGCGATCGTCGGCTTCGCGTACCCCGCAGCAGTATGGGCGGTGAGCCGGATCGACACCCACGCCGCGGAAGGATCACCGCTGACGGATTCGGCCGGGTGCGTTGTCGGCAGCGAACTCGTCGGAGTCGATCCGCAGGTGGCAGCCGGGGAACCCGATCCCTTCTTCCACCTGCGTGTCGTCGGGTCGGTCGCGGACGACGATCCGTTTGCTCCCGGCGATCCGGCGGCGGCTCTGCCGTCCAATCAGGGACCCAGCAGCGAGGTGCTGGCGCGGTTCGTGGAGGAACGACGCGCTGCGATCGCGGTCCGCGAGGGAGTTGCTCCCGAGGACGTCCCGGTCGATGCGGTCACGGGTTCGGGTTCGGGCGTCGACCCGCACATCTCCCCCGCGTACGCCGCGATTCAGATACCGCGGGTTGCTGCCGCGCTCGGCATGCCCGACGGTGACGTCCGGCGCCTTGTCGCCGAGCACACCGAGGGCCGTCAACTCGGGTTCCTCGGCGCCGAGCGCGTCGATGTTTCCGGGCTCAACGTCGCGCTGGGCTCGACCGCCCCGGACTGTGCCGGTGGCACCCCGGGTGGATGATGGCGAGATGACAGGTTCGGACCACGCAGCATTCCCCGCCGCATCGCGCCGGGGAATGCTGCGGATCTACCTCGGTGCCGCTCCCGGTGCCGGCAAGACCTACGCGATGCTCGGTGAAGCGCAGCGGAGACTCGCGCGCGGTGGTGATGTGGTGGTGGCGATCGTCGACACGCACGGGCGTGCGTGCACCGCCGAGAGGCTGGCAGGGCTCGAGATCGTCCCGCCCCGGCGGATCACGTATCGCGACACCGAATTCGAAGAACTCGATCTCGACGCCGTGCTGGCGCGCCGGCCCGCTGTCGCGCTCGTCGACGAACTCGCCCACACCAACGTGCCCGGTAGCCGGCACACCAAGCGCTGGAAGGACGTCGAGGAACTGCTCGATGCGGGAATCGACGTGCTCTCGACCGTCAACATCCAGCATCTCGAGTCCCTCAACGACGTCGTCGAGCAGATCACCGGTGTGGTGCAGCGCGAAACCGTGCCGGACGACGTCGTCCGCCGCGCCGACCAGATCGAACTCGTCGACATCACTCCACAGGCACTGCAGCGGCGGCTCGCACACGGAAACGTCTATGCGCCGGAGAAAGTCGATGCCGCACTGCACAATTACTTCCGCGAGGGCAACCTCACCGCGTTGCGGGAGCTGGCACTGTTATGGCTCGCCGACCAGGTCGATCTCGCCCTGGCGAAGTACCGGGGTGAGCACGCGATCACCGCCACGTGGGAGGCACGCGAGCGGGTCGTGGTGGCCGTCACCGGGGGTCCGGAATCCGAAACCCTCGTGCGACGCGCCAGCCGCATCGCGGCGAAGTCCAGTGCCGCACTGATGGTGGTGCACGTCGTGCGGGGCGACGGCCTGACCGGTGTGTCCGCGCCCAGGATGGGACAGGTTCGTGAACTCGCCGCGAGCCTCGATGCGAGCCTGCACAGCATCGTCGGAGACGACGTCCCGAGCGCACTACTCGACTTCGCCCGCGAGGTGAACGCGACCCAACTGGTGCTCGGGACCTCCCGCCGCCCCAGGTGGGCGCGCATTCTCGACGAGGGTATCGGCGCCGCAGTGGTCCGGGATTCCGGAAAGATCGACGTGCACATGGTCACCCATGAGCACACCTCGTCGGCACCGGGACTGGCACTGGCCGGCCGGCACGACCGTCGACTTCTGTCATGGGTCGCGGCCCTGTTCATCCCACTGGCCGCCGCGGGCGTGATGGTGGTATTCGATCGGTTCACCGGGTTCACCGACCAGAACATCCTGTTCTTCGTCGTGGTCCTGGCAGTCGCGCTGTTCGGCGGTATCGGCCCGGCGATCGTCGCGGCGTTGCTGTCCGGTCTGCTGCTGAACTTCTTCTTCACCGACCCGCGTCACAGTCTTCTCCTCGCGGATCCGGGGAACTTCGTCACCACCGGCGTGTTGCTCGTCGTCGCCGTAGCAGTGGCGGCACTCGTGGATGCGGCCGCCGCGCGCGCCAGGGAAGCACGCCTCGCGTCCCAGGAGGCCGAACTCCTCGCATCGTTCGCCGGTGCTGTGCTGCGTGGTGCCGGTGTGCCGACGCTGCTCGAGAAGGTTCGGGAAACCTATGCGCAGCAGGGCGTCGGATTCGTGCGCAGCGACGGGGACGGCTGGGAGGTGCTCGGATCTGCGGGAGCAGCGCCCCCGCTGTCGATCGATGATGCCGACACCATCTGTCGCATCGACGACAAGCCGTACGTGCTGCTGCTGTCCGGCCCACGCCTCCGCGCGCGCGACCGCAGGATCCTCACCGCTGTGACGGCTCAGGCCGCGGGCCTGGTGCGGCAGGAAGAACTCGCCGTGGAGGCTGCGCAGGCGGCGACGCTCACCGAAACCGACCGCCTGCGCCGGCTGCTGCTGTCCGCAGTCAGCCACGACTTGCGCACTCCGCTCGCGGCGGTCAAGGCGGCGGTGTCGAGTCTGCGCAGCACCGATGTTGCGTTCTCACCCGACGACACGGCGGAGCTTCTCGCGACCATCGAGGAGTCGGCCGACCAGCTCACGCGCCTGGTTACGAACCTGCTGGACTCCTCCCGGCTCGCCGCCGGCGTGGTGGCGCCGGCGTCCGAGCGGGTGTATCTGGATGAGGTGGTCCATCGAGCACTGGTCACTCTCACGAGCAGTGGCCCCGACACCGCCCGCTCGATACGTGAGCGCGTCGAAGTCGACGTGGACGACTCGCAGGTGCAAGCAGATTCCGCGCTTCTCGAACGTGTCCTGGCCAACCTTCTCGACAACGCGCTGCGATACGCACCGACCGGCCCCATCCGGGTCGGTGCCGGCGGCGCGAACGGCCGGGTGACCGTGACGATCGCCGACAGTGGGCCGGGGCTCGCCGACAGCGAACACGACGACGTCTTCTCCACGTTTCCGCGGTCCGGCGACCAGCGGGCGGCCGGCGGCGCGGGGTTGGGGCTGACGGTCGCCCGCGGTCTCGTCGAGGCGATGGGCGGGACCGTCACCGCAGCCGACACTCCGGGGGGTGGCACCACGATGATGGTCGAACTCGCGGCGCCACACGAGGACCACCGGTGACCCGCATCCTCGTCGTCGACGACGAGCCCCAACTGTTGCGCGCCCTGCGCATCAATCTGACGGCACGGGGATACGACGTGATCACCGCCGCCGACGGACGCACCGCCCTGCTCGCGGCGTCCCGTCATCATCCGGACGTGATCGTCCTCGATCTGGGGTTGCCGGATCTGGACGGTATCGAGGTGCTGGCGGGCCTCCGCGGCTGGAATACCGCACCCGTCATCGTGCTTTCGGCCCGGACCGATGCCGCCGACAAGGTGGCCGCTCTCGATACCGGTGCCGACGACTATGTCACCAAGCCGTTCGGAATGGAGGAGTTTCTCGCCCGCATCCGCGCCGCCGTCCGACGCGCCGCGACGCTGCCCGACCTGCCCGAACCGGTCGTCGTGACCGATGCGTTCACTGTCGATCTCGCGGCGAAGAAGGTCGTACGAAACGGGGCCGACGTCCATCTCACCCCCACCGAATGGGGCATGCTCGAAATGCTGGTACGCAATCGGGGAAAGCTCGTGGGCCAGCGTGAGCTTCTCACCGAATTGTGGGGGCCTTCCTATGTCGGCCAAAACCACTATCTGCGTGTCTATCTGACGCAACTACGGCGCAAGCTCGAAACGGACCCAGCTCGTCCGCGGCATCTGATCACCGAATCCGGACGGGGCTACCGGTTCGAGCCTTGACCTGCCCGGCCGGGCAGGCTCCGAGCAATGCAACCGTTGACCGGGACAACGCTGTTGCCGGGATGTGCCGTTCGGTTAGCGTGGCCGGTATGACACCTGACCACATCGAAGGGCGCGGACCGCGGATGGCGGCCGCCGGACGCCTCCGATGACTCTGCGCCTCGGTATCACGAGCCCGATCGTGACCCGGGTGCCCGGAGTCGCCGGGGATTGGGAGGGCGACGCGGGCGTCGAGGACCTCGTCGCGATCGCCGAAGCCGCCGATCGCCTCGGATTCGACCACCTGACGTGCAGCGAACACGTCGCTGTACCGGTAGATGTTGCTGCACAACGCGGTGCGACGTACTGGGATCCGCTGGCAACCTTGGGATTCCTGGCGGCGCACACGAGCAACATCCGACTGGTCACGCAGGTGCTCGTGCTCGGGTACCACCACCCCCTCGAGATCGCGAAGCGGTACGGGACCCTCGATCGAGTCAGCGGTGGACGATTGGTCCTGGGTGTGGGAGTCGGTAGCCTCGCAGAGGAATTCGATCTCCTCGGTGCGCAGTTCGCGGGACGTGGGAAGATCGCCGACGACGCGCTCCGCGCTGTGCGCGCAGCCTGGGGACGCGAGCGACCGTCCTACGCCGGACCCCACTTCGAGTTCTCCGACATGGTGGTGGATCCGCACGGTCTCCGTACCGAGGTTCCCGTATGGGTCGGAGGCCGTACACCCCGGTCGTTGCGACGCGCGATCGAACTCGGCGACGGCTGGGTCCCTTTCGGCCTCGACCTCGACACTCTCTCCGAGATGCTGTCGCGCGCAGACCTTCCGGCCGAGTTCGACGTCGTGCTCGGGACCGGCCGGCCCGTCGACCCGCTGGGCGACCCGTCCCGCACCAGGGATCGGCTGAGACGAATCGGCGAGGCGGGTGCCACCGTGGCAGGGGTGACGATCGCCGCCACCTCGGCCGAGCACTACGTCGAGCAACTCGAAACGCTCGCCGCACTCGACCTGCAGGGCTGAACTCTCACAGGCCGAACGACTCGCGGACTTCTTCTGCCTTCGAGAGAAGCACGGAGCGTTCCCGTTCGTTGCCCGTGAGACGTGCTGCCTCGAGCAATTCGCCGCGAGCCTCCACGGCGCGGCCGAGGCGGCGTAGCAGTTCGCCCCGCACACTGGGCAGCAGGTGGTACCCGGCCAGTGTGCCGGACGCGACGAGTCTGTCGATATCTTCGAGCGCGGCGGCCGGACCGCGCGCCATGGACAACGCCGCCGCGCGGTTGAGATCGACGACCGGTGAGGGAGCCACTCGGGCGAGTATGTCGTAGATCAGGACGATACGATCCCAGTCCGTGTCGTCGAATATAGCTGCGCGGGAATGGCATTCGGCTATCGCTGCTTGAAGGCCGTACGGTCCCCGGCCCCGCCCTATCGCATCGGCTCTCGCGAGTGCGGTGAGACCGCGGTTGATCTGGGCGCGATCCCAGCGGGTGCGGTCCTGGTCGGCGAGCAGCACCGGCTCACCGGACGGCGTCGTGCGGGCGGCGAACCTCGACGCGGTGAGTTCCATCAGTGCGACGAGCCCGTGCACCTCGGGTTCGCCGGGAAGAAGTTCGGCGAGGACGCGGCCCAGCCGCAAGGCCTCGTCGCCCAGATCCTTCCGGATCCATTCCTCACCCGAACTGGCGGCGTAGCCTTCGTTGAAGATCAGGTAGACGACTTTCAGTACGGCACCGAGCCGGTCCGGAAACTCCTGTCGCGCCGGAACTTCGAAGGGCACCCGTGCGGCGGTGAGGGTCTTCTTGGCCCGGACGATCCGTTGCTGCACAGCGGTGGTGCGAGTGAGGAACGCTTTCGCGATCTCGTCGGGCGTGAGTCCGCCGACCACCCGCAGGGTCAGCGCCACTTGCGCGTTCCGGTTCAGGACCGGGTGGCACGACACGAACATCAACCGCAGCACGTCGTCGTCGATGCGGTCGGGATCCCACGCGTCGGTGTCGAACCCCGATGCGTCGTCCCTCAACTCGCGTGCCAGATAGGCATAACGCTCGTCGAGCCGGTCCCGGCGCCGCCACCCGTCGATGGCGCGCCTGGTGGCCACGGACGTCAGCCACGCCGCCGGATTGCGGGGTACCCCGGTGTCCGGCCACTGCTCGAGCGCCTCGACCAGTGCCTGCCCGGCGAGGTCCTCCGCGAGATCGAGATCACGGACGGTGCGCGTCAGCGCCGCGACGATCTTGGCCGACTCCATGCGCCACACGGCGTCGACAACGCGGCGGGCGTTGTCGAGGCCGTGCGACACGGTTCCGTTCATCGCGGTCAGCCGACCACCGGCTTGTCGGTGCCCAACTGCTCGCGCCATTCGGCTTCCTTGCGGACGTATTCGTTGTCCTGATCGAACTCCTCGGCCGCGTTGACCCGGCGCACCTCGAGCTTGGACCCCGGTCCGAGCGGGCAGCGTTTCGCCCACTCGGCGGCCTCTTCCTTGCTCGACGTCTGGATGATCCAGAACCCGTTGAACAGTTCCTTGGTTTCCCCGTACGGGCCGTCGGTGACCAAGGGCGGATCGGAGTCGAAATCGACGACGAATCCTTCCTCCGGGTCGGACAATCCTTCACCCGCGAGGAGGACGCCGGCCTTGATCAGAGACTCGTTGTACCGGCCCATCGCGTTGAGGATCTCGTTGAAGTCGATATTCTTCGACGCTTCGATGGCGGCGTCGGTGTCGCGCATTACGAGCATGTATTTCATGGGATTCTCCTTCGACTCGGAGACCGCGTGTCGATCTCCTCAACCTATACGTCGAACAGGCCGGTTATCGATCGACAACACCGTGGATTTTTTCGGGCACCTTGCGTTCGTGGGCGGTTGTCGCGACGCGGACGACCCCCGTCACACCGTTGCCGGGAGCGGGGCGGACGATCGGATCGGCGAGGATGCGCGACGATGGACCGATGCGTTCACCTCTGCCGGATTACCTGACCGAAGTTCTCTCCGTGTGTTCCGAGGGAAAGGGCGCGACGTCCGATCACATCCCCGAGCTGAAAAATGCGGATCCCGACCGCTTCGCGATTTCTCTGGTCACCGCGGAGGGCGTGACGTATTCGGTCGGCGACGACGACACCGAGTTCAGCATCCAGTCGATCTCCAAACCCTTCGTCTACGGCCTTGCTCTCGAGGAGCGTGGCTTCGAGCGGGTACTCGACGCGATCGGCGTCGAACCGTCGGGTGAGGCTTTCAACGAAATCTCGCTTCAGCGAGATACCGGACGTCCACTCAACCCCATGATCAACGCGGGGGCGCTCACCGCTCACGCACTGGTGGGCGAGAACAAAACGCCCGAATACCGCATTCGTGCGATCCGCGATCTGCTGTCGTCCCTTGCGGGGCGCGATCTCGAGGTCGACGACGACATCGCGGCGTCCGAACTGGGCGCATCCTTCCGAAATGTCGCAATCGCGAACCTCTTGCGCAACTACGAGATCTTCCCGGACGACCCGGACGACATCGTCGCCGGATACGTCGGGCAATGCTCCGTGAAGGTCACCACAGCCGATCTCGCGATGATGGCCGCCACGCTCGCGGGCGGAGGAGTCCAGCCACGGACGGGCGAGCGGATCTTTTCCCGGTCCGTCGTCCGGCAGGTGCTCTCCGTGATGGCGACGTGCGGAATGTACGACGCGGCCGGCGACTGGCTCTCGACCGTCGGTATCCCCGCGAAAAGCGGTATTTCCGGCGGAATCATCGGAATTCTGCCGGGGCAGTTGGGCATTGCGGTGTATTCGCCGCGACTGGACGAGCACGGCACCAGTGTTCGCGGCGTCGAAGCCTTCGAACGTTTGTCGCACGATATGAATCTGCACCTCATGGAGGCGCCGATCGTCTCGCGCTCGGTACTGCGGCGCCGCGCCGTCATAGGTGAGGGCAGTGAGGCTTTCACCTTTCTCGAACTCCACGGTGACATCCATTTCACGAACGCGGAAGGCGTCGTGCGGGCACTCGTCGAGGAACCCGTCGAGACGCAGCGCGCGGTGTTCGATCTCACGCTGGTACGTGCCGTTCTCCCGGTAGGCCGCAGGATGCTGCTCGAGGCGATCCGGCGACTGCACCTCGACGGAATCGACGTTGCGCTGGTAGATCCCGAGGAGCAGTTGCCCGATCCCGACGCCGGCGACGGCTACCGTCCGCGGGTGTTCACCTCGCTCGACGAGCTGCGGCAGGAATCCGCCGCCTCCCCGGAGTGAACCAGAGGGACCCGAGGGGCATATGAGATCGCGCCGGAAGGAATGTCCGTGCCGATGGTGGCGTGGACGCTGAGGAGTGAGCTACGGTGTCGTCCGGTGTGCCGCAAGGTCGGCGAAGAGATGTCGTGCCTACGAGAGAAGATTCAGCCAATGCTGTTCACCTGTGAACATGTCGTCGTGCCCGGCTCAGCCGGGTTGGGCGGGTGACTCGGATGCTCACCCGATCCCCGTACCGTTGCCCCGGTGACGACAGTGTCATCCACTCCGCGTGCGCAGGCATGCTGTCGCACTGGTCCCGGCCGGTCGACGAACATATCGCGCGCACGTCCCTGGGCGAGACGTACATCCTGAGCGTCGGCGCGCCCACCGCGCGGCCGATCATCGTTCTGGCCGGCGGGGACCTTCCGGCTGCCGGCCTGCGTGTCCTCGCCGAGCAACTGGACGACTCACGCCGGGCCATCCTCGTCGATCTTCCCGGCCTGCCCGGCGGGAGTGCCCGTACCCGGCCCGCGGCGGAGATCCACGCGGCGTACGGCCGCTGGCTGATGGAGGTCTTCGACGCGCTCGGAGTAGCGAGCGCCCCGGTTATCGGCCTGGGCTGGTCGGCATCTGTCGCGGCAGCCGCAGCCGACGTGGACCGAGTGGAGAAGCTGGTCCTCGCGGCGCCCCTGGGACTGGTGCCGCGCGCCCGGTGGCATCGCGCGCTCATTCCCGGGTTGCAGTGGCGGAACGAGCCGAATCTCGAGAACACCCAGCGTTACCTACAGGCCCTGGCCGGGGGCGGCTACCAGCCCGACGATCCGACTTTGCGCTGGTCGTGCCGCGTCGGTGCGTATTGCACCTCGCTGACCGGCCTGCCGCGGATAGGACGGTCGGTACTTCAGCGCTGGCGCGGCCGCGCGGTCGAGATCGTGGTCGGCGAGCAGGATCCGCTGATCCAGCTGTCGTCCCTGCGCAAGCTCGCCGAGGATATGTCGATCGACCTTCAGGTGGTTCCCGGTGCCGGGCATCTCCTCGCGGTCGAAGCGCCCGCTCGGCTCGCCGAAGGGGTCTTTGCCCCGCGCTCGTGAGCATCGGGCACGAAAACAGCGAAGTGTGATCTACGTCGCGTTCAAAAGTGTGCGGGCCGGTGGTACACCCATTGAGGACCCACGGCACGGACGGAAGGTCGATCATGCTGTTTTCTTCGCTGTTTCCCGTAGCGGGCCGTGTCAAGCCCGATTCGGGCGGGGCCGAGCCCGCGAACCCGGCAACCTCCGAGGATTCGCTTCGCGTCACCGTGTCCGCGCTGCGCGCGTGGGGTGACGAGGGCGATCACGCAGGAGGTCTCGCCGGTCGCGCCTAGCATCGGCCCGAATCGTCACGGTGGCTGATTCGGTAGCAAAGTTGCGGCGCCGGACTGCCCCCGACGGGCGTGCCTCAGTCCGGCGCCGCAGCTAGCAACACGACACGTCGTACCACGATGTGAGTGTCCCCGCTCTGCGGGCTGTATAAACCGTAATGGAAGATCACGAAAAGTCACGCGAAAGCCGCTAGACCGTTTCGTGCGGTATGAGATGTCGCCGTACGGCACGTGTCGGGTCCGGTCAGAAGTGGGCGCTCGCACACGTCACAGCCACCGACTGGGCACCTGTACGGGCCAGCAAACTGCGCAGAGGGCCACCGTCGAGAAGTTGGCGCGTCAGCTCTCGGTCGTCGAGGTCGTCGTCCTCCGCGCCCACCAGAATCTCCGGACCGAGGTCGCTTCGGGGTCCGTGCAGCAGTAGCCGCTCTTCTTCTACAACCCGGACCGGTACGTCCTCACCGCCGTCCACCTCGCCGACGGCGAGCGCGACGTACTCCCTCTCCTGTTCGACATCGCGGCAGGCCATCAGGCGGGACCCCGGGAGCATCCGATCCAGTGTCACGCCCGACGCATCCGGCGCCACGTCGGAACGGCCGTGCCCTTCATCCTCCGGGAGCATCACGCGCCGCGATGTCCAGCTGAAATGCGCTTCACCGCTCGTATACATCGCAACTGCGCCTCCTCGACGACGCGGCGGGGCGAAGGTCCCGTTCCTGTCTCCGTGTCTGTCCGGAAAGTGTGCACCCGGAGTCCGACACGGCCGGCGGCACCCGCAGCCGCGCGGACGGCCCGCGATCATCCCGTCGAGGCCCGCACGCCCTCCGAGACCAGCACGCGGTACAACACCGCGAAAATCCCGAGGACGACGAGAGAACACACGGCGGCGAGGGCGGCGCCTCCCACGACGAGTGCATAGTCGCTCCGGGCGAGGCCATCCACGATCGGCCTGCCGACGCCACCGAAACTCACCGATGCCGCAATGGTCGCGGTCGCGACGATCTGGACCGCTGCGGTGCGCATGCCCACGAGGATCAGAGGCAGCGCCACCGGTAGCTGCGCACGGAGGAGCACCTGCATCCGGGTCATGCCCATCCCCCGCGCCGCATCCGTGAGAGCGGGGTCGACACCCCGGATCCCCTCGTAGGAGTTGAGCAGCACCGGCGGCACCGCGAGCGCGACGAGCGGAACCAGAATCGGGACGAGCCCGATGCCGTAGAGCACGACCAGCAGCACGAGCAGCCCGTACGTCGGAAGTGCCCGCGCGGCATTGGCGAGGAGGGTCATCAGGATTCCGCCGCGACCGGTGTGCCCGGTCCACAGCCCCAGGGGCAGCGCGAGCAGGACGGTCAGGACGAACGCCAGGAACGTGTAACCGAAGTGTTCGAGGAGACGGGCAGGGATCCCGGACGGCCCCGACCAGTTCGCGCCGTTACCGAAATAGTCGACGAGGTAGTACCACAGCGTCGTCACCGGGTCGCTCCTGCCGATCGGTGCAGCCACGGGGTGGCGAGCCACTGTGCGAGTACCAGTACCGCGTCGGCGACGAGTGCCATCACGACGATCACCGCGATCCCGATCAACGCGAGATCGAGTCGGTCGAGTTGCACGGAGGCGGTGAAGAGCGACCCGAATGCGCCCATTCCGATCAGCGCCCCGACACTCACCATGCTGATGTTGGCGACCACCGCGACCCGTAAGCCCGCGATGACCGCCGGCAGCGCGATCGGCAGGTCCACAGTGAGCAGCCGGCGGGGGCCTGAGAATCCCATCGCGATCGCGGATTGCCGCACACTGTCGGGGATCCCGCGTAGACCGTCGACCACGTTCGGAATGAGCCCCGCGAGGGCGTACACGGCGAGCGGCAGGATCACGGTCGTGCGGCTGATGCCGGTGAATGCGATGAGCAGGACGAAGAACGCGAGCGACGGAATCGAGTACAGCACACTCGAAATCGCCAGAACCGATGGGTACGACCGTGGCCACCGCACGCATACCAGGCCGAGCGGGAGCGCGACCACCAGTCCCAGGAAGGACGCACCGAGCGCCATCACCAGGTGATCCGACAGCAGTTCCCAGAACGTGCCGAGGTAACCCGGGATCCGGAGACTCACGGCTGTTTCCGTACCGGCGAGTCGGTGCGCTGCCGGTGTTCCCGGCGCACGACAGCGGTCACCTCTTCACTGCTCACGACGCCCAGCGTCCGCCCGTCCTCGTCGACCGCGACTGCGAAACCACAGGGCGACAACACCGCAGCGTCCAGCGCCACGCGCAGAGGGTCCTTTCCCGGCACGAATCCCCGTCCGGCCGGCACGAGGGTGGCGGAGGAATCGGAGGTATGCGGATCGCGCCAGCCGACCGGTCGTTTCTCGTCGTCGACGACGAGCATCCACCGGCCGTCGCCATCCCGCATCGGCATGTCTCCGGTGGACGTGATCCTGTCCGTCTGCAGCGGCAGACCGGCCGTGGAAAAGAACGACAGCAACCGAACCCCGCGGTCGACGCCCAGGAAGCCGGCAACGAAGTCGTCCGCCGGGTCGCCGAGAAGTTCTTCGGGAGTCGCGTATTGGGCGAGCACCCCACCCGGTCGCAACACGGCGACCCGGTCGCCGAGGGTGATGGCTTCGTCGATGTCGTGGGTGACGAGGACGATGGTCTTGGCGAGTACCGATTGCAGGCGCAATAACTCCTGCTGCAACTCCTTCCGGACGACCGGGTCCACCGCCGAAAAGGGCTCGTCCATCAGGAGAATCGGCGGATCGGCAGCGAGTGCGCGGGCCACGCCGACCCGTTGCTGCTGGCCCCCGGACAGTTGCGCCGGGTAGCGGCGCGCCAACTCGTCTCCAAGTCCGACGCGGTGCAGGACCTCCATGGCGGTCGCCTGGGCCTGCTTCCGTGACGCCCCCATCAGTCGCGGCACCGTCGCGACGTTGTCGACGACGGTCCGATGCGGAAACAATCCGGCGTGCTGAATGACGTACCCGATCCCGCGCCGGAGGGTCTGCGGATCCTGGGATCGCACGTCCTCGCCGTTGACCAGGACGCGTCCGGCGGTCGGATCCACCATCCGGTTGATCATGCGCAGCGAGGTGGTCTTACCGCATCCGGACGGACCCACCAGCACAGTGAGCGTGCCGGTGGGCACCTCGAGGGACAGTCCGTCGACTGCCACGGTCCCGTCGGGGTACTGCTTCTGCACATTATCGAAAGTGATCACGGAGCACCCGGCCTTCAGTTGATGCCGTTGTCCTGCAACCACTCTTCGGCGACGACGTCGATGTCGCGGCCCTCGGTGACAACCTGGCCCACCAACTCGATGAGAACGTCGGTGGTGAGGTTCTCGGACACAGCGTCGAGCGTGGCGACGTTCTCGTCGGTGAGATCTTCCCGGTGGACGAGCGGCGTCACGTTCTGTGCTCCGAATACGGATTCCGGATCCTCCAGCGCCACAAACGGTTCGGTACTGAGAGACGGATCGGTGGTGAAGATGTTCGCAACCTGGATGGTGTTGTCTCCGAGCGCCCGGATGGTGATCGGCCCGCCCGTGTCGGTCGGCACGAACTTCTGGAACTCGACGCCGTAGACGTCCCGGAGACCGACGACTCCCTGCCGTCGTGTCTCGAACTCGGGCGGTCCGCCGAGGGCGAGTTCGCCTGCAACCGGGGCGAGATCGGCGATGGTCGTCAGGTTGTAGCGATCCGCGGTCTCCTCTGTGACGACGAGCGCGTCCTTGTTCTCCCCCGGCGCCGACGCGAGGATGGAGAGACCTTCCGGAAGTGACTCGGCCAGAGCCGTATTGACATCCTCTGTGGTGGCCGCAGTGCTCTCGGGATCGACGCGGGCGAGTAGTGCTCCGTTGTACTCGGGCAGTACGGTGATGGCTCCCGAAGCGACCTGGTCGTAGTAGATCTCGCGGCTACCGATGTTGAACTGGCGCGTCACCTCGGCGCCACTCCCCTCGAGCGCCTGCGCGTAGATCTCCGCGAGGAGCACGTTTTCGGGAAAGTTCGCCGAACCGACGACGATGGTGCCGCCCTCGCCGGACTCGGACGCGAGCGGATCGTCGGCATTGTTCCCGGAACATCCGGTCACCGCCAAGGCGGCGGTGGCGACAACTATGGCAGTGCGAACGAAAGCTTTCACGTGGGTCTCCTCGGCGGTCGGCGTGTCGACTCTAACGCGCTCCCCCGCGGCACTGCCTGATTTGTCACCGATCCGGGCCTCGTGGCTATCGAAGAGAAAACGCCGGGCGACCGAATGGTCGCCCGGCGTCTCTCGCCGTACTGTGTCCCACCGTTCAGGTGGAGTGTCCGTCTCTCACGATGGAAGCCACCGCGCGGGATCACTCACCGTTGTTTCGCGAGACCCATCGTTCGTGCAGTTGTCCGCGCCGGATTCCGGGACTCGTACCGGGTGCGGAACCGGGGTTGCCGCTCGGCGGTAACGGGCGCTCCCACGGATTCTCCACCGGCGCGCCGGAGTACGTGTCGTTGTTGTTCTGGTCGTACCCGGTGTAGTTGTCGTTGTTGTTCTGTTCGTATCCGGAGTACGTGTCGTTGTTGTTCTGGTCGTACCCGGTGTAGTTGTCGTTGTTGTTCTGCTCGTATCCGGAGTACGTGTCGTTGTTGCTTTGCTCGTACCCGGTGTAGTTGTCGTTGCTGGGCGCTTCGTATCCGGCGTACGAGTTGTTGCCCGCCCTGGATACCTCGTTGCCGTTCTGGGTGGCACCGGTGTACGCCTCGCTGCCGTTCCTGCCCGCCGACGCATACGCTTCGTCGCCGTTCTGAGTTGCTCCGGCAAACGCCTCGCCACCGTTGGGATTGTGGGAAGGACGCTGGTCGTACTGATCTGTGTACTCGGTCGTCGTCTCTCCGGCCGGAAGAGGAAGTCGGCGCGGGCGGTCGATCTGGAACGGGTCGGACTGGTTGCCGACACCCTTGAGCAGACGGAGCGGCAGGTAGAGGCTCGCGGTGACGCCGGAGTTGGTCGAAGAGTCGAACGTCGGACGCAACCGCACGGTGATCCCGTGACGGTGAGCCAGTCGCGCGACCACGAACAGGCCCATGCGACGAGCCGCGCCGGAGCCGGCTTCACTGTCCGTCGCCAGCCGCTCGTTGATCTCGGCGAGTTCGTCCGCGGGGATACCGATTCCGCGGTCGGCGATCTCGAGCAACAGGCCGCCGTCGACGGCACGCGAGAACGCGAACGCCACGGTGCTTTCCGGCGGTGAGGCTCGCAGTGCGTTGTCGAGGAGTTCGGCAACCATGTGGACGACGTCCGTCACGGCGGTACCGAGGAGCGAACCCTCCGGTGCGTTTCCGACGTTCACGCGCTGGTAGTTCTCGACCTGCGAGACTGCGGCACGGAGCACGTCACCGAGCGGGGTGTCCGGGATTCGTCCCATTCGCTGCCGGGTGCCTGCGAGGACGAGCAACGAGTCGCCGGTGCGACGCATACGGGCCGCGAGGTGGTCGAGCGCGAACAGGTTCTGCAGACGCGTGGGGTCACGTTCCTCGTGCTCGAGCGAGTCGATGAGCGACAGCTGCTGCTCGACGAGGGTCTTGTTGCGACGCGCCAGCGTTTCGAGCATCTCGTTGACCTGCCGGCGCAACTGGGCCTGCTCACCGGCAAGCCGCAGCGCGCCCTCGTTCATGGTGTCCACGGCGCGGGCGACCTCGCCGATTTCTTCCTTCGAGTGAACGCTGACCGGAGGGAGTGACACCGTACCGATTTCTGCGCCGTCCTTGATGGCGGCGATGGCCTCGGGCAGGCTTTGCTCTGCGGCAAGAAGCGTGTCGTTTCGGAGGCGGCGAAGCGGGCGCACGATCGAGAAGGCGACCATCACGGCGAGGCCCAAGGCGACGGCCAGCACGATCGCAATTCCGATGGCGTTCTTGAGTGCTTCGGTGCGAGCTTCGCTGGCATGGTTGTCGAGGAGGCTGACGATGCGGGCGGCGGAGTCGCGGACTTCCTCGATGTAGACCATGAGGCTGGTGAAGATCGAGTTGCGGAGCGCTCCGGTGTCACCGCTGGCGCTGTCCAGGTTCGCCGTCAAGTTGCGGCGATTGTCCAGTTCCGCGACGAGCGCGTCGAGCGAACTCGTGTCGGCAATGTTGGGGTTGGACTCGACGGTTTCCCGGAGGATCGACATCTGAGCTGCGTCGACGCCGAGTGCGTTCGTCCACATCAGGAGGGCGCCTTCGGTGCCGGTGCCCAGTGCGGAGTACGCGACGACCTGGTCGAGCAGCGTCCACTGGGTCGTCCACATGTCGAGGAGGGTGGCGCTTTCCTGGAGGACATCGGGTTCGGGCGCGGTGGAGGACGCGGCACGGAACACCGAACTCACGCGGCTGATGAACGCCTGTGCGCGCTCGCTGGCGACCACGGGTGCCATCGATCCGGCGACAGCGCTGTCGAGCAGGCTGTTTCCTTCGGCGAGCACCTTGTTCAATGCTGCTTTGATCTCGGGCTCGAGGCTGATGTTCGCGATCTGGTCGGTGAGGACCGCCTCGGCTTCCCGCGCGATCGTCGCACCGTTGTCGGTGGGCAACCCGATGATCGTCGCGGCCGCGGCACCCGCGACGCCGGTGCTGTATTCGGCGAACATCGGCAGAATAGACACCTGCTCCGCAGCAGTGCTGAAGTGGCGGGAATCCTCGAACAGGCTGACGACGCGGAGCGATCCGAAAAGCGCGGCGGCGATGATGGGGACCGCCACGACGGCGGTGACCTTGCGCCAGAGGCGCCAATTCTCGGGGGAATACTGCTGGAACTGCTGTTTGAGACTCATCGTGTTCGGCCCGAACCTCTCTTGTACGTACACCGGTCGGCCGGCCGAAGCAAATGACAAATCACATGGGCCAGGGCGAAACACGGGTCCGCCGCCGTCAGGACGTGGGTCAGCGTAAGTGTCGTACGACCGGCTTACAAGATCGAAAAGTAACTCGGATAGCTGCTATACATCTTTAGATATAGGCAACGGTGGTGGGTTACGATCCCGCCGGATATTGCCGTTACGCCGGGTTTCGGAAAGGGGGGTGACGAGTGGACTTGAGGCGGGTGGATCTCAACCTGCTTGTCGTCCTCGACGTGCTGCTCTCCGAGTGCAACGTGACCCGCGCGGCCGAACGACTGAACATGTCGCAGCCGGCGACGAGCACGGCGCTCGCCCGTCTGCGGAAGCAGTTCGACGACCCACTGCTGGTGAAGAACGGCCGCACGTTGCGTCTCACTCCGCGGGCGCAGGCCCTCATCGGGCCCCTGCGGAGCGTATTGCACACGCTGGAACGGTCGGTACTCTCCGAACCGACCTTCGATCCGACCGTGGATTCACGCGTGTTCACGCTCATGACAGGCGATTACGCCGAGGTCACGTTGCTCCGCATGCTCATGCGGCGGGGGCACCCGGCCAACGTGCGATTCGATCTGCGCCCCCTCACCAAGGCTTCCCTCGCAGCATTCCACCGGCACGAAACAGACCTCGCGGTGCTGCCGGACCACCTTCTCGACGCACCCGAGTTCGAACGATGCCGGCGCACCGCCGTCCTGACCGACAGATACGTAGGCGCCGTCTGGTCCGCGCATCCGTACAGCGGGACGGAACTGAACCGCGACGTGCTCTCCCACTATCCGTTCCTGTCGTATCTGCAGTACGACGACGACACGGCTCTGGCACGGGCGTTGTTGCGCGCCGGGATCGTGACACGGACGGGGGCGTCCACGACGAGCATCGCGGTGCTCCCCTTCGCGCTCGAACACACCGTGTTCGTCACGCTCCTGCCCGAAAGAATGGCCGAACGAATCGCGGGGGCCGCGTCCCTGCGGATTCTCGAGCCCGCCTTCGAACTGCCTCCGCTCTGCGAATATGCGGTCTGGCACGAGGAATCCGAATCCGATCCCGCCCACGTGTGGCTTCGTGCCCAAATCGACGCGTCGCAGCGACTACGTGTTCCCGTCGGGGCACCGGCCTGATCGAGGCCCCCGGCCACGAATTCTTTCCCCCCGATCCCCGTTTGTCGGATCGTCCAAACGACTCGAGACCACGTCTCGGGAAGTTTGTAGCGCGTACGGCACCGCCGGCTCCCTCCATCCGCGATCGTGGTGGCGAGAGAGAGGAGTGCCGTGCCGTACACCTGTGCCGACTTCGATGCGCTCTGTGCCCGTGACGCAACCGCAGCCCTGTCCGAGTGCTGTTCCAGCAGGACATGGACCGAGCGACTTGTGCAAGGGCGCCCCTACCTGAATCGCGCCGCACTGCTGCGCGCATCAGATGAAGTGACAGCGGCGCTTACTCGGGACGACCTCGCCGAAGCTCTCGCGGGACACCCACGGATCGGTGAACGCTCGGACCACGCCTCGTCGAAGCGCGAGCAGGCATCCGTGGCTAGCGCCGATTCACATATCCGCGATGCGCTGGTGGCAGGTAACCGCCTGTACGAGGAGCGTTTCGGGCACGTGTACCTCGTGCGTGCCGCGGGGCGATCCGCGGACGAACTCCTGTCGATTCTGCAGCGCCGCCTCACTCACGATTCCGAGACCGAGTGGCGTGAGACGCGAGCGGCGCTTGCCGAGATCAACCGATCGAGACTCGAGTTGCTCGTCACCGACGACTCCGTCGAATCAGGAAAGGAAGGTGTGCGGTGAGCACCGTCAGCACCCACGTTCTCGACGCTACGCGCGGAGCGCCGGCCTCCGGAGTCGAGGTAACACTCTCGTCCGCCGGAGCGGAACTCGCGAGAATACGCACCGATGACGACGGGCGCATTTCCGAATTCCCGGTTCCGACACTGGAACCCGGTACGTACACGCTGACCTTCGCGACCGGCGAGTACTTTGCGCGTCGGCACACCGAGACCTTCTACCCGGAAGTTGCCGTCACTTTCCGGATCGGCGGAGCAGGCAAAGTCCACGTGCCACTGCTGCTGTCGCCCTTTTCCTACTCCACCTATCGAGGGAGCTGACCCGTGAGTGAACTGACCGGAAAGATCGTGCTGGGCGAAAACCGCTACGGCAAGGCGGAGAACCGCGTCGTACGGATCTATCGGGACACCGCCCGCCACGAGATCCGCGACCTCAACGTATCGACCTGCCTACGCGGAGACTTCGACGCGGCACACCTCGAGGGCGACCAAGGGGCGGTGCTGCCGACCGACACGCAGAAGCAGACGGTGTACGCGTACGCGAAGAGAAAGGGCGTCGAGTTCGTCGAGACCTACGCGCTCGAACTCGCGCGGCACTTCGTCGCCGACGTCGAACCCGTCCGCGCCGCCCGCGTCGAGATCGACGACTACGCGTGGCAACGGGTGACGATCGACGGTGTCGAACACGATCACACGTGGACCCGCACCGGCCCGGAGGTCCGCACGGTTTCGGTGACGGTCGAGGGAACCGGGCCGGAGCGACGGGAGTGGGTGATCGGCGGAGTCAAGGATCTCGTCGTACTCAAGTCGACCGGATCCGAATTCTCGGGATTTCTCACCGACCCGTACACGGTCCTGGAACCGACTGCCGACCGTGTGATGGCAACCAGTCTGGTCGCGCAGTGGCGATTCACGACCGACGACGTCGACTGGGACGTCACCTACGCAGGTATCAAGGCCACGATGCTCGAGCGTTTCGCGAACCTTCAATCGAAGGCACTGCAACAAACTCTGTTCGAGATGGGCCGGGCAGTGCTGGAAAAGTACCCGGTGATCGCGGAGATTCGCATGTCGGCGCCCAACAAGCATCATTTCGTCTACGACCTCGAACGGTTCGGTGTCACGAACTCGAACGAGGTATTCCACGCCGACGACCGGCCCTACGGCCTGATCCAAGCGACGGTTCAGCGGGAGGACGCACCCGGGGCGGGAAGCGCGTGGGAGCGGTTCGTCGACTGGATGTGACGACGTGAGGGTGTCACGGAGTGGCGGTGGGTGCCGGTAATCGCGGCACGCACCGTCACTTTTCTTTGTCACCGGGCGGCCGGGGGGCTTTTTCGGGTGCGTACCCATCCGTTCGTCCCCCGGCTCCGAATCGCTGCCAGACGGTACCGGACCGTCTCCGTTCCGAAACGCGTCGGCACGGTGGCAGCGAGGCGAGGTGGCCCACATGCGCGCACTGGTAGAAGCCGGTTTTCCGGCAGTTCACACCCCGCCGGTCGAGTTCGACACGTCGTCGCTCACCGTCGTGCCGGCGTGAGATGAGGCCTCTCATGTCCCCTTCGGCCTCCGGTTCCCCCCGGCATCACGGCCCGTACACGTCGGGTATCGGATTTCTGCAAATGTTCATGGACGCCCAACGGGTGGATCCCGCCGCGTCGGCCGACCCTGTCGAGGACTCGGGTCAGGACGCGAATACCCCGGACGAGCGGCGGCAGCAATGAGCGTGGTCCTGCCGCATCGGCCCGACGGTACGGGGAGCGCCGTCGGGGTGAACCACACGGACGTGCGTGAGGACGAGTTGACCGGCGTGCTTCGATGAACCGCGTCGTGTGGGGGATCGTCGCGGGCGCGCTGCTCGCCCAGATCGCCTATCCCCTCGTGTCCGGCACGTCGAGGGATGCCGTCACCGTGGCGGTGGTGCTCCTGCTTGCCGCCGCATCAGTGGTGCATGCGGCCTTCACGCGGGGTCCCGTGTGGGCCGTTGTGCTGGTCGCCTCGACCGCGGGACTCGGTCTCGTGTCCGAGATCGTCGGCACTGCGACAGGGTTCCCGTTCGGAAGCTACTTCTACGCGACGGGACGGCTCGGGCCCGAGATCGTGGGCGTTCCGGCGGTGGTCCCCTTGGCGTGGACCGCCGGCTTCTATCCGATCTGGTGTGCGGCGTCCTACGTCCTCCGGCATTCCCCGGTGCCGCCGGACAGGCGAGCGTTCGGGCGGGTCCTCATGGTGGCCGTCGGGATGGTGGGGTGGGATCTGTACCTCGACACCCAGATGGTGACCGACGGTCAGTGGACCTGGACCTCGGGCAACGTCGGGTTGCCCGGCATTCCGTTCATCCCGTACACCAATTACCTCGGTTGGTTCGCTACCGCCCTGATCATGGCGATCGTCGTCGACAGGGTCGGAGGACGGGCCGAGTCGCCCCGGTCGAGTGGTCGGCGTATCTCGGATGCGGCACCGCTGGTGCTGTTCCTCTGGACCTGGCTCGGATCGGCATTCGCGCACGCGTTCCTGCTCGCGGGCGACGAACTGCGCTATTCCGCGCTCTACGGGTTCTGTGTCATGGGGGTCGTGGGTGTCCCGTTGGTGGCCATGCGCATTCGACGATCCGGAAAAGCCACGGTGAAGACATGATCGCAACGACTATGCCCGCTCCGGGAGAGAAGAGCCGAGGAATGACCAGCGCGATACCCAGCCGAATCGATACCGTCGTGCCGACGGGTGGCCGATCATGAAGACGATCCCCGGGCCCGTCGATTCCGTGGTCGTGGTGGGGGCAGGACTCTCCGGTCTCGCTGCGGCACTGTACCTTACGGGCGCGGGTAAACGCGTTACCGTGCTCGAGCGCGACGACACGGTGGGTGGGCGGGTCGGTACCTACCCGGTGTACGACGACTCCGGCAGGCCCCTCTACACCATCGACAACGGCGCCAGTGTGCTCACGATGCCGGACCTGATCTCCGATGCTCTCGCCGCGGTCGGCGAATCGTTCGATTCCACGACGCCCACAGTCGAACTGAGCGCACTCTCTCCCAGCTACCACGCTCGCTACGCCGACGGCAGCGCTCTCGACGTGTACGCCGATCCCACGGAGATGTGCGCCGAAGTCGAAAAGGTCTGCGGCCCGGGTGAAGTCGACGGGTATCGTCGGCTGCGACGCTGGCTCGCCACCATCTTCGATACGGAGTTCGATCGGTACATCGCGTCGAACTTCGATTCACCTCTCGATCTCGTCGGGTCGCGCGCGGCGCTGCGTGACACCGCCAGATTGGCATTGATCGGCGGTTTCGGCCGCCTGGGCTCCCGAATCGCCTCGTTCGTCCGGGACGATCGGCTACGCCGGATCTTCACCTTCCAGTCGCTCTACGCCGGAGTCGCCCCGTCGAAAGCGCTCGGTGTGTACGGCGCTATCGCACACATGGACACCTCGCTCGGGGTCTACTTCCCCGCGGGCGGAATGTCGGCTGTCGCAGAGTCCATGGCGGATGCGTTCACCCGTCACGGCGGTGCGCTCCACACCTCGGCCGAAGTGTCGGAGCTGGAGATCCGAAACGATCGGGTGACGGCGGTCCTGACGTCCGACGGTCGCCGTTTCGAGTGCGACGCACTCGTCCTCACCCCGGACCTCCCGGTGGTCGACCGCTTGCTCGATCGGGCCGGTGTGACGAGCAGCGGCAGAAAGCGGGGCTATTCCGTCGTGTCGCCGTCCGCGGTCGTATTCCACGGCACCGTTCCCACCGAGGTCACGCAGTCGTGGCCGTCGACCGCACACCACACCATCGACTTCGGCGAGCAGTGGGCCGAGACCTTCGCACGTATCACCGCCGGGCGTGGCCGTGGACAGTTGATGGAGGACCCGTCGTTGCTGATCACGCGCCCGGCGGTGACCGACCCCGCCTTGCGGATGGTGCGTAACGGTGTCCCCAGCGAGCCGGTGTCGATCTTGGCACCGTGCCCGAATCTCGCGTCCGCCCCCATCGACTGGAACCGCCGCGCCGTGCCCTACATGCGTGAGATCCAGATCGTCCTGGAGCAGCGGGGTTACCGCGGCCTGACCGCCGCGATGTTGGTCGACCACCTCGATACCCCCCAGACGTGGCGCGACAAGGGCATGCTCGAAGGCAGTCCGTTCTCCTCGGCCCATGTGTTCCGCCAGACCGGACCTTTCCGGCGCAAGAACATGGTCAGCGGCGTGGACAATGTGGTGCTGGCGGGTTCGGGTACCACTCCCGGCGTCGGAGTACCCACCGTCCTCGTGTCGGGGCGCCTCGCGGCCGAGCGGATCGCCGGATCGGCGACGAGCGAGCAGCCCCGTCGGGCCGCGGTGACACAGTCGGTACGCTCCGAGGAGGTCCTCGAGCATGGGTGAACTCGCCGGAATCGATCCCGGACTGCATGAGGCGTACCGGGTGTGCCGCGAACTGAACGAGCGCCACGGGAAGACCTATTTTCTTGCGACAAGGCTCCTTCCGGCGTCCAAGCGCGCGGGCGTGCATGCGCTCTACGGGTTTGCGCGGATGGTCGACGACGTCGTCGACGTCGAGGTCGACTCCGATCGGGCGGCCGCCGCGAAGGTCGATGCCTTCGAAGATCGGATCCGGGCTGCTTTCGGTGGCGCGCCCCTGGGACTGAGCCGGCCAGATCTTGTGCTCGGAGCGCTGGTGGATACCACTGCGCGGTACGACATTCCGCACAGCTACTTCTATGCCTTCCTGCATTCGATGCGCATGGACATACCGGGGACCGTGATGTTCCGCCCGCGCTACCGCACGATGGACGAGTTGTCGGAATACATGTACGGATCCGCGGCGGTCATCGGCCTGCAGATGCTTCCGATCCTGGGTACGGAGACGGATCGGGACGAAGCCGCGCGGCCGGCCGCCGCACTCGGCGAAGCCTTCCAGCTCACCAACTTCATCCGGGATATGGGCGAAGATCTCGACCGCGACCGGATCTACCTGCCGACAGACGAGTTGAAGGCTTTCGGTGTCGACGAGGATCTCCTCCGATACTGCCGGACGACCGGCCGGAACGATGCCAGGCTCGAGCGGGCACTCGCGCACCTGATAGCGCACACCCGGTCGGTGTACCGCGAGGCAGACCCGGGGATCGACATGCTCGATCGATCGGTACGCCCGGGGATGCGCACAGCGTTCGTGCTGTACCGCGACATTCTCCGGGAGGTGGAGGACGGCGGATATCGTGTACTTCATCAGCGGGCACGCGTCTCCCGGCGGAGGCGTCTCGCCGTCGCCGCGCCACGATTGGCGGAGGCCGGATGGGCCACCTTCCGCACGCGGGCGAAGACAGCGAAGAGTGCGGGTTAACCGTCGGTGCCACCAGGGCGGACCCACCCACGACGAGAAACGGACAGACAGGAACACCATGGAGCATGTAGTGCTGCTCGACGAGGCGGGGCGCGCCGTCGGCACCGAACCGAAGGCAACCGTCCACACCGCGACGACGCCGTTGCATCTCGCTTTTTCGGCGTACGTATTCGATGAGAACGGACATCTGCTCATCACTCGGCGCGCCATGGAAAAGCGGACGTGGCCCGGGGTATGGACGAACAGTTGTTGCGGTCACCCGGCGCCGGAGGAGCCGCTCGAACTGGCCGTCCGCAGGCGGTTGGACCAAGAACTCGGTATCGAACTCGACGACGTCGGCGTTGTGCTCCCGTCCTTCCGGTACCGGGCGGTGATGGACAACGGGATCGTCGAGAACGAAATCTGCCCGGTCTACCGGGCTCTGTACCGGGGATCGCACCCGGCCCCCGATCCGGCCGAGGTGTGCGGCGTCGAATGGGTGGAGTGGACCGCCTTCGCGGACGCGGTGGTGGACGGAACCCGCGACGTGTCGCCGTGGTGCTACGAGCAGGTGCAGCAACTCCGGCAGCTCGGCGCCGACCCGCTTCGGTGGCCGGTTGCACCCGCCGCAGATCTGCCGCCCGCTGCACCCGACCGCCTGAGCGGGGATCTGCCGCGTCTCGCCTAAGCCTCCTGCACCTGCAGCGTCCGGAGCGCCAGGTATACGTCGAGCCTGTCATCGATCTGGGACAGATCTCGCCCGGTGAGCTTCTCCACCTTGCCGATTCGGTAACGGACCGTGTTGAGGTGCACGTGAATTCGCTCTGCTGTGCGTCGCCACGAGCCGCTGCATGCGAGGAACACCTCGAGGGTGGAGAGAAGCCCACCGTCGGTGGACAGGTCGTGATCGAGCACCGGGCCGAGGACCCGTTGCGCGAAATCGTGGCGCAACCTGTCCGGTACCGCCGAGAACAACTCTGCTGCCGAGTCCATTGCTGCCGTGCGCACCGACACCGGTTCGCGGATGTCACCGTCGTCTGCGGCGAGCGTGGTGGCGGTGGCGACGGCACCCGCCAGCGAGCCGAGCGTGCACGTGGCGCTCGTGCCCACCCGCAATCGTGTGCGCTCGAGCGCCGGGACGACCCGGGCGAGCCGACGACGAAGCAGCGTGTGCACCTCGTCGGCGTCACCGGCGACGGTCAGGACGACCCGGTCCCCGTCGAGCGCGCTCACGCACCCCGGCAGTGCGTCGCAGAGCGTGTCGCGAAGTGCCCGTAGCCGTTCGGCGGTGGCCGCAGCGGCCCGGTCGTCGAGGGACACCCGGCGCGCGACCACCGCGACAAGTGGACATCCTGGATCGAATGTTGTTGCGGCAACGGACACCACCCCGGCCCTGTCCCCGGTGTCCCAGGCGGTGCGCCGACGCTCGTCTCGGCGAACCCGGTCGAGTGCCGCCACCGTCGCGAGTTCTCGGAACGCCTCGAGGCAGTCCGCTCGCGCGTCGCCCGTGTGCCGTACCACCAGCAGCCAGCAGGATGTGCGGTCGCGCAGACCGCCGCCCACGGAGAGCACCGTGTAGTCGCCGGTCGTGTGGGGAAGGCGCTCGGCGGACAAGGCGGCGACGACGAGTCGGTCCACGATGTCGTCGTCGAGGTGTGCCTCGCCGGCGAGAGGCACTCCGGTGGCGGTGAGCAGCCACGCCTGCGCGCCGAATTCCTGGGCGGTGCGGTCGAGCAGGTCGCCGATGCTGCGACCGTCGGCGACCGCTTCGAGCAGGCGCCGCTGCCGCGCGAGTCCGTTCTGCAGACGGTCCATACGCGCGCCGGACATGCGCGCCGTCATCCGCTCGATGATCCGGCTGAACGGCATGTCCGCGGGGACCGACAGCAACGGCAGTCGGTGCCGGGCGCACGCGGCCACCACGTCCTCGGGCACCTCGCCGAGCAAGGCCTCCCCTGCGGCGAGCGCGGTCACGCCCACGCGCGCGAGGTGTTTGACGAACAGGTCCGAGTCCTCGGCAGACGCGCGCCACACCAGCCCCGAGAACACCAACGACCCCGCGCTGACGTACCGGGTGGGGTCGGGCATATCGGTGGTACAGGTTCGGAGTACCGGCCGTTCGAGCATGGCGCGGTCGCCGTGGAGAACCCGGATTCCGAGTTCGGCATCGTCGAGTACATCGTGAAGAAGCACTGCACCACCTCCGTGCGCGGGCCTTTGGACGATCGCACAATACGAAGCGGGCATTTCGTTGCGGTTTCGTACACGGTGCCCGGGGTGTTGCGTCTCGAGCAGGAGTTCACTGGTAGGTGCCCGCCGACGTGAGGAGCAACCGTGCACACTCGCCCTACCACCCGACCGATCGTGATCCGTGGTGCGCACGTGGTCACGATGGATGCCGGTCGCGCCGAATACCGCAGCGGTCACGTCGTGGTCGAAGGAAACAGGATCGTCGCGGTCGGCGACGGCGAACCGCTCGGGTACGACGATGCGCAGATCGTGGACGGTGCCGGGTGCATTCTGACTCCCGGACTCGTCAATACCCACCACCACCTGTACCAATGGATCACGCGCGGTCTGGCCGTCGATCACACGCTGTTCGAGTGGCTGACCACGCTCTATCCGATCTGGGGTGGCATCGACGCCGATATGGTGCATGTCGCGGCGAAGGGCGCCCTGGCGCACCTGCTGAAGACCGGATGCACCACCAGCACCGACCACCACTACGTCGTCCCCCGCGACGGGGGCGACGTCTTCGGGGCCGAGATCGCCGCGGCGGCAGAGGTCGGTATCCGCTTCCACCCCTGCCGCGGTTCGATGGACCTGGGCGCGAGCGCTGGGGGACTCCCGCCGGATCACATCGTCGAGGACCTCGACGCGATCCTCGCCGGCAGTCAGGACGCCGTCCAGCGGTGGCACGATCCGTCGTTCGATTCGATGCTCCGCGTCGCGCTGGCCCCGTGCTCCCCGTTCTCCGTCACCGGGGAACTGTTGAAACAGTCCGCGGTGCTCGCCCGCGATCTCGGCGTCCGTTTGCATACACACCTTGCGGAAACCCTCGACGAGCAGGACTTCTGCCTCGAGAGGTTCGGGTGCAATCCGGTCGAGTACATGGAATCTCTCGGCTGGACGGGGCCGGACGTCTGGTACGCGCACGCGGTGCACCTCGACGACCGCGACATCGGGGTGCTCGCGGCGTCGGGCACGGGTGCGGCGCACTGTCCGACATCCAACGCGCGTCTCGGTGCGGGCATCGCGCGTGCGGCCGATCTCTACGCGGCGGGAGTTCCGCTCGGACTCGGGGTCGACGGCGCGGCGAGCAACGAATCGTGCTGCATGCTCGAAGAGGCCCACCACGCCGCGCTGTTCGCACGCGCACGGAGCGGACCGCGGGCGATGACGGTGCGGCAGAGTCTCGCGCTCGCGACCATCGGCGGTGCGCGAGTCCTGGGTCGTGAGAACGAGATCGGCTCTCTCGAGGTGGGAAAGCTTGCCGATCTCGCTCTGTGGCGGCTCGACACGCTCGCTCATTCCGGGATTTCGGATCCGGTCGCGGCGCTCGTACTGGGGTCGCAGCCTCCCCTGGATCTGCTTCTCGTCAACGGACGCGAGGTGGTACGCAACGATCGGGTTCTCACCGTCGACACCGACGTCGTCGCTCGCGGCGTGGCGGACGCGCACACCCGGCTCGTCTCCAAAGCGGGGTAAGGCCATGGATCTGCACACCGTGACGAACTACACCGTTGCGCGGGCGCGTGAGGATCTCACCTGGGGACCGGGCACGGCGTTCGTCGGAGGCGGGACGTGGCTGTTCTCGGAACCGCAACCCCACGCGCGTCGCCTCGTCGACCTGTCGGGGTTGGGCTGGCCCGCGACGGTGATCGACGACGCCGGCCTCGAAGTGGCCGCGACCTGCACGGTCGAGGAACTCTCGAGGCTCTCCGAGACCACGACGTGGCCGGCGGCACCGCTGTTCAGGCAGTGCGCCGACGCCCTGCTCGCCTCGTGGAAGATCTGGAAGCGTGCCACCGTCGGCGGCAACATCTGCCTGTCGCTGCCCGCCGGTGCCATGATTTCTCTCGCGGTGGCGCTCGATGCCGACGCGGTGATCTGGTCCCGAGGGGGCGGTGAGCGGCGAATGCCAGTGGTGGAGTTCGTCACCGGCGTCGGCGACAACCTCCTGCACGAGGGAGACGTTCTGCGCAGTATCCGTATCGAGCCACCAAAGCTCGACTCGCGCACCGCTTTCCGGAAGATCGCCTTGTCTCCGCTGGGCCGGTCCGGCGCCGTGGTCATCGGTCGGCGCGACGCCGACGGTGCGTTTACCCTGTCGGTCACCGCTGCCACCACCCGTCCTCACGTGCTGAGGTTCCCCGATCTGCCCGCTGCGGCGGACCTCGACGCAGCACTGGCCTCGACCGTCGCCGCGGACGCCTATCACGCCGATGTACACGGAACGCCCCAGTGGCGCAGGGCGGTCACAGCCGTTCTGGCACAGGAAGTCCGGGAGGAGTTGTCATGAGGCTGACGGTCAACGGTGACGAGGTCGACGCCGCTCCCCGACCCGGGCAGTGCCTGCGCACGATGCTGCGGGAGCACGAACACTTCGAGGTCAAGAAGGGCTGCGACACAGGTGACTGCGGCGCGTGCTCGGTGCTCGTCGACGGTGAGGCGGTGCATTCGTGCGTCTATCCCGCCGTCCGGGCCGAGGGGTGCGCGGTGACCACGGTGACCGGTCTGGGCACGCCCGACGACATGCATCCCCTGCAACAGCGGTTCGTCGACGCCGCCGGGTTCCAATGCGGATTCTGCACCGCCGGCATGATCGTCACGGCCTCGACGTTCACCGAAGCCGACCTCGACGACCTCCCCCGCCGGCTCAAAGGAAACTTGTGCCGCTGCACCGGATATCGTTCCGTCGACGATGCGTTGCGCGGCGTCGGCAACGTCGGGAAGACATGCGGAAAGGCTTTCGGCGCGTCCCATCCCGCACCTGCGGGCCCGCGGGTCGTCACCGGTACGGAGCCGTACACGTTCGACACCGTCGTCGACGGTGTGCTGCATATCGCGACGCTCGGCAGCCCGTACCCGCACGCCCGGATCGTGTCCATCGACAGCGACGCCGCGGAACGACTGCCGGGTGTGCACGCGGTCCTGTGCTGGCGCGACGCCCCCGAGTTCGCGTATTCGACAGCGAGACACGAGAACCGGGAAGAAGATCCGGACGACACCTACCTCTTCGACCGGACAGTTCGGTACGTCGGGCAACGGGTTGCGGCGGTGGTCGCGGAGACGGAAGCGCAAGCGCAGGAGGCCTGCCGACTTCTCCGCGTGGAGTACGAGGTCCTGCCGTTCGTGCTCGACCCGGACGAGGCCGCGGCCCCCGGCGCTCCCCTGCTGCACGGTGACAAGGGGCCGGAAGCGCGGATCGCCGATGCCTCCCGCAACCTCATCGGAGAGGTGCACGGCGGGTGTGGTGACGTCGAAGCCGGCATCGCCGCGGCTGCGGCCGTGGTGCGCGGACGCTGGCAGACGCAGCGCGTCCAGCACACCCATCTCGAAACACACGGCGCCGTCGGCTGGCTCGACGACGACGGACGGCTGGTGATCCGCAGTTCCACCCAGGTTCCGTTCCTCGTCCGCGACGAACTGTGCCGGATCTTCGGTCTCGAACGTCACCGCGTCCGGGTGTTCACCGCCCGCGTGGGTGGGGGATTCGGCGGCAAACAGGAAATGCTCGTCGAGGACGTCGTCGCGGCGGCTGTGCTGCGCACCGGACGCCCGGTGCGGTGGGAGTTCACCCGGGCGGACCAGCTGACGGTCGCACCGTGTCGTCATCCCATGCGGGTCGACGTCACCGTGGCCGCAGACGCCGACGGAATCCTCACGGCCCTCGCCATCGACGTCCTCAACGACGGCGGCGCGTACGGCAACCATTCGGCGAGCGTGATGTTCCACGGGTGCGGCGAATCGGTCGAGGTGTACCGGTGCCCGAACAAGCGCGTCGACGGCAGGTCGGTGTACACGAACAATCGGCCGTCGGGCGCGTTCCGCGGCTACGGTCTCGGACAGGTGGTGTTCGCGGTCGAGTCCGCAATGGACGAACTCGCCGTGGAACTGGACCTCGATCCGTACGAGTTGCGGCGCCGCAACGTGGTGGTTCCCGGCGATGAGCTGGTCGCCGCCCATCCCGAGGGCGCCGACCTCGGGTTCGGAAGCTACGGCCTCGACCAGTGCCTCGACCTCGTCCGCAGCGCGATGTCGCGTGCGGACGGACCGCCCGTGCCGGAGGGGCCTCGGTGGCGGGTCGGCGAGGGAATGGCGCTGGCGATGATCGCGTCGAACCCGCCCGGCGGGCACATCGCCGACACGTCGATCGAACTCCTGCCGGACGGAACGTACGTCGCCCGGGTCGGCACCGCGGAGTTCGGGAACGGTACGACCACCGTGCACACACAGATCGCCGCATCGGTGCTCGGGACCGAGCCCGACCGGATCCGCGTCGAACAGTCGGATACCGATGTCACGACGCACGATACGGGCGCGTACGGATCGTCGGGAACGGTCGTCGCGGCGAAGGCCCTGCACGCCGCGGCCCACGCGCTGCGCGGCGACATGGCGAAATGGGCGGCGGAACTGACCGGGGAATCACCCGACGAGGTGGAGTTCACCGCCGGCGGAGTCCAGGTGGGCGGCACAGAAGTGCCCTATGCGGACCTCCTGGAGGCCGCAGGTGGGACCCTGCGCGCGGAAGGCAGCCACGGCGGGCTCCCCCGCTCGTTGTCGTTCAACGTGCAAGGGTTTCGCGTCGCGGTCGACATCGGCACCGGCGAGGTACGCATCCTGCAGTCCGTACAGGCAGCCGACGCGGGGGTCGTCGTCAACCCCGAGCAATGCCGGGGTCAGGTGGAAGGTGGTGTCGCCCAGGCCATCGGCGTCGCGATGTACGAAGAACTCGTCACCGATCCCAGCGGCACCGTCGTCACCGCGACGCTGCGGAACTATCACATCCCGCAGTACGCGGATGTGCCCCGCACCGAGGTGTACTTCGCGGACACCTACGACACCATGGGGCCGATGGGCGCCAAGTCCATGAGCGAGGCGCCGTTCAATCCCGTCGCCCCCGCCTTGGCCAACGCGATCCGGCGCGCGGTCGGAGTGCGGCCGCACGAACTACCCCTGTCCCGGGACCGGATCTGGTCACTTCTTGCGGCACCCACGGCACCCTGAACGGTTCCGGCTCCGACGGCGGGAAGTCCGGTTCAGGATCACCCCGGCCACCAGCGCCACCGCGGCCACCACCGCAACCGGAACGAGTCGCTGGATCACAGAGCCCCGCGCGAACTCCATGAGATCGAGAGCCTCGGCCTCGGGTTGCGGGTCGGCGGTCGCGTGCGCCGCGCCCGAGCCCCCCTGCCCGGTGACGGCTGCCGCGGGCGGTGCCGGAGCGACTGCACCGGGCGTGGCCTCGGGTGCCGGTGTGGCGGTCTGTGCGGCGTCACCCGCCACGGGTGCGACGAACCCTGCACCGGCAGGCGTCGTGTCGTTAGGTGTCGGTGCCACCGCCGGCGCGCTGGACGGTACCGATTCGTTGGGAGCCGATTCGCTCGGCGTCGAGTCCGCGGCCTCGGGTCCCAGTTTCTTCGACAGGCAGGACGCGAACTGCTCGAGGATCTTCCCGCCGACGTCGGAGATCATCCCTCGGCCGAACTGAGCAGGCTTGCCCGTGACCGTCATGTCGGTGTGGACCGTGCCGTCCGTACGGTCACCGTCGCCGGTGAGAACGATCGTGATGGTCGCGCTGACCGTGCCGTTGCCCCGCGCGTCCTTCGCGTTCGCCTCGATCACCGCCTTGCGGGCCTGCTCGTCCTTTTCGACGTATTGTCCGGTGCCCTTGAAGGTGAGCGCCACGGGCCCCAGCTTGACCTTCACCGTTCCCGTGAAGGTGTCCCCCTCGGTCCCGGTGAGCTTCGCCCCGGGCATGCACGGTGCGACCTTCTCGGGGTCCAGCAAGGCGGTCCACACCACTTCGACGGGTGCGGGAACGGACAGGGTGTGATCGAGTTGCATTGCGTCCTCTCGGATAGTGAAGGTGTTGGAAACGTCAGATTCCCGTTGCTGTCGTCACTGCGCGACGGGTGAGTACCTGCGCCAGATGGCTGCGGTATTCGGCGTCGGCGTTTCCGTCGGTCATGGGGTCCGTGCCGTCTGTCGCACGCTCCGCAGCCGCCCTGATCGTGTCCGCCGTGGCGGGCTGCCCGACGAGCGATTCTTCGACACCACGCGCCCGGACGGGCACCGCCGCCATGTTGGTCAGAGCCACCTTGGCGCGCTCGATGGTGCCGCTCGCGACCGACACGGTCGCCGCGACGCCGACGATCGACCATTGTTGTGCTGCGCGATGGAACTTTTCGTACCGCGCGGCCCACTCGGTGTGCTTCGGAATGCGGATCTCCGCAAGGATTTCCCCGGCGTCCAGCGCTGTCGTGAAGTAGTCCTGGAAGAACTCTTCCGCCGTCAGGGTGCGAATGCCCGCGGGGCCGACCACCCGGAGCGTCGCGTCGAGGGCCACGGTCGGAGCGGCGAGGTCACCGGCGGGATCGGCGTGCGCCAACGACCCGCCGAGCGTTCCCCGATGCCGGATCTGTGGGTCCGCGACGGTGGCCGTGGCCTCCGCGAGCAGTCGTGCGTGCCGCGCGACGAGAGGGTCGTGCAGAACTTCGTGGTGCGTGGTGGTCGCGCCGATCACGATCTCGTCGCCCTCTTCGCGGATGCCGCGCAGTTCGGCGACGCGACCGAGGTCGACGAGCGCCGACGGTGCCGCCAGACGCAACCGCAGGACCGGCATCAGGCTTTGACCGCCTGCGATGATCTTCGAGTCCTCGCCTGCATCGCGCAGTGCCGTGACCGCCTCCTCGAGGCTGGTGGGCCTGAAATATTCGAACGCGGACGGAATCATTGCGTGCCTCCCTGTGTACTCGTCCCGTCGCTGCGGGCAGAACGAATGGCATGCCACACCCGCATCGGAGTACACGGCATCGTGATGTCGCGGACCCCGAACTGCCGCACGGCGTCGAGTACCGCATTCACCACGGCCGGCGTCGACGCGATGGTGCCGGCCTCACCGACTCCTTTGACGCCCAACGGGTTCCCCGGAGCCGGTGTGTCGGTGCGGTCGGTGGTGAACGACGGCAGATCCACGGCCGTGGGAAGCAGGTACTCGGCGAACGAGCCGCTGAGCAACGTGCCCGACTCGTCGTGTACCGCTTCCTCGTACAGTGCCTGGGCGATGCCCTGCGCCAGACCTCCGTGCACCTGGCCCTCCACGATGAGGGGATTGACGACGTGCCCGATGTCGTCGACGCAGACGTATTTCCGGATGCGGGCGTGACCTGTCTCGGTGTCGACCTCGATCGCACACAGGTGCGTGCCGTGTGGGAACGAGAAGTTGTCGGGGTCGTAGGTCGCCTCCGAATCGAGGTTCGGTTCGATCCCGTCGGGCAGGTCGTGTGCGGCGAACACGGCGAGCGCAATGTCCGTAAGGCCCACCGACTTCTCGGTTCCCTTGACCCGGAACTGTCCCTCGGTGAAGTCGAGATCGTCCTCCGCGCACTCCATCAGGTGTGCGGCGATCGGCCGCGCCTTGGCCACCACCTTCTCGGCAGCCTTCACTACTGCGATTCCGCCGACGGCGAGGGACCGCGAACCGTAGGTGTCGAGACCCCGTGGGGAGGTCTGAGTGTCGCCGTGCAGGACCTCGATGTCCTCGAACGGGATTCCGAGTCGATCGGCAACGATCTGGCTCCACGCCGTCTCGTGTCCCTGGCCGTGCGCGGATGCGCCGGTGACCACCTCGACCTTGCCGGTGGGCAGCATGCGGATCGCTGCGTGCTCCCATCCTCCCGCCCCGTACGACAGCGAACCGAGGACGCGGGACGGGGCGAGTCCGCACATCTCGGTGAACGTCGATACCCCGATGCCCAGTTGCACCGGGTCCTTGCGCTCCCGGCGCTCGGCCTGTTCGCGTCGCAGGCCGTCGTAGTCCAGCAGTTCGAGCGCTCTCGCGGTGGCCGCCTCGTAGTTGCCGGAGTCGTAGGTCAGGCCCGCGACGGTGTCGAACGGGAACTCCTCGTGCGCGATCCAGTTCTTCTTCCGGAGTTCGATCGGGTCCATCGACAGTTCGACGGCGAGCTCGTCCATGATGCGTTCGATCGCGAAGGTGGCCTCGGGCCGGCCCGCACCCCGGTAGGCATCGGTGGGCACCTTGTTGGTGAACACGTTGGTGCAGGTGAATCGGTAGGCGTCGAACTTGTAGATGCCGTTGAACATGAACGCCCCGAGGATCGGGACGCCGGGCGTGACGAGTCGCAGGTACGCGCCCATGTCCGCCAGCAGGTCGACCTTCAGGCCCGTGACGGTGCCGTCGCGTCTCGCCGCGATGGTGAGTTTCTGGATCTGGTCGCGGCCGTGATGTCCGGCCATCATCGATTCGCTGCGCGTCTCGGTGTACTTGAGAGGCTTGCGCAACCGGCGCGAGATCAGCAGGGTGAGCACCTCTTCCGGTGTCACCTGGAGTTTGCCGCCGAATCCGCCACCCACGTCGGGGGCGATCACCCGCAGGGTGTGCTCGGGGATACCGAGTGTCATCGCGAGCATCAGTTTCAGAATGTGCGGGACCTGCGTGGCCGACCACATCGTGGTCTGGGGGGCGGTGGGGTCGACGACCACCGAGCGCGGTTCCATGAATGCCGGGATGAGCCGCTGCTGGCGGAAGGTCCGCTCCACGACGACCTCCGCATCGCGGATGGTGTCGTCGACGTTGCTCCCGCTGCCGGCTTCCGCCGAATCGAACACCCACGTCGCGCTGCGGTTGGTGCCGAGGTCGGGGTGGAGCACGACGGTGTCGTCGGCGGCGGCCGCGAGGTCGAGTACGACCGGCAGGTCGTCGTAATCCACGTCGATCACATCGAGTGCGTCGTGTGCTTCGTAGTAGGTGCGGGCGACCACGACCGCCACGGCTTCCCCCGCGAACCTGACGGTGTCGACGGCGAGCGCGGGTGCGGGCGGCGTCAGCATGTCCTCGGTGATCTGCCAGGCACACGGCAGGCTGCCCTGTTCCTCCGCGAGATCCGCGCCGGTGTAGACGGCGACGACGCCCGGTTGCTTCTTCGCTTCGTCCACGTCGAGGTGGGTGATGCGTGCGTGTGCGATCGGGCTACGCAAGATCGCCGCGTGCAGCATGCCGGGAAGCACGATGTTGTCGGTCCAGTGGGTGCGGCCCGTGACGAGGTGCTCGTCTTCCTTGCGGCGGCGTGCCTTGCCGAGTTCCGATTCGGTACGTGGTTCGGCGGTGCTCGTCATCGTGTGCCTCCCTGCGTCGTAGCCGGTGCCTCGCGCAGACGCTGTGCGGCGTCCTGTGCTGCTGCGACGATGTTCTGATATCCGGTGCAACGGCAGAGGTTTCCCTCGAGGCTGTGCCGCACCTGTTCGTCGTCGGGATCGGGGTTGTCCGCGAGCAGGTCGATCGTCGCCATGATCATTCCCGGCGTGCAGAACCCGCATTGCAGAGCATGTTTCTCCCGGAATGCCTCCTGGACGGGATGCAGGGAACCGTCGACGGACAGTCCTTCGACGGTCGTGACCTGCTGCCCGTCCGCCTGTACCGCGAGCACCGAGCACGACTTGACGCTCTGCCCGTCGAGCAGGACGGTGCACGCGCCGCAGTTGCTCGTGTCGCAGCCGACCACCGTCCCGACTTTGCCCAGCCGGTCTCTGAGGTAGTGCACGAGTAGAAGGCGGGGTTCCACGTCGTCGGTATATGGCGTTCCGTCGACGGTGACAGTGATGCGCATCGAACCTCCAGTGCATGACGCAAGCGACTCCGGTGATACAGATCACTGCCACTTTGCTTCACCGGAGGGGCACGATGGCCCGAATCGACGAAATCGGTCGCCGCGGTTCGGGTGGACCATGAAGACGAGGGGCTCGCAGATGGGCATCGCAGCGGTAATCGTCCCCGAACGGGCGCTGTCGGTGACCGAAGTGGACCGCGCGCCCGTTGCGCCGGGTGAGGTCCGCATCGACGTGGCGTACTGCGGAGTGTGCGGGTCGGATCTGCATCTGTTCTTCGACCCACCGGACCCGCTCACCGGGCACGTGCTGGGCCACGAGTTCTCCGGAGTGGTGAGCGAAACCGCGGCCGACGTGCGCGGATGGACGGTCGGCGATCGGGTGGCGATCCGGCCGATCGACGAGTGCGGCGACTGCACAGCGTGCCGGAGCGATGACGGGGTGTGTCTCACCGGCGTGGTTCGAGGGCCGGGCCTGGGCCGGCCGGGAGGCCTCGCGGAATCGGTCACGGTCCCGTCCCGAATGCTGCACCGGATCCCCGACACCGTGTCCTTGCGCGACGCGGCACTCACCGAGCCGCTCGCGGTGGCGGTCCGCGCGGTCGTGCGGGCCGAGGTCGCGCCGGGCGACGGGGTCGTGGTGTTCGGTGCCGGTCCGATCGGCCTGCTCGCCGTCGAGGTTCTCCGTGCCAGGGGCATCACCGACGTGCTGGTGGTCGAGCCCCACGATGCGCGCCGTGCGCTCGCGAGCGGATCGGGCGTACGGACGACGACGCCCGACCGGGTGCGTGAGGAAGCCGCCGCGTTGTTCGCCGACGGTCCCCGGGCGGTACTGGAGTGCAGCGGAAATCCGAGTTGCGCACAGGATGCCGTCGACATCCTCGGATATCAGGGGCGTCTGGTGATCGTGGGGATTTCCGGAGTGCCGTCCGAACTCCTGCTGATGCAGGTGGCGGTCTCCGAGATCACCATCGTCGGCTCGACCGCGTACAGCGAGCGCGACTTCGGCGAGGCGCTCGCGCATCTTGCCGCCGGGCGGATCAGGGTCGACGCGCTGGTGACGTCCGTTGTCGGTCTCGACGGTGCCGATGCGAAGCTGCGCGAACTGTCCGGCGGCACCGGTTCGGACATCAAGGTCTTGGTGCAACCAACCGATCGTGGGTCACGCGACCCGCGAAATTCGACCTGAGGAGAAGTCTGTGAGCCGATTCGAGGGCAAGATCGCTTTCATCACCGGTGTGGCCCGAGGTCAAGGGCGGGCACACGCAGTCCGGCTTGCGCGTGAGGGCGCGCGAATCGTCGGCGTCGATATTGCGGGCCCGCTGCCCGGAGTGCCCTACGAGTCCGCAACGCTCGACGATCTCGACGAAACGCGCCGTCTCGTCGAGGCCGAAGGCGGGAAGGCGCACTTGGTGCAGGGCGACACTCGTGATCTCGAGGTGCTGAAGGAGGTCGCGCAGGAGGGCGTGGCACGATTCGGTGGCCTCGATGTCGTCGTCGCCAATGCCGGAATCTGCATCCCGGAGACGTGGGACGAGATCAGCCCCACCAGTTTCCGCGACACCCTCGACATCAACGTCACCGGTACGTGGAACACCGTCACGGCGACTGCACCTCACCTCATCGAGCGTGGCGGTGGCTCGATCATCCTCATCAGTTCACTGGCCGGCGTGAAGATGCAGCCGTTCATGGTGCATTACACGACCAGCAAGCACGCGGTGACCGGGATGGCCCGTGCCTTCGCAGCCGAGCTGGGCCGGCACAACATCCGTGTCAACAGTGTTCATCCGGGTGCGGTGAACACGCCGATGGGCTCCGGCAGCATGCGCGAACGGATCGCCGAAACCGCGGCGACCAACCCCAAGCTCGCGTCGATGACTACCCCGTTCCTCGAGAAATACATGGCGGAACCCGAGGAGGTCGCGGATATGGTGGCGTTCCTTGCCTCCGCCGATTCGACGTTCGTCACCGGACAGCATCTCGGCGTGGACGGCGGTGCTCAGTACTTCTGACCGGCACCACCGGTTCGAACATCAAAGTGCTCGTGGGACCGGGTGGGCGCGCCCTATGACGCCTCGCGCATCGTGAGCCCGCCGAGTTCGATCGAGTACGTCTGCGTCGCTTCGTCCCACCGCACGGCATAGGTGGTCGGGTAGAGGCCCGCGCGCTGGTACGCGGCGGGCTGAGGCAGTGGTTCCTCGATCGTGGGCCGGGACGCGAGCCACTCCCGGGTCATCATGGGTTCGATGAACGCCTGCTTGCCGTCCCACGACCCGTAGAGCACCCTCTCGGTGAAGTGGTGCTCCGTCTCGGTGGTGTCCAGCCAGTGCAGTCCCATGCCGGGGACAGTCGCTGTCAGCGGATTCCCGTCCGGTGCGTACCCCTGGGGCAGATACCGGGGGTCCGGCAGACGGGGGGCGGCCTGGAAATAACCGGGGGCAAGCGGGTGGATTGACTCCACGGTGGCCCTGTCCAGCAGATAGAAATGCACGTCGAAATGCGGTACGTCGAAACCGTGTTCGGGGTTGTGGCCGCGAGAATTCCAGTCGACCGTGACATGGTCGAACGGCGTGGCATTCGCCTCCTCGGGCAGGTCGAGCACGTACGCCTCGGTGACGGGCAACACGCCGTCGGGCAGGCCGTCGAGTGCGGCCGCGTCGAGTCGCACCCCGACGGTGGCAGGCGTGCCCTCCGCGTCGAGGGTGACATAGGTGCGGGCGCTGCCGGCACCGACCGGGCGCGCCGGCCCCTCGGCCGAACCAGGGATGCCGTCGCCCACCGCGGGCGCGGGGGCGACGACCAATCCGACGAATCCCACGGTGACGATCACGGCAAGGTGGCGAACACGCGGCCGAATACTCATCCGGGGCCCTCGATTTCGGTCGTGGGGCGGCATCGTGTGGATCCTACCGAGGTGCCGATGACGACGAGACGAAGTAGACCGATTCGTGATGCGCGGGCACGGTGGGTTTTCGGCGCACATTATGCCGGTGGCGGTGATGCGCCACATGGCCGTGGGCGGGAACGCGGTGCGAAGTCTATGATCTGGCCGACAGTGCCGCCGGCAGTGGTGGTTGGTTCCTCGTACCGAATACCTGAAGGGCGCAATGCAGTCCGATAACGAGACTCGACCCACCGCAGCCGAAGTCCCGCCGCTCTCCGATGCCCGATTCCGCCGGTTTGCGGCAGGAAACGTGATCAACAATATCGGTGAGACTGCTTTTGTCGGAGTCGCTCCCCTCCTTCTGGTCCAGGTCTACGGTCCGACCGCAGTAGCGCTCTCGGTGGTGGCAACCGCGGTGTCCGGTCTCCTGTCTCCCTTCATCGGTGCGGCGATCGACATGCGCGGCTGGCGCATGTTCTTCTATGTCGGTCTGGCAGTCCAGTCCGCCTCGATTCTCGCTGTTGTCACCTCGCTGGCCGTCGGCCGGCTTCCGCTCGCTCTGCTGGGCATCCTCCTGGTCGTGAACGCAACTGCGAGCATCAGCTATCTCTCGGCGTGGAAAGTGGGCCTGAACGAACTCTTCCCGGATTTCCGCCGTCGTGCCCGAGGCACACTGAACACGCTCTTCTACATGACAGGCGTGATCGGCCCTCTAGCGGCGTTCGGCATCATTTCGGTGAACGGTGTGACCCTGTTCCTCGTCTTCTATGTCGTCACGTCCTGTGCCCCCGTTGTGGCTCTCCTACGGATCGACCGGGGACGGCCACGTACCGTGTCTCGCGCCGACGGGACCGCCATGGCCGCACTGTCGGCAGGCGTGACGGCTATCCGAGGATCAACGGTGCTGCGGCGGTTGCTGCTTCTCAGGTGCCTGGCTTCGGCGCTGCCCACGACGCTCATCGGCGCGCTCATCGTGCTCCGGTTCGAGTCGTATGCTGCCGCGCCCCTGCTGATATTGGCTGTCTCCAACGTCACGGTCTATGTGGGGAATCAATACGTCAGCCGAATGGCGGACTTTCCGGAAGCCAAAATTGTGCTGGTGTACGGCACGCTGGGTCTTGCCGGAATAGCGATCCTGAACATCGACAACCTGTATGCATTCGTGATCGGGGTGGCCATTTTCGGAATCGCGACCGGAGTCGGACTCTCGCATTACGTCCTTGCCGTCGTCGTGTACTCGCCCACTCAGGTGTACGGATCGATAGGTGGCGTATTCGGTCTTGCGTCGAGCGTTCTCGGTATCGCAGTCGGACTTGTGCTGTCTATGGTCGACATGATCGGCCTCAGGGCGTTCTACCTCATCCTGACGTTGCTGGCACTGGCCACTTTCGCAGCGGCAGTCCGCTACATCCGTACCCCGGAAATCTCCTCGGCGGCACTCGTGAGCGAACAATAGGACACGATTCCGGGCGTCAACCGAATACCAGCGTTGGCGCGCACTCCTGCATCACTTCTATGATCCGTTCCCTGTCGTCCAGCACTTTCGGCCCGTGCAGACCACCGGGGAAGTTCAGAGCCCCTGAGCGGCGCCACCTGCGGAGCGGACGGGTTCCTCGTGGGTATGGATCGGTCCGTCGGTCTGCCCGAGTCGCTGCCCGCCGCCACCCCACCGCAGTGCGATGATCTCGGCAGCGATCGACACCGCCGTTTCCTGAGGTGTCCGGGCCCCGAGATCCAGCCCGATCGGTGAGGACAGGCGTGCGAGATCGCCGTCCGTCATCCCCGCTTCACGCAACCGGGTCATCCGGTCGTCGTGCGTCCGGCGCGAACCCATTGCACCGACGTACGCCACGTCGAGCCGTAGCGCCACTTCCAGCAACGGAACGTCGAACTTGGGGTCGTGGGTGAGAACTGTGATCACCGTGCGCTTGTCGATCCGTCCGGCGTCGGCCTCGGCGGCCAGATAACGGTGCGGCCAGTCCACGATCACTTCGTCCGCACCGGGGAACCGCGCTTCGGTTGCGAAGACGCCGCGCGCATCGCACACCGTGACCCGGTACCCGAGGAAAGTTCCCAGATCTGCCATCGCTGCGGCGAAATCGATTGCGCCGAACACTATCAACCGAGGTGGGGGCTGGAAGACGTTGACGAACACCGACATTCCCTCGCCGCGACGCTCACCGTCGGTGCCGTAATGCAGTGTCCCGGATCGTCCGACGTCGAGCAGACCACGTGCGTCGTCGGTGACGGCATCGTGCATCCGGGAGGACGGCAGCGTCCCGGCGTCCCGGTCCGGCCACACCACGAGGCGTCGCCCGAGGACCGACGGATCGGGATGTTCGGTGACCGTCGCGACCGCTACCGGTTCGCCACCGCGTACCGACTCGACGACGTCGGAGAAGGAGGGAAATTCTGTGGTGTCGATCCGTTCGACGAAGACGTCGATGATTCCACCGCACGTCAACCCCACGCTGAACGCGTCGTCGTCGGACACCCCGTACCGCTGGAGCACCGGCGTTCCGTCGCCGATCACGTCCTGAGCCAGTTCGTATACCGCGCCCTCGACGCAACCGCCCGACACGCTGCCGGTCACCGTGCCGTCCCCTGCGACCAGCATCGACGCTCCCGGCGGGCGCGGCGCGGACCGGAACGTCGACACGACGGTGCCTACCGCGACGGTCTCGCCCGCCCGGTAGCGGCGGTCGAGTTCGTCGAGAACCTCACGCACGATGAACCTCCTCGAGCAGTGTTTCCAGTGTCGCGAGGCTGTGTCCCGCGAGCAGGCGATCGATGTGTGGCAATGCCACCGAGATACCCGATTGGATCGGTTCGTACCCGGCGTGGCCGGCATGCGGATTGACCCACAGGACCGCGTGCGCGAGCCTGCGCAGTTGTGCCATCTGCTCTCCGAGCAGTGCCGCGTCGCCGCGCTCCCAGCCGTCGGAGAAGATGACCACGACCGCGCCGCGGGCCAGTCCACGCCGTCCCCAGTGGTCCAGGAAGGCGCGCAGTGTGTCGCCGAGCCGAGTGCCTCCGGCCCAGTCGGGCACGGTGCGCGCGGCAGCGGCGAGGGCATGCTGGGGGTCGCGGGCGCGCAGTGCCCGGGACAACCGGGTCATGCGTGTGCCGAGCGAGAACACCTCGGTTCCGCCGGGGTGGGAACGGGTGACGACGTGCGCGAACCGCAGCAGCGCGTCGGCGTACGGAGTCATGGAGCCCGACACGTCGATCAGCAGCACGACCCGGCGCGGCCGCGTCGCCCTGCGGTGTCGCACCGGCCGTACCGCCTCGCCACCCGCCGCGAGCATCGCCCGCAGGGTGCGTCGCGGGTCCACCTGCCCGGCCCGGGAGGGACGCCTCCGCGCGGCGGCCCGCACAGGAAGACGGGGCCGCAATCGTGTCAGCATCTCGGTCAGGTGAGCGCGTTCGGCGGGCGTGAGTTCCGCGATGTCGCGATGCCGCAGCACTTCGGTGTCGGTGGCCGCGACCTGCAACTGGGGAGCGTTCTCTCCCGTGCCGTCGACTGCTCCCGGTGTCCGGGTCAGCGCGGCGATCCGCGCGGTGCGGGTGCGCTGTCCCCGGGTCCGCGACAGGCTCGGCACGGCGCCTCCGAACCAGCTGCGGAAGGCCGCGTCATAGCGGTGCAGATCGTCGGGGTCGCGGCACAACGTCGCCCGTCCTGCCCAGTAGACCTGCGCCGGATCGCCGATGTCGAGCTCACCGAGCGCGCGGACGTACGTGTCGGTGGCGTCCGGAGTCACGGGCATGCCGGATTCCGCGAGTGCGCGGGTGAACCCGGCGAAACCCACCAGAGTGCCGTGCCCCGCGGTCGTCATCCTGCGAGAACCCGGTCGAGACCGGCACGCGTGACGCGCTCGATGTCTTCCCGGTATTTCAGGACTGCACCGAGTGTCGCGGCTGCCGTCGCGGCGTCGAGCACGTCACGGTCGAGTTCGCGCAGCGCGCGGGCCCAATCGAGGGATTCCGCCACCCCCGGCGGCTTGAGCAGGTCGTAGTCGCGCAGCGCGTGGACCGCGTGCGCGACCTGCGCGGCGAGGGAAGCGTCGATATCGGGCAGGCGGCGCCGGAGGATGGCGATCTCGCGGTCGAGGTCCGGGTGTTCGACCCAGTGGTACAGGCAGCGGCGTTTCAGCGCGTCGTGCACCTCGCGGGTGCGGTTGGAGGTGAGCACCGTCAGCGGCGGCACCGCCGCGCGGATCTCTCCGAGTTCAGGAATCGTCACCGCGTTCTCGTCCAGCACCTGGAGCAGCAGTGCCTCGAATTCGTCGTCTGCACGGTCGATTTCGTCGACGAGCAGCACACAGGGTGCGCCGGTGAGGGCTGCCAGCAGTGGCCGGGTCAGCAGGTAACGCTCGGTGTACAGGGAGCGTTCGGCGGTGTCGGCGTCCAGGGCGCCCCCGCTCGCGGCCTCGAGGGTGCGCAGGTGCAGCAACTGCCGGGGGAAGTCCCAGTCGTAGAGTGCCTGCGACGCGTCGATGCCTTCGTGGCACTGCAACCGGACGAGCGGCAGGTCGAGTGCCTCGGCCAGTGCCGTCGCGAGGGAGGTCTTCCCGGTGCCGGGTTCGCCCTCGCAGAAGAGTGGCCGGCCCATCCGCATCGCCAGGAACGCCGTGGTCGCGAGTCCGTCGTCGGCGAGGTAACCGGTCGATTCGAGCGCCGTCACCAGGTCCTCGGGGGACCGTACCTCTGTCACCGCACCTGCCATGGGCTGAGCCTAGGACACCTCGGCGCGCCGCGACGGTGACTCGGAGTCACGGGGTGAGGCCCTGGTCCACGAGGCGACCGTGCACGCGTAGCCGTGAGATCCCTCCGTCCGGATATACGTCCAAGCGTACGAACGACAGCGGCATGCTCGCATCCACCCGGAACCGGTGCCGGCAATCGGGGAGCAGCGCAGTCTTCGGGAGCAGTTCGACGAACGCCGATGCGTCGGCCGGGTCCGAGCCGTCCGGGAGGCCCGACAGTCGTGCCCACCCGGGCGCGTTGCCGACGTAGTACGACGTGTCGATCTCCACGTGGTCGACCAGTGCGGTGCCGGCCAGGCGTACCACGACGTAGTCGTTCCCGTCGTCGCGCCGTCGCGCGTTCTCCCAGCCACCACCCATGTTCGCAGCCCTGCCGGGAGCGATGATGTTGCGCGGCGACGAGTAGAAACGGTTCGAGCAGTCCGCGATGTCGCCGCCGTTCTCCAGTGCTGCGAGATCGATCGTGCCGGTGAGGAACATCGGGTCCGGGCGAACCTCTCCGTGGACGCGGAAGCGGGCGACGCCACCGTCGGGAAAGATGTTGAGACGCACGTGGGTCCAGCGTCGCTCGCTGTCCACGGCAAAGGCGTTCGGGGTGTCGCCGAGCAGGGCCACCTTGTCGACGACGGGTTCCCAGGGGGCATCGAGAAGGTCGGCGACACCGGGATATCCCTCGAGGCATACCGCGTCGACCGACGCGAACGGTGGGAAGTTGCCGGTGAACCACGCCGTGTCGATCACCACGCCGCGGATCACGCCCGGGGTACCGAGACGCACGATGGCGAAGTCGTGTCCGGGTTCGCGCCGCCTGCGGGTTTCCCAGCCGTCGTACACCTTTCCCTTGTGTCCGAACGCGGACAGATCGTGCAGCGCCGGGCCGGGTGCGATGAGATTCTCACGCTGGGCGAACAACTCGTCGTTGGCGTACATCACCGAGCCGGTCAGTTCACGGGAGGCGAGATCGGGAAGTTGCCGGAAATCGGGCGATGTCATCGAATGTCCTTCCGGGACAGCAGTCGTGCGCGAGGAGCAGGGTCGTTGCGGCGATCACCGGTGACCGTGAGCGGTTCGCCGGCAAGCCATGTCCGGCGCACCACACCCGCGAGCGCCATTTCGGCGTAGGGGGTGACGGCGTTGCGGTGGTGGAGTTTGTCGGGGAAGACCACGAACGCGTCGTCGGGGGCGAGGACACACAGGTCGGCCGTGTTGCCGACTGCGATGTCGCCGCGGTCGGCCAGTCCGGCCACGGCGGCGGTGTTGCGGGCCATCCACCGCGTCACGTCCACGAGGGAGTGTCCGCGCCGCCGTCCTTCCGACCACACGATCGGTAGTCCCAATTGCAGCGAGGAGATTCCGCCCCAGGCTTCCCCGAAGTCTCCGATCCCCAGTTTCTTCAGTTCGGGGGTGCACGGCGAATGGTCGGACACGACGCAGTCGATCGTGCCGTCCGCCAATCCTCGCCACAGACCCTCGCGGTTGGTGGCCTCCCGGATAGGTGGGCAGCATTTGAAATGTGTCGAGCCGTCGAGGATTTCCTCACTGAACAACGTCAGGTAATGCGGGCACGTCTCTACGGTGATGCGGACTCCCGCGTCTTTCGCTGCGGCGACGAGCGGCAGGCTACCGGCGTCCGAGAGGTGCAGAATGTGTACGCGGCACCCTGTTTCGGCGGCACCGTCGATCACCTGCGCGATCGCCCGCGCCTCGGCGACGGGCGGACGCGAGTGCAGGAAATCGGCGTAGCGGCGACCCGACGGGGCGGGCTGGGCGTCGAGCGTGGGGCCGTCCTCCGCGTGGACGATGAGGAGGCCGTCGAATCCGGCGATGACGCGCATCGCTGCGATCATCTGGTCCCGGTCCAGTGGGGGATATTCGTCGAGGCCGGAATACGCGAGGAAACATTTGAATCCGTATACACCGGTCTCCCAGAGGGGTTCGAGATCCGCGAGATTGCCGGGGATCGCGCCGCCCCAGAACCCGACATCCACGGTCACCTGGTCAGCGGCGACTTTCTGCTTGACGGCGAGCGAAGCCACGTCCACGGTCGAAGGAATGGAATTGAGCGGCATGTCGATCAACGTGGTCACCCCGCCGGCGGCGGCGGCCCGGGTCGCGCTCGCGAATCCTTCCCATTCGGTGCGGCCCGGGTCGTTGACGTGCACGTGGGTGTCGACGAGGCCGGGGAGCAGCGCTTCGTCGTCGGCGAGAATCACCTCGCGTGCTCCGGGCACCGGTGCCGCATAGTCCTCGACGGCGGCGATCCGCCCGTCCCGGATGATCACGGCACATGCACGCTCATGGTCGCCGACGACGGCGCGGCGGGCCCGGATGACGGTGGTCACTCGAATCGTCCTTCCTGAGGGGCGAACCCTGCCAGTGCTCGTAGTTGCTCCGCCGTGACGCCGGCGTGCTCGTGTACTTCGGCGGCGGTGAGGGCACCGCACCCGAGGCCACGATGGAGGAACGACGCGAGTGCCCTCGCGGTGGCGGGTTCGTCGAGGAAACCGCCGTCGGTGCGTGCCGAGTACGCCGCGATCCGTTCCGCTGCGGACGGGAAGGACCGGCGATAGAACGCGAAGGTGCTGCATAACGGGTGGGCAATTGTGCGGGATGGAGGTCCCAGCCCTGGTAGAAGCCGCGGCGCAGCGAGCGATCCACGAGCCGGGCGTGCAGGGCCCACGCGGCGCGAACCTCGTCGGCGGTGCCGACGGGGATCCGGTTGGTCGAGCCGTCCGACAGGTGCACGCCGGTACCGGCCGCGGCGACCTGCATGGTCGCCTTGGCGTGGTCCGCAACCGGGTGATCCATCGCCTGGTATTCGGCGGCGATGCCACATGCCGCCGAATAGTCGTAGGTGCCGTAGTGCAGCCCGGAGCATCGCCCCTGCGCGGCGTGGATCATCGGCGCCACCTGCGCGGTCCCGTCGGGTCCGCAGACGGCTTGCGGCGTCTCGATCTGGATCTCGAAGCGCAGCGGTGAGGTGAGCCCGTGCGTGGTCTCGAGATATTCGCACACGGTGACCATCGCCGCGACCTGTTCCGGTGCCGTCACCTTCGGCAGTGTGACGACGAAACCGTCAGGGAGACAACCGTCGTCGGAAAGTTCTCCGATGAACATGTCCAGGGTGCGTACCGCACGTGCCCGGACGGCGGGTTCGAGGCATTTCACGCGGATGCCGGAGAACGGCGTCGGGTCCGGGGTGGTCCGCAGCGCTTCGGCGGCGCGCACGAGATGGGCGTCTTCGTCGGTGTCACGTGCGCCGCGTGCGATGCCGGATTGGGGGAAACCGTCCTCGAAGTCGATTCGCAGGTCTTCGATCGGTTCCGTGGCGAGTTTTGCTTCGACCAGGGGCAGGACGGCGCGGGCGAGAGCGGGTTCGACACCGATGAGTTCGGCAAGGTCGTCTGCTCCGGAGATATACCGGGAGAACGTTTCTCGCGCCTGCGAGCCCCAGGAGCGCACCGTGCCGGCGTCGTACCGATCGACGGGCACGTACACGGTGTGTACGGGTTGCCGAGCGGATCCGAGTCCCGGATAGGCCGCCGCGTACCGGGCATCGACGGCGCCCAATGCAACATCGAGCGAGTCGAGCAACCGCTCGCGTCCGTCTGCCATCCGGTCTCCCGTGTCTGCTCGGGTGTATCCACCCTTGTATACGTGCTCCGGGCGCAGACGGTAGTGCTCTCGGATCAACCGTTCGATTACCCCGGGTAACGACTGCGTTACGGGCCTTCCGGTGTGCCGGGACGCACGGTGAGGATCTGCGACATCGTGCCGATCGGACCGGACGTGTCGTGCAGCACGGTGCTCGTCAGGCCGATCCCGTCGGCTCCGAACGAGACCGAGGTGTCGAAACCGATCCAGTCGCCGCGGGGTTCGGCGAACAGGTGAACGGTGAGGTCGAGGTTGGGGAACGCGACCTTCTGCGGATCGGCCCGCACCGCCATGCCGTTCGCGATATCGAACAGTCCTGCGGCAGCGGCGAGGGTGCTCACCTTGTCGTCGTCGACCAGCGCGATCGGTGTGCGAACCCAGAAGGACGCGCGCCCGGGCCCGGTGCTCGTCCGGCGCACCTCGACCGACTCGATGAAACCGCCCGGCCACACGGTGGTGGGATCCCAGGGTTCGGTGTCCTCGGGCGGTGCGATGTGCGAGAGCGTCGAACCTGCGAGTTCGGCGGTGGGCCGCGGCTGCATGAGCCATGCCCGCGCCCGCACGACGGTGCGTCCTCCGTGGTTCAGTGCGGCCTCGACCAGTTCGATCGTGCGTCCCGGCCGCAAGACCTCCACGGCGGTGTCGACCGGGCCGACGGGCACGGTTCCCAGGATGTCGTACGACAGGCGGGCGATCACCAGTCCGTCGTCGCGCCGGGCGTCGCGGTCGGATTCGATGACGTGGGCGAGCAGGCCCAGCGCGGGGGCAATGTGCTGTTCGGCCTCGTTCCAGGCGCCGCTCACATGGCGGGTCGCGCGAAAGGACGCGGGGCCGAGTCGTTCGAAGTAGCTCATGAGTCCTTCGTGAGTGTCGTCGGTCGGAGGAGCGGGGCGGCGTCGAGCGCCGAGAGGGCCATCAGGCGCAGGACGGCACGGGTGCCTTCGGGCGAGCGCGGGTCGGCGCTGTGCGGCGTGGAGTTGATCAGGCCGAAGGTCGCGTGGGCCATCGTGCGCGCATCCGACTCCGCCAGGCCCGGTGTGATGCGGCAGAGAATCCCCACCCAGATCTCGACGTAGCGGCGCTGGGTGACGCGCACTTCGCGTCGCGCGTCGTCGGGAAGCGAATGCAGTTCACGGTCCTGGACGCGGATGAGGTCGGGGTCCCCGAGGGCGAAGTCGAGATGGAAATCGACGAGTCTCTCGAGCGCGTCGCGCGGGTCCGTGGTGTCGGCGACGACCGCGGTGCCGCCGGCGAGCAGCCGTCGGCTGATGTCGACGAGGAGTTCGACGAGCAGGGCGTCCTTGTTGGGGAAGTGCCGGTAGACGGCCGGGCCGCTGATGCCCGCGGCCGCGCCGAGGTCCTCGAGCCGGACCCCGGCGAACCCGCGCTCGGCGATCAGGCGTGCCGCGGCACGGAGCAACTGCGCACGGCGCTCGGCTTTGGCGAGGCTCCGCCGGGTCGGCGCGGGAGGCGCCGCTTCTTCGGCAGGCTCAAACATGGCGGGAAACTCCACTCGTCTGTGATCTGGACAACTCGGTTAATCATAACTAACCTAGATTTCAGTTAATGGCGATTAGTTCAAACAACCGAGGATGGTGTCCGTGACGACCGCTCAGGCGATCTCGACAACCAGCCGCGACCAGCACGAACAGCTGGTCGGAGAGCTCCGCGACAGGCTTGCCGCGGCAGCGCTCGGCGGCAACGAAAAATCCCGTGAGCGGCATGTCTCCCGCGGCAAACTGCTTCCCCGCGACCGCGTCGACGGCCTCCTCGACACCGGCAGTCCGTTCCTGGAACTCTCACCGCTCGCCGCCACCGGCATGTACGGCGACGAGTGCCCCGGCGCCGGCATCATCACCGGAATCGGCCGGGTGGCCGGGCGCGAATGCGTGATCGTCGCCAACGACGCGACCGTCAAGGGCGGCACGTACTACCCCGTCACGGTGAAGAAGCACCTGCGGGCGCAAGAGGTGGCGTTCCAGAACAAGCTGCCCTGCCTCTACCTCGTCGACTCCGGCGGCGCGTTCCTTCCCCGGCAGGACGAGGTCTTCCCGGACCGCGAGCACTTCGGCCGCATCTTCTACAACCAGGCGACGATGAGCGCCAAGGGCATTCCGCAGATCGCCGCGGTGCTCGGGTCGTGCACCGCGGGCGGCGCCTACGTGCCCGCGATGAGCGACGAGGCTGTCATCGTCCGGAACCAGGGCACGATCTTCCTCGGAGGCCCCCCGCTCGTGAAGGCCGCGACCGGTGAGGTGGTCACCGCAGAGGAACTCGGCGGCGGCGACCTGCACTCGAAGGTCTCGGGTGTGACCGACCATCTCGCCGAGGACGACCGCGACGCCCTCCGCATCGTGCGCGACATCGCCTCCACATTCGGTCCCCGCACGGAGCGGCCGTGGGACGTCGAGCCCACCGTCGAACCCGAGAAGTCCCCGGAGACCCTGTACGACGTGGTCCCCACCGACTCGCGCATCCCCTACGACGTCCACGAGGTCATCTCCCGTGTCGTCGACGGCGCCGGCGGTGCCAACGGTGCCGGCCGGGGGTCCAGCAGCTTCCACGAGTTCAAGGCGGAGTACGGCAAGACGCTCGTGACCGGATTCGCGCGCATCCACGGGCACCCGGTGGGCATCGTCGCAAACAACGGTGTGCTCTTCGGCGAATCCGCTGTCAAGGGAGCGCATTTCATCGAACTGTGCGACAAGCGCTCGATCCCGCTGGTGTTCCTCCAGAATATTTCCGGCTTCATGGTCGGCCGCGACTACGAGGCCGGTGGCATCGCCAAGCACGGTGCCAAGATGGTCACCGCCGTCGCGTGCGCCCGGGTTCCGAAACTGACCGTCGTCATCGGCGGCTCGTACGGCGCCGGCAACTACTCGATGTGTGGCCGTGCGTACTCGCCGCGATTCCTGTGGATGTGGCCCAACGCGCGCATCTCCGTGATGGGCGGCGAGCAGGCCGCGTCGGTCCTCGCGACCGTACGGTCCGACCAACTCGACGCCTCGGGCAACCCGTGGACCGCTGAGCAGGAAGAGGAATTCAAAGCGCCGATCCGCGAGCAGTACGAGGAGCAGGGCAACCCCTACTACTCGACCGCCCGACTCTGGGACGACGGCATCATCGACCCTGTCGATACCAGAAAAGTTCTCGGACTGGCACTTTCGGTGTGCGCCAACGCGCCCCTCGAGCCGGTTTCCTACGGCGTCTTCCGGATGTGAGCGACATGAGCGATACGAATCGGATCGATACGGTCCTGGTAGCCAACCGCGGTGAGATCGCCGTGCGCGTCATCCGGACCCTGAAGGATATGGGACTGCGCTCGGTCGCGGTCTTCAGCGAAGCCGACCGCAACGCGCGGCACGTGCGTGAGGCCGACACCGCGGTTCTGCTCGGCCCTGCGGCGGCACGCGAGAGCTACCTGGCGATCGACAAGGTCATCGATGCGGCCGTCGCGACGGGAGCGCAGGCGATCCACCCGGGATACGGGTTCCTTTCGGAGAACGCGGCATTCGCCGCCGCCTGCGCCACAGCGGGTATCGCGTTCCTCGGCCCGTCGGCGCACGCCATCGAGACGATGGGCGACAAGATCACCGCGAAGAGCGCGGTCTCGGAATTCGGGGTTCCCGTCGTGCCCGGCATCTCGCGGCCGGGACTGACCGACGCCGACTTGATCGCCGGAGCCGACGAGGTCGGCTATCCGGTGCTCGTCAAGCCGTCCGCCGGCGGCGGCGGAAAGGGCATGCGCCTGGTCACCGATCCGGCAGATCTGCCCGCCGCGCTCGCGTCGGCCCGTCGAGAGGCCGCGTCGTCGTTCGGTGACGACACGCTGTTCCTGGAACGGTTCGTCCAGCGGCCCCGCCACATCGAGGTGCAGATCCTCGCCGACACGCACGGCAACATCGTCCACCTCGGCGAGCGCGAATGCAGCCTGCAGCGCCGCCACCAGAAGGTCGTCGAAGAGGCGCCGTCGCCGCTGCTCGACGCGGTCACGCGCGCCCGCATCGGTGAAGCGGCCTGCAACACCGCCCGCAGTGTCGACTACACCGGTGCGGGCACCGTCGAGTTCATCGTCTCCGCGGACCGGCCCGACGAATTCTTCTTCATGGAAATGAACACCCGCCTGCAGGTCGAGCACCCCGTCACGGAAATGGTCACGGGCCTCGACCTCGTCGAATGGCAGGTCCGGATCGCCGCCGGTGAACCGCTGGGGTTCGGCCAGGACGACATCACCCTCAACGGTCACGCCATCGAAGCGCGCATCTACGCCGAGGATCCGGCCCGCGGGTTCCTGCCGACCGGCGGTCACGTCGCCGACGTCGTCGAGCCCTCCGGGCCGGGAGTGCGGGTCGATTCCGGCGTGCAGGCCGGCACGATCGTGGGCAGCGATTACGACCCGATGCTGGCCAAGGTCATCGCCCACGCCGCCGACCGGGCGGGCGCACTGCGCCGCCTCGACCGGGCACTCGCCGACACCGCCGTCCTGGGCGTGGTCACCAACATCGACTTCGTGCGTTTTCTGCTCGCCGACGACGAAGTCGTCGCCGGTGCCCTCGACACGGGCCTGCTCGACCGGCGCCTCGAGGACTACGCCGCCCCGGGCACGTCGGACACCACGTTCGTCGCCGCTGCCGCACACCTCTGGTTGAAGCACTGGTCGGCCGCAGACTCCGACCCGTGGTCGGTACCGGACGGCTGGCGCGTCGGTACCCACCTGCCCACGAGCTTCCGTCTCACCTCGGGCGATCGCACCGTGCACGTGGGGCTCAGCGGAACGCCCGCCGCCGGATTCTCGAGTGTGGAAGACGGCGAACGTAGTTCGCTGTCCGTGACGCTCGACGGATCTGTGCTCGCCGTCGTGGTCGACGGACGCCGCCACGTCTTCCGTGTGGCCGAGTCCGACGGCGCGATCTGGCTCGCCGACGGCCACGGCAGTGTCTCGGTCCGCGAAGTCGAGGAGGCAGGGGTACGCGGGGACGACGCGCACGCCGGCAACGCCGACATCACCAGCCCGATGCCCGGCGCCGTCATCGCCGTCGCTGTGGAATCCGGCGCCGAAGTCGCTGCCGGAGAGACGATCGTGGTCGTCGAAGCCATGAAGATGGAGCATTCGCTCACCGCGCCGGTCGCCGGCACCGTAGAACTCTTCGCCGCTGCGGGTGAGCAGGTCAAGGTCGATCAACTTCTCGCGCGGGTCACCCCGCACGCCGATACGAAAGAGGCAACGGAATGACGGAATACCTGGCAACCGGGCAGCTTCCCGACGAGTACGAGCAGCTGCGCAAGACGGTCGCCGACTTCGCACGCACCGTCGTCGCGCCGGTCGCGGCCAAGCACGACGCCGAGCATTCGTTCCCCTACGAAGTGGTCGCGGGCATGGCGGACATGGGGTTGTTCGGTCTGCCTTTTCCCGAGGAGTACGGCGGGATGGGCGGGGACTACTTCGCTCTGTGCCTCGCCCTCGAGGAACTCGGCAAAGTCGACCAGTCGGTCGCGATCACGCTCGAGGCCGGCGTGTCGCTCGGTGCCATGCCGATCTACCGGTTCGGTACCGAGGCGCAGAAGCAGGAATGGCTTCCGCAGCTCGCGAGCGGCCGGAACCTCGCGGCTTTCGGCCTGACCGAGCCCGGCGCGGGTAGCGACGCGGGCGGGACGAAGACCACCGCGAAGCTCGACGGCGGCGAGTGGGTCATCAACGGCAACAAGCAATTCATCACGAACTCCGGCACCGACATCACTTCGCTCGTCACCGTCACCGCGGTCACCGGGGTGCGGGACAACGGCAAGAAGGAGATCTCCACGATCCTCGTTCCGGCCTCCACTCCCGGTTTCACCGCCGAGCCCGCCTACAACAAGGTGGGGTGGAACGCGTCCGACACCCATCCGCTGACGTTCAGCGATGTGCGGGTGCCCGAGGAAAACCTGCTGGGCGAGCGCGGTCGCGGGTACGCCAACTTCCTGCGGATCCTCGACGAGGGCCGCATCGCGATCGCTGCGCTGTCCACCGGTGCCGCGCAGGGCTGCGTCGACGAGTCGGTCAAGTACGCCAAGGAACGTGAGGCATTCGGCAGCCCGATCGGCAGCAACCAGGCAATCGCGTTCAAGATCGCCCGGATGGAGGCGCGCGCTCACACCGCGCGCACCGCGTACTACGACGCCGCCTCGGCGATGCTCGCCGGCCGACCGTTCAAGAAGCAGGCCGCGATCGCGAAGCTCGTGGCGTCGGAGGCGGCGATGGACAATGCCCGCGACGCCACCCAGATCCACGGCGGCTACGGATTCATGAACGAGTACGCCGTCGCGCGGCACTACCGCGACAGCAAGATCCTCGAAATCGGGGAAGGCACCACCGAAGTGCAGCTCATGCTCGTCGGACGGGAACTGGGACTGTGAGCGACACGGCGCCCGCGGAGAACGCGAAACGCATCACGCAGCGTGGACTGTGGTTCGAAGAATTCGAACTCGGCGCGATCTACGAGCACCGGCCCGGCCGCACCATCACCGAAGCCGACAACGTCCTGTTCACCACCCAGACCATGAACACTCAAGCGCTGCATCTCGATGCCGCGTACGCGGCGGGTAGCGCGTTCGGGGAGCGGCTGGTGAACTCGATGTTCACCCTCTCCACCATGATCGGTCTCTCCGTCGCGCAGTTGACCCAGGGAACGATCGTCGCGAACCTCGGTTTCTCCGAGGTCTCCTTCCCGAAGCCGTTGTTCCACGGCGACACGCTGTATGTGGAGACGAAGATCCTCGACAAGCGTGAATCCAAGAGCCGCCCGGGCGAAGGCATCGTCACCCTCGAGCACACCGGGCGAAACCAGCACGGTGACGTCGTCGGGATCGCAGTCCGCCAGACCCTCGTACAGAAGAGGCCTACGACATGACATGGACACTTCCCGGCCCGGCGTGGCTGTTCTGCCCCGCCGACCGACCCGACCGCTACACCAAGGCTGCCGCCCGTGCCGACGTGGTCATCATCGACCTCGAGGATGCCGTCGCGCCGGCCGACAAGCAGTCCGCCCGCGACGCACTCGTCGCCACGCCGCTCGATCCCGAGCGCACCGTGGTGCGGATCAACCCGGTCGGCACCGAAGATCACGGACCCGACCTCGAGGCATTGAGCCGCACCCCGTACACGCGGGTGATGCTGCCGAAGTGTGAGAGCGGCGATCAGGTGCGTTCCCTCGCGCCGCTCGAGGTGGTCGCTCTCGTGGAGTCTCCGCTCGGCGTGCTCGCGGTCGAGAGTATCGCGAAGGCCGAGAACACCATCGGAATGATGTGGGGCGCCGAGGATCTCGTGGCGGGGCTGGGCGGCAACTCCAGCCGCGGGCCGGACGGGCTCTACCGTGGGGTCGCCCAGCACGCTCGGGCGGTCACGTTGCTCGCGGCGAAGGGCTACGCGCGCTGGGCACTCGACTCGGTGTACCTGAACATCAAGGACACCGACGGTCTGCACGACGAGGCGCTCGACGCCGTGGCGGTCGGATTCGACATCAAGGTTGCGATCCACCCGGGCCAGATCGGCGTGATCCGCCGCGCCTACGCACCCACACCGGACGAAGAGGCATGGGCGCGACGGGTACTCGACGCGGCCCGATCGGAGCGCGGGGTGTTCGATTTCGAGGGCAAGATGGTCGACGCCCCGGTATTACGCCACGCCGAACGCCTGCTTCAGCGTGCCGCCGCGAGTACGCCGTCGTGATCCGAGGGCGTCAGCGCGTGCGGTGACGCAACAGCTGGGTGAGGCGGTGTGCCCCACCGAGCAACAGAGCCCCGACGTCGGGTGTGCGATCGGCACGGAAGCGACTTTCCACGCCGGTCAGGCTCAACGCCCACGTCGGGGCTCCTCTGTGGTCGAAGACGGCCGCGCCCATCCCCCAGCTGCCCTCGACGATCAGTGCGGGATTGACGGAGTAGCCGGCCAGACGGGTCGCGGCGATCCGTTCTTCGACGGCGGCGCGCGAGTGCTGCGCACCCCACGTGGCCGTCAGGTCCACGCGGGAGAGGTAATCGCCGATGTCCTTGTCGGACATGTGGGAGAGGATGGCGAGCCCGGCGGACGCGACTCCGAGCGGAAACCGGATTCCGATGTGCAGCACGTGCGAACGCAACGGGAAGCTTCCTTCTTCGCTTGCCACACATACCGTTTCGTCTCCGCGACGGGCGGACAGAAACGCGCTTTCCCCCGATTCACGGGCGAGGTCGCGAAGTACGTCTCCGGCCAGGTCGGTGATGTCGTATCGGGTGGCTGCCACCGAACCCAGCAGATACAGCTCGGGCCCGAGCGACCATCGGCCCGACTTCGGATCCCGGTCGACCAAGCCTTCGTCGGCGAGCGAGCTGAGGAGCCGGTGGACGGTCGGCCGGGCCAGATCGGTCGCCCGGGCGAGGTCCGAGGTCGAGGCTCCGTCCGGTTCGTACGACGACACGGTCCGCAGCAGCGTGCTCACTCTGCCGATCAGCTGTCCTTGGGCGGTCACGGCCTCACTCTACGTCCACTGAATGAACGAATTCTTTCCGTGCGTTCGGATAGCGAGCAATTGCCGCATTATCGGCGCGCTCACTTGTGATTCTCACCTGCAGCAACTTTATTGGTGGGACGAGACAGACGACGTTCATTCAATGGACGTCGGCGGCCCGGCAAGGTCGCGAATCCCCTGACCCGAGAGGTGTGCGTTGGCAACGAAAGTGTTCCGGTCCGCGGTGGAGGCCGTCGCGGACGTGACAGACGGTTCGTCCCTTGCGGTGGGCGGGTTCGGCCTGTGCGGCATCCCCGACATTCTGATCCGGGCGCTCGCGGAGTCGGGCGTGACCGACCTCGAAGTGTTCTCCAACAACTGTGGGGTCGACGGCCACGGACTGGGAATACTTCTCGGTGACAAGAGGATCCGCCGGGTGACCGCGTCGTACGTGGGCGAGAACAAGGAGTTCGCCCGCCAGTACCTGTCGGGGGAACTCGAGGTGGAGTTGACGCCGCAGGGCACGCTCGCGGAGAAGTTGCGTGCCGGCGGCGCGGGCATTCCCGCGTTCTTCACCCCGGCGGGCGTCGGAACCCCGATCGCGCTCGGCGGGCTGCCGTGGCGGTACGACGCCGACGGTGGCGTCGCGGTGGCGTCACCGGTGAAAGAGGTCCGTGAGTTCCGGGGCAAGAAGTATGTACTCGAGGAGTCGATCACCGCGGACTTCGCTCTGGTGCACGCGCTGAAGGGGGACACCGAAGGAAACCTGGTGTTCAACAAGGCGGCGATGAACTTCAACCCGTTGGCCGCCATGGCCGGACAGGTGTGCATCGCGCAGGTCGAGGAACTCGTCGAGCCGGGCGAGATCGATCCCGGCGAGGTGCACCTGCCGGGCATCTTCGTCGACCGGATCGTGCATACCGGGGCGCAGGACAAGCAGATCGAAAAGCGGACCGTCAAGGCAGGAAAGGTAGCGGCATCATGAGCGTCGAAGTCGAACGGGCGGTGGGCTGGACGCGCACGCAGATGGCGGCCCGCGCCGCGCAGGAGTTGGAGCCCGGCGAGTACGTGAACCTGGGGATCGGGCTGCCCACGCTGATTCCGAACTACCTGCCCGACGGCGTGCGGGTCACCCTGCACAGCGAGAACGGCATCCTCGGTACCGGCCCGTACCCCGAGGAAGAGGCGATCGATGCGGATCTGATCAATGCCGGCAAGGAGACCGTCACGGTCAACGCGGGCGCGGCATTCTTCGACTCCGCGCTGAGCTTCGGGATGATTCGCGGCGGGCACATCGACACCGCGGTACTCGGCGGGATGGAGGTCTCGGTCACCGGAGATCTGGCGAACTGGATGGTGCCGGGCAAGATGGTCAAGGGCATGGGCGGCGCGATGGATCTCGTGCACGGCGCCCGCAAGGTGATCGTGCTGATGGAGCACACCGACAAGACAGGAAACCCGAAGATCGTCGAGCGGTGCTCGTTGCCGCTGACCGGCGAGGGTGTGGTCCAGCGGATCATCACCGACCTCGCGGTCATCGACGTGACGGACGCCGGATTGGTCCTGCGCGAATGCGCACCGGGCGTGACCGAGGAACAGGTGGCCGCCGCGACCGGCGCGCCGCTCACCGTCGACCTCGCATGACATCGCCGGTGGTTCCGTTGCCGATCACCCGGCGCGGAACCACCGGAACAGCGACCGCCTCCGTGCCGGTCGTGCGCGGCTGGACGGCGGATCCGAACGGCCTTCCTGCGCAGCGAGGAGGGCGCGCCGGGCTTCTTCCCGCCGTGCCTGCCTCCCGGCCCGCCACGTTTCGACCACTGCGTCGGCGTCCGCCTTGTGGACCGGAATCGGTAGCTGACCCGGATGCAGCATGTATTCCACCACCCGCCGGTTGAGCCCCGCGACGATCTCCCGGACCGACTGTTCGGACGGCACGTTCGCCACGGTCTCGGGTAGTCGCTCGATTTCCCGGCGCAACTGCAGGGGCAGGGGCAGCAACGCCTCCGTCGAGAGCCCCTGCCGGGCGAGGTACGCCTTCACCCACCACAATTCGTCGTCGCCGTGATCGGGGATGGGTTTCCCCGCCCCCGGCAGGTCGTCGAAATCACCGCGCTCCTGCGCGGCGCGGATCTGGCGTTCGATCCACGTCTCGAAGGAGATGTCCGGTCGTTTCCGCTCGGTCACCGGTCCAGGATGCCACCGCGACCCGGCACCGCACGGACGATGCGCTGTGGTTCGGTTTCGGCGGTGGCATACCCTGTGGCACATGGAAGGACAGCGGCCGACGCGCCGGGCGGCCGACCCGCCCGTGGACACTTCGACCGTGCTCGGCAAGGTCGTCACCGTCCTGCACGCCTTCACCGCCGACGACCACGGAGTGACGCTCGCCGAACTCGGCCGTCGCACGGGTTTGGCCAAGGGCACTCTCCACCGCGTGGTCAACGATCTGATCGACGTCCGATTGCTCGACAAGGATGCGTCCGGGTATCGGCTCGGCGGCCGGATGTTCGAACTCGGCATGCGCGCGTCGGTGGAGCGACGACTGCTCGAGGTCGCCATTCCTTTCATGGAAGACCTGTACGAGCGCACCCATGAAACCGTGCACCTCGGAGTTCCCGAAGGCACCGAAGTCGTCTACGTCTCGAAGATCGGCGGCCATCGCCCGGCACCGGCTCCGTCACGGGTAGGTGGTCGAATGCCCATGTACTGCACTGCGATCGGCAAAGCACTGCTCGCGTTCTCGTCGCCGGCACTGTTCGTGGACGTCGTGGATGCCGGGCTCGCCCGCAAGACACCGCGCACGATCACCGCGCCGGGCCGGTTCCGTGACCATATCGATCGCATCGCGAGCACGGGCGTCGCCTTCGAGCACGAGGAATCGGCGGTCGGGTTGGTGTGTGTCGCTGCTCCCGTGCTTCTGGGAGACGAGGACCCGGTCGCCGCGATCAGCGTCACCGGGCCCGCCACCCGGTTCCGGCCCGAGAAGCACGCGGCGGCGGTGAAGGCGGCGGCAGCGGGCGTGGCATCGACCCTTGCCCGTCGTGCGGCCCTGCGGACCCTGTGAGCGGGTCTCGGATCTTCTGCGGCCACGCGTTCCACTGAGCGGAACCTACGGCTAGGTAAGCGGTACTCGTACCCGCACGATGGAGTTACCCATCGATCGACGAGGACCTGATGACCATTACTCCCCATTCCGCGGGCGATGCCGCACCTCTCGACACCGTCGGCGCAGCGGCCGGGCGGCTCATCGATGCCGCTCGCACCGCCGTGCCGTGTGCGCCGGTGCGAGATCTGCTCGGTGAAACCGATATCGACCTGGCCTACGCGGTGCAGCAGCACCTGACCGAACACAAACTCGCCTCCGGTGCCCGCATCGTGGGGCGCAAGATCGGTCTCACATCCCCCGCAGTCCAGCAGCAACTCGGTGTGAACCGCCCCGATTTCGGGGTGCTGTTCGACGATATGGATGTCTCCGATCTCGACGAGGTCCCCAGCGACCGGTTGCTCCAGCCGAAGGCCGAGGCGGAGATCGCGTTCGTGCTCTCCGCGGACCTCGACGATGACGATCTCGACCTCGGCAAGGTGCGGGACGCCGTGGACTATGCGGTCGCCGCGCTGGAAATCGTCGACAGCAGGGTTGCCGGATGGGACATCAAGATCACCGATACGGTCGCGGACAATGCGTCGAGCGGTCTCTACGTGCTCGGCTCCCACCGCGTGTCCCTGGCCGACTTCGAGCCGATCGACACGACCATGCGGATGTACATCGACGACGAACTCGTCTCGGAGGGCACCGGCGCAGCCTGCCTCGGGGATCCGTTGAACGCCTTGCTGTGGCTTGCCCGCACCGCACGCGAATTCGGGCAGCCTCTCACCGCCGGCCAGGTGGTGCTGTCCGGCGCGCTCGGACCGATGGTGTCCGCCCCTCCCGGGGTCACGGTGCGCGCCGAGATCTCCACTCTCGGCTCCGTCACCGCCCCCTTCTCGACCTCACCGTCTTCGGCACAGGAGAACTGACATGACCACGACCAAGGTCGCCATCATCGGGCCGGGCAACATCGGCACCGACCTGCTCATCAAGATCAAGAGACTGGCGGACAGCGAACTCGAGACGATCGCCCTGGTGGGCATCGACCCCGAGTCCGACGGCCTGGCCCGCGCGAAGCGGCTGGGTATCGACGCCATCGCCACCGGAGTCGAAGGCCTCATCGAGCATCCCCGGTTCGGCGAGATCGAGATCGTGTTCGACGCGACCTCGGCGAAGGCGCACGAATACAACGAGAAGATGCTGCGCCCGCACGGCAAGATCCTGATCGACCTCACGCCCGCCGCGATCGGCCCCTACGTGGTGCCGCCGGTGAACCTCGACGAGCACCTCGACGCTCCCAACGTCAACATGGTCACCTGCGGTGGCCAGGCGACCATCCCGATCGTCGCTGCCATCTCGCAGGTGACGCCGGTGTACTGGGCCGAGATCGTCGCATCGATCTCCTCCAAGTCGGCCGGCCCCGGCACGCGCGCCAACATCGACGAATTCACCGAGACCACGTCGCAAGCGATCGAGAAGATCGGCGGCGCCGCCCGCGGCAAGGCGATCATCATCCTCAACCCGGCCGAACCCCCGATGATCATGCGCGACACCGTTCTTGCGCTGGTCGGCGAAGACCGCAAGGACGAGATCGTCGCGTCGGTCGAGGCGATGGTCGCGAAGGTGTCCACCTACGTGCCCGGATACAAGCTCAAGCAGGAAATCCAGTTCACCCCGATGACCGAGACCGTCGGAACGCTGACCGATCACACCGGACCGATGTGGAAGGTCGCGGTGTTCCTCGAGGTCAAGGGCGCAGCACACTACCTGCCCGAGTACGCGGGCAATCTCGACATCATGACGTCCGCGGCCCTGCAGGTCGGCCGGGCAGTCGCGGCACGCAAGAAGGAGCAGGTTTCGGCATGAGCGAGACGACCACCAACGACGCCGGACAGCGCGAGTACGCGAGTCACGGCACAGCCCTGTACATCCAGGACGTCACCCTGCGCGACGGCATGCACGCCATCCGCCATCGCATCACCCCCGACGACGTCGCAGCGATCGCGGGCGCACTGGACCGTGCCGGCGTGGACGCGATCGAGGTCTCCCACGGCGACGGGCTCACCGGCCATTCGCTGACCTACGGCCCCGGCAGCAACACCGACTGGGAATGGCTCGAAGCCGCAGCGGGAGCCATCAATTCGGCCATCCTCACCACGTTGCTGCTGCCGGGTATCGGCACCGTGCACGAGCTGAAGCGCGCCTACGAACTCGGCGTGCGATCGGTGCGTGTGGCCACCCACTGCACCGAGGCCGACGTGTCGGCTCAGCACATCGCCGCCGCGAAGGAACTGGGCATGGACGTGTCCGGCTTCCTGATGATGTCGCACATGGCACCCGCGGAAGAACTCGCTCGCCAGGCCAAGCTCATGGAGTCCTACGGCGCCGACTGCGTCTACGTCACCGACTCCGGTGGGCGGCTGACAATGGACGGTGTCCGCGAGCGTGTCCGCGCCTATCGCGACGTTCTCGAGGAGAGCACGCAGATCGGTATCCACGCCCACCAGAACCTGTCGCTGTCGGTCGCCAACTCGGTCGTCGCCGTCGAGGAAGGCGTCATCCGCGTCGATGCGTCACTGGCCGGGCAGGGCGCGGGCGCGGGCAACTGCCCGATCGAACCCTTCGTTGCGGTCGCCGATCTGCACGGATGGAAGCACTCGTGCGATCTGTTCGGCCTGCAGGATGCTGCCGACGACCTCGTTCGTCCGTTGCAGGACCGGCCGGTCCAGGTCGACCGCGAGACGCTCACCCTCGGCTACGCCGGTGTGTACTCGAGCTTCCTCCGTCACGCGGAGACCGCCGCAGACATCTACGGCCTCGACACCCGCGACATCCTCGTCGAGATCGGACGCCGCGGACTGGTCGGCGGCCAGGAGGACATGATCACCGACGTCGCACTCGACCTGCGCAACCGCGCGGGGCACTGACCGGCGCGTGTGAGGCGGGTCGTACCAGGACCTCTCAGGCGACGAGGTCCTGGTATTCGGGATGCTTGTCGATGAAGCTGTCGACGAACGGGCAGATCGGCACGACCCGCTTTCCGCGTTCCCGCACGTCGTCCAGTGCGAATCGGACGAGCTTGCCGGCGAGGCCCTGACCGGAATAGGCGTCGTCGACCACGGTGTGGTCGAACACGAGTTGAGTGTCGTCGGCGGGGTGATAGTCGGCGTAGCCGATGACGGAACCGTTGTCGTCCAGTTCGTATCGCTGCCGGTCGGGGTTGTGGACCACTTTTACGGACGAATCACTCACGGTGTTTCCTCACTCTCGAGAGCAGATGACCGAGCACGTCGAAGATACCTGCAACGTAAAGACGGGCCGCGACACCTGTCGCGGCCCGTCTTCACGGCGGGGTGCTGCGTGCCCCCGCAGCTGGTCACTCCGGAGGTGAGATGTGCTGAGCGATGTAGAGCGGTTCGCCCAGCTGCTCGAGCAGATCGAGCTGGGTTTCGAGGTAGTCGATGTGTTCTTCCTCGTCGGCGAGGATCGCCTCGAAGATGTTCGCGGACGTGATGTCGCTGACCGACCGCATGTACTCCGATCCCTTGCGGAGCCGGTCGCGCGCTTCGATCTCGACCTGGAGATCCGCTTGGAGCATCTCCTTCACGGTCTGTCCCAGACGTAACGAACCGAGCCGCTGGTAGTTGGGCAGTCCGTCGAGGTAGAGAATGCGATCGGTGAGAGTCTCGGCGTGGCGCATTTCGTCGAACGACTCGGCACGGGTGTGCGCCGCGAGCTTCGACCAACCACGGTCTTCCTGCATCTTGGAATGCAGGAAGTACTGATTGATGGCGGTGAGCTCCGCCGTCAACTGCTCGTTCAGGTATTCGATGACCTTCTTGTCGCCCTTCATGGCACCTCCCGGGGTGAACCATCAGGTTTACCGCCGGGCAGGGGCTGGCTACACGGCGGTCTCGAGCTCGATCGTCTCATTCTGGACGCGCGCTTGCCGGATGATCGCCGAGATGTTGCGTACGCAGTTGCCGCAGTCGGTTCCCGCGCGGCACGCGGCGCTCACTTCGCGGGTGCATCGTGCGCCCGCGGCCACCTCTGCTTCGATGTGGTGGTGCGTGAGGGCGTGGCAACTACAGACGATCATGTGAGCCACCATCCTGAGGTTGTTAGGTTGCCCAAACCTTACCTCTGGTTAGGCGTGCCTATCCTGTGAGCGTAGTCACAATTCGATCTACTTTGCTCCGCGCTTTACTTGGTCTCGGACCAGGGCCCGGTACCGGTGTTAGTTCTGTTGCATCTGTTGCGCAACGACTTGGTTGATGCGGTGCAGTCCCCCTTGTGAGAGGCCGGGAATTTGATGCTCGAGGGTGCGCACCAGCGATGAGTCGTCGATCACCTTCTCGCTCGACTGGATGAGCACCGTCCCCGCGCCGGTGAAGTCGAACTGGCGTTCCTCCCCCGACTGCACCCCGAACCGGCGCGCGCCGGCGGAGACGAATCCCGTGATCCACGATTCGTCGTAGTGGTGGCTCGGGGACGGACAGTCGGCCCAGCCGACCAGTGCCTCGGGGTCGACGCGCAGCGGCGGTTCGGCGAACATCACCGGCCCGTTCGACGACGCGAGGAACCGGCCCGTCCCGATCAGGGTGAGGAATCCCGGCACGATCGACTGGTTCAGCGACAGGCCCGGCTCGAAGGCCAGCAGGTTCGACTGCCGGATCGTGAGGTTGCCGTCGTCGAGGTCGTAGGAGTTGATGTCGTAACCGCGGTCCCCGAGGATCAGCTTCCCGAAGCCGTCCGCCACCACGTAGTCGCCGAGATACATCGGTGCCGAGAACCGCCGGGCCACCATGTCGAGCAGGCCGCCCTGCAGTCCGTGGGTGAGAGCGGAGAACCGCACCTGCCCGTAGTACGCGATCATCGCGCCTTTCGATAGGAACCACGGCGTCTGCAGATCGATGCAGTAGGCGTAACTGTTTCCGGGAACGTTGTCGCTCTCGGTGAAACTCGAGGGATTGAGGACGACGCTCACAGTTTCTCCTCCGATGCCTGCACGTAGACGATGCCCTGACCGGTGCACTCGAGTTGCATGGCCTCTCCGCCGCTGCGGCCGACGGTGCGCCAGCTCATCGACGATTTCAGTTCGGTACGGACCGCACCGCTCGCCGCGACGAAGGCCTGGGGATCGACGATCACGGGCGCAGGTCCACCCACGCGGAGTTCGAAGACGCCGCCGTGCGCGAGCAGCACCGCGGCGCCGTACCCGGACAACTGGGTCGTGAACATTCCCGTGCCGGTCACCGCACCTGTCGCGGCGCCCCGGAGTGCGCCCAGCAGGCCGCCGCCGCCTCCCCCGCCCGCCTGCGCGGCGCCCGAGGACACCACCGCGCTCTGCAGCCCTGCCGTGTGTGCAAGCAGCCGTGACGCATCCACGCGGAGCTCCCCGCCTGCGGACATGTCCACCACATGGGTTTCCAGGCCGCGGAATCCGTAGTGCACAGTGCCGTCACCCTGAGCGAGCATCGTCGACTCGTGCTCGCCCTGCATCATCCGCCCGGCCATGCCGGCGAGCCCGCCGAGTCCGGGAGCGCTTCCTGCCCCGCCGGGCACACCGTGGGGAGCGAAGCGGACCTCGCCGGTGTAGAAGAGCATCGCGCCGCGACGAGCGACGACGGGTCCCGACCGGCTCAGGTCCACGCTGACGACCTTGCTGTTGACCTTGGTGAAAGTCACTCTCGCCCCTACCGTTCCGCCGGCTGGATGGACACCACGCCCGTACCGTCCCATTTGAGGGAGAAGGCTTCGCCACTGCCCTGTCCGACCACCGATCGCCACGACACATCGGTGACGAAGGACTGCGTCAGTTGTCCCTTGGCGCAGACGAACGCGTCGGGATCGACGACGAGGGGATACTGCGGCGACACCTCGAGATGGATCAGCGGACCGCCCGCGGACAGCAACGCGACCTGACCCGTGCCCGAAACCGTCGTGGTGAACAGGCCCTGCCCGCTCATGCCGCCTCGCAATCCTGCGAACGTCACGTTGGTGTTGAGGTTGCCGTTCAGCGCGAGCAGTTGCTCGGACTCGACCTGCAGGGTCTCGTTGTTCAGTTCGAGAATCGTGACGTCCTGCCCCTGATGTGCGAGGTAGACGACGCCCGTCCCGGTGCACTCCATCAGCGACAGGCCCTCACCCGTGGCGCGCTGGCGCAGACCCGCGAGGACGCCTTCACCGCCGCCGAAGCCTGCCGATTTGAACGCGACCTGTCCCTCGTAGGCCACCATCGAGCCCGACAGGGCCCGAATCCCGGAGTTGCTCAACTGGGCCTCGATGACCCGTTTCGATTTCACGAGCAGTCGCATGTCGCGAACGATATCGGGTGGGCGAGCGCACCGTGCAGCCGCATTCGCGAACGACGGCGCCGCCCACTCCGAGAGCGGGCGGCGCCGTCGCGGCAGTCGTCCTACAAGCCCAAATCCTTCGCGATGATCGTCTTCATGACCTCGCTGGTACCGCCGAAGATCCGGGTCACGCGCGTGTCCGCGTACAGGCGCGCGATCGGGTATTCGGTGATGTAGCCGTAGCCACCGTGCAACTGCAGGCACTTGTCGATGATGCGACCGGCCGCTTCGGTGGAGAAGAGTTTCGCCCGCGCTGCGTCGGCCACCGACAGTTCGCCGCGGTCGTTGAGTTCGATCGCGTTGTCCACCATGATCTGCATCGCCTGCAACTCCGTCGAGCATTCGGCGAGCACGAACTTCGAGTTCTGGAACGAGGCCACCGGCTTGCCGAACACCGTGCGTTCCTTGGTGTATGCGATCGCATGATCGATCGCCGCGGCTGCCGTCGCGGCCGCGCCGAAGGCGATGGTCAGCCGTTCCTGCGCGAGATTCTGGGTCAGGTACGAGAACGCTTCGCCTTCGTTGCCGAGCAGGTCGGTCACGGGGACCTTCACGTCGTCGAACGACAACTCGGCTGTGTCGGACGTCTTCAGCCCGATCTTGTCGAGTTTGCGCCCGACTGCGAACCCTTCGCTCGTGGTGTCGACGACGAGCATCGACAGGCCCCCACGGCGGTTCTCCGGGTCGAACGGCGAGGTCCGGCACACGAGGAGGATCCGATCGGCGAGTGCGCCGCCGGTGATGAACGTCTTGGAACCGTTGACGACGTAGTGGCTACCGTCGTCCGAAAGTTTCGCCGTGGTCGAGATGTTCGCGAGGTCGGACCCGGTGCCGGGCTCGGTCATCGCGATCGCGAACATCAGGTCACCCGAGGCGAATCCGGGAATCCACCGCTGCTTCTGCTCTTCCGTCGCGTGCTGCATGATGTACGGCAGGATCAGGTTCGAATGCACCGAGTACGAGCCGAACGTCACGCCCGCAGCGGCGGTCTCCTCCGTCACCACGACGTTGAACTTCAGCGACGACTCGCCGCCACCGCCGTATTCCTCGGGCGCCTGGATCCCGAGAATTCCGAGGTCACCGAGGCGGTTGTAGAACTTGCGGGGAGGATGGCCCTCGATCTCCCACTCGTGGTAGACGGGCGTGACCTCTTTGGCGATGAAATCGCGGACCGTCTGACGGAACGCTTCGTGGTCTTCATCGAACACCGTACGCTGCACGCGGATTCCTTCCGGAGATGAAGTGGGGCAGACGGTTACAGGGAGTAGTCCCGGAGGATGCCTTTGCTGATGATCGTCTTCTGGATTTCGCTGGTGCCTTCCCCGATGAGCAGGAAGGGTGCCTCGCGCATGAGGCGCTCGATTTCGTATTCCTTGGAGTAGCCGTACCCGCCGTGGATGCGGAAGCTGGCCTGGGTGACTTCCGAGCAGTACTCGCTCGCGAGATATTTCGCCATCCCTGCCGCGACATCGTTGCGCTCGCCCGAATCCTTCAGGCGCGCGGCGTTGACCATCATCAGGTGCGCTGCTTCGACCTTGGTGGCCATCTCGGCGAGCGAGAACGAGATCGCCTGGTGTTGTGCGATGGGCTTGCCGAAGGTACTGCGCTGCTGCGCGTACCGGGCTGCGAGCTCGAACGCGCGGATCGCCACACCGCAGGCGCGGGCGGACACGTTCACGCGACCGACTTCCACTCCGTCCATCATGTGGGAGAACCCGCGACCCGGGATGCCGCCGAGGATCGACTCGGCCGGGGCCTCGTAGTTGTCGAAGACGAGTTCGGTGGTGTCGATGCCCTTGTACCCCATTTTGTCGATCTTGCCGGGGATGGTGAGACCGGGAGCGATTTCGCCGAATCCCGCCGGCTTCTCGATGAGGAAGGTCGTGAGGTTCTTGTGGGGTTTGTCGGCGCCTTCCTCTGTCTTCACGAGTGCTGCGACGAGTGTCGAGCTGCCGCCGTTGGTCAGCCACATCTTCTGGCCGTTGATGATGTAGTTGCCACCGGCGTCGCGCTTGGCTTTGGTCCGGATCGCCGCGACATCCGAACCGAGTTCGGGCTCGGACATCGAGAACGCCCCGCGCACCTCGCCGGTCGCCATGCGGGGAAGGAAGTGCTGTTTCTGCTCCGGTGTGCCGTGCTGGCGGATCATGTACGCCACGATGAAATGCGTGTTGATGACCCCGGAGACACTCATCCATCCCCGAGCGAGTTCCTCGACGCACAAGGCGTAGGTGAGCAGCGACTCACCGAGTCCGCCGTACTCCTCGGGAATCATCAAGCCGAACAGGCCCATCTCGCGCATCCGGTCGACGATCGCCTGCGGATAGGTATCCGAATGCTCGAGTTCCTGTGCATTCGGGATGATGTCGCGCTCGACGAACGTGCGGACGGTGTCGAGTATCTCGGACTGGAATTCCGTGAGTCCGAGGGTCTGGGCGAGGCGGGTCATGCGGGGTCCTTCTGCTGGGTGCGGACGGCGCCGGCGGCGGCGAGCGCATCGATTTCGTCGTCGGTCAGACCGAGATGCTCGGACAGGACGGCGGCAGTGTCGTCACCGTTGGCGGGTGCGGGCCGGACGGTCGGGTGAACTCCGTCGAACGACATCGGTGTACTCGGCGCGAGGTGTTCGCCGATGCGTGGCTGGTCGAGTTTCTGGAACATCGGGTTGTCGGTCACGCGCGGGTCGCGCGCCAGTTCGGTGAAGGTGCGGTACCGCTCGTGCAGGATCGAGGTGGCACCGAGAGCCGCCTCGACCTCGGTGGCGGTCCGCTTGCCGAACCACGTGCCGAACAGGCTGTCGAGCACGTGGCGATGCTCGAAGCGGGCGCCTTCGTCGCGGAAGTCCACTTCGAGCGCGGCTTCGAGTGCGGTGACGGCGGCGGCGGTCCCGGTGAGTTCGGTGAGGTCGCGGAAGTGCCGGGGCGTCAGGGCGACAATCATGAAACGGGCCCCGTCGGCGGTGGCGAAGTCGCACCCGTAGGTGCCGTAGACGGCATTCCCGACTCGGGTGCGACCGGATCCTCCTAGCTGGGCTTCGGCGAGGTAGCCCAGGTTTCCTACGGTCGCGAATGCGACATCCTCCAGCGGAAGCACAATCTTCGTTCCGGCGCCGGTGATTTCGCGGCGGTACACGGCGGACGCGATCGACAGGGCTGCATAGAGACCACACGCGACGTCCCACGCCGGGAGGACGTGGTTGACCGGATCGGACAGGTTCTCGGGACCGGTGACCCGAGGGAATCCCGCCGCGGCATTGACGGTGTAATCGACGGCGCCGGTGCCGTCGGCGCGACCGAGTACCTGGACATGGATGAGATCGGGTCGGATCGCGGCGAGTTCGTCGTACTCGAGCCACTGCCGGCCCGCGGCGTTGGTGACGAGGATCCCGGCATCGATCACGAGATCGCGAATCAGTTGCTGAGCGTCGGGATTGCGGAAGTCTGCGGCGAACGAGCGCTTGCCTTTGTTGAGACCGGCCCAGTAGATGGACTCGTTGTCATCGGTGAGGGGCCAGCGCTTGTAGTCGGCAGCGCCACCGATCGGGTCGACGCGGATCACGTCGGCCCCGAGATGCGCAAGCGTCATGCCGCACAGAGGCGCGGCCACAAAGCTCGATACCTCGACCACACGCACGCCCGCGAGGGGTGTGGTGGACGAGGGCAGCCCGTCGGTGGAAGCGGTGGAGTTCATGCCTGCTCGCCTGTCCTGGTCGCGGTCGTTCGGGCGCGCCGCCCGAACCTGATGCCCAGTCAGCATGCAACAGGGATTCACCGGGGACCAGAGCGGTTCGGCTATCGATCGGTTAGCGCAGACCAATACCCAGCCCATCGCGGCGTCGAGGCACCGCGACTCGAAGCATCGAGCGTCACAGTGAGCTCGCCATCAAACGCGAGCCAGCATGGCGCGCATCAGGGCTGGTTCGTCGACATACACGCTGATGCGGCTGACCTCCTCGGTGATTCTTCGCGAGGGCATGAGAGCGGGCAGCCGAGCGACGACCGGACGGGCAAGGGCCAGATCGACGTTCGTCCCGTCCGCGTTCGGGAGATAGAGGCGATCGTCCTTGATCGTCGGTGCGGTCTCGGTGAATCGGGGGCCCAAGGCGATCGACTCGATGTCGGCCCGATCGATGACAGCTACGACGGCGCCGGATTGGCGGAGCACGAGAGACCTGTCGGTCAGGTAGTGCGGGTTGGTGCGATGAATCGCCAGGTATCCGAACAGTGCGACCATCGACCAGACCGAGACGACCGCGAGGCTCACTCGAAGCCACATCCACGGTAGAAGTAGATGCAGCACCATGATCTCGACGACGGTCGCGATCGCGAACGCCACCGGCATCACGAGCGTTCCACGGTGCGCACCGAGAACGATCGCGCCCGGTGTGACTCCGGAATGGTGTCCACGGATCCACTGCCACAGCGCCCGGTAAGCCCTGATCTCGGCGCGGACGAGCGGCCGGAACGGAGAATGGCCGAGCGTGGTCACGACCGCGTCCCGAAGCCCAGCACCATGGCGGCACTGCACCACGATCGCGAGGAGAAAAGCGATGAGCACCGCGCACGCCAGAGGAACCTCGACCGCGATGAACAACACCACCGCCTGACGCGCATTCATCACGCCGGCCAGCAACAAGGTGGCATTGACGACGAGAACAGCCGCCGTGACCACTTGGGCCACCCGTTCGAATCGTCGAATCAGTGTGAGCACCATCAGACATCCCCAGGATTCGAAAGTCGGGCGACCAACTCTCGTTGAACCCGCAGAACGACCTCACGCTGTGCGGGGTCGGGGATCAGATCTTCGAGCGAAAAGGCCCCGGAAAGTTCACCGCCACCGTCTGACGCCTCCGCGAACGCCTCGATGATGCCCATCTGTCGTTGATCGAAGAACTCGAGCAGTCGAGATGCGAGTGCATCGATCTCCGACTCCGCCGAGTCCGGGCTGCGCCCTTCGAGATCCGACCATTCGGCAAGCAACGCCAGGTACCGCTCGCGCTGGAGGCCGTCGGTCATCGTCGCCTCGTAGCCGGCGAGCAGGATTTCCGGTGCGTTCCCCGACATCGCGAGGGCGTCGACGAGGTCCCGGTCGAGCTGAACAGCCGAACCGACTTCGACCGAGGGAGCGCTGTCGATGGCGTCGGCCAGGGCTGTCGCCAACCCCGCCGGCAGTGCAGAGATCGTGTTCCCACGTTCGGCCTCGGCGAGCATCGCGGTGAGCTGGGCTCTTCGGCGGGCGAGCACGGTCTGTTCCTTCTCGATGCCGGCAATCAACGCTCGAAGGTCCGCCGCTACGTCGCGATCGTCTTCACTCGACCTTTCCTCGGCGAGGATTGCGGCGACCGAACCGAGAGGAACCCCGCTGGTCGCCAGCCAACGGATTCGCATCAAGCGGACCGCATCGGTGACGGTGTAGTCGCGATAGCCGTTGGATCGACGTTGCGGCTCTTCCATCAGACCGAGTCGGTGGTAGTGACGCACGGTTCGCGTGGTCGTGCCGGCAAACTCGGCGAGCTGACCTATACGCATGAAATCAGTCTCAACCATGACCTAGCGTCAAGGTCAAGGTTGATGATCACTGGCGCGACACATCGGGAGTCAGCTGTACCGTTTGCTGAGATGCTGGATCTTCGCGTGCGGCGGTCGCGCCGCTTCTCTCACTGCTCGATTTCACACAGCGGAGCGGACGCCCGTGACTCCCCGGCTGCACCGCATTCCGCCCACCGATCCGGCATAGCTTCCACCTAACGGAAGCTTCCGCCGAAAGTCTTTCCTTCACCGTCGTGCGCGTGGTCCCCTCGACGGTGAGAACAACGCACCCCGTCTGCACCAGCGAAGGAAGTCTCATGCGTGATGCCGTGATCGTCGACGCCGTCCGTACACCCATAGGACGTCGCGGGGGTGCCCTGTCCGAGATCCACCCCGCCGATCTGTCGGCCCACGTGCTCACGGCCCTGGCCGACCGCACCGGGCTCGACCCTGCGACCGTCGACGACGTGGTCTGGGGCTGCGTGAGCCAGGTCGGTGAACAGGCCGGGATCGTCTCCCGCACCGCGGTGTTTGCGGCGGGATGGCCCGTGTCCGTTCCCGCGACCACCGTCAACCGTGCGTGTGGGTCGAGCCAGCAGGCGCTCGCATTCGCCGCGGCGACCGTGATCTCGGGCCAGAACGACGTGGTGATCGCCGGTGGGGTCGAGACCATGAGCCGCGTCCCCATGGGTAGCGCCGCCAAGAACGGTGAGCATTTCCCACTGAACGTGTTCGAACGGTTCGGAGTCGAGGGCTTCAGCCAGGGAATCGGCGCCGAGATGGTCGCTGAAAAATGGGGTTTCTCCCGGACCCGGCTCGACGAGTACTCGCTGCGCTCGCACGAACTGTCCGCAGCTGCCACCGACTCGGGGGCCTTCGAAAAGCAGCTCGCACCCGTCGCGGGCCTGACCTCGGACGAAGGCATCCGGCGCGGCGGCACCGTCGAATCGCTGGCGAAGCTGAAGACTGTGTTCAAGGAGAACGGCGTGATCCACGCCGGAAACTCCTCGCAGATCTCCGACGGTGCAGGCGCACTGCTCGTCACGACCAGCGAGTACGCCGCGGCACACGGCTGGACACCGATCGCGCGGATTCACACCACCGTCGTCGCTGCCGACGACCCTGTCATCATGCTCACCGGTCCCATCCCCGCCACGGCGAAAGTGCTGAAGCGGGCCGGCCTGTCGATCGACGAGATCGGTGCCTTCGAGATCAACGAGGCGTTCGCCCCCGTACCCCTCGCATGGCTCGCCGAGACCGGCGCGGACAGCACCCGCGTCAATCCGCTCGGCGGCGCGATCGGTGTCGGTCACCCGCTGGGCGGGTCCGGTGCGATTCTCATGACCCGCCTCGTGCACCACATGCGCGACAACAACATCCGCTACGGTTTGCAGTCGATGTGCGAGGCCGGCGGAATGGCGAACGCCACCGTCCTCGAACTGCTCTGACCACGCACTCGCACTTCACACAAGGATCGAGACACCATGGAACTCAAGGATCTTTCCGTCGCCGTGACCGGCGGCGCTTCGGGCCTCGGACTTGCGACGGCGCGCCGCGTGCTCGCGGCCGGCGGTACCGTCACCCTCATCGACCTGGCGTCGTCGAACGGCGCGGACATCGCCACCGAACTCGGTGACGGCGCGACCTTCGCGCCCGCCGACGTCACCGACGAGGAACAGTTCGCAGCCGCACTGGACGTCGCACACGAGCGCGGCGGTCTCCGGGGCGTCGTGCACTGCGCCGGTGCCGGTCGCAAGATGCGCATCCTCGACAAGAACGGCAAGGCCGGGTCGCTCGAGGATTTCGAGTTCGTGATCCGGCTCAACCTGACCGGTTCGTTCAACGCGTTGCGACTCGGCGCCGAGCGCATGGCGCAGCTCGAACCGATCGACGGGGAGCGCGGCGCGGTGGTCATGACGGCATCGGCCGCAGCCTTCGAAGGACAGATCGGGCAGATCAACTACTCGGCGTCCAAAGCGGGCATCGTCGGCATGACGATCGTCGCGGCGCGCGATCTCGCGAGCAAGGGCATCCGCGTCAACACCATCGCACCCGGCATCATGGACACCCCGCTGCTGGCCCGGCTTCGCGAGGACGTGCGCAAGTCCCTCGAGGCGACCGTTCCGAACCCGTCGCGTCTCGGCGACCCCGACGAATTCGGCCGTCTCGCCGTCAACATCCTCGAGAACGGATACCTCAACGGCGAGACCATCCGACTCGACGGTGCCATTCGCATGGCACCGCGCTGAGCAGGGAGCAGCCATGACTTCCGACCGGCCCGAGTGGATGTCGACGACCCTGTCGTACCCGTCGACGTCGATGGCGGTGTGGGCGCCGAGCATGGCGGCTGCGTACGGCGACCGGCCCGCGATCATCGACGGCGACCGCGTGTACACCTACCGCGAACTCGACGAACAGTCGGCACAATTCGCGTGTGCGCTTGCCTCCACGGGCGTGGAACCGGGAGATGTCGTTCTCCTCCACCTCGGGAACTGCGCCGAATTCCACGTCGCGTACTACGGTGCGTTCCGTGTGGGTGCGGCTGTGTCGCCGGTGAATCCGCTGCAGCCCGAATCCGAATTGCGTCGCCGGATCGAGGAGACCGGTGCTGTCGCGGTGGTCACCGGCCAACAGCAGTTCGATACTCTCCTGCGTGCTCAGACCGACACGACGGTCGGTCTGATCGCGGTTGTCTCGGACGAGCCGGTGAAAGGCGGTAACCCCGCGACCATGCGCTTCAGCGATGTGATCGCCGGGCAACGCACAACTTTCACGCCCGCGACGGTATCCCCCGACGAGGTCGCACACATCGCGTACACCGGTGGCACTACTGGGGTTTCGAAAGGCGTGCGCGTCCTGCACCGCAATGTCATCGCGAACGTGGCGCAGATGTGTGCGTGGCGCGCCGGGCACAGGTTGGTGGCCGGGCCGGACGGGCCGGTGTCCCTCGAGGCTATCGAGGGACTGCACATCGACGGTGTGGTTCCCGGCGTGGGATCCACGATCGTGGTTTCCCCGCTCTTCCATGCGCACGCACTGATCAACACCTCGTTCCTGTTGATGTGCGGTCTGACCCAGGTGCTGTCGGGTCGCTTCGACCCGGCTCGTGTGCTGGAGGAGATCGAGCAGCACCGCGCCTCGTACATCACCGGAACGCCGGCGATGTGGCATGCGCTGGTCACCCACCCGGACGCGTCCTCACGCGATCTGTCGTCCGTTCGCGTCGTGTCCTCCGGTGCGGCGCCGATCGCCCCTGGAACACTCGAGGGTCTTCGGAGTGTGTTCACCGCGGCGCATGTGGTCGAGGGGTACGGACTCACCGAGGCCACCTGCCTGGTGACAGCCGCACCGCTCAGCGGCGATTCGGAGTGCCCCGTCGGGAGTGCCGGGCTGCCGGTGTTCGACACCGAGACAGAAATCCGTGCGCTCGGCGACCCTGCGACAGTCCTCGAGGAGGGTGAGCGCGGCGAACTGTGGGTGCGTGGCCCCCAGGTCACCGGCGGTTATCTGGGGAATCCCGAGATGACGGCCCGCCAGTACCTCGACGGATGGCTCGCCACTGGCGACATCGCCTACCGGGATGCCGACGGGTTCGTATATGTAGTGGGCCGGTCGAAGGACATGCTGATCTACAAGGGCTACAACGTGTATCCCCGTGTGCTCGAAGAAGTTGTCGCGTCGCACCCGTCCGTGTCGACGGTTGCCGTGGTGGGCAGGGACGTGGGCTCGGCCGGTGAGGAACCTGTCGCATTCGTCGTTCCGGCCGACGAAGCAGAGACCGACAGCGACGCACTGATGGCATACGTTGCGGAGCGCGTGCTTCCGTACGAGAGGGTTCGGGAAGTGATGTGGGTCGACGCGCTGCCGACCTCCGCGGAAGGGAAGATCCTGCGCACCGAACTCCGCGAGCGTCTCGAGCGCGAAACCCGTTCGCCCTGAATATCTCCCAAAACATATCGCTCGTCAGACGAGCGAGACGACCGCCGGATCTGCGTCCGGCGGCCATCGTCGATCCGCGACCCAGGATCAGCCGCGCTGCGCCTGCTTCACCAGCCCACCCCCGATGATCAGACGCTGAATCTCGCTGGTGCCCTCGTACAGTCGCAGCAGACGCACGTCGCGGTAGATCCGCTCGACCGGCACCTCACGCATGTAGCCGGTGCCGCCGTGGATCTGGACCGCCAGATCCGCAACCTTGCCCACCATCTCGGTGCAGAACAGCTTGGCCACCGACGGTGCGATGCGCCGGTCGGTCTCCTCGACCCAGGCTCGTGCCGCATCGCGCACCAGCGCGCGACCGGCCATCACGCCCGTCTGCTGGTCGGCGATCATCGCCTGCACGAGTTGGAAGTTCCCGATGGGCGCACCGCCCTGGGTGGCGGTCGCCGCGTAGGACACCGACTCGTCGAGTGCCCGCTGCGCCTGCCCGACCGACAGGGCGGCGATGTGCACGCGGCCCCGGGCCAGCGACACCATCGCTGCCTTGTATCCCACGTCCTCGCTGCCCCCGACCAGCGCGGAGGCGGGAACCCGTACGCCGTCGAAGTGCACGTCGGCGGTCCAGGCGCCTTCCTGGCCCATCTTCGAGTCCTTGCCCGCCACCTGCACACCATCGGTGCCCGCCGGGACGAGGAACACCGCGATTCCGGGGCCGTTGTCGTCGGCGGGCCGGGTACGGGCGAAGACGACGAACAGGTCTGCCAACGGCGCGTTGGTGATGAATCGTTTCTCGCCGGTGATCACCCAGTCGTCCCCCTCGCGCACGGCCCGTGTGCGCAGTCCGGACGGATTCGATCCGGCGCCGGGTTCGGTGAGCGCGAACGACGCCACGACGGCCCCCGAGGCGATGCCGTCGAGCCACTGCTGCTTCTGCTCGTCGGTGCCGAAGTTGACCAGCACCTGACCGGCGATTCCGTTGTTGGTGCCGAACATCGAGCGCAGCGCCAGGGTGGTGTACCCGAACTCCATCGCCAGTTCGACGTCCTGCATCAGATTCAGGCCGAGCCCACCCCACTGCTGGGGAATGGCGTACCCGAACAGACCCATCTCCTCGGCGGCCCGGCGGATGTCATCGGGGATTGCGTCGGTGTCGGCAATTTCCTGTTCTCGCGGCACCACCACGGTGCGCACGAACGCCCGGGTCTGGGCGAGGATCTCGCGGAAGTCGTCGTCGTCGACCTCGGCGGCCGGTGTCGAGAGTGTCATGTCCTCAACTCTCCGGGTTGTTCGCACAGGTTGTCCAATACGAATAGCGCCATTCCCGTATAGGCAGTGTCGATGGATGAGGAGGGGTGTGACGCCGTATCCCGCCGTTATATTCGACGCATCGACACGTCTGCGGGCACTTCTCGGCCCGCCGAAAGGAAACCTGATGTCTTTGCTGGAGAACCGCACTGCTGTCATTACCGGCGGCGCCCAGGGAATCGGTTTTGCCATCGCGCGCGAATTCGTCGACGCGGGTGCTCGAGTGGTGATCGGTGACCTGGACCTCGACGCGGCCACCGCGGCGGCAGAGAAACTCGGCGGACGCGAGGTCGCTCGTGCGGTACGCAGCAACGTCGTCGAGGCAGACGATTGGGACACGCTGCTGGCAGAGGCCGTCGACGGATTCGGGTCGCTCGACGTGGTGGTCAACAACGCCGGCATCACTCGCGACGCCACCATGCGCACGATGACGGAAGAAGACTTCGACCTCGTGATCGACGTGCACCTCAAAGGCACGTGGCACGGCACCCGCAAGGCCTCGGCGATCATGCGTGAGGCCAAGCGCGGTGCGATCGTCAACATCTCGTCGTTGTCGGGCAAGGTGGGCATGGTCGGTCAGACGAACTACTCGGCGGCGAAGGCGGGCATCGTCGGTCTGACGAAAGCGGCTGCCAAGGAGATGGCGCATCACGGCGTGCGCATCAATGCAATCCAGCCCGGTCTGATCCGCTCCGCGATGACCGAGGCCATGCCGCAGAAGGCGTGGGATCAGAAGATGAACGAAATCCCGATGGGACGGCCGGGCGAGGTTTCCGAAGTCGCTTCCGTCGCACTGTTTCTCGCATCGGATATGTCGTCGTACATGACCGGCACCGTACTCGAGGTCACCGGCGGCCGCTTCATGTGACGCTCGGCCGTCACCTCGTCACTTTCCCCGAAAGGTCGTCATGCGCGAAGTTGTCATCTGTGAACCAGTCCGGACCCCCATCGGCCGTTACGGCGGAATGTTCAAGTCCCTCACCGCCGTTGATCTCGGTGTCGCAGCACTGAAGGGTCTGCTCGAGCGCACGGGGATCGCTCCCGACGAGATCGGGGACGTCATCCTCGGTCATTGCAACGGCAACAGCGAGGCTCCGGCGATCGGCCGGGTCGTCGCGCTCGACGCCGGCCTGCCCGTCACCGTCCCCGGTATGCACATCGATCGCCGTTGCGGGTCGGGCCTTCAGGCAGTGATCCAGGCCGCGTTGCAGGTGGGCAACGGTGACAACGACGTGGTCGTCGCCGGGGGCACCGAGTCGATGAGCAATGCCGCGTTCTACTCCACCGATATCCGCTGGGGCGGCGCCCGCACGGGGGTGCAGATGCACGACGGCCTGGTGCGTGCCCGCTCCACCGCCGGTGGCCGCTTCTATCCGGTACCCGGCGGCATGATCGAAACGGCCGAGAACCTGCGCGCCGAATATTCGATCTCCCGCGCGGAGCAGGACGAACTTGCCCTGAACTCGCACCTGCGGGCGGTGGCAGCGCAGAACAACGGCATCCTCGCGGAGGAAATCGTGCCGGTGGCGGTGAGTACCCGCAAAGGTGAGCAGGTCATCGACACCGACGAGCATCCTCGCGCCGACATCAGCCTCGAGTCGCTCGCGGCGCTCCGCCCCGTCATGGGCACGCAGGACCCCGATGCCACCGTGACCGCCGGTAACGCCAGCGGTCAGAACGACGCCGCGTCGATGGCGCTGGTGACCACCCCACAGAAAGCGGCCGAGTTGGGTCTGACACCGCTGGTGCGCATCGTGTCGTGGGGCGTGGCAGGTGTGGCGCCCAAGATCATGGGCATCGGTCCGGTGCCGGCGACCGAGATCGCTCTCGCCAAGGCCGGAATCACGCTCGCCGATGTCGATGTCATCGAGTTGAACGAGGCGTTCGCCGCCCAAGCGCTGGCGGTGACCCGCGAATGGAAGTTCGGTGCCGCGGACTTCGAGCGCACCAACGTGCACGGTTCCGGCATCTCACTCGGGCACCCGGTGGGTGCGACCGGCGGCCGGATGCTCGCGACTCTCGCCCGCGAGTTGCAGCGCCGCGAGGGACGCTACGGTCTCGAGACCATGTGCATCGGCGGCGGACAGGGTCTGGCGGCGATTTTCGAACGCGTCTCCTGACCGCTGCTCAGGGCTGGGTCTTCGTGGACAGGACCAGGTCCACGAACGCCCGCCCGGCTTTCGACAGGGATTCGGGTGCGAAGGCGAGACCGAACGGCCGGGTGAAGGTGGGCTCGCACGCCCGCACCACGGCGACGTCCTGGGCCTCCTCGGCCAGAGAACGTTCCACGAACGAGCCGCCGAGTCCGGCGAGCACCATCGGCAGCCGAGCTTCGCGGTGGGCGGTCAGCACCGCGATCGGGCGTCGCACTCCTGCCCGGCGCATCGCGTAGTCGATCTCGTCGCTCATCGCCCCGCCGCCGCGTGGAACGAACACCATGGGGATGTCGGGCAACGCGGTCAGGGCCACGGGGCCCGGTGGCAGATCCGTGCCCGGTGGGTAAGCGAGCCAGTACTCCTGCTCGCCGAGTTCGATCACTTCGAGTCCCACCCCGTCTTCGAGCGGGAGATGGGCGAGCACGAATTCGCAATGCCCGTCGCGGATCACTCCGGCGGCGAGTTCTTCGGACTTGAGGTCGGAGAACCGCACCGTGGACTTGGGGTGGGCGCGCCGGAACCGGGCGACCAGGTCGACGATCGGCCCGGTGGCAAGGGCCGGGAACACCATCAGGTCGAGGCTGCCCGTGACTTCGTCGGTGGGCGCGGCGAGCAATTCCTCCACCGCATTGACATCGCGCAGAATCTGACGGCTGGGGCCGATGAGGCTCTTCCCCGCGGCGGTGAGCACCATCCCGCGTCCGATGCGGTGGAACAGGTTGACGCCGAGTTCGCGTTCGAGGCTTCGGAGCGCTTGCGACACGGTGGGCTGCGCGACACCCAGCGCGGCGGCGGCACCGTTGATGCCGTCGTTTTCGACGACGGCGAGGAAGTACTCGACCTGACGAAACTCCATGCCTATGCTCCCGGGTCCTTGGCGGTGGCGGTCGCAAGGAACGCTGCGGCCGCCGGGGACGGTTCTCCGGGCCGCAGCACCAGTCCGACGGGCCGCATGAACGGCGGGTCCAACGACCGGACCACCGCACTGGGCATTCGCTGTTGCGCCACCTGCCGGGACACCACCGTCGCTCCGGTGCCGCGCATGACGAACTCCCAGATGGCCGCCGGATGCGCACAGTCGACGACGACGTTCTGCTCACCGAGCAACTCGCCCGCGCGAGCAGCACTCGCGCGCGAACCCAGGTCGAGGACGAGCGGAATCTCCCGTACCCGAGCACGAGTCACCGGATCGGGAACACCGGTAGCGAGGTCGGGGTGCATCGCGAGCACCATTTCCTGTTCGAGGAGCGGGATGGTGATCATGCCCGCGTGGTCGACGGACATGTCGGTGACGCCGATCTCCGCTTCTCCGCGTCGCAGTGCCGCGTGGACGCCCGCCGGTCCGTCTGCATCGAGAACATTCACCGTGATGCCGGGATAGCGGGCGCGGAACCGCTGGACGAGCGCCACGACGGGGTGGACGGAGAACGCGGAGAACGTCACGATCTCCACCCGTCCCGCCTCGAGGTCACGGACCGCCGCGACCTTCTGCTTGGCGCGGTCCACATCGGCGAGGATGCGGCGTGCCGCAACCTCGAGCGCCCTGCCGTCGTCCGTGAGCGTGAGCCGGCGGCCGGTGCGGTCGAAGAGTGTTGTCCCCAGGCGACGTTCCAGGGTGCGGATGGCCTGGGAGAGCGAAGGCTGCGAAATATAGAGCGACTGGGCGGCTTTCGTGATCCCTCCGTGGTCGACGACGGCCACGAAATAGGTCACGAGATGCAGGTCCACGCCGTCATCGTAGGTGACCGCGGAAACCCGGCGTCGTTCCGTGTGCCTCGGTGTTCAGCGCGGCGGGGTCATCATCAGGAGGCGGTGTCGGACGTGCTCAGAGTGGCGCGGAGCGTGCGCTTGAGGATCTTGCCGCTCGCGTTTCGCGGCAGTTCGTCCACGAGGTGGATGCGCTGCGGTTTCTTGTACGACGCGAGACGCCCGGCGGTGAAGGCGACGAGTTCCTGCTCGGAGGGGCGTTCGACGCCGTCGGCGATGCGGACGACAGCGGTGACTGCCTCTCCCCAGCGCGCATCCGGGAGGCCCACCACCGCCACCTCGGCGACAGCGGGGTGTTCGGCGAGCACGGCTTCCACCTCGACGGGATACACATTTTCTCCGCCGGTGATGATCATGTCCTTGACCCGGTCGGTGACGAACAGGTAGCCGTTCTCGTCCAGGTGCCCGGCGTCGCCGGTCCGAAGGAAACCGTCCTCGGTGTACAGCGCGGCCGACTCGGCGTCGCGACGCCAGTAGCCCGAGACGTTGTTGCGGGAACGCGACACGATCTCCCCGGTCTCACCCTGCGGAAGCGGTTCACCCGTTGCGATATCGCGGATCTGGACCTCGGTGCCCGGCAGCGGTGTGCCGGCCGAACGGAGAAGGTGGGTGCGCGTCCCGCGGGGATCGTGGTCGCCGGAGCGCAGTGCGGTGAGCGCGCCCATCGTCTCTGTCATGCCGTAGCGCTGCACCATGCGGCAACCCAAGGTGTCCATCGTCCGCGCCAGCAACGTGGGAGTGATCGGTGAGGCACCGTACGAAATGACCTTCAGACTCGACAGATCGTACTTCGAAAGTTCGGGCAACTCGAGCAGCATGCCGATCGCGGACGGCACCATGAATGTATGGGTGACGCGGTGTTCGGCGATCGTCGCCGCCACCAGCGCTGGACGCATCTCGCCGAGCAGAATCGTGTGCAAACCCGCCGACAACGACGTGGTGAGCCAACCCGCGCCCGCGATGTGGAACAACGGGAGCGCGTCCAGAGAAACGGACTCCTCCTCGAATTCGTACAGGGCAAAGGTTTCCGGGACGTTGTACAGATTGCGGTGAACCGCGACAACACCTTTCGGCCTGCCCGTGGTGCCCGAGGTATAGAGCTGCAGGAACGCCGTTTCGGGATCGTCTCCCCAACCAGGATCGGTGTCGTCCCCGGCCGCGACGAACTCTTCCCACGACCGCGCCCCGGTGACAGCGGCCTCGTCACCGACCACGACGATATGCACGTGCGGCAGTGCCGCCGCGATCGCTGCTGCCGACGCCGCGAAGTCCGGCTCGACGATCAAGACCTCCAGCCCGGCGTCCACCGCGATCGCCGCGACCTCGCCCGGAGTGAGACGCCAGTTGAGCGGGGTGAAGACGAGACCGGCCTTCGCGCACCCGACGAGGGTCGCCGCGCCGGGCAGGCCCATGCGCAGCAACGCACCGATGCGACCGGGTGCCGACGCCAGCGTGGTCAACGCAGACGCCACGCGGTTGCTGTAGGAGTCGAATTCCCCGTAGGTCAAGGTGGTGTCGCCTGCGGTGACTGCCGGCCGGTCCCGGCGCTCGACTGCGAATCGCCGGATTCTGTTCGGAAGGTGCAGTTCGCTCACTCGCGCTCCTGGTCGGCAACGCGCGGACTGGCGTGTCCGCGCGGCTTCAGTCGAACACGGTCGTGGGGGGGGGGGGGGGGGGGGGGGCGGCGGACCCCCCCCATACGCGCAGAATGAGAAAAACAAAACAATAAAAAAAAAAAATAATAAAAAAAAAAAAAAAATGAAAAAGGAT
>NZ_JBHXRF010000001.1:433665-614128 GCF_042717545.1 Rhodococcus sp. NPDC058639
GCGTTCGTCCAGGTGGCCTCCGCCGTTCCGTCCTGTGGCTCGGGGGCGGCGTGGGGGGGGGGGGCCCCCCCCCCCCCCCCCCCGGGCCCCCGGGCGCCGCGCCCCCCCCCCCAACCCCCCCCCCCCCAAACCCCCCCCCCCCCCCACGACGTCATAGGGGAAACCTATGGAGAGCAGCTCGAGCGGGCGATGATCAACTTCCGCAGGCCGTCGACGCGCGATCAGGTTCTGATGGCTCCGAGTGCTGCCACCACCGTGCGCAGCAATTCCTCGTCCGTGGGGAGCGTGTCGGCTGCGAACCGCCAGTCGGTATTCGTCCACGGGTCGGCGAGGTGACCGTCCTCGGCAGCGGGCAGATGCTGCGACGCGTCCCGCAGCAGGGCGTACGCGGGATTGTCCACGACCTTGTCGTCCGAACCGGTGATCACAATCGAAATATCCTGCGACGAACCCATTCTTGCCAGGTGCACGACGTTCACCAGATCGATGCTGCCGAACCCGTGCGGCAGGCCCGCGAGCACGATGACGCGGGGTTCGGGCCGGAGCGTGTCGGCACCGGACGACAGCGCCAAGCCTGTGAGGTCGGCGGCTTCGGCGAGGCCCTTCAGCTTGGGCGCCACCCCGGCGACGTCGTGAATGGGAGGCCCGGCGAGCATGGGGCGTGCCAGTTCGCCCAACGCGAGCAACGATCCGGACGGATCGATGATGTCGAGGCGGGATCCGGGGCGCGCGGACAACAGGCGCAGCGCCAGCGACGACGCGACCGCGCCGGCAACTGCGGCCTCGCCGTCAATCCACAACGGCCTGCCCAGGGGAAGCGGTACGCACAGCGGTAGCCGAAGCGATCCGCGATCGGGTGCCGACAACTCGCCCACGCGCACACCGTCTCCCGGGACCAGCGTGCCGCGCCATGCGTCCGAGTCCCACGAGGCAAGGGACGCGGGCAGCACCGCATCGACCGTGTCGAGTTCGGCGGCGAGTGTCACGCTGTCGTCACGATGCCGGGACTCCGCTGCCGCAACGAGTTCTTCGCAGCGCCGGTGTGCTTGTGCGCGGGCGGTTTCTGCTGCCCGACCGGTACGGGAGGAGGGGTCCGCCACTGCCGCCGACAACTCGTCGTCGAGCCGATGCTGCGCGTATTCGTGCGCAGCGACGTAGGCGGCGGCCGATCGGGAGGCGTCTTCGAAGATCCGCCACACCAGTTCGTATGACGGAGGAAGCTCGGTCCCTGTCGTCGCCGGTGCCGCATCCGCCTGTGCGGGAGCAAGATCGGCGGGCTCGTCGACCACGACGCCGTGCGCGATGAACATCTCCGCGAGTCCACCGGCATAACCCGCACCGAGCGCGCGCATCTTCCAGTTTCCGTTGCGGCGGTAGATCTCCCAGCACAGAAGTGCGGATTCTGTGCCCGTCGCCGGCGTGATGTGGAAGGACGCGAAGGGTGTTCCGTCGGTGTGACACAGCGTGGTGGATACCGAGGTCGCCGATTCTGCTCCCACGGCGCACAGCACTCGCGCGCCCGGGCGCAGGACGTCCGGCTCGAGGACGATGGTGTCGCCCTCGACCCGGACGCCCGCTGTGGCCGGCTGGTTGTAGAAGACCACGTCGTCCGCAGTCGCGACCTGCAGGAGGTCGTCCACCACGAATGCGCACAGGTCGAGCGGAACCTGCGCGGACGCGGCGAAGCGCAGCGTGCGGACCGTCAGCGGGGCGTTTTGCCCCGCCGAGAATTCATGCGTCATCCGCTACGTAGCCAGGAACCGGCCCAGTTGGGGTGCGGCCTCACCGGGATGCTTGGCCTGGATGCCCTCGCCGATCGCTTGCAGCTTCCAGGAGTTGCCCTCGCGGTACACCTTCGCCATCACCATGCCCGTGAACGGCATACCGCCCTGCATGGTGTACCGGGCGAGTTCGCCGTTGGTGGTGCCGTCGACGAGACGGCAGAACGCATTCTGAACCTGCTCGAAGGAATGACCCTTGTACGACGTGACGACGAACATCACGGTCGTGATGTGCGCCGGGATACGCGTGAGGTCGACGAGCACGACCTCGTCGTCGCCCGCGCCCTCACCGGTCAGGTTGTCGCCCTGGTGCTGGACCGATCCGTCCTTCGACTGCAACTGGCCGTAGTAGGCCACGTCCACGATGTTGTGGTCGGCGAACAGGACGGCGGACGCATCGAGGTCGATGTCGGCGGAACGATTGCCGAACAGGCCGCGCTTCTCGATCGGATCCCAGCCGAGGCCCATGCGCAGGTACGTCAGTGCCACGCCGCCTTCTTTGCGGAGCGTGACCTTCTGGCCCTTGACGAGGCTCACGGGACGGTTCTTCGACAGGCTGACCTCGGCGGGCTGCGCGGGTGCGGCTGCCGGCGGCGGAGCCTGGTCGTACTGCTGCTGCGGCGCGGGCGGCGGGGTGTACGCGGGCGGCGGGGCGTACTGCTGCTGCGGCGGCGGAGGCGGCGTCTGGGCAACGCTCGGTGCCGGCGCCGATGCCGGTGCGTCGTCGACGGACACCCCGTGATCGGTGACGAGCGCTGCGAATCCTCCCGCGTAGCCCTGGCCGACCGCGCGTACCTTCCACGAGCCCTGTCGCCGGTACAGCTCGAGAGCGATCACGATGGACTCGCTGGACAACCCCTCGATCCGGTATTCGAACAGCACGTTGCCCGCTGCGTCGGAGACACGGGCGGTGGGCGGCGCGAACCGGCCGAAACTGCTCGACGCGTCGTCGAGTGTGATCACCGCGCGCACCTGGTCGATATCGGCGGGCACCTGCGGCAACGACACCGCCAGCGACGAGTTCTGTCCCGCCTGCCCGGGCACGAGACGCACACCCGGCCCGACCGGCTGATTGAAGAACACGAAGTCGGCGTCGGACCGCACCTTTCCGTCGGCCTTGACGAGCAGCGCCGACAGATCGGCGGGCGTCGTGAGTTCGAGCGAAACGACGACGTCGGAGACGGTGAGCGGTCCGTTCTGACCCTTGGAGAGCGAAGTCGGCAAGAGATGTGTCCTCACTGTGTCGGCAACCGTGTTGGCGGTCGCGTGCAAGTCCTACTCTACGAACCGCCCTCGACGCGGGCAGACCGGGCGAACCAGGAGAGGATTTCTTCGCCGGCTGCGATGCCCGAGTGTTCGGTCACCGAGAGGTTCGCATGCTGCCATTCGAGCAGTTCGAGTTCGCCGTGACGTGGGCGGATCGCAGCGTCCGCAGCTCTCAGCATCTCGGCATCGAGCGCTCCGTCGCCGGCTGCGAACACGGGGGCGTCGGCGTCGATCACTCCCTCTTCGGCGAGCCGGCGGTGCACCTCGGCCACCGCGTGGGACTTACAGACGCTGTCGGGCATCGTGTAGATCTTGCGGCCCTGCTGCGAGACGTTCCAGCCGCGGATACCGCACCATTCCTGCCAGTCCTCGACGAAGCCGGCCGGCTGGGCGGCGACGTCGACGACGAGATAGCAGAACAACCCGTCGGCGATCCGGAACTTGGAGACCCAGCTCTCGGAGATGCGCCGCCGCAACTCGGCGGTGACCTCGTCGAGGGAGGCGCCTCCTTCGCGTACGGCGGTCTCCACGTGCCGGCGCCATTGTTCGTCCGGTTCCCCGTCTGCCAGCAACGCTCCGCCGTTGCTGGTGATGGCATATCGCCACGGGCCGCCGGGCAGATCGATGCGGCGGAACTGTTCCGGTGTCCGGGTGGTGGTGGGAACCACGGTATGCGCGGACGTGAGGTCTTCGAGTTGTCGTGCGGCGGTCTCGGTGACGTACGACAGCGGTGCGCCCTCGTAGTACTCGATGCACCGCAGATTCCCCGCCGAATACTGCGTTCCTGTCATCGCCGCACGCGAATAGATGAGGGTGCGGTCGAGGTCGGTGGCGATCAATGCTGCTGTCACGGTAGACCCTTGATGAGTCCCATGCACGAATACGCGAGGTCGGGAATCTCTTCGACGGGAACGTCGCGGGCAGCGGCGAGCATCCGGATGTGTGCGTGCTCGTCGGCGGTCATGTCGCGTACGAGGATCTTCCACGGCACCCGGCGCAGCAGTACCCGGGTCGTCTCTCCGACACCGGGTTTGACGAAATTGATGCTGGAGATGCCGTACCGCACGCGGATGCGTTCCACCGACTCCCACCCTGCCCAGGTCGGTTCGCGGTCGGACCCGAGCAGTTCGCGTGCGCTCGCCAGTGCCGATGTGCGATCGCCGAATTCGGCCGACACCGTATCGAGCAGGAGCGTCGAGACATCGTCGCCGGCGAGTTCGGCGTAGTACTTCGCACCGTGGAATTCGCCGGGGCCTATCCACGTGTCGTTCAGTACCGTGCGCGACACCAGACCCGACACCGTCGAGTTCAGGCACGCCGACGCGATGAGGAAGTCGTCTCGGGTGCCGTAGGTCCGCACGCAATGGCCGGGATCGGCGAGCACGGCGAGGTCGTCCGACAGGGCCGGGCCACCGGCGGCGGAGTACTCCGCCAGCGCAGCCGCCAGTTCTCGCGCGATCGCGCCCTTGCCGGTCCAGCCGTCGACGAACACGACCGAGGCGGGGTCGTGATGTTCGGTGATGTAATCGAGTGCCGCGGAGTCGATTCCGCGTCCACGCACGATCGAGACCGCGTAGTGCGGCAGAGACAGACCGTGATGCCGCTGCGCCCAGCGGCGGATCAGGATTCCCACCGGCGTTCCCGCGCGCGCCAACGACACGAGGGTGAGGTCCGTCCCGCGTTCGGCGATCAGGAGTTCGGTCAGGGTTCCCACCGCGTGGGCGAGTCGTCCCGCGGTGGACGCGAGTGCCTTGTCGAACAACTCGCGGTACGGGGCGTCGGGCTGGTACTCGACCGGCAAGGACTCTGCGTAGTGCGCGAGTCCCGCCTGGATGCGGGCCTCACGCTCGGCGATGTCGCCTTCGAGGTCGACGTGCGAGAGATCCTTGAGCAGCCAGGTCACCTCGTCGGGGGCGTACGAACCGAAATCGGGTCCGGTCAACGGCGTGGTCATCGTGTCTCCCTCGAGGCAGCCAGTGCTGCCGGATCTGTGGCCGGCACCATCACCACCAGTACGTCCTCGCCGGCCGCGCTCAGAACGTCGAGCACACCCCCGTCCGCGCGCAGGCGGTCGGTATCGCCCGGCGAGTCGACCACGAGGATCAACTCCGGGCGTACCTCGGTGGGTTCTGTCCACCGGGCGTTGTACAGGTACCGGGCCGCCTCGGTTTCGTGTTCGGACGGTATGTGTTCCGGTGCGACGAAAGAGAATCCGCGCCGCAGCGGGTAACCCGGGACATCCCGGACGTACGCGGGCGACCGTGTCGTGGTCTGGAATCTGGTCGCGGTGCCACGATCGGAGAGCGCCTGTGCCAGTCGCAGCGGCAGGTACATGAGCTCTTCGTGGCCGATGACGATCGCCGGACGATCGCTCTCCCGGACGGACTCGACCGTCGCTGCCGCCGTGGCGACTGCGGAGTCGTAGGCCGCGAAGTCGCTGCCCAGCACGCCGTGCCGTCCTCCGTCGGGGACGTCCGACGGCCAGGGCACAGAGACGAATCGCACGGCACCGCGGTGAGCAGCGACAGGATTGAGGTCGGGAGCCGGCAGCGCGGTGACCCGGTCGGTGAGATCGGCGGGCAGCACGGTGTGGCCGTGCGCGAGACTCACGTGCTCGATCGTCGCGCTGAGGTCGAGTTCCGCCGCGGCGGTCTGGCGACGGTGCTCGTCGCCGCGCATGTCCACGAGCGACGCCACGATGTAACGGTCGCGGGGATGAATCCGGTGCAGCGCGCGGATGGCGTCGACAGCCGTTGCTCCGGTAGAGATTTCGTCGTCGACCAGAACGAGCGGTGCGGTGTTGGCGAAGAGATCCGGCGAGGTGGGCTGCAGCAGGTGCGAAGTCGCGTGGGAGTGTCCCTCCTCGAAACCTGCGAACACCACCGCGCCGGGAACGCGGCGACGTGTCGAATGCAGGTAACACCCCGCCCCAACCGCTTCTGCGACGCAGTGGCCCAAACCGGTTGCGGTTTCCGCGAATCCCAGAACGAGCGCATTCGAGGCGTCGTCACCGAGCAGGTCGGCGACGAGTTTCCCGAGATCGCGGCCCGCCGCCAGTACCGAGGCGGGGTCGGTGGGAATGTGCTTGCCGAGCACGGTCGACACCAGCAGATGCGCCCGGCGCGGGTTCCGGCGCAGGCCGGGCTGGACGAGTTCCGGGACGGTGTATCCGCTCGAGGTGCCTCGATGCTCGAGTGCGAGCCCGAACTCCTCGGTAGCCCAATACTTCTGGAGGATGTCGGTCATCGGTCCACCAGCGCCGTCAACAGGTCGACGAACGTAACGCCCTTGTTGGTGACTCCGAATACGGACGCGCGGACCAGCGTCTGCTCCGCCCAGGTGCGGTGGGGACGGCGTTCGTTCATCTTGTTGCCGTACCCGGACGCGCTGACCCCACCGGTGTCGCGATCGAGAATGTCGGTCGCGTCGTGATACTCCTCGTGCGTGACCGCCGACAACGCGTGCACCGCCGCGACGTGCGACGGGTGGATGACCGTCTTGCCCTGGATGCCGTTCGCGCGGTCCAGCGCGATCTCCCGCAGGAGACCGTCGAGATCCCGGCTGACGAGTTGCTGCCGGAACACCACGGCGTCCTGCTCCTCGAACGGGGTAGCGCGCAGCATAGGCCGGAACATGCGTTCGTGGTCGGCGAAGTATTCCCACACCGGGCCGGTGATGACGAACCCGGTGCCGTCGGTGCGGCCGAGGTGATTGACGATGTCGGCGATCACGTCGACGACGACCCGCACGTCGTAGATCGTCAGGTCGCGGTCGCGCCGGATGCCGAAGGTCGCACACATATCGGTTGCGCCGATCCGGACGGCGAGGATCCGGTCGCGATGTTCGGCAAGCAGCCGGGCGATCGCGCGCAGTTCGTCGTCGCGGGTTTCGCGATGCACCACGGCGGCCGACTCGATGACGGGCATCGCGTAGAGGTTCCGCCCGACCCGCTCGGAGGCGGCCGCGACGGCGTCGAGGAAGTCGCTTCCGGTGGCGGCACCGAACTTGGGAAGCACGAATCCGGTGAGCACGCTGCTCCCGGAACCCAGCATCTCGGTGAGCCGGTCGATTCCGTCGGGGGTGCGGACGCGAACGAACAACATCATCGGCGCTTCGCTGCGAAGAGCGAGTTCGTCGAGGGTTGCGACGGCGTTGCGGAGCCCGTCTTCGACTTCGTCGTCGGCGACGGCATCCTCGAGATCGAGCACCATCGAGGTCACGCCTTCGGCGGAGCGCCGGACGATGGTGGCCGTGAGGTCGTGCCGGGTGGCGGGGACGTACAACGTGGCACCGAGCGCCATCGCGAGCCGCTGACGGGCGTCGGCGTGACCGAACGGCTGGGGATGGTGCAGGAACAGGCGGTCCAAGGTGGGCCGATCCAGATGTCGGAAGTGCCGCATCGCCCGCACCTCGGTATGAGTAGCCCCGGTCATCGGTCCGTGTTCCGTCCTCTCATGCGATTCACCACTCCGGTGATGAACGTCGATACCGCGTCCAGGTCTTTGACGTACGCCCAGTAGTCGGGATGTACACCGGTCAGCGCATCGACTGCCCGGTCGATTCGATTCAGCTGGGCGTCGAGGACGGATCCCCATTCTGCGGTGAGTCCACGCTGTACCGCGAGGTGTTGTGCATCACGCAGCCGAAACCGTACGTCACGGACTTTCGACTCGGGGTTTTCCTTGACGGCCCGTAGCGTCGCGAGCCGGCTGGTCACGGCATCGACCAGATCTTCGGCCCGCGCAAGCTCCGCGCGCACCACACCGGCCTGGGCGAGCGCTTCTTCGGGACGTCCTGCTGCGAGGGACGCCCGGGCGACGTCGAGTTCCTCGGCGGCGCGCTCGAGCAGAAGGAGGGCTTGTTGTTCGTTGCCGGACAGATCCGCCGAACTGGCGGCATTGAACTCGCGCAGCAACGCCGAGTAGGCCGGTGCGAGACCTTCCGACCGGGTGCGCACGGCGCCGAGCCGGGTGGTGACGGAGGCGAGGGTGTTGCGTGCCTCGGCCTGCCGTCCCGGTGCCTCCGCGAGCGCTTCACGAAACGCTGTGGTTGCTTCCTTCACCTGGTGGGCGGCGGTACGCACCGCACCCGCACCGGTCGCGGCACCGAGGGTGCTGAGTGCGCGTTGCACCGCGTCGGCGGTCGCGCGGACGGACGGGTACTCGGCGAACGCACTGTTTTCGGGCGCGTCCAGGGCACCGAGGGCGTCGCGGGCATCGGCACTCACCCGGGCGGCCAGCTGGGGCGCGGTCTGCGCGACCGTGACCGCGTGTTCGAGATGACCCCGGTGGCGCTCGTAGAACTCGTCCAGACTTCTTGCGGCGTCCGCAATCTGGTGGATGACCTGCTCGTAGGCTGCGGCAGGGGCCAGTTCTTCCTCGGGTTCGGTGCGAGCGAGTTGCAGATACGCCTCGGCTGCCTGGTAGCACTTCTGCCGGATCGGTTCCCACCTGCGGAGGAGGTCCCGTTCCGGCGCGACCTCGTGGGAGGCGATGACGCCGGCCTCCGCGATGGACTGGCGCTTGTCCATGTCGAGGAACGCGGCCACCATCGCGTCATGGGCGCGGAGGGCCGCGGGATCATCGGTGCGCCCGCCGCCGAAGAGGCGGCGCGTCCATCGGCTCGCCACAAGACCGAATGGTACTGCTCGCCCGGCCCGTGCCTGTCGACTCGACGTCCCGGGACCCTGTACGGGGGCCTCGGCCGGGTATTCGCGGCGTGACCCGGCACGGAGTCGGCATAGTGGGTAGGGGCGCACCTCACAGAGACCTATTACTGTGGGGGCATACGCGCACACTGGGCGTGCCCTTCCGGTACGTCGACCGTAGGAACGATCGAAAGGACCCCGCATGGGCGTCAGCTTGACCAAGGGTGGCAACGTTTCGCTCACCAAGGAAGCGCCGAACCTCACGGCTGTGGCCGTCGGCCTCGGCTGGGACGTGCGTACCACCACCGGTACCGACTTCGACCTCGACGCCAGTGCGATCGCTACGGGTGCCGACAAGAAGGTCGTCTCCGACCAGCACTTCGTGTTCTTCAACAACATGAAGTCGCCCGACGGCTCGATCGAGCACGCCGGCGACAACCGCACCGGTGAGGGCGAGGGCGACGACGAGGTCATCAACGTCGATCTGTCCGCCGTTCCGGCGAACATCGAGTCCATCTTCTTCCCCGTCTCGATCTACGACGGTGAGACCCGCAGCCAGTCGTTCGGCCAGGTTCGCAACGCGTACATCCGCGTCGTCGACCGCGCCAACGGCTCCGAGCTGGCCCGTTACGACCTCTCCGAGGATGCGTCCACCGAGACCGCCATGGTCTTCGGTGAGCTGTACCGCAACGGTGCCGAGTGGAAGTTCCGGGCCATCGGCCAGGGCTACGCCTCGGGCCTGTCGGGCATTGCGCGTGATTACGGTGTCAACGTCTAGTTCGATCAGTCGTGATCCGGTCCCGGCCGTGCCGGGGCCGGATCGACGCTCTCCGGAGCCTGCAGTAACCACCCTGCACCGCCCCTGACTTCTACTCAGAAAGGCCACGCTTCGTGGTTCTGCGAATATTCGGCCCGTCGCTGGCCGTCACCGTCATCTCTCTCGTGGTGGCGTTTCTCTACGGCGGTCCCCAGGCTCTGTTCCTCTGTGTGATCCTCGGCATCCTCGAAGTCTCGCTCTCGTTCGACAACGCGGTCATCAACGCGACCGTGCTGCGCCGGATGAGCGAGTTCTGGCAGAAGATCTTCCTCACCGTCGGCATCCTCATCGCCGTCTTCGGCATGCGTCTGGTGTTCCCGCTGCTCATCGTGTGGGTGGCATCCGGACTCGGTCCGATCGCGGCACTCGATCTTGCGCTCAATCCGCCGGCGGACGGGGCCGCATACTTCCCCGACGGCAGCGCGAGCTACGAGACGCTGATCACCGACGCGCACCCCCAGATCGCTGCGTTCGGCGGCATGTTCCTGCTCATGCTGTTCCTGCACTTCATGCTCGAAGAGCGTGAGATCAAGTGGCTGCGATGGCTCGAAGTGCCCCTCGCGAAGGCCGGCAAGCTCGACCAGCTCGAGGTTGTTGTCGCCACGGCACTGCTGCTGATCACCGCCACCGTCATCGCACCCGACGACAAGGTGTCGACGGTGATGATCGCCGGCGCGCTCGGCATGATCACCTACATCGCGGTCAACGGTCTCGGCGAGATGTTCCACGTCCCCGAAGAAGACGAAGTACCCAGCGGTGGGCCGAGCGGACTGGCCAAGGCCACCGGTAAGGCCGGGTTCTTCCTGTTCCTCTACCTCGAGGTACTCGACGCTTCGTTCTCGTTCGACGGCGTCATCGGGGCGTTCGCGATCACGTCCGACCCGATCATCATCGCTCTGGGTCTGGGCTTCATCGGCGCGATGTTCGTCCGATCCATCACCATCTACCTCGTCCGCAAGGGCACGCTGAACGATTACGTGTATCTCGAGCACGGTGCCCACTGGGCGATCGGCGCGCTCGCGTTGATCCTGCTGTACTCGATCGGCACGCACGTTCCCGAGGTGATCACCGGCTTGGTCGGTATCGCCCTGATCGGCGCAGCCTTCGCTTCGAGCGTCTACCGCAATCGCAACAACGGGAAGAAGACGGACGCGGACGAAGTAGTGTCCGCCTGAGCAGTCCGACAGTGAGTTCGACAGCGAAGGGAGCCTCCGACCCGGATCTCGGGAAGAAGGCTCCCTTCGCTGTTTCGTATCCCCAGTGCAGTCCGCACACCGCAGTTCCGACGAAAGGCAATCGTGGCCATCGACTACAGCAAGAAACCTGAACAGAATTCGGGCGTCAACCTCAGCAAGATCAACCTCACGAAGGAGTCCCCGACGGTCAGCCTGTCCAAGGGCGGGTCTGCTCGGGGAGTCACACGCGTCAACCTCGACTGGTCGCGCGGGGAGCAGAAGAAGGGCTTCCTCGCGAAGCTGACCGGAGCGAGTAACGGTGTCGACCTCGACCTCGGGTGCCTCTTCGAGCTTGCCGATGGTTCCAAGGGTGTCATCCAGGCCCTCGGCAACAGCTTCGGATCGCTGAACACCCCGCCGTACATCCACCTCGACGGTGACGACCGCACCGGGTCGGTGGCGGGTGGCGAGAACATGCACATCAACCTCGAGCGACCCGAACTGTTCAAGCGCGTGCTGATCTTCGCGATGATCTACCAGGGCGCGCCCAACTGGGCCGCGGTCGACGGTGTGGTCACGCTGTCCCCGCCGTCCGGACCGCAGATCGAGGTCCGCCTCGATTCCCCCAACAACGGGGCACGCATCTGCGCCATCGCGATGATCGAGAACACCGGTCAGGGAGTCACCGTGAACCGCCTGGTGGAGTACATCGACGGCAGCCAGTCCGATCTCGACCGCAAGTACGGGTGGGGCATGAAGTGGCAGGCCGGCCGCAAGTAGCGGACGGACGGGGCAGGGGTGCGGCCACGGTCGCGTGGCCGCACCCCGCGGCTCTTCGACCTCCGGGTTCTATGGGGTCTGTCACACTGGACGGAGCACAAAACGCTGCGCTGTGAGGAGTGATCCGATGCGGGACGATGAACGACGCGAGTACGACGAGCAGGACCTGCGCGTCGGAGACCACAAGAACAGTGCGGCCGGTGTCACCGGCGTTGCGGTCGCGTTGAAGCGCTCGTTGCGCGAGATGGGCATAGTGCGCTCGGCCGAGACTCTTCTCCAGCTCAATCAGGAGGAGGGGTTCGACTGTATGAGCTGCGCGTGGCCCGATCCGGAGCCGGGGCACCGGAAGATCGCGGAGTTCTGTGAGAACGGCGCCAAGGCGGTTGCCGAGGAAGCCTCCCGCGACCGTGTCACTCCCGATTTCTTCGCGCGGCACAGCATCGCGGACCTCGACCAGCACAGTGAACTGTGGCTCGGTAAGCAGGGGCGCATCACGCACCCGATGGTCAAACGGCCGGGCGCCACCCACTACACACCGATCGAGTGGGAGGACGCCTTCGCACTGATCGGTGAGCAACTGCGCTCGCTGGACAGCCCCGACGAAGCCCTGTTCTATACCTCCGGCCGGGCGTCGAACGAGGCGGCGTTCGTGTACCAGTTGTTCGCCCGTGCCTTCGGCACCAACAACCTGCCCGACTGCTCCAACATGTGCCACGAATCCACCAGCATCGCGTTGCAGGAGTCGATCGGTATCGGCAAGGCCAGCGTCACGCTCGACGACGTCTACAACGCCGAGCTGATCATTCTCCAGGGCCAGAACCCCGGTACGAACCACCCGCGCATGCTCACCGCGCTCGAAGAGGCCAAGCGCAACGGAGCCAAGATCCTCGCGATCAATCCGCTCCGGGAGGCGGGCCTGGTCAACTTCCGTAATCCGCAGACCCCGCGCGGCGTGGTCGGGCACGGCACAGACCTCGCCGACCTGCACCTGCCCATCGCGGTGAACGGCGACCTCGCGCTGATGCAGGGGATCGCGTCGTTGCTCGTCGAATGGGATGCGATCGACCACGATTTCGTGCGGGAGTACACCGACGGTTTCGACGACTGGAAGCGGCATGTCCAGAACGTCGACTGGGACGAGGTGATCTCGGCGACCGGGCTGTCGCGGCAACTGATCACCGAGGCGGCCCAGATGCTGCGTCGGTCGAAGGCGACGGTGTTCTGCTGGGCAATGGGTGTGACGCAGCATCGCAACGCCGTCGCGACCATCAAGGAAATCTGCAATGTCGCGTTCGCGCAGGGGAACATCGGGCGACGCGGTGCCGGATTGATGCCCGTGCGCGGCCATTCCAACGTGCAGGGCGACCGCACCATGGGCATCTGGGAGCGCCCGCCGCAACACTTCCTCGACGCGCTCGAGAAGGAGTTCGGATTCGACCCGCCCCGCGAATACGGTTTCGACACCGTCGATTCCATCCGCGCGATGCGGGACGGCAAGGCGAAGTTCTTCCTCGGCCTGGGAGGAAACTTCGTGCAATCCGCCCCCGACACCGTGGCCACATCCGAAGCGATGTCCGGAATCGACATGACCGTCCACATCTCCACCAAGCTCAATCGGTCACATCTGGTGTGCGGGGATACCGCGCTCATCCTGCCGACGCTGGGACGCACCGAGAAGGACGTGCAGGCGTCGGGTCACCAGTTCGTCTCCGTCGAAGACACGGAATGCTCGGTGCACGCCTCCCGTGGTCCGCTCGAGCCTGCCAGTGAGCATCTCCGGTCGGAGGTTTCGATCATCACGGGCATCGCCGAGGCGACGATCGGAGACCGCTACGGGCTCGACTGGAAGGCGATGCGCGACGACTACGTGAACATCCGTTCGCACATCGCGAGAGTGGTTCCCGGTTGTGAGGGTTACGAAGTCAACGTCCGGCGACCCGGAGGATTCATCCTTCCGCATCCGCCGCGCGACACCCGGACCTTCCAAACCGAATCCGGCAAAGCAGAATTCGCGGTGTCACCGATCGAGGTTGTCCAGGTTCCTCCCGGGCATCTCCTGTTGCAGACCCTGCGCAGTCACGACCAGTTCAACACCACGATCTACGGGCTGAGCGACCGGTATCGTGGCATCGAGGGTGGTCGTCGCGTGGTGTTCATGCATCGCGAGGACATCGCTGCCGCCGGACTCGATCCCGGCGACATCGTCGACCTGTTCACGCGGTGGGACGGTGACGAGCGGGTGAGGTGTGCCCACAGGTTCCGCGTCGTCGAATACGACGTGCCGAGGGGATCGGCAGCGGCTTACTACCCGGAGACGAACCCACTGGTTCCTCTCGATTCGACTGCGCTCGAAAGCAATTGCCCGACCTACAAGTCGGTTGTCATCTCGGTTGTGCCCGCGGGTACACGCAACAGCGAGTGCCCCGACGTCGGCGGCACGCAAGAGGTGGGGTCCGACTGGTCGCACAAGTCCCGTCCCCAGCCGGAGCATCTGTCGTAACGGCGGGTCGTGCTCAGAGAATTCCCTCGCGGAGGAGCGTCTCCGCGTCGGCGAACGCGCGGGCCCGACGGCGGATCGTGGGCGGGCCGGGGGGATTCCCGTTCCACTGATCGAACAGGGTGCTCAAGCTGAGCACGATCCGTTCCGGCGACTCCCAGCCGCGCCACTGCTCGAATTCCCGGCTGCGCACGAGTTCTCGCGCGGCCTGTAGAGGCGAGAGACCGGCTCTGTACCGCTCCCCGGCCGCGTCGTTCACCCATGCCCAGTAGTCACGCAATGCGCGGATCTCGACGGGGCCGCACAGGGGTCCGTGGCCCGGGACGTACGTCGCGGCATCCCACGACAACAATCGGTCCAGCGCGGAGAACCAGTTCTCGATCGGTCCGTGCCACAGGATCGGCGTCGAGCCGATGAAGAGCAGATCGCCTGCGAACACCACGCCGGCGTCGGGTACGTACGCGACGAGGTCCCCGGCGGTGTGGCACGGACCGAGTTGCTCGAGTTCTACTCGGCGGCTGCCGATCTCCACGATGTCGCGTGTGTCGAAAGTGCGGTCGGGCAGACGAGGAGTACGGCGGGGGAAGCGCGCGCCACCGCGCACTCGGGCCATGTACGCACCTGCCGCACCGACCGGTCCCGGAAGCTTTCCGAGCAGGCCGCCGGCTCCCGCGAGCGCGGCGAGCGCCGCAGGCGGGAGATCTTCGTGCATACCCGCCAGTGCGGCACGGCTTGTCGTGATGCGAGCAGTCGGTGGGAGCGTGTCGTTGCCCCACCAATGGTCACCGTCGCTGTGCGTGTTGACGGCCTCGGTGATCGGAGCGTGCGCCACGAGAGGTTGCTGCACATCCGCCACGCGCTTCGCCCACGCCGTGTCCCAGACGGTGTCCACGACCATCGAAGCCGTACCCGGAGCGACGATCAGCCCGGTGTTGGCTTCGCCCCAACCTCCCGACGGACGCACGAAAGCCCATACCCCGTCGCCGATCTGTGTGAGCCCGCTCATCATCCGCCCCCGTCGTCGTCCCCTGCGTGTTCGCGGGTCAGGTTACTCGCCGGGGTGCCGGGGCGTTTCGAGGCGCGAGAGCCCGGGTAGCCGATCGGAGTCCGCGAACCGGCCGACGACCGACGCCGTGGAATGCACTCGACAGGAGCCACCCCGCATGAAGCTCACCACCGTCCTCGCCACCGCCGCAGCGACCACTGTGACCGCGGTCGTCGGTTCCATCGCTTCCCGCGAAACGGATTCCAAGTGGTACCGCAGACTGCGCAAACCCGGCATCCAGCCGCCTGCTGCGGCATTCCCCGTGGTGTGGACGGCGCTCTACGCGGATATCGCGGCGACCTCGGCGGTCGCGATCGACTCGCTGACCGAACGCGGGGATCACGACGGCCGGCGCAAGTACGTCACGGCGCTCGGCGTCAACCTGGCTCTCAATGCGTCGTGGTCGTGGATGTTCTTCGCGTGGCACCGGCTTGTTCCCGCGACACTGGTGGCCGCCGCGCTGGCCGCGAGTACGGTCGACCTCACCCGCCGGACCGCGGCGGCGAACCCGGTGGCAGGTGCGGCGCTCGCTCCCTACGCCGCATGGACGAGTTTCGCGACGGTGCTCTCCGGACGGATCACGCAGCTCAATCGCTGATCGTTCTCACGAGCTGGGCGGGATGGGCCCGCGCGAGGCGACTACGCGCGTGGGCGATGATGGAACCATGCTCGAAACATCGGTGATCATCGGGATCGGCTCCATCTGCATCGGCTTCGTCTTTTTTCTTCTCGCGGCGACGGGAGCACGGTCGCGCTGGGACAGGAAGGTCACGATCACGTTGTTCGTGATCGCCATCGTGTTCATGACGATCATTCCCGTGATCGGTGCGGTCGGCTTCGCCGCCTGACCACTTTCTGTACCGAATTCGGCACAACGCGGGGATCTAGGACCGAAGCCGACCGCAATCGTTTCTACCGTGGCAGCATCGACGGAATCCGGAAACGAGGAGTGGTCATGAGCCAGAACACTGTCACCGGTGAACACGCGGACATCCTCGAGATGCTGGCCGAGCAGCGCGAGATGTTTCTCATCACCGTCCGCGGAATCAACGACGAGCAGGCGCGCACGCGCTCCACCGTGAGCGATCTGACGCTGGGTGGACTCGTCAAGCACGTTGCGGACACCGAGCGGTCCTGGATCGAGACGATCCGCGAGATGGACGAAAACGCCGAGGTCACGGACATGGATGCGCAGATGGAGCAGTACTTCATGCGCGACGACGAGTCCCTCGCCGATCTGCTCGAGAGCTACCGCGCGATCGCGGATGCGACGGAGGAGTACGTCGTGACACTCGACCTGAACCGCCAGGTGCCGCTTCCGATTGCTCCGTGGAGCCCGACACGGGAATGGATGAGTGCCCGCAAGATCCTCATCCACATCATCCGCGAGACCGCCCACCACAGCGGACACGCCGACATCATTCGTGAATCGCTCGACGGCGCCAACACCACGCAACAGCGCGGCGAGGCCGCGGGCATGGAATTCGACTGATCGCCCCGGCCGCACGACGACGGTCCGGTACAGGATGAGCGAGACGTTCGAGGACGCACTTGCGGAGCGACTGTCGACGGTCCTGGGCGCGGCGTGCGTCTTCACCGGCGTCGAACGGCTTACCGGCGGGGCCAGCCGCGAGACCTGGTCGCTCACGACGAAGTCCCATCCCGCGGTGCCACCCGAACTGATCCTGCGCCGCGACCCGCCGGGCCGAGAAGAGCCCACCCGAATGTCCATGGAAGCAGCGGCTTTCGTGGAAGCGGGCAGAGTGGGAGTCCCCGTGCCGGAGATCGTGGACAGCAGCGGCACCGAGCCGTTACCGGGTATCGGCTCGTACCTGGTGATGTCACGACTGCCCGGAGAGGCGCTGCCCCAACGTCTGCTTTGCGACGAGCGGTTCGGTTCCGTGCGAGCGCGCCTACCGTACGACCTCGGACGCGTGCTCGCCCGACTGCACCGGATGGACCCGGTGGCGGTGCCGGGCCTTCCGGACTATGACCCGGTGGAGTTCCTGTTCGGCGAGTACACGCGGACCGGAGGTCCGTTGCCCGTTCTGGAGGCGGCGTTTTCCTGGCTGAGAGCCAACCGGCCAACCGCAACACGAAAGTCGGTCGTGCACGGCGACTTCCGTAACGGGAACATCCTCGTCGACGAGGACGGCATCCGAGGGGTGCTGGACTGGGAGTTGGCGCACCTGGGCGACCCGATGGAAGATCTCGGCTGGCTGTGCACGAAGACATGGCGATTCGGGTCGCCGCACCCCGTCGGAGGATTCGGGTCTCGCGACGACCTGTTTCGCGGTTACGCCGAGGAATGCGGTGTGACACCGGATGCGGATGCGGTGCGATGGTGGGAGGTTTTCGGGTCGCTGCGGTGGGCGGTCATCTGCCGGGTGCAGGCGATGCGTGCGGGCGAGGACGGCGACAACACCCTCGAATTGCTGGCCATCGGCCGTCGCGTTGCGGAATGTGAACGCGACCTGCTGGATCTGCTCGGCGTGCCGGCGAGCGCGACCGGTGATGTCGCACAGGCCGGTGACGATCGGGCAGACGAGTTGTTCGGCACTCCCCACATCGGGGAGTTGCTGCGGGCGGTCCAGGATTTCGTCGTCGACGCATCGGCGGGAGCCGACCCGAGGACCGTCTATCGATCTCGTGTCGCCGCGCATGTTCTCGGTATCGCCGCGCGCGAGTCGGAGGTCGGATACGCGCTGCGAGAAGAACTTCGCGCGCGGCTCGCGGCCCTGGGTTATCGCACGGAATCTGAACTCGCGCTCGGCCTGCGCGCAGGTGACATCACTCTCGGGGAGACGCCGGTCGGCTACGTCGTCCGAGATCTGGCCGAAACCCGGCTGAGCGTCGCCAACCCGCGGTATTGAGCGTCGGCGCGCCGTCTTCTTGTTGCACTTGTGGCGGACGACGCGGGCGTCCGGGCATAGGCTTGTCCGGTCCGATCCTCACCTCGAGAAAGGCTCGATTGTGCCGAAGCCTCCGGTTCCTGCCGCTGTTGCCGAGTTCCTTGCTCAGCCCAATTACGCCACCATCAGCACCCTGCGGGCCGACGGGCAACCGGTGTCGGTGCCCACCTGGTACATGTACGAGAACGGACGCATTCTCGTGAACATGGACGAGGGACGAAAGCGGCTCGAATACCTGCGCCACGACCCGCGCGTGAGCCTGTCCGCGATGGATCCCCAGGACTGGATCACCCACGTCAGCATCCAGGGCCGGGTGGTGGAATTCGTCGACGATCCGGACCTGACCGACATCGACCGCATCTCGGCGCACTACACCGGCAACCCTTACCACCAGCGCGACAGGCGGCGGGTGAGCGCGTGGATCGAGATCGATCATTGGCACGCGTGGGGACGACTCGCGAACGCCTGACCGGTCGTTATCGGTCGGCGGAGGCCGCCTGCACCGCCGGGAGGCTACTTTTCGCAGGCGATGCCATCCCCGTCCCTGTCCAGGTGGGCTGCATACCCGGGTTCGCCTCTACGGATGGGAGCGGCACCTGCTGCCTTTACCTCGCTGCAGTTCTTGTACGACGCGATCGGCTCCGGCGGAGCCGGCGGAGGTGTGTACTCCGCTGTGGGTGGAGGTGTGTATTGCGTCGCCGGAGGCGGGGTGTACGCCGGGGCAGCCGGCGGCGTGTATTCCGTTGTCGCGCTGGTTGTCGTTTCGATCTGGGGGACCGGCGGCACCGGAGCCGGCATCTCCGAGGTCGTTGTCGGTGCCGCCGTAGTCGTCCGGAGCGTTGTCGTCGTGGTGGGTCGCGCCGTTGTTGTGGTCTGAGATGCCGAACTGGTCGTAGTGGACACGACCGAGGACGGATCAGGCGCCGGCTGTTCCTCCCCTAGGGCTGCTCCGAGGGCCAGCATTCCCACGAACCCCGCGCCGACCACCCAAGGCCACTTCCGGCGCTTCTTTTCATCGCCGGCCGACGGGTGACCTCCTGGATCGACAGAACCGAAGACCTGGGTGGGAGTATCGCTACCTTTGGGCCTGGTTTGCTCGGTCCACTGTTCACCATCCCAGTAGCGGTCGATGGATGGGTCGAAGGGGTCGGGATGCCAGCCGGCAGGAGGATTCATGGTCGATCCGTTCTGAGGAAGTGTGTTCCGTCAGAACGTCGGGGATACCGGTCGGTTTGTTACACCGCAAGCAGGAGCGCCGCCCGTCAGATGACGCCGATCCGCTTCGCGGAGTTGCGCACCTGGAACGCCATGACGATCAGCAGCGCACCGAACAGGATCGCGTAGATGCCGACCAGGAAGATCAGGCTCAGGATGCCTTCACCGGGGAAGATGAGAAGGATTAGGCCGAACACCACCGCGAGGACCCCGGCGATCACCGACCAGATCCACCCGGAATCCGGGACCTTCCGGAATCGAAGGCCGCCGACGATGCCGGTGATGCCGTACAGGATGGCGTAGAAGGCGATCACGTACAGCAGGGCCAGCGCGGTGATCCCGGGCCAGACGAGGGCCACGATGCCGGCGACGACAGATACGACACCCATCGCGAGCCACCAGCCCCACCCGGCGAGCGACGCGCGGTCGCGTACCGCTTGGGCACCGAGCACCACCCCGTCGACGATCGCATAGATCGCGAAGACGATGACCAGTGCCCACACCGTGATGTCTGGCCACACCAGTGCGACGATGCCGAAGAGCACGGCGAGAATGCCGCGGATGAGCACCACCCACCAGATTTGCTTGAACAGCGACCTGAACGGGTCGGAGGGAGAAACGGGGCTCGCGGACATGGGAACTCCTCGTGATGACACCTCGAAGTCGTGATCTTGGTGTGCCCAGAATAGGCCCGCGGACGTGGCCGTGACCCGTAAACGGCACCGCTGCGTTGCGCGGGTGCGGCCCGTTCGCAGAAGGGTCGGTGGCATCGTGAAAACTGATGCGGCAGGATTCGCCGCCGCGACCCCCGGCGGACCTGCGACCGAAAGCGAGGCGAAGTACTGTGTGGCCCGATCATTGGCCGAAGACGACCCAGCGGATCGCGTCCGCGACCGATGCGGCGCTCACCGCTGCGCGCGCCGGAGCGAGCGACCTATTCGGCGATGCACTCGACGATCTCGTGGGCCTGCCGTACGAGACGGTCACCGCGGTCCATGCCGGGATGATGCGTGAGTTGTTCGAAGAACTTCATCCCGATGGCCTGACAGGTGAGGACGTGCAGACCGTACTCACGCGAGCTGTACGCGACGGTGTGCGATGGCTTCCGTCGATGCAGCCTGACGCGGTGGTCGCGGTGATCACCGGTGCACTGGGTGTGCAGGACGTCGAGGCGACGGATCCTCGTATCGCGCCGGAGCAGTACCTCACCGCCGGGCTACTGGTATTGACCGATCTTCTGGCTGCGCGAAAGGCGGCCCCCGGTCCCTGTCTGCGCCGGGCGATTGCGGAGATCGAACGGTCGGAAACGATGGAGATGCCCTGATTCGCAGCGCCGGATGCAATCACGGCCTGCCGGCGATCCGGGTGCCGATCAGGGTAAGTTCTGATCTTCGACGTTGCGTGCGATGCGCCGCAGCAGGCCGGTCAGGACGTCGAGTTCGTCCTCGCTCAGTCCGTCCAGCATTTGCCGCTCGCTCTGCACCCGCCGGGGTAGTTCCGACTCGACCAGGGCGCGGCCGGTATCGGTGATGGACAACAGCACGACGCGTCCGTCCCGCTCGAGGCGAAGCCGTTCCACAAGTCCGAGTTTCGCGAGTCGCTCGGTGTGCTTGGTGGTGGACGCGCCGGAAATGCCGGTGACAGAGGTGACTTCGCTGGCACGCAGCGGGTGGGGGCTTCGCGCAAGCGCGCTGAGCACCTCGAATTCGGTGCGTCCGATGCCGCTCGGTTCGAGTTCGCGTTCGAGGCGCACGAGGGCGAGTGCACCGATGCGCGTGATGCGGCCGATCACGTCGAGGGGTCGGAGGTCGAGGTCGGGGTAGAGGTCTTCCCATGCGCGACGGACGCGGTCGACGTAGTCGGGGCGGTCGGAAGACGAGGGCATATGCGCATTCTAACGGCCGGACCGAATCGCTTCGTAGATAATTTATCCTCAAAGTATTACTGTGGAAGGAATGCAGCGCTCCTCCTCCGGCATGCGTGACAGTCGCGTGCAGCACTCGGTACGCGCGCTGGCCCATTCCGTATCGCCGTCCGCATGGCGCGACGTGGTCGAAATGCGCCGCGCGGACCCGACTGTCGCGATCGCGATACGCGTCGGCTTCGCGACGCTCATCGCGCTCGTCGGTGGTGGACTGCTCGGGTACAGCGAGGTCGCAGGTTTTGCCGCGCTCGGATCGCTGTGCTGTGCCTTCCTCCGCCACGAGCCGTACCCGCGGATGGCAGGAAAGCTCGCGTGTATCGGAGCGTGTGTCGTCGCATACACGTTCTCCGGTGCGATGCTCGGCGCGCTCGGACTCTCGATATGGCTTCAGATCCCGGTGCTGTCGGTGGCGGCAGGGCTGGCATATCTATTCCTGTCCGCATTCAGGATGACGGGCCCGGGGCCCGTCATCCTGATCTTCGCCGCCGCCGGCGCGGCGGGTTTCGCCCACACCGGTTCCGATGTGCGGATCGCCACCGCCGCGGCCGCGGCGGGCGCACTGGTCGGCTGGATCGTCGCGCTGCTCCCGGCACTCTGGAATCCACACGGGCCGGCGCGCATTGCCGTGGCGCGTGCTCTCGCGGCGACCGCATCCCTCGAGACCGACGGTGAAGCAGCCGTGCCCGCCGCCTGCGCGGCGGCCGCCCGTGCGCGGGAAGTGATCGCGCTCAGCGGCCGTAGGGATTCGCATACCGTCGAACTACTGGCGCTCGTCGACGCCGCGGAAGCAGTGATCGACAACGGGCCTCACGACACGCTCGCGGGACGCCGCGCCGACTTCGTCAGATTCGAGGCGGAACTGCGGAAGGTGCGCCCCGCCATCGATATTCCTCGCGGGGACATCTCGGCCTTGCCGGTCCTCGAGCGTCCTCGGGGCTTCGTTCGGGAGGGAGCGCTGCTCCTGCGTGACCGGGCGCTGCTCGTCGGCTCGTGCCGCGTCCTGGCCGCTTCGGCACTTGCGGGATGCTTCGCGGCGGCCGTCGGGTTGGAGCATCCACTGTGGGCCACGATGGGCGCGATGGCCGCCCTGCAGGGCGTCAATTACCGGCACACCGTCGCCCGTGCGATTCAACGTCTGCTCGGCAACGTCGTCGGGGCTCTCATCGCGGCGGCGGTGCTGGTACTCGATCTCGGTTATTGGCCGGTCGTCGCGGTCATCGTGCTGCTCCAGACGATCACCGAGTTGTTCGTCACCCGCAATTACGCCGTCGCAAGCATCTTCGTCACCGCAATGGCGCTGCTACTCACCGGAATCGGCGAACCGCTCGGTGCCGATATCGCGCTCAGTCGAGTCGGGGACACCCTCATCGGCGTGGTGGTGGGTGTAGTCGTCGCCGCGGTGACCATCCACCGCGACGATCGACATCACCTGCCGTCCTGAGATCAGGAGTGCGCTGTCTCGAACCGTTCGAGGATGTGCGACGGAATGCGGCCCCGCGAACTGACGTCGAACCCTTCGTTGCGGGCCCAGTGCCGGATCGCCGCCAGTTGTTCCGGGGAACGGGTGGACGGAAGGGTCTTGCGCTTGCGGGCTGCCCGTGGCCGCGACGGCTTGATCACACGTTCCGTGACATCGGCGCGCGGGGCCGGTGTGCGTGCGCCGGGGGGCTTCTTCAGCCACGGACGTAGAACGGCCCAGAACTTGTCCGCGTTTGCCGGCCGGAGGTCGATTTCGTACTCCACGTCGTCCACGGCGATCCGAAACGATTGCGCCAGACCATCGGCGATGGGTTGACCGTCGATGTCGTCGAAATACTCGACGCGCACTTTCTGCGCCACGCTATTCTCCTTGTCCCCGAAATGTTGCAAATGCGACGCTAGTTGTTACTCCCGGGTACGTACAAGTCGCGCACATAAAGTGCGACTCGCTCGATGAGATGGGTGAAGAAATACTCGGGTTCCGTACCGACCACGATGTCCGCATCGGGTTCTCGTCCCCAGATTCCCGACCAGTCGGCGACCGTCGTGCCCCGAGTGATCCGCCCGTCGAGTTCGACATCGACGGTGGCGGGTCGCGTCACGAAGGGGACGGTGCCGAGTGCGACCGCGGCGGCGAACGGATCGTGCACGTGGGCGAGGTATCCCAGGTTCTGGTCTCGATGGAACTCCATGTAGAACCGCAGCGCATCGGACAGGTGGCGCACGACGGGAACGGAGGCCCGTGATCGGCGGCCGCGGGGATCGTCCGGCGACAGGTCCTCTCCGGGAACACTTCCCGCGAGTTCTGCGATCCGAGCGATGTGTGCGGGATGCATCTCGATCGACTCGGTCGTATCCAATGGGCAGATGAGCGGGCGCCGCTCCGGGTCGAGTCCCGCGAACGCGTCGAACACGACCTTCGCGGCCTCGGGATCGACCGCGACGTTCCACTCCGAGGTCGGCGTGGTGTTGCCCGGGTGATTGAAGCAACCTCCCATCACCACCAGCCGGCGGAGCCTGGTGAGAACACCGGGGTCGAGACGCACAGCGAGAGCGAGGTTCGTCAGGGGTCCGGTGACGAGCCCGGTCAGTTCCCCGGGCCGTTCGCGCGTGAGCTCGACCCAAGCTTCGGCAGCGGAGCGTGCCGACGGGCCGCGCGTCGGCGCAGGCAGTTCCGCGTAACCGACGCCGCGGGGACCGTGCGTATCCTCGGTCGTCATCAACGGCGCGACGAGGGGTACCGTCGATCCCACCGCGACTTCGATATCCGGGCGGCCGCACACCTCCAGCCACGCAAGGGTATTCGTCGCCACCTGGTGTACCGGGACATTTCCCGCGGTGCACAGGACTGCGGCGATCTCGGCCTCCGGGCTCGCCAGCAGGTACAGCAGGGCGAGTGCGTCGTCGATGCCGGTGTCGACATCGACGATCAGTGGGATCGGTGCCCGGGTCGTATCTACCTCGTGTGCGCGCACGCGCTCATCTTGGCCCATCGCTTTCGTTGTCACCCCCGGGGGCGTCCCCGGTGAACGGGCTCACACCTGCACTTGCGAGAATCCGGGAATGCCCCAACGCCCGGAACGTGGATTCTTCACCGAAGCCGACGGTATCTACACGCCGACGAAGTACGCGGCCAGTCCGTGGTCGGACACCATGCTCAACGGGCCGTGTGTGAGCGGGCTGATCGCCCGGGAACTCGAGAATGCCCACGCGCCGGACGGATTCGTGCCGGCGCGCTTCACTCTCGATCTGTTCGCGCCGGTCCGCAACGAGACGATCACGTTCAGCACCACTCGCGTGCGGGACGGAAACCGGATCCGGGTCGCCGATGCGAGCCTGATCCAGAGCGGGAAGGTATCGGCCCGGGCCACGGTCGTGTACCTGCGGCGGTCGGAACAGCCTCCGGGCACCGTCTGGACCCGGGACGAACATCCTTCGCCGCCCCCGGAAGTGGTCGATTCCCCTCCGGCCACGGATACCTACTCCTGGTACAGCAGCGACGGCCGCTGGTCACGAGGGCGTTCGGAGCATCAGAATTCGGATCGCAAACGCCTGTGGTCGAGGCAGCTTCCGGTGATCGTCGGGGAGGAACAGTCGCCGTTCGTCAACACCGCGATGGTGGGCGAGGGAACAAGCTTCGTGACCAACTGGGGTGACGAGGGCGTGGGATTCATCAACGCGGATGTGACGCTCGCCTTGTCGCGCCTGCCCGAAGGTCTCGAAATAGGTGTGGAGGCGGACAATCACATCGGTACCGACGGGGTCGCGGTGGGCACGGCCGTGCTGTTCGACAGGCTCGGTCCGTTCGGGACCGGGGTGGTCACCGCGCTGGCCAATGCGCACCGGCAGGTCGACTTCGGCTGACCCGCTCTGCTCCGTCCGGTTCGTCGTCCGTCCCCGTGGTCGGGATTCCTGCCGGGCCGGTTCGGGTCGGGCGTGTTCATCGCGATCGGTGATCGAAGTCGAATGGCCGCGTTTGTCCGAAACAGTGGACCGGGCTAGCCTTGATCCTCATGAAAAAACCGGCTGGCTTCATGGTCTCTGCGTTCACCGCTGCCACGATGGCCGTAGGCCTCCTCGTCGGTACGGCCACGTCCACTGCCCAGGCGCGCCCCGCTTCCGCCTGCCCGCCCCGCGTGGACGCCGGGGTCATGGCGGAAATAGCGGACGTATCGGCACCCGAGAACAACCGGACCCTGCAGGACGCTCGCGACAACGTCACCGAGATCGCCGAGCTGTGGGGTGACGCGGGAGACCCGCGCGGCGGATTCGCGGTCGTCTACAAGGAGATCCTCGACACCACCGTCCCCTCGATCGAGCGCGGCGACTACGACGATGCGCAATGGGCCGAGGACCTCGCCGTGGACTTCGTGCAGCGCTATCTGGCAGGCGTGCACGCGCATGCGACGGGCGCGCCGGTGCCCGCGCCGTGGGAGCTCTACTACCGGACCGCAACGGACTGCGAGCACTCCGGCGGTCGTGTGGCCACCAGCGGGATGAGCGCGCATCTGCTGCTCGACCTGCCCGCCGCGCTGGCCGCGGTCGATACCCCGGCTGAGCGGTGGGACGACTTCAACCAGTACGGCGAGGTCCTCGGCACGGCGACGCCGAACATCATCCGCGAGATCGAGGCCGACTACGGAACCGATCTCACCGAACTCTTCTCGGTGTCGATCGTGGGCGACGTCATCGGCAGTGAGCGTGCCGCCGGGATCTTCTTCCAGACGGTGCGCGCGGTGGCATGGGCCAGCAGCCGGGCACTGATGTCCCCGGCCACGGAGGGCGCGGGTGAGGCCGCGATGTGGGCCGAGTGGCACGCCTCCGAGGTCGTTCTCGACACCGCGGAAGCCATCGGGATCTTCTGACCGGCCGAGTGCCGACAGTGTGACGGCGGGGCGGTCACCCGAGGTGGGTCACCACGACCCGCACCGTCCCGTACACGGCGGTCCCCGCCGTGACGAGCGCGAAGATCGCGATCCAGATCCCGGCCGGTATCCGGGTGAGCCCGCGCAACTGATCGGCGTCCGAGCCGCGCCCGCGACCCTGCCGGTGGGTGCGTGCCAGTTCCAGAACCGGACGCGTCGCGCCGAGGAGCAGGATCCAGGTGATCAGATACGCGGCCGCGTAGCGGACCACGGGATCACCGAAGTAAGCGGCCGCACCGACCAGGGCGCCGGCGAGAACCACCGAGATGAACCCGTAGAGATTGCGGATCAGCAGCAACAGGACCGCGAGCGCTGCGAGGATCGACCACAGCACCGCGGCGGGACGATCGAGGGTCAGCAGGGTCGCGGCCGCGAAGCCCAGGACGGCGGGGCCGGTGTACCCGGCGAAGGTCGTCGCGATCATTCCGGGTCCGCGGGGGTTGCCGGAGGAAACCATCACACCGGAGGTGTCGCTGTGCAGCCGGATCCCGGAGAGTTTCCGCCCGACGAGAGCGGCGACGAGCGCGTGGGAGCCCTCGTGTGCCTGCGTGATGACATGCCGGGTCTTGAGCCACAGCGGCCGCACCCACACCAGCAGAAGGGCGATGATCGCCGTACCGACCACCAGCCATGACGGAGCCGGCTCATCGACCGTGGAGACGGCCTGCCACGCGGACTGCACCGCGTTCGTGAAGGAATCGAGGGTGGACGCCACCGGTCACCTTTCCGTGTCGGGCCGCCGAGTGCGGTCCCGTCGAACTGTCGGGAGGACGGACGCGTCATCGTACGGTGCGCGCGGAGGGTGATGCGCCCGTCGATAATCTGGGAGCCATGCTCAACCCTCGCACCACGCAGATCCGTGCGGGTATCGCCGATTCGTGGGCCGTCGGCCTCGGTCTCGTCCCACTCGGTCTCGCGTTCGGCGTGGTGCTCACGCAAGGCGGGTTCGAGTGGTGGTGGGCGCCGGTCTTCTCCACCGTGATCTACGCGGGGTCGATGGAGTTCCTCGCGATCGGTCTGATCGGCGCCGTGACGCCCCTTGCGTCGATCGCCGCCGCGACGCTGCTGGTCAATTTCCGTCATGTCTTCTACGGACTGTCGTTTCCGCTGCACCGGATCCGCAGTCGCATCGGACGGCTCTACGGCATCTACGCGCTCACCGACGAGTCGTACGCGATCGTCGCGCCCAAGGCACGCGACGACCTGTCCGGCACCCGGATCCTCACCGTGCAAGTGGTGTGCCAGATCGTGTGGGTTGCGTCGGGCACGGTCGGTGCGCTGATCGGGGCGGTGCTGCCCGCCGGACTGGAGGGTCTCGAGTTCGCCCTCACCGCGTTGTTCGCGGTGCTCGCGATCGATGCGTTCCGTGCGAACCGGGACGTGCCCGCTCCCGTGATCGCGCTGGTGTGCGGTCTCGTGGCGATGCTCGTCGCGAAAGAGCAGATGCTGGTGATCGGCCTGACGCTGTTCGTCGTGGCGCTGTTCGTCCGGTTCGTCTACCGGAATGCGACGACTCGTGCCTGACTCGGTGCCGGGTGCCGGATACGTATTCACCGCGTTGTTCGTGATGTTCGCGGTGACCGTGGCGCTGCGCGCGGCGCCTTTCGTGGCGTTGTCCGCTTTGCGGGACTCGGCCTTCGTCGGCTTTCTCGGCCGCACGATGCCCGCGGGGGTCATGGTGATCCTGGTGATGTACACACTGCGTGACGTCGGGCAGACGACGTGGCTGCCCGCGACCGTCGGCCTGGCGGGAACCGTCGCGGTGCACGTGTGGCGCCGCAACGCCGCTCTCAGCACGGTGGTGGGGACAGGTCTCTATCTGGTCGCGTCCACCGTGTGGGGCTGAGCCTCCTGCTGCGCCGCCGGTACGTCTTCGGACACGCCGGATTCTTCGGCCAGTGCCGGGCGGCGGCTGCGCGCCGCGATCACCGCGGCGACGAACACCGCGATGGCTGCAAGGCACTGCGACGTGCCGAGTACTTCGAGAAGGAGTTGTTCCACCCATCCTCGCGACGCCGCGTCGCGCAGCAGGTGGTTGGGCCCGGCGAGGAAGACCAGGGTGGCGGGGAGCAGGACGGGCCACCAGGAGCGATAACGGGGTGCGACGAGAAGCGGCACGAGGAACAGCGCGTACACCCAGTGATGGGTGACCGCGATGGGTGCGGCGAGCAGCGACGCCAGGCCGACGAGCGCGAGCGCCACCACGGGTTCGTCCGCGCGGAGGAAGCGGTAGGCGGCCCACGCGGTGGCGGCCACGATCAGCGCGGCGCCGGCCAGCCACAGGGCTTTGCTGAGGCCCTCGGACAAGTCGAATCGCGCGATGAGGCCGGTCAGTGCCTGATTCCGGAAGAATCCGGGGTCGCCCGCACGATCGGTCGCGAAGAATTCCTCGGTCCAGAAGAAGACGGTCGACTCGGGTCGCAGCCAGTAGCCGAACGCGACGGTCGCGATGAACGCGCCGAACGCGCGCGCTACCGACGGCAGATCCCGGCGCAGCAACAGGAGCAGGCCGAATGCTGCCGGAGTGACCTTGATCGCGGCGGCCAGGGCGATACCCACACCGCGGAAGCGCTTGGGGATGACCCCGAGGACGTCGGCGACGACGAGTGCCATCAGCACGATGTTGATCTGGCCGAACGCGAAGTTCGAGCGGAACGGTTCGAGGAAGAGGACGACACCGAGCGTGGCCGACGCGATCAGGCCGGCGTGACCGATGTCCAGGCGACGGTAGATCACCTGCAGCATCCACCACACGAGTGCGATGAGTCCGGCCGTCCACACCACCTGCAGCACGGCGCTGCTCACCAGAGCCATCGGAGCGAAGAGGAAGGCCGCGAACGGTGGGTAGATGAACCGGAACCCGGAATGACTGAAGAAGCCCTCGGTGTAGAGCGGTGTGTGGTGGAGGAAAGCCCAGCCCGCGTCGCGGAATACGTCGAGGTCCATCAGGTATTCGGTGGTCGCGTCACGCATATAGCCCCACACCGCCAGGACCGAGACCACGAGACCCACCGCGATCAACGCGGATCGCACAGGTCGGGAGCGGACTTCGGTCAACAGCACGGGCGGGTACCTCCGGGTCGGAAACGGATGTGGCTACGTTACACAATCGTTGTAATTTCCGTGGAGGGACGAGAAGCATGGTCTCGCAGCCGCTTTGACATACCCTGTTTGTCGGCTTCTAAATGTGATCTCTCTCACGACTAGGTCGTCCGGAGAATATTCAGCTCTCTAGAAATAACGCTAGATTCTCGAATATTCTCCGGACATGCGTCACGTCCCGCTGATACATCTGCATTCGGCTCTCTACGACACGCGCTAGAGCAACCCAGAAACACCTGTGCAGCTCGCTACCATCGACCGATGGATCCGGTCCGCAACCCGTACGCCCCCGGCGCGGGACAGCGCCCGCCCGAACTCGCCGGCAGAGAGAAACAACTCGCGGCATTCGATGTCGTTCTCGAGCGCATCTCCCGCGGCCGGCCCGAACGCAGCGTCGTGCTCACCGGTCTGCGCGGTGTCGGGAAAACCGTTCTGCTCAATCACCTGCGCTCCGCTGCCATAGCCAAGAGCTGGGGCACGGGCAAGATCGAGGCGCGTCCGGACCAGGGTTTGCGACGCCCGCTGTCGTCTGCCCTGCACATGGCGGTGCGTGAGATTGCGGCCGCACATCCGGATCCCGAATCCGTCGACCACTTCCTCGGCGTACTCAAATCTTTCGCTCTGCGCGCCACAGCGGACAAAGGGATGCGCGAACGCTGGCAACCCGGAATCGACGCGCCGGCGGTGAAAGGTCGCGCCGATTCCGGCGACATCGAGATCGACCTCGTCGAACTGCTCGTGGACGCCGCAGGACTCGCTCGGGACGTCGGGGTGGGAATCGCCTTGTTCATCGACGAGATGCAAGACCTCGGGCCGGAAGACGTGTCCGCTATCTGCGGTGCGTGCCACGAACTGAGTCAGGACACCGCTCCGCTGATCGTCGTGGGAGCCGGGCTGCCGCACCTGCCCGCCGTGTTGTCCGCGTCGAAGTCGTACTCCGAACGATTGTTCACCTACCACCGGATCGGTCGCCTCGATCGGGACGCGGCCGATCATGCCCTCATTGCGCCCGCCGAGCGGGAGGACGTCGAATTCACGAGGGACGCACTGGATCTGCTGTACGAGACGGCAGACGGTTATCCGTATTTCGTCCAGGCGTACGGGAAAGCCACCTGGGATCTGGCCGCGGACAGCCCGATCACCGCAGAGGACGTACGGGTCGCGGCCCCCACTGCGGAAGAAGAACTGGCCGTGGGGTTTTTCGGTTCGCGTTACGAGCGGGCCACTCCGGCCGAGCGTGAATACATGCGGGCCATGGCGGACCTGTCGGGTGACGACGGACCCATCGCAACGTCCAAGATCGCCGCCGAACTCGGCCGCAAGCCGGCCTCACTGTCTCCCGCACGCGATGGATTGATCAAGAAAGGTCTGATCTATTCCGCCGAAAGAGGATTCATCGGTTTCACGGTGCCGCACTTCGGCCGGTATCTCCGCAGTCAAACCGATTGAGCCGCACCCGGGCCGCGACGCCTCCGCGCGCTATTCGTCCACCCAGTCGACAGTCGCGTCGAGGGCGGCGCGATCGGTGCGGCAGGTGTTGGCCGGGTGTGCTTCGTCGGCATACCCGAACGACACCGCGCACACGATGTCGCGGTCGTCGCCGATGCCCAATTCGCGATGTAATGCCGCCGATGCCATCGGCACCGCGGCTTGCGGTACCGCCGCGATCCCGAGCGACTCCGCGGCGAGAAGTAGGTTCGACACATAGCCACCGCAATCGACGGCGCCGTACACACCGAGCGCCTTGTCGGTGCTGACGACGGCGACGTGAGGCGCCCCGAAGAACCGGAAGTTCTCGAGCATCTGCTCGCCGCGTCGCGCGTAGTCGTCGCGGGCGATCCCCAGCGCGTTGTAGAGCGCATACCCGGCGTTGCGCCGGCGCTCGGCGTACTCCCCGCGATACTCGGCGGGGCCCGGGATGTCCGGGTCCAGGGCACCCGACGCGGCCTGCGTGTACACCGCGTCCCGCAGCCGATCGGTCGCGGCGCCGCTGGTCAGGTGGACGCGCCAGGGTTGCGAGTTGCACCACGACGCCGTCCGCTGAGCCATCCCGAGCATCCCCTCGATGTCGTCGCGCGGGACCTGCTTGGACAGAAAGGCGCGACAGCTGTAGCGGGAGTCGAGAAGGTTCGACAACACGTCGGCGGAACTCGTCATTCGCTCACTGTCGCATACCGGCCGGGCCGCGGTACCCGACGGGATCGCCGCCTCGGCGCGGGTCGGCCTCTCGTGGATCAGCGAGCAGCGACCGGGACTGCCACCTCGTTGCGACGCCGAATCGGGACCGTCCAGGGCGGGTCGTAGAACCAGGCCACCGGTGGGCCGATGGCGATCCACTCCGTCGACTCCAGCGTTCGCAGCAACTCGGCGGTGCGCTCCGCTACCGCGGCGCGGCTGCGGACGCCGCTGAATTGCAGCACCGCCAGCGTCTCGCCTTGGATCTCGACGAGTTCCACGGACCGGTCCGCGGGGTCGGGCAGGTCCTCCATGGCCCATTTCGACGGCATATAGAACCGGATGACCGACGAGTCGTCCGAGGCTCCGGCCTGGGACACGGGTGCGGTCATCGCGATCGTCGACTTGCTTCCGTTGGAGCCGAAGATATAGCCCGCCAGGCGCCGGAATCCCACGTCGCGGGCACGTTCCTCGTCGCCGTGCACCGTGGTTTCGGCAGCGATCCGAGGGCCGTACCTGCGGACTTCGAGTCCGTGAGTCTTCGCCTGGACTTCGTACCGCGGTTCCTCGGTGCCGGTGCGGATACCGACCGCCGAACCGACGCCCTTCGCCGCGCCCGTCACCATGTTCACCACTCGCATATCGGTCTCCCGTCGGAGTGTTCGGCCTCAGACCTCCACGGTAGGCGCGGTGGTCATCCCGGTGGGCCGTCATCTCGACGAGAAACCTGCGGCGGTCGGCCGTCTCACCAGGTGTACCGCTTTCTAGTGCAATTCCGAGACTGCCGGATAATCGCCGATCAAACGACATCCTCCTCGTCGCCGGGCGTGACCCGGCGCAGACCGCGATACGCGTCCGCCGGGCTGCGGTGCCCTCCGACCACGGCCGCCACCTCTGCCGCGATGGGCATCTGGATTCCGGCCTCGCGAGCCAACTCCATGACGGTAGGCGCCGTCTTCACTCCCTCGGCGACCTGCCCGAGTTCGGCCACCGCCTCGTCGACGCTGAGCCCGCGCGCCAGCGCTTCGCCGAGCCTCCGGTTGCGGGAGGCCGGACTGGTACACGTGGCGATCAAATCCCCCATGCCGGTGAGGCCGGCGAACGTCCGGGCGTTGGCGCCCATCGCTTCTCCGAGGCGCGTCATCTCGGCGAGGCCGCGAGACAGGACCATCGCGCGAGTGTTGTCACCGACGCGTAATCCCTCCGCCATGCCCGCGGCGATCGCCACGATGTTTTTGAGGATTCCGCCGAGTTCGCAGCCGAGGACGTCGGTATTGCGATAGACCCGAAACAGCGTGGATGCGAACAGGGGTTGGAGAGCCGTGCCGACGGAGTCGTCCTGCATCGCCACGACCGAGGCGGCAGCCTTGCCGTCCGCAATTTCGCTCGCGATGTTCGGGCCGGAAAGCAGCCCGACGGGATGGCCGGGGAGGCACTCGCTGATCACCTGCGTGGGCCGCAACCGCGTCCCGGGTTCCAGCCCCTTCGCAAGGGAAACGATCGGCACCCACGCTCGGAGTTCGTGGACGAGTGGCTCGAGCGTCGAACGCACAGCGTACGACGGCACCCCCACGACGAGCACGTCTGCTTCGTGGGCGGCCTCGTCGATGTCCGCGGTGGCACGCAGGGCGTCCGGAAGCTTCCGGTCGCCCAGGTAGCGGCGGTTGCGGTGGTCGACGTTGATCTCGTCGGCGGTTTCCTTGTTCCGCGACCACAAGAGCGTCGGCGTGTTCTTCGCGGCGAGACCGGCGACGGTCGTGCCCCACGACCCAGAGCCGAGAACGACTACGCGAACCGGACGTGCCATCGGTGAATTCCTCTCGTCCAGATACGGGCGTACCGGTCAGACTGTCATGCCGTGACGCCTCTCGGTTGTTGTTCCCGGACGCAGACGAGACGAACCACCTCGGCGCGATTTTTCCGGTCGTGGTTCCCACGGTGCGAGACGTGGCAGGATATGCACGTGACCGGGAAACCCGACACAGCACAGCGTCTGCGCGACCTCGCGCTGTTGCGGCGCGTTCGTGATCGGATCGACCGCGAATACGCACAGCCTCTGGACGTCGAGGCCTTGGCCCGCGGGGTGAACATCTCGGCCGGGCACCTCAGCAGGCAATTCCGAATCGCCTACGGTGAATCGCCGTACTCGTATCTCATGACGCGTCGTATCGAGCGCGCGATGGCTCTGCTCCGTCGTGGCGATCGCACCGTCACCGAGGTCTGCTTCGAGGTGGGTTGCTCTTCTCTGGGCACCTTCAGTACGCGCTTCACCGAGTTGGTCGGTGTCCCTCCGAGCACCTACAGGCGGGAGGCGGCACTCGCGACGGACGGCATGCCGTCGTGCGTGGCCAAACAGGTGACACGACCGATCAGAAATCGAGAAGCATCGGTGGCCGGATCCGACTTACGGTGATCGTCATGGACATCAACATTCATCACACCTTCCTTCCCCACACGGATCCGGACGCTTCGCTGGCGTTCTATCGCGACACTCTCGGCTTCGAGGTTCGTAACGACGTCGGCTACGGCGGGATGCGGTGGATCACGGTCGGCTCCGCCGACGGTGCCGGTCCCTCCGTCGTCCTGTATCCGCCCACCGCCGACCCGGGCATCACCGAAGACGAGGGCCGCACCATCGCCGAGATGATGGCGAAAGGAACCTTCGCCTCGATCATCTTGTCCACCGCAGATCTCGACGGGACCTTCGCGCGTTTGCAGGCCGGCGACACGGAGATCGTGCAAGAGCCGATGGACCAGCCGTACGGGGTTCGCGACTGTGCCCTCCGCGACCCCGCCGGCAACATGGTTCGCATCCAGGAATCGAGCTGACATGACGACCGCGCACCTCGACGAGAACTTGGCACGTTTCAATCACCCCAAGGATCTGATTGTGGTCGAGGAACTACCTCGCGATCCCGGTGGCAAGGTCGTCGAACCCAAACTCCGCGCAGCGTACGGCAGTAAGGATGCGGGCTCGATTCACTGATACGGCGAGTGGTTCCGTCACGCGGGGGGCCAGCGGCCAGTGATCATCTCGGTCATCTCGTTCACCCAGGTGTCGTCGAGGGCGGCGTCCCGGCGGATCAAGATGCGGAAAATCGCGGTCCCCGCGACCACCTCCACGAGCATGGGTAATTGGTCGTCGTCGCGACGCTCCTGACCGAAGCGAGACTCGAATGCGGTCAGATTCCCGGCCAATCGCGCGATCATCATGTTGTGCAATTCCGGGTCGGCAACGGTGTCGGCGATCAGACCCGGCAATGCCGATCGCACCTCAGGCCGGTCGAAGATGACCCGGATCGTCTCGACCAGAACCCTGATTTCATTGCGGATATCTCCCGAATCGTCCGGCATGGAAATCGTTTCGGCAGAAAGTACTGCCTCGTGGACAAGTTGCGCCTTGCCCGACCATCGCCGGTAGATGGCAGCGGTGGTGGTCCCGGCGCGCGCGGCGATCGCCGACAACGACAACGCGGAATAGCCCGTCTCGAGAATCAATTCGCGGGTGGCGGCAATGATCGAGGCATCAATCCTGGTGTCGCGCGGCCGTCCCGGCGACGGCTGCGCAGACCTCTTGCCATCCTTTGGGCTTTCTGCTGTCATGACTTCATCGTAATTCCAATACGGTCTGCATCGTATTTGAGGGAGTGCCTGTGAACTTGAGTCCGCTCGACGAGTATCCGATCCATCAGGCACCTCTGCCGTTGACGTGGCCGACCACGTCTGATCGAAACTTCTACGACCGGTCGTATTTCAACGTGCTCGATCGGGAGGGCCGCTTCATGGCGCTCACCGGAGTCGGCTACTACCCGCGCCTCGGCGTGAAAGACGCCTACTTCGTCATCCGCCGCGGCGATATGCAGACCGCGCTTCACCTCAGCGACGCCATCGACGAGGACCGCTTTCACCAGAACGTCAACGGCTACTGTCTCGAAGTCATCGAGCCACTGCAGCAGCTGCACCTGACACTGGCACAGACCGAGGGTATTTCCGCAGACCTCACCTGGCGCGGGCTGTTTCCTGCTGCGCTGGAGAAGCCGCACGAGATGCTCACCGAGCGGCGAGTGACCTTACAGGCGTGTCGCTTCGCCCAGGTCGGGTCCTGGGAGGGGTGGATCGATGTCGACGGCGAACGGCTCGAAGTCAGTCATGACACCAGCGTGGCGAGCCGTGACCGATCGTGGGGGATCAGACCTGTCGGTGAGGCCGAGCCAACCGGTCGGCCAGACGCTTCGTTTGCCGGAATGTGGTGGCTCTACCTACCCCTGGCCTTCGACGACTATCAACTCTTCTTGATCCTGCAAGAGGATTCCGACGGCCGCCGCAGCCTCTACGACTGCACGCGCCGCTGGCGGGACGGGCGCGTCGAACAACTCGACGGAGTGCGCGCCACCATCGACTACCAGACCGGAACCAGGATTCCCCGGGGCGCCCATGTCGAGTTCATGAACCGTGCAGGGGACCGAATTCAGCTAGATGTCGAATCGAAGTTGTTCGCGCCTATTGCATTCGGGTCGGGGTACGGAGGCGACTCCTCGTGGGCACACGGCAGCTGGAAGGGCGGCCCCTTCGCCGAACGCGTCAGCTTCGACCTCACGGACCCGGAGGTGATGGCCCGAGCGCCCTTCAGTCTCATCGACCACGTCGGCAAAGCTGTGTGCACTGAAGCCGACGGGACGGTCTGCGAAGGTGCGGGCTTGTTCGAGCACGGCGTGATCGGCCCGCACCACCCGTCGGGCTTCTCCGACTGGACAGACGTCGCGGATCGGGCGCCGCTGCAGTGAAGATCATGACAGCCCTGTTCGGGCCCACGGATGCCGTCGAACGCGCGCAAGTGCTCAAGGAAGCCGGTGCATCCGGTGTATTCACCTTCGAGGGACCGTTCGACGTGTTCACACCTCTGGTGTTGGCGTCGTCGGTCAAAGGTCTCGACGTGATGTCGAACGTCGCGATCGCATTCCCCCGCAATCCAATTCAACTTGCGCACCAGGCCAACGATCTGCAACTGCTCAGCGAGGGGCGCTTCATCCTGGGTCTGGGCACACAGGTGCGGGCACAGATCGAGAAGCGCTACGGCACACAGTTCGATCATCCGGTCGCGCGAATGAAGGAATTGGTGGGGGCGTTGCGCGCGATCTTCGCGACGTGGAATGAGGGGCAGCGACTGGACTTCCGCGGTGAGTTCTACCGCCATACCTTGATGACACCGACCTTCGTGCCCGGGCCGAACCCGTTCGGTCCGCCGCCGATCTATCTCGGCGCGCTCGGGCCTCGGCTGACCAAAGCCACCGCAGAAGTGGCCGACGGTCTGTTGGTGATGCCTTTCGGATCGAAGCGGTTCCTGCACGAGACGACGCTGCCGGCCGTTCGCGACGGGCTGGCGGCTGCCGGCCGCAGCGAGGACGACTTCGAGGTGGTTCCCGAGGTCATCGTGTCGGTGGGTACCGGACGGGACGACGACCATGCCTCAACCCGGATGCTGCTGGCGTTCTACGGCTCCACCCCGGCCTACCGGCCGGTGCTCGACGCCCACGGCTGGGGCGATCTGCAACCCGCACTCAACGCGATGTCCAAGCAGGGCCGCTGGCGGGAGATGGCCTCGTTGATCGACGACGACATACTGCACACCATCGCTGCGTGCGGAACCCCGAAAGAGGTCGCCGCGCACATCCGTGATCGCGTCGACGGTGTGTCGGACCGGATTTGTCTGTATCAACCGGGTCCTATCGAGGTCGAGGCGCTCGCCGAAATCGTCGACGCATTGGGGGGATCATCATGCCCTTGACCGCAATCGAATTCGACGAGGTCACCGATGACCGCTACGGCGGCAAAGCGGCCGGACTCGCGCAGTTGCGCCGCCTCGGACTTCCGGTACCGGTGGGATTCGTCATTGCTGATGCTCCCGAGTGGGTCAGCATCGATGATGTGGGGGAATGGTTCTCGCGCATGGCCGCAGTCGGTGCTGTACCAGTGGCCGTCAGGTCCTCGGCAGTCGGGGAAGACGGCGGCGACCAGTCATTCGCCGGACAATACGACACCGTGCTGGGCGTGAACTCCGTCGATGACTTCGCCGCGGCCGTGCAGAGGTGCGCTGCCTCCGTGCGTTCGCGACGCGCCGCGGCCTACAGCGGGCAACCCACGGCCACCATGCATCTGGTGGTGCAGCATATGGTGGACGCGCGCGCCGCCGGCGTTGTGTTCACCGCCGATCCGGCGACCGGCAGGCGCGACCTCACGGTGATCGACGCCGTCGCTGGTCTCGGTGAAGCGCTCGTCGACGGTACGGCGTCTTCAGACCACATTGTCCTGGATTCGGACGGTAACCCGGCCGTTCGCGATGTCGGTGAGGTGCCGGTCTTGTCGCCGGACGAGGTCGCCGATATCAGGTCCGGCGCCCTGCGTGCTGCGCAACATTGGTGCAGGCCGATGGATTTCGAGTGGGCGATCGACCGATCCGGCAAACTGTGGTGGCTGCAGGCTCGACCGATCACCACCCTGCCCGGCGATCTGGCCGAGATGGATTCGCCTCTCGCGGGCGCAGACCACGTGTACACGCGCTGCAACATCGGCGAGATGATGCCGGGTGCATTCTGCCCGTTGACCGCATCGGTATCCGGCTTTGCCATCGACTACGCGATGCAGATGACGCAGGTGGTGGCGCGGGCACAGCAGAGCTACGAGAAGCCGTGGCTACAGGTGGGCTACTTCCATGGCCACATGTTTCTGAACCTGACCGAGGGGACAGCTCTGAGCTCTGGACTCCTGGGCAATTCGTTGGAGCAGTTCTCCACTTCGATCTGCGGGCGGGTGGTTGACGAGCTGAAGCCGAAACCCCCGAAACCTTTTGTGCACAGGCTGATCAACACGGTTCGGCTCACCACTTATGCGTTGTCCGCCGGCCCCGCGATTCGGCGCCTCGAAGACCAGATCGCCGAGTTTCACATCCCGACCAGCGACGACCCACGACGCGTGAAGTGTCAGTTGGAATCTGGCGTGCAGCAATATTGCGACATCACGCTGACACATGTGCGGTCGTCATCGCGCGCGGCGGTTGCGGCCAACATTCTCGAAAGCGTCCTGATGAGGAAAGCGGTGAAGAACGGACGAAGCGAGGACGAGGGTCGTGCCGAGGCAACCCGGCTCATGGCCGGAGCCTCCGATGTCGAGAGCGCGATGATGCTCGTGGAGCTCGACTCGGTGGTACGCGCCATAGCCGCCAACGACGGGGCCGCCGAGCAGTTCTTGGCAGCAGAGCCGGGTGTCGCGGTCAACGAGCTGCAGTCCACACGAAGCGCCGACGGCACAGCTTTGCGACAGTTCTTGACCCGTCACGGTCACCGCGGTTACCGCGAGTTGTGCATGCGTGACCCCTCCTGGGCCGAGGATCCTGAAGGGCTGGGCGCGATGATGCAGGTGATGGTCCGTTCGGCGCTCGATCCGGCTCGTCGTGAATCGGCAAGCACCCACGTCGAAGCGCCCAGATCCTTCACCATCAGATTTCTTGCCCGGTTGGCACAGGGCGGCGCACGTGGGCGCGAGGAGACGAAATCGAAGATGGCGCTCATGGCGCATGCGCTCAAATTGGGCTACCGCCACCTCGGTGAGGTGCTCGCCAAGACCGGGCGACTGCCTGACTCGGATCTGGTGTTCTTTTTCGACCGTGCCGAATTGACACGCGTCGTCGGTTCGGAAGACATCACCGGTCTCGTGCAGAGCGCGCTGAAGCGTCGGGAAGCGCTGGCGTTCCAGAACTCTCTCGAGTTCGACGATGTGTCTGTCGGACGACCGACCCCGCTGATCGCCCGGCCTGCGCCAGGTGTCACCGGCGATGAGATCATCGGCCGACCCGCAAGTCGCGGGACTGTGGAAGGTGTTGTGCGGGTCGCAAAATCGATGGTCGATGCGCGCGAGCTGCAGCGGGGAGAGATCCTCGTGACGCCGGTGACGGACGTCGGGTGGACGCCGTACTTCACCGTCATCGCGGCGCTGGTCACCGACATCGGCAGCTCGGTGTCCCACGGCGCTGTGGTGGCCCGCGAATACGGCTTGCCCTGCGTCGTGAACACCTTGGTGGCCACCCAATCGCTCGAGACCGGCGACCGTGTACGCGTGGATGGAGATCGAGGTGTGGTCACCCGTCTCGACCAGTCGTGATTCATACGCTGATCTCGACCGTACACAGGCAGATCGCCATCACTCACGACTGAGCCCGAGTCATCGGCATCACGAATGTTGTTGCATCGGGCGGTCATAGGGTGAGCATGGCGGCAGCAACCTGGTCTGCCGCTGTGTGCGGCAGGGCGGTACCCATGTCGTCGAGGACGAGCAGTCGCGCGGGTTCCCCCGGGTGCACCACACTTTTGCTATACATACGTAGGCCCTGGTCGAGGACGCCGGGGTGTCGCCGGACGGATGGAGACCCATGAGCTCTGCCACGCGAGAAAAATCCGGTTCGTCCCGGCCCCACCCCGCCGACAGTCACGACTGGATCCGTGTACACGGCGCACGCGAGAACAATCTTCGGGACATCAGCCTCGAGATCCCGAAACGGCGGTTGACCGTGTTCACGGGTGTTTCGGGCTCCGGGAAGAGTTCGCTGGTGTTCGCCACGATCGCCGCGGAATCGCAGCGGATGATCAACGAGACCTACAGCGCCTTCGTGCAGGGCTTCATGCCGACCCTGGCGAGACCCGACGTCGACGTGCTCGAGGGCCTGACGACGGCGATCATCGTCGATCAGGAGCGGATGGGTTCCAACCCCCGTTCCACCGTCGGCACCGCGACCGATGCGAACGCCATGCTGCGCATCCTGTTCAGCCGGCTCGGGAAGCCCCATATCGGTTCGCAGCAGGCGTTCTCCTTCAACGTCGCCTCCATCAGCGGAGCCGGAGCGGTCACCGTGGAGAAGTCCGGAAGAACGGTGAAGGAACGCCGGAGTTTCACCGTCACCGGCGGCATGTGCCCGCGCTGCGAAGGCATGGGCAAGGTATCCGACTTCGACCTGACCGCCCTGTACGACGACAGCAAGTCGCTCGAAGAGGGTGCGCTGACCATCCCGGGTTACACCATGGACGGCTGGTACGGGCGCATATACCGCGGGTGCGGATTCTTCGATCCCGGCAAACCGATCGCGAAGTTCACGAAGAAGCAACTGAACGATCTGCTCTACAAGGAACCGACGCGGATCAAGGTCGATGGCATCAACGTGACGTTCGAAGGGCTGATCCCGAAGATCCAGAAGTCGTTCCTGTCCAAGGACAGAGAAGCGATGCAGCCGCACATCCGGGCGTTCGTCGACCGCGCGATCACCTTTCAGACGTGCCCCGAATGTCACGGCACGCGGCTCAACGAGGGGGCTCGATCGTCGAAGATCGACGGGATCAGCATTGCCGATGCGTGTGCGATGCAGATCAGCGATCTCGCCGAGTGGGTTCGCGGGCTCGACGAGCCGTCGGTGGCGCCGCTCCTGAAGTCGCTGGGCGACACACTCGATTCCTTCGTCGGGATCGGCCTGGGATACCTCGCCCTCGACCGCTCCGCGGGCACGCTGTCCGGCGGTGAGGCTCAGCGCACCAAGCTGATTCGTCACCTCGGCTCGTCGCTCACCGATGTCACCTACGTCTTCGACGAACCGACGATCGGTTTGCACCCGCACGACATCGCACGGATGAACGACCTGCTGCTGCAACTGCGCGACAAGGGCAACACCGTACTGGTCGTCGAGCACAAACCGGAGGCGATCGCGATCGCCGACCATGTCGTCGATCTCGGCCCCCGCGCCGGCACAGAAGGCGGCAAGATCGTGTTCGAGGGCACCGTGGAGGAGTTGCGCTCGAGCGGCACCCTCACCGGGAACCATTTCGACGACCGCGCGTCGCTGAAACCGTCCGTCCGTACCTCGACGGGGGCCCTCGAGGTGCGCGGTGCCGACACCCACAACCTCCGCAACGTCGACGTCGATATACCTCTCGGAGTGCTCGTCGTGGTGACCGGCGTCGCCGGATCGGGGAAGAGTTCACTGATCAGCGGTTCGATCGCTCCCCGCGACGGGGTCGTCTCGATCGACCAGGGCGCGATCAAGGGTTCGCGCCGGAGCAACCCCGCGACCTACACCGGACTGCTCGAACCGATCCGTAAGGCGTTCGCCAAGGCGAACGGCGTCAAGCCGAGTCTGTTCAGCGCCAATTCCGAAGGGGCATGCCCGAACTGCAACGGCGCCGGAGTCGTGTACTCGGACCTGGCGATGATGGCCGGAGTGGCGGCACCGTGCGAGGTGTGCGACGGCAAGCGGTTCATGGCGGAAGTGCTCGAGTACAAGTTCGGTGGCAAGGACATCGACGAGGTGCTCACGATGTCGGTCGCGCAGGCCGAGGAGTTCTTCGGCGGTGGCGCGAACGGTTCGTCGCTCCCGGCAGCGCACAAGGTTCTGAGGCGTCTCGCGGACGTCGGTCTCGGCTACATCAAGATCGGTCAGCCGCTCACCACGCTGTCCGGCGGTGAACGCCAGCGACTCAAGCTCGCGACCCACATGGGCGAGAAGGGCGATGTCTACATCCTGGACGAGCCCACGTCGGGCCTGCACCTCGCCGATGTCGAGAACTTGCTCGGCCTGCTCGACAGGCTCGTGGACTCCGGTAAATCGGTCGTGGTCATCGAGCATCACCAGGCGGTGATGGCCCACGCCGACTGGATCATCGATCTCGGTCCCGGTGCAGGCCACGACGGCGGCCGAATCGTCTTCGAGGGCACACCACGCGAACTCGTCGACGACCGCTCGACGCTCACCGGCAAGCACCTTGCCGAGTACGTCGGTGCGTGAGACCGGCTGCGAGGTCTTTGCATCTGCCGCCGCGACGAGGACAGGACATACTCGGACCATGACTCTCCCGCTGCGCGATGTCTACGCCGAGCCCACGCTTGCCGACGTGATGCCGTCGGTACTCGCGTCCGCGGGGGTTCCCGGTGAACGCAACCGCCTCGGCCTCACTGACAGCGCGCACACGGTCGTCCTGCTGGTCGACGGTATGGGATGGGAACTGTTGCAGCGCAACAGGAAAGCAGCGCCGTATCTTACCGATCTTCCCGGACGGCCGATCCGTGCCGGATTCCCCACCACGACCGCGGCGAGCATCGCCTCGCTCGGCACCGGATTGCCGTCCGGGCGCCACGGCATCACCGGATACCAGTCGTACGTCGAGGAAGCCGAGGCCGCCGTCAACTGGCTGAGCTGGACAGCGGCGGGGACCTCCTTCGATCAACGCGACACGCTCGTGCCCGAACAGGTCCAGCCCCATCCCACGGCTTTCGAACGCGGAGACGCTGCGGGCCTGGCCGTCACGACCGTCGTTCCCAGGGCATTCGACGGCAGCGGTCTGACCCGGGCGGTCCTGCGTGGTGGCAGATTCGTCGGGGTGTCCGCCTACGGTGACCTGTTGGCGGAGGTCGTTGCGGCAGCACGCTCCGGCGAGCGGAACCTCGTGTACTGCTATCTCTCGGAGGTGGACACGCTCGGCCACGTCTACGGGCCCGAATCCCGGGCGTGGCTCGCGCAACTGGCCGTGGTGGACCGCTTCGTCGAACAGCTCGCCGCCGCATTGCCGGACGGAACCCGGTTGCTCGTCACGGCAGACCACGGGATGGTCGATTCCTCTCGTGGCCGCCGAGTCGATTTCGACCACCATCCCGGTCTCGAGGAAGACGTCGACGTGGTCGCCGGTGAGCCGCGGTGCCGGCACATTCACACGGGGCGCGTGGACCGGGTCCTGGAACGGTGGGCGAACGAACTCGGCGACGACTTCTGGGTGGGCACCCGCGACGAAGTGCTGTCGGCGGGACTGTTCGGACCCGGCCCGGACCCTTCCGTCACCGGCCGCATCGGGGACATCGTCGTGATCGGCCGTGACGAGGCGACGGTGATCCGTTCCCACGGCGAGCGGACGCTCTCCGCGCTGCCCGGCCAGCACGGCGCACTCACCGCTGAAGAACTTCTCGTACCTCTTCTCCAGCTCCGGTAACGCCGCCGCACTCGGGCGGCGTGCCACTTACTGTGTTCTCATGCGCACTTCCGCTCCGGTCACGTGGCACGAACGCACGAGCAGGATCGCATTGATCGTCCTGTGGGTTGCCAGAATTCTGTTCAAGCCCGTCCTCACCCTCTGGCCCAGCAACGATTTCGGCATCTCTGTGCTCGGGCGGCTGTCCTGGCTCGTCGACAAGGTCACTCCCACACCGAGAAATGTCCAGGTCACGGAGACCGAGCTGGGTGGTGTCCCGGCGGAGCAGATCATGTCGCCGAAACCCGTGGACGATCCGCTCGAAAACGCCACCATTCTGTACTTCCACGGCGGTGGATTCATCTTCTGCGGGCCGTCCACCCATCGGCAACTGTGCGTCCAATTGGCGCTCGAATCGGGCGCCCCGGTGTACTCGATGGACTACCGGCAGGTGCCGGTAGTCCCTATTGCGGGATCGGTGCAGGACGCGATGAGCGCGTACGAGGCACTGCTCCGCATCGCAGACGACCCGACGCGGATTGTCGTCGGAGGAGACTCCGCCGGTGGATACCTGGCTGCGAAGGTGGCCGAGATCGCGGCACGCCGCGGACTTCAGCGGCCCGCGGCGGTCATCGGGTATTCGCCACTGCTGAATCTCGATCTCGACGATCACGACCGGGCCTACATGGTCAGGGATGCGTATCTCCCGATCAAGGCGCTCGACAAGCTACGTCCTCGGTGGATCGGGGAGGACGCGATCGAGGGCGAAATGAACCCGGTCGACGCCGACCCCGCACTGTTTCCGCCGATGTTTCTCTGCGCCGCCGAATACGAACTCACCCGCCCCGACGTCGAGACCATGACGTACCGCCTCGCCGAGGCGGGTCGCGTGGTCGAAACCCACCTGTGGCGCGGGCAGGTCCATGCGTGGCCGGTTCTTGCGCGCGCATTGCCCGAAGCCCAGGCACTCATCACGCTGAGCATCGCGTTCGCTCGCCGCGCCGTCGTGGCGATGGGCGACGGCCGCGCCGCCTGAACGCAAGCTAGGGCTTCGTCTTCAGGAGGCGTGGCTGCAACCATTCGACGAGATCACCGAGCACACGATCGTTCTCGGGTTCGTTGAACACCTCGTGGAACAGCCCGTCGTACAACTTCGACGTCAGATCCGCGGATCCGGCATGGTCGGCGACCACGCGTGCCCCCGCGGGGTCGGCCAGTGTGTCGGCGGAGCCGTGCAGCACGAGCAGCGGCAACGTCAGGCCGGGCAGACGCTCCGCGACACTCTCCTCGTTGAGCACGAGGACCCGCGCGAGGCCGGCGGGCACCAAACCGTGATGCACGAGCGGATCCGCGTCGTACGCGGCGACCACGGCGGGATCGCGTGAAACCGCTGCGCTGTCGAGTTTCTGCACCGGCACACCCGGCAGAACGCGACCGATCAGCTTTCCGAGTTCCACGACGAGCTTCGGCGTGCCGGAAGTGACCACGAGCGCCGGTCCGGACAGCACCAGCGCGGTGAGGCTGTCCTGGTGATCGAGCGCGTACGCGAGAGCGATCGCACCACCCATGGAATGGCCGAGGAGGAACGTCGGCAGGCCGGGATGGGCCGCGGTCGCGATGTCGAACAGTGCGTCGAGGTCGTCGGTGAAGTCGTTCATGGTGCGCGCGTGCAGTCGCTTGCCGCCGGATCGGCCGTGTCCTCGATGGTCCGGTGCATAGACCACGATGCCGAGTTCGGTGAGCCGTTCGGCGACGTGGTCGTAGCGACGCGCATGCTCACCGAGGCCGTGCGCCAGGACGAGCAGCGCGGTGGGTTCACCGTCCGGCGACCACACGTCGTACACGATTCGAGTGCCGTTTCCACCGGTGAACGAGGACTCGAGGTGCTGCATGGGGTCTCCTGCCGGAAGGTCGACGTCGGGGCCATCGCATCCTTGCACGTGTGTGGCTCGCGTCTCGGGACTCGCCACGGACGAATCGGAGTTACCGGTCGGGAAGTAATCCGATTGACGCCCTGTTGTGCGTCGGTACCCTGGATGTCGTGATCCAGGAACTCCTCTTCCACTGACGCCCGCCGGCCCGCCCCTTCCCTCGCCCGCGCGACGGGAATCGGAGAAGCGGGCCGTTGCCTGTGTCCCTCGGCCGCTGACCCGGCCGTTCGTCGGAATCCGGGTGACTCCACCCCACCACAGTGGGGACGAGGTGTCCGGTATGCGGAGGAAAAATGACCACCACAATCACACTGCCTCGCCGTTCGCGCGCGCAACTCGGAGCGCTCGACGTGCACATCGCCCGCGGCGGCCACCCCGTCCTGCAAGGCGTCGACCTCGCTGTCTCACCCGGTTCCCGGATCGGCGTGGTCGGTGAGAACGGACAGGGAAAGTCCACGTTGCTGCATATTCTCGCGGGCAGCCTCGAGCCCGATTCCGGATCCGTTCGACGATTCGGGTCGCTCGGCGTCGCCGAGCAGGAGATGACGGTCAGCGGCGGTCGCACGGTCGGTGACCTCATCGACACCGAACTCGCCGCGGCCCGTGCAGCCCTGCGCGCGCTGGACGACAGTGCCGTCGGGCTGTCCGAGGGCAGGTCGGCTGCTGCGGAGACCTACGCGAAGGCACTCGAGGCAGCCGAGCAACTGGAGGCCTGGGACGCCGATCGCCGCGTCGATGCGGCCCTGGAGGCACTCGGCGCCGTGACCGATCGGTCCCGGCTCCTGTCCGAGATGTCCGTGGGGCAGCGCTACCGCGTGCGCCTCGCAGCCCTGCTCGGCGCGGAACACGACTTCCTTCTCCTGGACGAGCCCACCAACCACCTCGACGCCGACGGTCTCGACTACCTCACCGAGCGACTGCAACAGACCCGCAGCGGTCTCGTCCTCGTCAGCCACGACCGGGCCCTGCTGTCCGATGTCGCGACTTCGATCCTCGACCTGAACCCGAGCCGGGACGGGCGCCCCCGCCTCTACGGCGGCGGCTACGCCGGTTATCGCGAGGGACGAAAGGCCGAATATGCGCGATGGGTCGAGGAATACAACCGGCAGGAGGCCGAGCGTGCCCGGCTCACCGGCGAGCTCGAGCACGCCCGGGACAGGCTGGTCGACGGTTGGCGACCGGACAAGGGAACGGGAAAACACCAGCGCGCGACCCGCGCTCCCGGCCTGGTGCGGTCCGTCCACCGCCGGCAGGACGCGCTCGACGAGCAGGAGATCACGACGCCTGTTCCTCCGCTGCGGTTCACGATGCCTTCGCTCGGCGCCGAACTCGACTTGCTCGAGCCCGACGCGCCGCTGATCCGGGCGGAGAAGATTGCGGTCGCGGGCCGGCTCGACCGGTCGGTGTCGCTCGCGGTGCTCGCCGGGTCGCGGCTGATGGTGACGGGACCGAACGGTGCCGGGAAGTCGACACTCCTTGCCGTGCTGGCACAGACGATCGAGCCGACGTCGGGAACGCTGGTCGTGGACCCGGTGGTCAGGGTCGGGCGACTCGCGCAGGAGTCGGCACCGCCGTCGGGCAAGCGGGTACGCGAGGTGTACGACACCCACATCGGACTCCTCACCGCCCACGGTGTGGTGCCCGAGGACCGGACCGTGCCCCTGCAGGATCTCGGTCTGCTCGACGAGCGGGATCTCGACAAGCGGGTGCGGGATCTGTCGATGGGCCAGCAGCGGCGCCTCGACCTCGCGATGATGCTCGCGACCCGGCCCCACGTTCTGCTGCTCGACGAGCCGACGAACCATCTGTCGATCACCCTCGTGGACGAGATGACCGAGGCCCTGGAGGTCACCGACGCCGCTGTGGTGCTCGCGACCCATGATCGTCAGCTTCGCAGGGACGTTGCGGGGTGGAAGCATCTGAACCTGACGGTGAACCGGGGGGACCGCGAGGTCGCGTGACCGGCGTCAGTTCCCGGAATCGCGTACGGCGGCCGGAGGGGTGGGCGCCGTGGGCACGATCGAGTGGGCCAGCGCCTGAACGAGAAATTCGAGTTCCGGTGTCGGTGTCGCCCCGCTCCGCAGGACACCGCACACCGGCACACGCAGCCGATGGTCGGTCTCGCGCATGAACTTCAGGCCCTTGTGCGGTGTCTCGGCGGCGGTGCCCGCGTAGAGGACCGTCCATGCACGCGGGTTGGTGATGACCTCGAGGGTGGCGGTGTGGTCGCTGGCGATCGGGGGACCGAGCCGGACGCGGCGACCGACCTCGACGAACGCGTCCTCGATCACACGGTGCAGCAGAACCTGGTTGTTCCGGGGTGGCAACAACAACGGATAGTGCGCGAGTTCTCCGATGTCCACGGTGGAGAAGGCGGACAACGGGTGTCTCGTCGAGGTGACGATGACGAGATCTTCGATCCCGAGACGTATCGCCTCGAGGCCGGGCCGGTCCACGTCGCCGCGAATCAGGGCGAGGTCGGCTTCGCCGGACGCGACAGCGTTGACCCGATCGGTGAAGTCCTTGATGACGAATTCGACGTCGAGGTTGGGGTGGCGTTCGCGTACGCGGGAGATGGCGTCGAGACTCTGGGACGCGAAACTCATGTTCGCCGTGATCCGGATACTTCCCCGCGGCTCGTGCCCGACTTCGAGCGCGCGGGCCTCGAGGCTCAGCACCTCGGCGGCGATGGGCATCAGCCGTACCCCCGCCGGGGTGAGCTTGACCGAGCGCGTCGAGCGCTCGAACAGCTTCGCGCCCACCTCCTGCTCGAGTTTCGCGATCTGGTGACTGATCGCCGACTGGGAGATGAAGCATCGTTCGGCTGCCCGCGAGAAGCTCGTCTCTTCTCCCACGGCGAGGAAGTACCGCAGTTGCCGGAAGTCCATCACGTCCCTACTTATGAGCAGAACAGATAACAGTTCCCCGAATATCCCAGGTTACTGGATACCGGAGGGGTCGGAAACCTAGGTTGGACTAATACATGAACTCGAGTGGAGGTATCGCTAGCGTGGGTGGGACAGGAAAGGAAGAGGCGAACATCGTCGACCGGACAGAGGTTGTCATCGTCGGTTCCGGCTTCGGAGCACTGGCAACGGCGAAGAAACTCGCGAAGGCCGGCAAGCCGTTCGTCCTCATCTCGGAGACCACCGAGCATCTGTTCCAGCCGCTGCTCTACCAGGTGGCGACGGGCGTCATCTCGCCCGGCGAGATCGCACCGTCCGTCCGCGCGATCCTCGCGAAGTACCCGCAGGCCGATGTGCGGCTGGGCCGGGTCGTCGACGTTGATCCGGATACCAACAGCGTCGTCTACGAGGCCGGCGGCATTCGGCACACCCTCGGGTACGACCACCTCGTCGCCGCGACCGGTGCCCGCCAGGCGTACTTCGGCCGCGACGAGTTCGCCGACCTGACGTATGCGCTCAAGACCGTCGACGATGCCGAGCGGCTGCGCCGCCAGATCGTCCGCTGCTTCGAGGAGGCGCACACGACCTCCGATCCGGAGCACCGGAAGAATCTGCTCAGCTTCATCGTCGTCGGGGCAGGGCCCACCGGAGTCGAGCTTGCCGGCCAGATCAAGGAACTCGCACAGCGTTACTTCGCGGACGCGATCCACAACATCACCGCGGACGACGTCACCGTCACGCTCGTCGAAGGTGCCGACAAGGTGCTCCCGCCGTTCGGCGGCAAGCTGAGCGAGTACTCGAAGGAATCGCTCGAAAAAGCCGGTGTCGAGGTTGTGCTCAACACCCTCGTGACCGACATCGACGAGCACGGCGCGACCCTGTCCACGCCGACCACCGAGGAATCGCGTCGTCTCACGGCCGAGACGATCATCTGGTCCGCCGGCATCCAGGCCAACGACTTCGCCGCTGTGCTCGCCGAGCGCACGCGCTGCGAGACGGTCCGCGGAGGACGGCTCGTGGTCGACGAGGACTTCACGGTGGGTAGCGCCGACAACATCTACGCCATCGGCGACATGGTCACGCTCGACAATCTGCCGGCGCAGTCGCCGTTCGCCATGCAGGGCGGCCGGCACGTCGCCAAGATGATCCTGGGCAAGATCCCGGCCGGCACGCCCTTCAAGTACAAGGACAAGGGCAGCATGGCGATCATCAACCGCTTCCGCGCCATCACGCGGGTCGGGAAGATCGAACTCACCGGGTTCATCGCGTGGGTGTTGTGGCTTGCCGTGCACCTCGTGTACCTCGTGGGCTTCCGCAATCGCTATATCGCGGTGATGTCGTGGTGCGGATCCTTCCTGGGCCACCGCCGTCCGCACTTCTACTACGCGCAGGAACCCACGCCGGTCGCTGCTCCTCCGGAGCCGGTATCTGCGTCGGCGGACGAGGCAGGCACAGAACCGGTGCGCGTGTCCGCGTAGGGACCCAGGAACGCGTCGTCTTCAGGACCCCGGCCGTCGTCACGGCCGGGGTTCTGGCGACTTGTGAGCCGGGACACATGTGGGCGCGGCGGGATTGAGTTCGCGCTCGCACAGCTCTAAAGTCACGTCGAATTGCGCAAAACGGGCGTCGGGGCTCGGTGGGGGGACATGTCGGAGCGCACAGATGTCGGGCGGAACCTGATGAATTCTTCCGAAGTGGCAGTGGCCGAACATCTTCGGCCACTATCTGTCTCCGCACGCCGGAGGAACCCGTGAATGCCGGCCAGGCCCCCACGACGACGCCTCGCATCGGTTGCGACGTGGTGACTGTCGCCGACGTCGCCCGGAGCATCGACCTCTTCGGGGATCGGTACCTGCGACGGGTCTTCACACCGCACGAACTCTCGGTTTGCACCGGGGCCGCCCGCGTTCAGCGACTTGCCGCACGGTTCGCGGCGAAAGAAGCCGTAATGAAGGTGCTCCGCCCGCGCGACGACGCGATTCCGTGGCGCTCCATCGAAATACGCCGTGCTCCCTGGGGCGGATGTGCAGTGCACCTGGACGGTAACGCTGCCGCGCGCGCGTCGGATGAACAGTTGACCGATTTCCAGGTCTCGCTTTCCCACGAGCCCGACTACGCCTTCGCAACCGTGGCCGCGACCCGCACAGCAGTGACAGAAAGAGAACAGGCATGACTGAACAGGCAATCCGCAAGGTGCTCGGAGAGCACGCCAAGCTGTCGGTCGACGCCACAGAACTCGATCTCACTGCGGATCTCTACGAACTCGGACTGACCTCCCACGCGAGCGTCAACGTGATGCTCGCTCTCGAAGACGCATTCGACATCGAGTTTCCCGACGAACTCCTGCGTAAGAGCACCTTTGCGAGCGTCGGTTCGATCCGCTCGGCCCTGACCGAACTGGGTGTCGGGTGAGCGTCGTCGACGCTGCGTTCGGCAGTGCGCCCACCCGGTTGTCGTTGCGAGAGCGAGCCGAGATCGTCGGCCGCGACGTCGCTGCGGTGTGGGCGGACGAAGTCGATCGCGAGGCCCGGTTCCCTCGTGAGGCCGTCGACGCGCTGCGCTCCCACAAACTGCTCACGTGTGCCGTTCCGGCGGCGCACGGCGGCGAGGACGCATCGCTGAGCGACCTGTGCGAGATCGCGCGCATCCTCGGCCGCTACTGCGCTTCCACCGCGATGATCTTCGCGATGCATCAGACGCAGATCCTCTCGCTCGTCCGGCATTCGACGCCGGGTGTGGCCGCGTTCGTCGCCGACGCCGCACAGCACGACTACCTCATCGCGTCGGCGACCACCGAACTCGGCACGGGCGGCGACGTGCGCAGTAGCCTCTGCGCAGTCGAGCGCGTCGACGATTCCGTGTCCGTCGTGAAGAACGCCCCGGTCATCTCGTACGGCGAGTACGCCGACGCGGTCCTGGTGACGGCGCGCCGCACGGCCGACAGCCCGCCGAGCGACCAGGTTCTCGTCGTGTGCCCCCGTGACGGTGTGACTCTCGAGCCGACCGGATCCTGGAACACCCTGGGGTTGCGTGGCACCTGTAGTCCCGGATTCATCTTGTCCGCAAAGACTTCCGCGGATCTGATCGTGGGTGCGGCGTACTCCGAGATCTCGTCACGGACCATGCTGCCCGTATCTCACAGCGTGTGGTCGGCCGTGTGGCTGGGAATCGCCGATGCGGCCATGGAGAAGGCCCGCGCGTACGTGCGGTCGGCGGCCCGCAAGCAGCCCGGCGTCACTCCGCCCGGCGCGCTGCGTCTCGCGGAGGCGGCCGCCGCTCACCAGCAGTTCGCCGATCTCGTCTTCTCGGCCGCGGGACGTTTCGACCGGACCACGGCTGCGGAAGCAGGTTCGGTGGAGGCCGAATCGCTGACGGGCATGGGGTTCTCGCTGGCGATGAACAATCTCAAGGTGAGTGCCTCCACTGCCGCCGTGGACCTCGTGAACCGGTCGATGCTGATCTGCGGAATCGCGGGTTACCGAGAAGACGGCGCGTATTCGCTCGGCAGGCATCTGCGCGACGCGCACGGTGCCGCGGTAATGGTCAACAACGACCGCATCATGAACAACTCTGCCCAGATGTCGATCGCATACCGAGGGACGATATGACCAGCACGGCCGTCGGGGACCGCACGGAACTCGAACGGGCACGCCTGGACTTCCAGCAGCAGTTGCTCGCCGCGGGATTGCTCGTCGAGACCGCGGTTCCCGGGCTCTACGGCCGCTCCGGCGAATTCGAAGACATCGTCGACGGAATCGACCGGGTGGTGGTTGCGGCGGGCCCGGGCGCGGCGGCGACCCGCCTGCGCTTCCCTCCGGTCTTTCCGCGCACCAGTTTCGAGCGAACCGACTACATCGCCTCGTTCCCGCACCTGACCGGTGCCGTGACGACGTTCGCCGGGACCAACGCCGAACACGCCGAGTTGCTTGCTGCTCGCGCGCGGGGCGAAGCGTGGGACTCCTGGCTCGAACCGGCCGATACCGTCCTGGTGTCGGCGGCATGCCACCCCGCATACGCGAGGTACAGCGGCACCTTGCGTGAGGGTGGCAACCTGCTCGATGTGTACGGCTACTGTTTCCGGCACGAACCGGCAATCGATCCTGCCCGCATGCAGGCGTTCCGAATGCACGAGTTTGTGCGTCTGGGCACCGCCGACGACGCCGCGCAGCACCGCGACACCTGGATCGGGCGCGGACTCGAGGTATTGGACTCGCTCGGTCTCGACGCCACCGCGGTGCCGGCCAACGACCCGTTCTTCGGCCGTGCCGGACGCATGCTCGCCGCGAATCAGCGCCACGAGAACCTCAAAACCGAGTTGACGGTGCGGCTCTACGGAGACCTCGACGACGGCACCGCCGTGGTGTCGTGCAACTGCCACCGCGACCACTTCGGAGACACCTTCGGCATCGCCACGTCGGATGGCGAGGTCGCACACAGTGCGTGCGTAGGTTTCGGAATGGAGCGCATCGCGCTGGCGATGCTGCGCACGCACGGCCTTGCCGTCGGCGACTGGCCGGACACGGTGCGCAACAGGATGTTTCCGTGACGCGACGGCTCATCGACGTCCAGGTCGAGGACTACGTTCCGCATGCAATCCACGGCGCAGACCGTGTGTGGACCGAAACCAACTGCTACGTCGACCTCTGGGTCGAAGTGCTGCATGCGCTCGGACTCGACCCCGTGCCGGCCGCGGCGTGTGCCTTCTCCGCGCGTTTCGACGGCAGCCAGTGGACCTTTCTGAAGTTCAAGCCCGAGGACCTTTTCTCCCTGTACGGCATCGAGGTCGCGGAGATGAACGTGTGGCGCCGGCCCATCGAGCACCTCGAAGCGAACGCCGCCGCAGGTCTGCTGTCGGCCGTCGAGGTCGACGCCTTCTGGCTGCCGGACACGGACGGAACCGGTTACCGCCGAGAGCATTCGAAGACGACCATCGTGCCGAACCTCATCGACCGTGATGCGGAAGTTCTCGAGTACTTCCACAACAGCGGCTACCATCGCCTCGTCGCAGACGACTTCCGCGGTGTGTTCGGCCTCGACGATCCGATTTCCGCCTGGCCGCCCTACATCGAGCAGGTGCGGCTCGGTGTCTCGGTTCCGGAGTGTGACGCTTTCGACGCCATCGTGCGTCGGCACCTCCGCCATCGGTCCGTTGCCAACCCGGTGCGCGCGCTCGCCGAGCGCGTCCTCGAAGACGTCGACCAGTTGAGCTCGGGCGGGATGGAACTGTTCCACCGGTGGACCTTCGGTGTGCTGCGTCAGTGCGGGGCGAGCGCCGAACTCGCGGCCGACGTATGCGAATACATGGAGAACCACGGCTATCCGGGCACAGCGACCGCCGCGCCGGGATTCCGTTCGGTCTCCGAGGGAGCGAAGAGCGTGCAGTTCCGCATGGCCCGTGCCGCCCGCGGACGGATTGTCGATCCCGCCGAACAACTCGGCCGGATGGCCGATGCCTGGGACGCCTCGATCACGACGGCCGCGCGCGCTGCCGGATCTCGCTAGGAACACCACGCGAGCATGGATCTCCTTGCCGACGCGCAGTGGGTATGCACCGCTGTGGAGCCAGGTTCCGTCGGCCACCCCGACGAACTCGACGCGATCGAACCCCGGTGGCTACCGGTATCCGTCCCGGGTACCGCGGCGGGAGCCATCCGCGACGCGAACGGGGTGGACGCGGCACGAAACGCGCAGACCGACGCGAGCGACTGGTGGTTCGTCACCGACGTGCCCGCGCGCGGACGCGGGCCGTGGCGCCTGTCCTTCGACGGTCTCGCCACCGAGGCCGAGATCTGGGTGGGATCGCAGCGCGTCGCGGTGTCGGACTCGATGTTCGTCCCGCTCGCCGTGGTCCTCGACGAACTGCCGCAGTCGGCTCGAATCGCCCTCCGTTTCCCGTCTCTCGACGCGGCACTGAAGACGCGGCGACCCCGCGGCCGGTGGCGCTCGTCGTTGATCCCTGCCCAGGGCCTTCGCTGGTTCCGCACGACGCTCCTCGGCCGCGCACCCGTATTCGGCGGGGTGCCCGCTCCGGTCGGGCCTTGGCGGCCGGTCCGTCTGCTCGACGGCGCCGACCCTGTGATGATCTCCCGCCGCGTCCACGCTCACCTCGACGAGAGCGACGGCGTGGTGGAGATCGAGGTCGGGCTCGCCGGACCCGCGGTGACATCGGCACTCGCCACGGTGGGTGAGCAGGAAGCCTGCGCGGAAATCGTCTCCTGCCAGGATGGTTCGCTACTCGTTCGTGCTCGCGTCGTGATACCGGCGGCACGGTTGTGGTGGCCGCACACCCACGGGCGGCCGGTCGGGTACAGCGTCGACCTGCACCTCGACGGGAAGCCCCTTCACCTCGGGTCGGTCGGTTTCCGCTCCGTCACGGCAGACTACGACGTCGACGGATTCTCGCTGCAGGTCAACGGAATCGACGTGTTCTGTCGCGGGATCGTGTGGACACCCTCCGATCCGATCGGGCTGAACACACCGCAGGAGACACGGCGAGTGCTCGAGCGGTGCGTCGATGCCGGCATCAACATGATCCGGATCCCCGGGACCACGGTGTACGAACGCGACGACTTCTATTCGGATTGTGCCGAACTGGGAATCATGGTGTGGCAGGACGTCATGCTCGCCACGACCGACCCCCCCGACGACGCGGGGTTCCGCGCGTTGCTCGAGGAAGAGTTGCGGTCGTTCGCGCTGAGGCTCTCGGGCAACCCCGCACTCGTCGTGCTGTGCGGTGGGAGCGAAACGGAGCAGCAACCGTCCATGCTCGGAGTCCAGCGCCCGGCCATCCCCGCCATCGACGATTTGCTTCCGACGATCGCGGACGCGGTCGCTCCGGGAGTCGTCTGGGTGTCGTCGTCACCATCAGCGCCTCCGGGCTCGGATGCGCTGCCGATCGATGTGAGTTCCGGTGTGGCGCACTATTTCGGGGTCGGCGGCTATCGCCGGCCACTCTCCGATGTCCGTGCGGCAGGCGTGCGGTTCGCCGCCGAATGTCTCGCATTCTCCATTCCTCCCGGAAACGACGCTGTCGAGGCGGCATTCGGCAGCGTGGCCGTCGCGGGTCACCATCCGGCGTGGAAGGCCGCTGTTCCGCGCGACAACGGAGCGTCGTGGGACTTCGAGGATGTCCGGGATCACTATGTGCGCAGTGTGTTCGGCACCGATCCCGCAGCCGAACGATGGTCCGACCCCGAGCGCTACCTCGATCTCGGCCGCGCCGCCGTATGCGAAGCCTTCACCGAAGTTCTCCAGCATTGGCGTCGGCCGGACTCCGGTTGCCGGGGCGCTCTGGTGCTGGCGGCCCGGGATCTGGAACCGGGAGCCGGATGGGGCGTCCTCGACCATGCCGGTGCCCCGAAAGCCCCGTGGTTCGTCCTCAGTCGTGTGTTTGCTCCTGTCACAGCGCTTCTCGTCGACGACGGGTTGGACGGGCTACGGATCCTGGTGTTCAACGACACCGGCCGTCCGCTCGATGCCACCCTGCACCTCCGTTCCCACACCGCCGCAGGTGTCGTATCGACCGATGTCACAGTGCCGCTGACGCTCGCTGCCCACGACGCGCACACTCTGTCGTGGAACGTAGCGACCGGAGGTTTCGCGGACGTGAACCACGCATATCGTTTCGGGACAAAAACATTCGACGCTGCCTCCGTCCAGTTGGTCGACGCGTCCGGCACCGTGCTGGCCGAGAATGTCCACCTTGTCGGGGGTCCTGCCCGTCCCATCGAGCGCAGCATCGGCCTGCGGGCGACCGCGCACCGATCCGCGAACGGGTGGTCGATCACGGTGGACACCGACGGTGCTGCTCAATACGTGCGTCTGAACGTGACCGGGTTCGACGCGACCGATTCCTGGTTTCATCTGCCCCCCGGTGGTTCTCGCACTGTTCCCCTGCGACCGGCCGGCCTCGCGGAGCGGCCGACAGGCCGAGTGGCAGCACTCAATTCGGCGGTGACCGCTCCCATACGCACAGGTGAGGACGGGTAGGCACTCACCAGTGGGCAGTGGCGCGGGAGGCGACACGAGAACGCTGTGGAAACCCGCGCGTGCGTTGCGCCCGTCGAAGGGGTATATGTATTCGCAAGGGGGGTCGCACACCCGTCGAGTCGATCCGCGACGGTGTTCGATAGCGCCTTCCTCCCCGTTTCCGAGAGGAGTCGAAGTGTCTATTCGATCCACATCCAACATGTCGCCGGTGCGTAGGGAGCAGCCCAGGCCTGCCCGGCGCGTCGAACAGGACGGGCCCTCGTTCACCGAGGTCGTCCACTCCCGGTTGTTCTCCAACTATGTGCCGCCCCGAGGAGAAGCGCACTGGATCGCCTGAGCCCGCCCGGCGACGTGCGGCACACTGGAGTGATGAGTGCATCCACGTCAGTCCAGAGCACCCGCATCGTTCTCGCCTCGCGCCCGGACGGCACCCCCACCACCGACAACTTTCGCACCGAGGTCGTGGACCTACCGGAGGTCGGCGAGGGACAGTTGCTCGTGCGCGTCGTCTATCTGTCGCTCGATCCGTATATGCGGGGACGGATGAGTACTGCCAAGTCGTACGCCCCGCCCGTCGAACTCGGTGACGTCATGGTGGCGGGCACGGTCTGTCAGGTCGTCGAGTCCCGCGCCGCCGACATTGCCGCCGGCGACTACGTGCTGGCAGGCGCCGGATGGCAGTCGCACGCGGTGGTCGACGCCAAGGCAGTGCGGAAACTCGACCCGGCGGCGGCCCCGATCTCGACCGCGGTCGGTGTGCTCGGGATGCCCGGATTCACAGCGTATTCCGGACTGCTGAAGATCGGGCAGCCGAAGCCCGGCGAGACGGTGGCGGTGGCGGCCGCCACCGGTCCGGTGGGATCGGCGGTGGGCCAGATCGCGAAGCTCGAGGGTGCGAGGGCAGTAGGTATCGCGGGTGGCCCCGAGAAGTGCCGCGCACTGACCGAAGAATTCGGGTTCGACGTCGCCTTGGATCATCGCGATCCCGAGTTCGCGCAGAAACTGAAGGACGCCGTCCCCGAAGGTATCGACGTGTACTTCGAGAACGTCGGTGGCGCGGTTCAGGACGCGGTGTGGCCGTTGCTCAACACCTACGCTCGAATCCCGGTGTGCGGACTGGTGGCGCAGTACAACGGCGAGGTCGAGGAGCGGGCGGACCGCCTGCCGAGGTTCTTCTCGTCGGTGCTGACCAAGAGCTTGACGATCCGGGGCTTCATCCAGACCGAGTTCGTCAAGGAGATGTACGGCGATTTCCTGCGCGATGCCTCAGCGTGGGTACGCGACGGATCGTTGAAGTACCGGGAGGACATCGTCGACGGCCTGGAGAACGCACCGGCGGCGTTCATCGGGATGCTCGAGGGCAAGAACTTCGGAAAGATGCTGGTGCGCGTGGCACCCGAAGAGTAAGCGGGGTCAGCGGCGCGGCGTGCCGGTGCTCCAGAGCGCCCAGAGGATGAGCACCGGCTGGAAGAACAGTCTCACCAGGCGCTTCCGGTCGGTGTCGAGGCCGAACGCGCTGCGCCGCCCGCGGTACTGCGCGAGATTTCCCGGAAAGACCGCCACGAAGAACAACGCGGCGATCCGGCCCACCCGGACCCGGTCGCGACCGAGGACGGCCAGCCCCGCGCCGAGCATGATCTCCACGCCCCCGGACGCCATGACCACGCCGTCCTTGTCCATGGGCACCCAGTCGGGCACCTGGGCCTGGAAGTCCTTGCGACCCCAGAACAGGTGACTCAGACCCGCGAAGACGAGTGCGGCGGCGAGCAGGAGTCGCGCGGCCGTACGGGGGCGCGTGGTGGGCGGTGTGTCCGTCCGCAGATCACTCATGCCCCGATGCTACGGAGCGCGACCGCGCTCGTGGCCGGATCAACCGATGCGTTCGAAGACTGGGCTTCGTTGAGCTCGATGACGTCCATGTCGGGCGAGAGTCGGGCCGAGACGACCCAGCGCCTTCTCCGTGGCAGGGACGGGGCCACCGACATGGCCGTCGATGTCACCGACGCGGGTCCGGTGCTCGTCGAAACCACTCCCGGAGTGACCGTGGAGACGTGCTCGCCGCCACCGCCGCGCCTCTCGTCGTCCAGGGTCTCCCGCCCGGTGGGACACGACGCTCCCGCCCCCGCGCACCGGACGGTTAACATCTGCCGACGCCGGACCGACGGAGGAACGCAATGGTGGACTGGGCCGAGGAATGCGACGTACTCGTGGTCGGATCGGGAGCGGGAGGGTGCTGCGGCGCGTACACCGCTGCCCGGGAAGGTCTTTCGGTGATACTCGTGGAGGCCTCCGAGCACTTCGGTGGCACCACTGCGTATTCCGGCGGCGGGGGGATGTGGTTCCCCGCCAATGCGGTATTGCGCCGGGAGGGTGACACAGACACCTTCGACGACGCCCGCACCTATTTCCGTTCCGTGGTCGGCGACCGCACGCCCCGCGACCTGCAGGACACGTTCGTCACCAGTGGCGCGCCCCTCATCGATTACCTCGAAGCAGACGACAACTTCGAGTTCCAGGTGCTGCCCTGGCCCGATTACTTCGGCAAGGCACCCAAGGCCAGCGCGACCGGCCGGCACATCTGCGCGGCACCGCTGCGGGTCCGCGACGACCTCGAACTCAACGAATCCATCCGCGGCCCACTCGGTCGCGAACGCGCCGGCGAGCGCCTCCGCAGCACCCTCATCGGAGGACGGGCGCTGGTCGGCCGATTCCTCGTCGCGCTGCGGCAATACCCGAACGCCGAAACGCATCTCGACACCGCGCTCGAAGATCTCGTGGTCGAGAACGGTGGCGTGGTCGGAGCGATCGTCTCGCACGGAGGTGAGCGACGTGCCATCCGCGCACGGCGGGGCGTGGTGCTCGCTGCCGGCGGATTCGAGCGCAACGACGACATGCGCGCCGAATTCGGAGTCCCGGGCGACTCACGCGATTCGATGGGGCCGTGGTCCAACCTCGGCAAGGCGCACCGCGCGGGAATCGCGGCGGGCGCGGATGTCGATCTCATGGACGAGGCATGGTGGTCGCCCGGACTGACTCACCCCGACGGCCGCTCGGCATTCGCGCTCTGGTTTACCGGTGGCGTGTTCGTCGACGACCGCGGTGAGCGTTTCGTCAACGAATCCGCACCGTACGACCGGATCGGGCATGCCGCACTCGCACATGCGGAGAGCGGAAAGCTGACCATGCCGTTCTGGATGATCTACGACGACAAAGACGGTCTCGCACCGCCCGTCCAGGCCACCAACGTGCCGGTCGCGGAGGAGGAGCAGTACGTCGACGCCGGTCTGTGGAAGACCGCAGACACACTCGAGGAACTCGCCGGCATGATCGGTGTTCCCGCCGATGTCCTGGCCGCGACGGTCGAACGATTCAATGCCTTCGCAGCGGCCGGCGTCGACGAGGATTTCGGCAGGGGGGACGAACCCTACGATCGCGCGTTCTCGGGCGGCGAGTCACCTCTGGTGCCGGTGGACACGCCACCGTTCCACGCCGCAGCGTTCGGACTGTCCGATCTCGGCACCAAGGGAGGGTTGCGCACCGATACCTGTGCCCGTGTGCTCGACACCTCCGGAGCGGCTATACCCGGACTGTATGCGGCCGGTAACACCATGGCGGCGGTCAGCGGAACCGTGTATCCCGGCGGCGGAAACCCCATCGGGGCGAGCATGGTGTTCGCGCACCTCGCGGCACGCGACCTGGCTTCACGCGCCTGATCATTCGTCCGGTGCCCGTGTGTCAACGGTGTCTCCGGTATCGCGGTTCGTGTCCGACGCACCCGGCTCGGGTGAACCGGCGATTTCGGGCACGAGTTCGTAACGCCGGCCGAACGTTTCGATCAGCGACTGAATCACCGCTATGACCGGCACCGAGACGAGCGCCCCGATGGCGCCGAACAGTGACGCACCGATGATCACCGCGCCGAAGGCCACGGCAGGATGGATGGCCACGGTGCGCGCGGTGACGCGGGGATGCAGCACGTAGTTCTCGATCTGCTGGTACAGCGTGCCGAAGACCACGACCCACACGGCGTTGATCGGATGTGTCGTGGCCGCGATGATCGCGGGCAAGGCGATCGCCAGGTAGGTGCCCAGTGTCGGGACGAACTGGGAGACGATGCCCGTCCACAGGGCCAAGGGGAGCCAGTAGGGCACATCCAGCGCGACCAGGAACACGCCGGTCGCCACGGTGCTGAAGGCCGCGAGGATGAGGCGGGAGACGACGTAACCGCCGGCCTTGTCCACCGAGATCTCCCAGACGGTCGAGATCACGCGTTGCTGCTGCGCCGGAAACCAACTCGCCACCGTGCGCCGCAGGGCAGGGCCTTCCGCCGACATGTAGAACGCGAAGAGCAGCATCGTCAGCAACTGGAAGACGACTTCGAAGAGCGAGGTCACCACACCGAGCACACCCGGGGTGAACCGGGCGGCGAGTTCGCGCACCGTGTCGGGCGTGATGCGGAGATGATCCGTATCGACCGAAAAGTTGGTGTCGAACGTGCGGTTCGCCCACTGGGTGACCGAGGACAACGATTCCGGCAACGCGGTGACGAGCTGGGAAAGCTGTTCGGCGAGCAACGCGCCGAACAGTGACAGGAAACCGATCACCAGGAGGACCAGCCCGAACAGCACGAGTCCCGCTGCCGCACCCCGTCGCATCCCGAAGCGTTCCATCCGGTCCACGACGGGCTCGACGGTGATGCTGAAAAGCCACGCGAGGAACAGCAGTCCGAGGAAACCCTTGAGATTGTGGAACAGCCACCCGGACATTTGGTACGCGGCGATCGCGAACAGGACGTAAAGGATCACGGGGCGGAACCAGCGGGGAAGTCCGGAGCGCTCGACGCGCCGGCTACCACCCCGCGGCGCCCTCGTCGGTTCCGGGCTGTCTACGTCGTCCATGTTGCCCCCGCGGCCGCTACTGATGCAGGCACAGCGAATCTACCGCGGGGAAAGCAAAACCGGCCCGGACTCGTGAGAGTCCGGGCCGGTGGTGGTAGCGGGGACAGGATTTGAACCTGCGACCTCTGGGTTATGAGCCCAGCGAGCTACCGAGCTGCTCCACCCCGCGTTGCATGACCAACGATACACGACTTTCGGAGACGATTTCACCAGGGTCCCCGCCGCCGGCGATAGTGTGGGACGGACCACAGACGGATGCGGAGAACTCGATGCGGATCGCGCTGTTCGGCACATGTCTCGGCGACACCCTCTTCCCGTCTGCGCTCGAGGCCACCGCTGTCCTGCTTACGAGACTCGGACACGAGGTGGTGTTCCCGCCCGGGCAGACCTGCTGCGGCCAGATGCACATCAACACGGGATACCAACCGGACGCGTTGCCGCTCGTGGAGAACTTCGCCGAGGAGTTCGGCGACGCCGCGATCGACGCGGTCGTGGTGCCGTCCGGGTCGTGCACGGGGTCGATCCGTCACCAGCACCACATCGTGGCCGACCGCTACGGAACCCCCGCGCTCCGCGGACGTGTGGAGGTGGTGAAGGCCAAGACGTACGAGTTGTCCGAACTGCTCGTCGACGTACTGGGGGTGACCGACGTGGGTGCGTCGTTCCCCCATCGCGTCACCTACCACCCGACCTGCCATTCGCTGCGGATGATCAGGGTGGGCGACAAGCCGCTCCGGTTGCTGCGCCGGGTACGCGACATCGACCTCGTCGAACTTCCCGAAGCCGACGTGTGTTGCGGGTTCGGCGGAACGTTCGCGATCAAGAACGCGGAGACGTCCACCGCGATGCTCGGCGACAAGATCAGAAATGTGGCCTCGACGGGTGCCGAGATCTGCACGGCCGGAGATTCGTCGTGCCTCATGCACATCGGCGGGGGAATGTCGCGTCTGCGAATGGGGACACGCACCCTGCATCTCGCCGAGATTCTCGCGTCCATCCGCGAACCCGCCCCGGTGGTGGGCTCGTGACCGCGGCCTCGCTGGGAATGCCGCCGATCCCGCCGCGCGGCACCGGAAACCTGCGCGGAACCGAAACCTTCCCTGCCGCAGCACGACACGAACTCGCCGACGCGCAACTGCGGCGCAACATCGGCAAGGCGACGCACACGATCCGCGGTAAGCGACTGGCGGTCACCGAAGAATTGCCCGACTGGGAAGACCTCCGGGTCGCCGGGGAGGGAATCAAGAACGACGTGCTCGCGCGACTACCCGAGTTGCTCGAGCAGTTCGAAGCAGCCGTCGTCGCACGGGGCGGTGTGGTGCACTGGGCCGCCGATGCCGGCGAGGCCAATGCGCTGGTGACACAACTGGTTCGGGAAGCGGGCGCGGACGAAGTCATCAAGGTGAAGTCCATGGCCACCCAGGAGATCGGCCTCAACGAACATCTCGAGTCCGAGGGCATCACCGCGTACGAGACCGACCTCGCCGAACTCATCGTCCAACTCGGCCACGACACACCGTCGCACATCCTCGTACCCGCTATCCATCGCAACCGGTCCGAGATCCGCAGCATCTTCCTCAGCGAGATGGAAGGCGTGGATCCCGATCTCGACACGAACCCGGCGCATCTCGCCGAAGCATCACGAAAATACTTGCGCCACAAGTTCATGACGGTTCCGGTCGCGGTCTCGGGAGCGAACTTCGGCATCGCCGAAACCGGGACACTCGCGGTGGTCGAATCCGAAGGCAACGGACGAATGTGCCTGACGTTGCCGCAGACCCTCATCACCGTCATGGGTATCGAGAAGCTTCTGCCCACCTACCGCGATCTCGAGGTGTTCCTGCAGTTGCTCCCCCGATCGTCGACGGGGGAACGGATGAACCCGTACACCTCGATGTGGACGGGTGTCACCCCCGGAGACGGACCACAGACATTCCACCTGATTCTGCTCGACAACGGACGCACCGCAACACTCGCGGACACCGTCGGACGAGCTGCACTGCGCTGCATCCGCTGCTCGGCGTGCCTGAACGTGTGCCCGGTGTACGAGCGCACCGGCGGTCACGCCTACGGTTCGACATATCCCGGGCCGATCGGTGCGGTCCTCACCCCGCAACTGGCCGGTATGGACGAACGCCACGACCCCAATGCCACACTGCCGTTCGCGTCGAGTCTGTGCGGCGCCTGCTTCGACGCCTGCCCGGTCCGAATCGACATTCCCTCCCTGCTGGTCGAATTGCGGCACCAGAAAGCCGAACACGCGCGGCCGGGAGCCGAAGCCGCAGCCATGAAGGCGGCCTCGTTCGCGATGTCCTCGGCCTCGCGATGGACCGCAGCCCAGAAGGCCGCGGGCATCGCGCGACTGCTCGCGGGACGGAAGGGCCGCATCACGACGCTGCCGTGGCCGCTGAGCGGGTGGACCGATGCCCGCGATATCGCCGCACCTCCGAAACAGACGTTCCGTCAGTGGTGGGACACCGAAGAACGTCGGGTCGCCCTCGAACGTGCGAGACAATCGGGGGGACGGCCATGAGCTCGAAAGACGTTGTGATGGGACGTATCCGAGATGCGCTGACGCTGTCGGACTCTGCTCCTGTGGAGGTTGCCCGCCGCTACCGGACAGGACGGACACTGCCCGACGACCAGCGTTACGAGTTGTTCGCCGACAGGGTGCGTGACTACAGGGCGACCGTGCATCGTCACACCTCGGCGGAACTTGCGGGTGCGCTCTCCGGCATCCTCACCGAACTCGGAGTGCAGAGCCTCGGGGTGCCGCCCGGGCTGGACCGGTCGTGGCTCGCGGAATTCGATGGCCGGATCGTTGTCGATTCTCCCGAAGTTCCCGCTCCCGACCTCGGGCAACTCGACGGTGTGCTCACCGGATCGGCTGTGTCGTGTGCGGAAACGGGCACCATCTTCCTCGACGGAAGCCCGGATCAGGGCAGGCGAGCACTCACGCTGGTGCCCGACCTCCACGTGTGCGTCGTCGGACTGGACACCCTCGAAGTCGGTGTACCCGAGGCGCTGACGAGGCTGGTGCCCGAGCGGCCCACCACGCTCATCAGCGGGCCCTCCGCGACCAGCGACATCGAACTCGAACGTGTCGAAGGGGTGCACGGTCCGCGGACACTCGTGGTGGTCGTCGTCGGCTGAGCGGCCGGAGGTCAGATCCCCGCGACGAAGTCGTGTGCTTCGCGGGCAGCGTGCCGCCATGTGTTCAAGGTGCCGTCGAGGTCGTCTCCGTCGAGTGGGAAAGCAACCCACTCCTTCATCGTCCGGCTGCCCATCGTGACGTGGTGGGCGGTTCCGGTGCCGACCGCTTCCAGCGCGCGGGCGCGGGGGAGCTTGACGATCAAGCGCTGATCCCCGCCGAGAAACGCGAAGATTTTGCCTCCTACGCGCAGGCCCGGGCTGCGGAGCATCGTGCCCATCTCGATGGCGGGGTCATGGCGATATTCGGCTGCGATGGCGACGAGGAATGCTTGTGCCGGATCAGGATCGGTTTCGTCGGACATGCGCTTCTCCTGGCGATGGAGACGACGGGACAACCATCCGAAAACCGTACCCCCGGATCCGTGATGCACGCCGTCGATCGCCGGATACGGCCGGCAGGGTGTGGCGCGTCAGTTCTGCAGCTTCCACGACGCCAGGTCGATGGCGGTCGCGACCGATTCGGTCAGCACCTGCACGCGCTCGGCCGGGCCGGGTGTCGCCAGCACCGCATACCGATCCGCCTCGCCCATAGGAATGTGACGCGCGATCGCGAACAACCGCGCGCCAGGGTCGTCGGGAAGCTCCGTGGGGGACGGTGGCGGTGGAGCGTTGCCGTCGGTCAGGCGGTCGAGGAGATCGTAGAGACGCTCGAGTGCCTCCATGAGCGGCGCCATGTCGACCGGCCCCGAGTCGGTATCGGGCCACGGCTCCACCTCCGCGCGGGGATACGGATCGTCCGGGAGCCAGCGATTGATGCGGATACGTTCTTCCGCAACGCATTCCAGGACATGCCGTCCGTTCCCGATTTCGGTGTCGAGAAGGATTCTCGCGACTGTCCCCACGTCGTTGCGCTGATCACCGCCACCGACCTCGTGTCCCCGTGCGATGAGCACGACGCCGAAGCGCGGGCCGCCCGGCGCGGTCGAGCAGTCGCGTACGAGTTGCTGGTAACGCGGCTCGAAGACGTGGAGCGGTAGGCCGGCTCCGGGAAGCAGAGCGGTACCCAGAGGGAACATGGGGAGAATCGGCATCAGGGCATCCTCAGCATCGGAATCGGTGGTTCGTCGGTGGGGTCGCCCCGTTCGATCTCGGTCAGGAGGTGAGTTGCCCACGTGGACAATCCGTCGATGTCGAGGCGGTACGGCGGTGCGTCCTCGTAGTGGCGGATACGCGACCTGGCCTGTTGCAGTAGCGAGGCGGCGCCACGGGGGTTACCGCGCAGCAGGTGAGTCAGGCCCACTGCGAGCTGAGCGAGCCCCTGCCACAGCGGGCGTTCTTCGGGCGGGGCCTTCTTCCACATGGATTCGAACACTTCGTGGGCGTGGAACGGATGACCGTGATCGAGCAGTCGCTGCCCTTCGGAAATGGTCTCCTCGGTGTCGAGATCGAGGTCGTCGGGAACGCGCGGGACACCCTCTTCGCCGGGTGGCAGGGGGCGACCGAGCGCATCACGGGGACGTGCGTTCTGCGGTCGGCCGTCGGGGGTGCGGTCCCGGTCCGTCATGGCCTTCAGGGTAGACGACAGCGGAATTCGGTGAACCGCCGCAAAGCCTGCTCAGTACGGCTGCAGCGGCCGGCGGGACTGTGCTCGCGGTGCGGCGCGGGCGACGTCCAGACGCGCCGACAACTCGGTGTGCAGCGCTTCGGTCGTGCCGGGAGCTACGCGCGTGTCGGCACCCTGGACGAACAGATACCGGCCGTCGTCGGCGACGTCGAACCAGCCCACGTCACCCACCACCGTGGGAGCGGTGCCGGGGGAGCGGAGAAGAAACCGGACGCTGCCGGTTGCCGTCCTGGCTCGGAGCAGGACGTCGCGAACGATCGATGCCGCGCTACCGCCGAGCGGGAGACGCACGGCGTTGTTGACGGGAACGTCCAGGATCGAGCGTGTCGGCGCGGTTTGCTGCGGTATCCGGCCGGGTGGAACGGTGGGCAGTAGTCCGGCGATCGACCCGGGAAGCCGGCCGGTCGGCATGGTTGTGATCTCGATGTCGCCGGCGTTCACGTGCTGCCGGGCCAGAACGGCGTCTTCACCGGCGACGGCACCCGCGACGAACAGCGATTCGACGGGGTCGGAGGAGTTCGCGTAGATCTCGATCGCGATCTCACCCGCGCGCAGAATGTGCATCGCGCGTTCGAGGACGGGGTCGTCGAGTTGTTGCCGCCATCGTTCGGCTGCGCGGAGGCCGGCGAGATGTTCGTCTTCCCATCGGGCCGCGGACCGGTACCGCAGGGGGAACGGCAGGTCGTCGTCTCCCGAGGCGGTCCACAGCGACCGGAACCGATCCGGTGTCAGGTGCCGGCTCATGTCGGGTCCGCCCCCAGCACGGGCGGCGCGGTGTCCGGTATCGAGCCGATGAGTTCGTTGCCGTGGTCGTTGGTGACGAGGTAACTGGGGACGCGGCGCTGGTCGTCGTTACCCTGCGCCGAACTCGGCGGCATCATGCCGGGATACATGCCCATCGGGCGTGCGCCACCGTTGCGTGACCCGGCCGCTGCCGGTGGTGCCGAGCGGTCGGTTCCGGCAGGTGCCGGTCCGCCGGGGGCACCGGCGCCGAGTCCCGGACCCCAGGGCGACGAGACACCGCCACCCGCGCTACCCGCGCCGCCGGACGGACCGATTCCGGCGCCGCCGGGGGTTCCGAGGCCGGCGGTAGATCCGGAGGCCCCGGAACCATACGGTTGACCGGGCAGTGGTGAAGGCCCCGAGGTGCCGGCCGGTGTGGTCGTCGCCGGATCGGAGGTCGAATCCCCGAACGAGCTCGGCTGCGCAGCATTCTCACTCTGTGCGGGGCGGTCTCCCGAATTGTCGTGAGGTCCGTCGGCCGTACGGGAAGTCGCGGAATCGAGGTCCCCTCGGTGGTCCGAGCCGGACCGGCCCGACGCCGGATCGGCGCCCGAGGAGTGTCGGCCGGACTCGCTCGCGGCGCCCCATTGCCGGCCACCGGCAACCTCTCCGCCGGAAGCGGTGGCCGCCACGTACGGCGGCGGGAGCACCGGCACCGCAGCACCCGAATCCCGGTAGTACGGCTTGTACAGCGATTCCATCACGTGCACCGCCTGCACCCGGATCGCTTCCGCCTGCCGTGCGGCCTCGGCCCCGGCCACCGGATCGAGCGCGGTGAACGCCATCGGAATCCGGGCGGTGGGCGGCGGAACGGACGACTTGACCCGTTCCCCGACATCCGCGGCGATGTGCAACTTCTGGGCGACCGCCTGCGCTGCGTCGCACAGTTGCTGCGCCGATTCGCCGAAACGCTGGGTGGCTCCGGCCGCCGCCGTTGCTGCGTCTCCTTCCCAGTGCCGCGCGATCCTGTCGCGGATCATCACGGTGCCGAGAGAGACCGCAAGGCTGAAACCCTTTCCCAGCTCGGCCCATTCGCCGGCCAGCGTGGTCATCGCGATAGGGCTGATCGTCTGGGCGATGCGATAGATCTCGGCATGCTCCATGCTGTGGAAGTTCTCGAAGTCCCGGATGTATTCGGGATCGAAGCCCGCATCGAGTCGCGCGGCGAGTTCGTCGTGCCGGGCCTGTCGTCTCGTGACCGACCCGGGCACACCCGAGCCGAGAAGAGGCTGCAGGAGTTCTTCCAGCGGAGCGTCGTCCGACATGCAGCTACCGCCCGTGCCCGACGAACGTCAGCGCGTACACGCGCTGTGAACCGGTGACGGCTCCTTCGCCGCCGGAACGCGACGCGATCTGATGTTCCCCCACCACGACCCCCCGATCTGTTGGTGGCGAGATGCTAGCGCACCGCACCCACCAGGCGCAGTGCGAGATCGGCGTACAGGGTGCTGATGGCCTCGGGCTCGTTGTAACGACCGGACGGATACCACCGGCAGATGTCCACGCACAGAGACATGAGTGCGAGAGTGACGCCCTCGGCGTCGGGGACGGTGAACTCACCGGACTCGAGCCCCGCGTCGACCACGTTCCTGACGACCTGCGTCGTCTGCCGGCGCAGCCCGGTGATGATGCGGTAGTGGTCGCGGTCCAGGGCGTTCAGTTCGTACTGGATGACCCGCGCACGCCGGTGGTGTTCGGCTTGCCACCCGGCGAACCGGCCGATGACGGAGGAGAGGCGGGTGACGGCGTCGGCGCCGGGGATGTCGGCGTCGCGCGCTACCCGCAGAGCGAGGTCGTGCCCCTCGTAGGAGATGGCATAGAGGAGCTCCTCCTTCGACTTGTAGTGCGGATACATCGCGGCGGGACTCATCTCCAGCCGGGTGGCGATCTGCCGGGTGGTCGTGCCTCCGTAGCCGTGTTCTGCGAATGCCTCGATTGCGGCCTCGCGGAGGCGTGCGGCTGCCTTCGAGGTGCTGATGACGCCGGGGCTCGGTGTGGTCACGGTTTACTCCAGTTCCTGCCTGCTCGTGTGGTTGACAGGCTCACCACAACGCTTCATCATAAGCGAGTGCTTAGAAAATAAGCACTCGCTTATTTCACTCTAGGAGCTTTTGATGCGACGCACCCTGTACGGTCCCGATCACGAGGCCTTCCGGGACTCGGCCCGGGAGTTCGTCAATCGGTTCGTACTGCCCCGCGCAGAGGAACTCATCGATCGCCACGAGATTCCCCGCGACATCTGGCTCGAAGCCGGTAAGGCGGGTTTCCTGGGGCTCGAGATCCCGGAGCGCTTCGGTGGCATGGAGGCCGGTGACTACCGCTTCAACGCGATCGTCGCCGAGGAATTCGCGCGTGCCAACATGGCGCTGTCGTCCTCGATGGGTATCCACTCGGACATCACGGTTCCGTACATCGTGCACCTCGGCAACGAGGAGCAGCGCGAACGCTGGCTGCCCCGTTGTGCGACAGGCGAGCTCATCTGTGCCATCGGCATGACCGAGCCCTCCGGCGGCTCCGACCTCGCCAACCTCAAGACCACGGCTGTCCGCGACGGCGACGACTGGATCCTCAACGGCGCCAAGACATTCATCACCAACGGTTACAACTGCGACCTGGTGGTCGTGGCGGCCCGCACCGACCCCTCGAAGGGCGCCAAGGGCATTTCGCTGCTCGTCGTCGAGCGCGGTATGGAGGGCTTCGAAAACGGTCGTAAGCTCGACAAGGTGGGACAGCCCGAGGCCGACACCGCGGAACTGTTCTTCAAGGACGTCCGGGTCCCGGGGAAGAATCTCCTCGGCGAAGAAGGCATGGGCTTCATCTCGATGATGAAACTGCTGCCGCAGGAACGCCTCGGCTCTGCCGTCAACAACGTGCACCATGCCAAGCAGATTCTCTTGGAGACTCTCGAGTACTCGAAGGAACGCAAGGCATTCGGTCAGGCCATCGGCACCATGCAGTACAACAAGTTCCTGCTCGCCGAGCTGGTGACCAAGATCGAGGTCGCCGAAGCGTACGTCGACCAGGCTGTCGAGGCCCACGCCGACGGCAAGCTCACCGCGGTAGACGCGGCGAAGGCCAAGTGGTGGAGTGCGCAGACCCAGTCCGAGGTCCTCGACGCGTGTGTTCAGATCCACGGCGGGTACGGGTACATGAACGAATACCGTGTCGCACGGGCATGGCGGGACGCCCGCGTGACGAAGATCTGGGCCGGCACCAACGAAATCATGAAGGAACTCATCGGCCGCGATCTCGGCCTGTAGTCCCGGCAGACGACCCCGACCCGACATCTCTCGAAGGAGCTTCCGATGCCCGAAGCAGTGATCGTCTCAGCAGTACGCTCGCCCATCGGGCGCGCGATGAAGGGGTCTCTCAAGACCCTCCGGCCCGACGACATGACCACGCAGATGGTCGCCGCGGCGCTCGCGAAGATCCCCGATCTGGATCCGGCGGAGATCGACGACCTGATGGTCGGCTGCGGCCAGCCTGCCGGCCAGTCCGGCTTCAACATCGCGCGCGTGGTCGCGGTGCAACTCGGCTACGACTTCCTTCCCGGCGTGACCGTCAACCGGTACTGCTCGTCGTCGTTGCAGACCACCCGCATGGCACTGCATGCGATCAAGGCCGGCGAGGGCGACGTGTTCATCTCCGCCGGTGTCGAGTCGGTGTCGAGCTACATCACCGGCAACGCCGACGGCCTGCCCGGCACCAAGAATCCGCTGTTCGCCGATGCAGAGGCACGGACCGAGACTCTTGCCCAGGGCGGTACGGCCTGGACGGACCCGCGGTCCGACGGAACGCTGCCCGACATCTACATCGCAATGGGCCAGACCGCGGAGAACGTCGCGTCCTACACAGGAATTTCCCGCGAAGACCAGGACCGGTGGGGCGTCCGCTCGCAGAACCGGGCCGAGGAAGCCATCAAGTCGGGGTTCTTCGAGAAGGAAATCACGCCGCTCACACTCCCGGACGGCACGGTCGTCTCGACCGACGACGGCCCGCGGGCCGGCACCACGTACGAGGCGGTCAGCCAGCTCAAGCCGGTGTTCCGTCCGGACGGCACGGTCACTGCCGGTAACGCGTGCCCGCTCAACGACGGTGCGGCGGCGCTGGTGATCATGTCCGACACCAAGGCGAAGGCGCTCGGGTTGACGCCGCTGGCGCGGATCGTTTCGACCGGGGTGTCGGGGTTGTCGCCGGAGATCATGGGTCTGGGCCCGATCGATGCGACTCGCCGCGCGCTGGCCAATGCCGGGATGGGCATCTCGGATATCGATCTGTTCGAGATCAACGAGGCGTTCGCGGTGCAGGTGCTCGGGTCGGCTCGTGAACTCGGGATCGACGAGGACAAGCTCAATGTGTCCGGCGGTGCGATCGCCCTGGGGCATCCGTTCGGTATGACGGGGGCCCGCATCACGAACACGCTGCTGAACAATCTGCGTGAGCAGGACAAGCAGTTCGGTGTGGAGACGATGTGTGTCGGTGGTGGTCAGGGTATGGCGATGGTGCTCGAACGCCTGAGCTGATCTCGCCGATATAGGCCCCAGCTATTCCACCGTTAGGCCGCATGTCTGAAAAGACATGCGGCCTAACGTGTTTCAAGAGCTTTCTGCTTTGTAAAACCGACAGAACTGGGCTATACATCTTGTGTAGGCCCCGTCACACCGAGGAGATCATCGCATGTCTGTGCTCGACAGATTCCGTCTCGACGACCGCGTCGCCATCGTCACCGGCGCATCCTCGGGCCTCGGTGTCGCGTTCGCGCAGGCTCTCGCCGAGGCCGGGGCGGACGTCGTCCTTGCGGCACGTCGCGTCGACAGGCTCGAGCAGACCGCCGAACTCGTCCGCGCCACCGGGCGCCGCGCAGTGACCGTCGAGACCGACATCGCCGATCCAGACCAGGCGCAACGCATGGTCGACACGGCCGTCGAGCAGCTCGGCAAGGTCGACATTCTCATCAACAACGCAGGGATCGGCACCGCGGTACCCGCGACGAAGGAAACCCCGGACCAGTTCCGCCGCGTCATCGACATCAATCTCAACGGGTCGTACTGGGCGGCACAGGCCGCCGGTCGCGTCATGCAGCCCGGAAGCTCCGTCCTGAACATCTCGTCGGTGCTGGGTCTGACCACAGCGGGTCTTCCGCAGGCCGCCTACGCTGCCAGCAAAGCCGGCATCATCGGCCTCACCCGCGACCTCGCGCAGCAGTGGGGCACCCGGAAAGGCATCCGCGTCAACGCACTTGCGCCGGGGTTCTTCCGGACCGAGATGACCGACGAATACCAGCCCGGATACCTCGACACCATGAAATCCCGAATCATTCTGGGCCGCACCGGAGACCCGGCGGAAATCGCCGCTACCGCCGTGTGGCTGGTCTCGGAGGCAGCCGCGTACGTGACCGGTCAGACCATCGCGGTCGACGGCGGCCTCACCATCAACTGACCGCTCCACCCATCCCGACGATCCACCCCCACGGAGGTTTGCAGTGAGCTCAACAGTCCGCACCGCCATCGTTACCGGAGCCGCACGCGGTATCGGTGCTGCCGTCGCCAAACGGCTCGCCCAGGACGGCCTCCAGGTCGCTGTTCTCGACCTCGACGCCGACGCCTGCGCCGACACGGTCTCCGCCATCGAGGCGGCGGGCGGCAAGGCGCTCGCCGTGGGCGCGAACGTCGCCGACGAAGAATCCGTCGCTGCGGCCGTGGAGAAGGTCGCCACGGAACTGGGCGAGCCCACCGTGCTGATCAACAACGCCGGGATCACCCGCGACAACCTCCTGTTCAAGATGACGGTCGACGAGTGGGACTCAGTCATGGCCGTGCACCTGCGCGGAGCGTTCCTGATGTCGCGCGCGACGCAGAAGTACATGGTCGACAACAAGTTCGGACGTATCGTCAACCTTTCGAGCACGTCGGCGCAGGGAAATCGCGGCCAGGTCAACTACTCTGCGGCCAAGGCCGGCATGCAGGGCTTCACCAAGACCCTCTCCATCGAACTGGGTAAGTTCGGTGTCACCGCCAACGCGATTGCGCCGGGCTTCATCGAGACCGAGATGACCGCCGCTACCGCAGAGCGCGTCGGCGTGCCGTTCGAGGATTACAAGAAGGCCGCCGCGGCACAGATCCCGGTCGCGCGCGTCGGCAAGCCCGAGGACATCGCACACACCGCCTCGTTCCTCGCATCCGAGGGCGCCGGGTTCGTCTCCGGGCAGGTCATCTACGTGGCGGGTGGGCCCAAGGACTGAGTCACACCTCAATCCGATCCGGAGCAACGACCCCGACTCTGCTGAAACAACAGCTGAACCGGGCGCGCCTTCCGTACAGTCGTAACGGCAATGCCGGCCGTTCCGATTCACACGGTGAAGGCACGCGCGGCGCGTACTGCGGAAGTCTCCGCAGTACGCGCCGACGCCTGCCACAGCTGTAGCGCTCCATCGGAGGAAGCATGAACGTCGTTGTCCCGCAGTGCAGGGTCCGATGAGAAGGCGCGCCGGTGTGCGGGCAACTCTGGTGGCCGCCGTAGCGACTGTGAGCATGGTGTGGCCCGGGTCGGCGATGAGCGACACGGTGGTGGATCACGGTGTTCGGTATGTTGCGCTCGGTGATTCGCGGGCTGCGGGACCGTATCTCGACGCAGCCGCGATGATCGGTGGATGTGCCCGTTCCGATGTGGGATACCCGGCGCTGGTGGCGCACGCACTTCGCCCTGCGTCGTTCACGAATGTGTCGTGCGCAGGCGCCCGCACCGACAACGTCACCAGAATCCCGCAGGACACGAAGACCGGACAGGTACCGCGCCAGATAGACCTGCTCACACCCGACACCACCCTGGTGACCCTCAGCATCGGCGGCAACGACGTCGGATGGCGCTCCCTGGTCTCCGCCTGCTACACCGATCTTCCGGGCACAGATGCGCACTGCCGGTCCAATCCGAACGTGGCGGGTCGAATGGCTGCCGCACTCGACACGCTCGGTCCGAAAGTGACGGCGACACTCAGCAAGATCCGGCAGAAGGCGCCCGGTGCGAGAGTTCTGCTCGTCGGACACGGCGGCGTCTTCGGCGACCGCGGGTGCTGGCCGAACATCCCTACCAGCGACGCCGACGCCTCCTTCGTGAAGGCGTTCTTCGGCCGGATGAACCAGGTACTCGCCGGTGCAGCCGCGAACACCGGTGCCGAATTCGTGGATGTCGCCGGCGGTTCGGAGGGGCACGACGCATGCGCCGCTCCCGACCAGCGCTGGTTCGAGGGACAGCAATCGCTGTCCTTTGCGGCGCCGATGCATCCGACGACTGCCGGGATGCGTCACATGGCGGGACGTGTCGTGGCTGCCTGGTAGTCGGCCCGGTCGTGCAGTCCCGATGAGGGCCAGGACGAGTAGTCTCCGTGCGACCGCACGGGGTCACGTTGGGAGGGGCCATGTTCGGCGACCGTTGGGGTGTGACCGACGCCGAGGTCACCCGCCGCTACCCGTGCGACGACTTCGTTCCTGATCCGAGCCTTCAGGCGTGGAGGGGTGTCACCGTGCGCGCCGCTCCGGCGGTCGTCTGGCCCTGGGTCACCCAGATCCAGATGGCGCCGTATTCCTACGACTGGATCGACAACGGTGGACGTCGTTCTCCACAGCGACTGCTCGATATCCCTCCACCGGAACCCGGCCAGCACTTCACGCGCACGGCGAACCGCCCACAAGGACGGTTGCTCGCGGTCGAAACGCAGGTGCATTACACGGGACGGATCATGGGCGCTGTCATGTCGTATGTGCTCGTCCCCGCGGGCCCACACACGAGGCTGCTGTTGAAGCTCGTCATGCGTGGGGCCGGCGTGCTGGCTCCGGTGATCTCTGTCGGCGACCTTGTGATGGCGAGAAGGCAACTGCTCAATCTCAAAAGGCTCGCCGAGCGCACGTCGCCGCCGGACGGGTCCACGGCGGTCTAGGCGTTGGTTGGATAGTGCCCGCTATCCGGGCACCTTTTCACCAGGCTTTCTCACTCCACTTCCGCGGTGCCGTACTCCGGTCGTCCCGTCGTGCGATAGACGGCGATGACAATCCCCGACGCGGTCGTCCGGGAATCGGCGAGGGAGAGTCCGATGTCGAGGCCGCGGTCGGGAAACAATCGTCGCCCCTCACCGACGACGACCGGGAACGTCAGCAGGTTGAGTTCGTCGACGAGGTCGTGTTCGAGAAGTGTCTGCACCAGTCCGATACTGCCGTGGACCTGAAGTTCTCGTCCCGGCTGGGCTTTGAGATCGGCCACTGCGGTCGGTACGTCACCGAGCACAGTGGTGGGCTCCCAGCCGGGGTCGGTGAGTGTCGTGGAGGCGACGTATTTAGGAAGGGTGTTGAGCGGTTTCGCGACGGGATCCTCCGGGTCGGTTGCGTTCGGCCACGCCGCAGCGAAGATCTCGTAGGTCGTCCTGCCGAGCAGGAACGCGTCGGCCCGACCGAACACGTCGGTGATGAACCGGCCTGCTCCTTCGTCGAAAAGAGGCGCTGCCCATCCACCGCGGCCGAATCCGCCACTGTGGTCTTCGTCGGGCCCGCCCGGACCTTGCGCCACCCCGTCGGCCGACACGAACGTCGTGACTGTCAGCTTCATCGTTCTCTCCTTCCTCCGGATCTCCCGTCGTAGAGGGCAGACCGGCGAGGCCTGAGAAACTCATCGTCGTCGAGCCCGGCCGGGGTCTTCGTGTCCCGAACACCGCGAGACCGCATTCACTTTCGCCTCGGAGATGTTCTGCCACGAAAAGATCCTCCGCCGTGCCGCATCACCGTTCCCGCACCGCTGTCGTTTGTGGAGGGCGATACGCGGGTGCCTTCGCCGACCCGCTGGGTTCGAGTGTGCGCAACAGCGGCATCACCCGGAAGGGCACGACGTTCGACAGCACCATCACGCTCGTCGAGCGGGTGATGATCGACGACCGGTTCAATTCGATGAGGGTGTGTTGTAGTCCGAGGTGGGAGTCGGCGGCGATGCGGCACAGGATGTCACCGGTTCCCGTGGTCGAAAATGCTTCCAGCACGCCGGGAATGGATTCCAGTACTTCGCGAATGGTGGCGAGAGCGCCCTGCGCGATCTCCATCGTGACGAACGCCTGGACATCGAATCCTGCGGCGGCGAGATCGACGTGTGGCTCGTACCCGGCGATGAGGCCACCGTCCTCGAGGCGTCGCAACCGGGCAGCGCCGGTGGCACGAGCGACATGGAGTCGCCTGGACAGTTCCAGTACTCCGATCTTGGGATCCGAGTGGAGGACTTCGAGGAGCGCGAAATCCAGTTTGTCGAGTTGCAGGACGTCACGCACGATCGTTCCTTCCCACCGGGTCTCGGAATGTAGGCCGATTGTATAGCTGAACGGTCGGATGCCCGGGTATTCCGGTCGGGTCGACCAGTTCTGCGAGAACAGATTGCCACCGGCCCCGGACGGGTTTCTTCTGGTGATATCCGACGACGGACCACCTCGCACTCGCGGCAGGAGATCGCTATGACTCTCGAACGGGACCTCACCGACACCGAACGGCTCGCTCGTCTCGATCCGGACGAATTACGCAGTCTCGTCGGAGCGGTCGAGTACGACGCGGCACACGACCCGTTTCCGGTCAGCGGCTGGGATGCGGTGTCGTGGGTGGTCGGGAACGCCACTCAGGCGGTGCACTTCTACCAATCCGCCTTCGGCATGGACCTCGTCGCCTACTCCGGGCCCACGACCGGCAACAGTGACCATCACGCCTACGTATTGTGCAGCGGTGCGGTGCGTTTCGTGATCAAGGGAGCTGTCGATCCGGACAGTCCACTTGCCGATCACCATCGGGTGCACGGAGACGGTGTCACCGACATCGCGTTGCAGGTTCCCGATGTCGACGCGTGCGTGGAACATGCTCGCGCACAGGGTGCCAGGATCCTCGACGAACCGTACGACGTCACCGACGAGTACGGCACGGTACGCCTTGCCGCACTCGCCACTTACGGCGACACCCGGCACACACTGGTCGACCGGTCGCGATACTCGGGCGTCTATCTGCCCGGATATGTCGAACGCGTCTCCTCCTACCGCCGACATGACGACGCGGGGGCGCGGATGTTCGAAGCACTCGATCACGTGGTCGGCAACGTCGAACTCGGCCGGATGGACGAATGGGTCGATTTCTACCGGCGGGTCATGGGTTTCACGAATATGGCGGAGTTCATCGGTGACGACATCGCCACCGATTACTCGGCACTCATGAGCAAGGTGGTGTGCAACGGCAATCATCGTGTGAAGTTCCCGCTCAACGAACCGGCGGTCGCGAAGAAGCGTTCGCAGATCGACGAATACCTCGACTTCTACCGCGGTCCCGGAGCGCAGCACCTCGCGCTGGCAACCCGCGACATCCTCGCCGCGGTGGACCGCATGCGAGATCAGGGCATCGAATTCCTGCCCACACCCGATGCGTATTACGAGGACCCGGAATTGCGCGCACGCATCGGGGCCGTCCGGGTTCCGGTCGAGGAATTGAAGAAGCGCGGCATCCTCGTCGATCGCGACGAGGACGGATACCTGCTGCAGATCTTCACCAAGCCGGTAGGTGATCGCCCCACGGTGTTCTTCGAACTCATCGAGCGGCACGGTTCTGCCGGATTCGGCAAGGGCAATTTCAAGGCATTGTTCGAAGCTATCGAGCGGGAGCAGGCGGCGCGGGGCAACTTCTGACGACGCGCACGGTCATCGGTCCGGTGCCGGTGGCGACTCCGAGACGATTCCGCGCACTGCCAGAGCGAGTGCGTGACGTGCGAGTGGATCGGACATGTTGCCGGACCCGAGCAGCAGCGCCCCGGGCAGGTCGACGACGCAGTACTTCACGAGGGTGAGTGCGGTCGCGTCCTCCCTGCCCCACTGTTCGACGGCGAGCACGGTGAGCAGGGAGGTCAGGGTGCGCCGCAGTCCGGCCAGTCGGTCGCGCTGAGACTCTGCGAGGTCCGGGGTACCCAGATCGTCGAGGGTGACCGCGAGCAGCAGTTGCGCACCGAGATCGTCGCGCTCCGCATAGGTGGCCGGCGCGAGCGCTGCCGCGACGATCGCTTCCGTTGGGCCGGAGGCCGTCAGGGCGCTGTCGGCGATATCGCGCTGGAACTCGAGGAATCGCGTGGCCTCGCGTGCCCACACGGAAGCCAGCAGGCCGTCCCGGGAGCCGAATGCGTTGTAGATCGCACCGTTCGATGCTCCCGAGACGTCGCTGAGTGCCCGGATCGTCACACCGGGTGTGCCTCGCCGTACCCACAGGTGGCGCGCGTGATCGAGCAGTTCGTCGAGGTCGTGCAGGCGAGGTCGTCCCACGGTGTCCCTAACGGTCGGCGAGGGTGTGCAGGTGCGGTGACGGTCAGCCCATCGGCTGCTGGAGGGCTGCGACGGCCGAGGTGAACATCGTCTGCTTGATCGCGCCCAGCGTCTTGCGGTCCTTGCCTGCGAGGGGCCGGACGATGTCGGCCGCGCCGGCCTGCAGATCGTCGAGGCCGGCGACGGCGTCCACGAGACCGTCCTGGAGCGCCTGCGGTCCGGGGTAGCGATGTCCGGTGGTCATCGCGGTGACTGCCGTGCGGGGGGTGAGCTTGCTGGTGATCAGGGAGGACATGCCGGGCGTGAACGGAATGTGGATGTCGACTTCCGGGAAGCACAGGTAGCCGCGGTCGTCTCGCATGACTCGGTAGTCGTGCGCAATCGCGAGCATCGCTCCTGCTCCGAACGCGTGTCCGTTCAGGGCCGCAACCGTCGGCACGGGCAGCGTCAGGACGCGCGCGAACAGAGCATGGACGCGGTCCACGTAGGACGTGTACTCGTCCAGGTGCGCTCCGAGCCAGTCGAGATCCAGTCCGTTGGAGTAGAACTTTCCGGAACCGATCGTGACCAGTGCGGCCGCGTCGGTGCCGGACTCGAGTTCATCGAGGCACTTCTCGACGGCGGTGAGCCACTCCGGGCCGAAGCGGTTCTCGTCGTCACCGAGGTTCAGCGTCCAGATCGGGCCGTCCCGAGTGATCGATGGCATGGTGTGACCCCTTTCGTAGGCAGGTCCGCAACGACGGTGGCGGAACAGCGCCGACCTTAACAGAGCAGATGCTCTAAAACTGATCCGCATCCGGCGTGCTGTTGTCCGGGCGGAGGCGAACGGTGCCTCGAATCGGGGATCTGTGGTCAGGACAGGTCGTGAAGCTGAGCGCGAAGGGCCTGCTCGGTGTGCCGGACGGCGGTGCCCACGATCGGCTCGATCAGCTTGCCCAGCGCCATCCCTGCCAGGCCGCCCGGCAATTGGTATGCGAAATCGACGTCGAGTCTGGTCCTTTCGTCGCCGATCTCGACGAAGCGCCACGTCGAGGCCGAACGCATGCCCGCCACGGATTCGAGGACGAGGGAGCGGCCGAATTCCCATTCGACGACCTCGATCCGCGAGTCGAGAGTCTTGGGACCCACGCGCATCGTTGCGTCGTAGACGGTTCCCAGGCCGCTGGCCTGCGTGCCCACGGGTTGGAAGCGGGTCATTCCGAACATCCACTCAGGAACGGTCCGGTGGTTGTCGACGTAGGCAAAGGCGACGTCGGCCGGAACCTCGGCTGTCGCGCTGTGGCGGAGATGGATCATGTCACCGGTCCTTCGAGGGGTAAGTGCGACGGAGGGTACGGGGAACCGCGGCACCGGGACAGGGGGATTCCCGAATCCATTGCCCGATCGTCCGTGCAGTGCTTGAATTCGGCGTGACGCACATCACACTCATCCTGCTCAGGAGGCCCGGTGAAGACGAAAGCGGCAGTGATCAAGGGAATCGACCGCCCGTGGGAGATCGAGGAGATCGACCTCGGCGACCCGGTGGCGGGTGAGGTGCAGGTCCGGCTGGCGGCCTCGGGCCTGTGCCACTCGGACGAGCATCTCCGCACGGGCGCAACTCCGCTCCCGTTCTTCCCGGTCCTGGGCGGACACGAGGGTGCCGGCGTGGTCACCAAAGTGGGTCCGGGGGTGACGACCCTCGAGGAGGGTGACCACGTCGTCCTCGCATTCATCCCCGCGTGCGGCCGCTGCCGGTCGTGCGCCAAGGGCTTGCAGAACATCTGCGACGAGGGAGCAGGTCTGCTGACCGGACAGGCGATCTCGGACAAGAGTTATCGCGCGAGCTTGAACGGTGACCCGGTCTTGCAGATGTGCCTGCTCGGCACTTTCGCCCCGTACGTCACGGTCAACGAAGCCTCGGTGATCAAGATCGAGAAAGACATTCCGCTCGAGAAGGCCGCACTCCTCGGCTGCGGGGTCGCTACGGGATGGGGTTCGGCGACGGAAATCGGCGGAACCAAGCTCGGCGACACCGTCGTGGTCGTCGGCATCGGCGGCGTCGGCATCAACTCGGTGCAGGGCGCGGCCCACGCGGGCGCCCGGTTCGTCGTCGCAATCGATCCCGTCGAGTACAAGCGGCAGAAGGCGAAAGAATTCGGCGCAAGTCACACGTTCTCGTCACTCGAGGAGGCGGCGCCGGTGATCGGTGAGATCACCTGGGGCGCAATGGCTGATGTCACGATCATCACGGTGGGGGAGATCCACGGAGACATCATCGCGCCCGCTCTCTCGGTTACGGCGAAGGGTGGGCAGGTCGTCGTCGTCGGCATGGGCAACGCGACCGACACTCAGGTGACTCTGAGTCTGTTCGAACTGACGCTTCTCCAGAAGAGAGTGCAGGGGGCCATTTTCGGCGGCACAGGTCCACGTTCGCAGATCCCGAAACTGCTCGATCTCTACCGCAACAAGCAACTCGATCTCGACGGCCTCGTCACCAAAACCTACAAACTCGAAGACATCAACCAGGGGTACGAAGATATGCACGCGGGTAAGAACCTGCGCGGCCTCGTGGTCTACGGAGACGACGACTACTGACCCCCATCTGCTCGGGTGGGGTGGCCGGGGACCGTCCCCTACGGTGTTGTCCATGGACATGCATGAGGATCCGGTCTCCGGCGACGTCGGGTCGTGGCGGCGTTACGGTCCCCCGACCTTGCCGAAACCTCTTGCGGCGGCACTCGAAGCGTTCGCCGAACGCGGGTACGACGGCACCTCGATCCGGGAGATCGCGTCGAGGGCGGGATTGTCGGTGCCGGGGCTGTACCACCACTACCCGTCGAAGCAGGCCCTGCTCGTCTCGCTCACCACCACCGTGATGCAGGACCTGCTCGACCGCAGCCGCCGGGCGCTCGCTGAAGCCGGCCCGACACCGTCGGAGCAGTTCGACGCCGTTGTCGAATCGCTCCTGCGTTTCCACATGGTCCGGCGGGATCAGGCGTTCGTGGCATCCACCGAGATGCGCAGCATGGAACCCGCCAGTCGTGCGGCCTTCATCGCCTTGCGCGACGAACAGCAGCGCATGCTCGACGGGATCGTCGAAGACGGGGTGGAGACGGGGGCGTTCACGACTCCGTTCCCCAGGGATGCCAGCCGCGCGGTGACGACGATGTGTGTCGGTGTCGCGAGCTGGTATCGCCCGGACGGCCCGTCGAGTCCCGATGACATCGTCCATCGGTACCTGGTCATTGCGCGGAGCACCGTCGGGGCGCGGTAGAGCCGGGGTTGACCCGATCTTGGCGATGTGTCACCGTAGCGTCACCGAGCGATCGATCGGTCGGTTGGTCTGGAAGGAGCATCAGCATGGCGGTCGACCTGTCCTACCCCGAGAATGTGCAGGATCTCGTGGCCCGAACCGAAGCGTTCGTTCGCGACGAGGTGCTTCCCGTGGAGGACGCCCATCGGGGTGATATCGCCGCAGCGGGCGGCGATTCTGCACGGGTAACACTGCAGAGCGCCGCCAGGGCAGCGGGTGTCTTCGCCCCCCATGCGCCGGTCGAGTACGGCGGCCAGGGCCTCGGGATGGTCGACCGGGCTCCCGTGTTCGAGGCGGCCGGTTACTCCCTGTTCGGCCCCGTGGCCTTGAACATCGCCGCTCCCGACGAAGGCAACGTGCACATGCTCGCGCACATCGCGAGCGACGAGCAGAAGCGCCGATACCTCGCTCCTCTCGCTGCGGGCGACGTGCGCTCGGCCTTCGCGATGACCGAACCGGCACCCGGCGCCGGCGCCGACCCCAACGCACTCACCACCCGCGCCGAGAAAACGGCGGGCGGCTGGAAGATCAACGGCCGCAAGCACTTCATCACAGGGGCGGACGGCGCCGGATTCTTCATCATCATGGCCCGTACCTCCGGCGAGCCGGGGCAGCGCGGCGGAGCGACGATGTTCCTCGCTCCCGCGGACTCCGAGGGGCTGAAGGTCGGTCGTCACATCGAAACGCTCGACAAGTCGATGATCGGCGGACACTGCGAGGTCGACTTCGAGGATCTGTACGTCCCGGACACCGCAGTGCTCGGTGAAGTGGATCAGGGATTCGCCTACGCGCAGGTCCGGCTCGGCCCGGCCCGCATGACACACGTCATGCGCTGGCTCGGTGCCGCCAGGCGCGGTCACGACACCGCGCTCCGGTATGTGGCAGGACGTGAAGGATTCGGCTCCAAGCTCGGTGATCTCGGCATGATCCAGAAGATGGTCGCCGACAACGAGATCGACATCGCAGCGACCCGGGCTCTTCTGGTGCAGGCATGCTGGGAACTCGACCGGGGATCGCACGCCGCGAACGCGACGTCGATCGCCAAGACCTTCGCCGCCGAGGCCATCTTCCGCATCGTCGATCGCTCGGTTCAGATGTGCGGCGGCCTCGGGGTTTCCGAAGATCTTCCCCTCGCCAGGCTCTCGCGGGAGGTCCGGCCGTTCCGGGTCTACGACGGACCGTCCGAGGTGCATCGGTGGGCCATCGCAAAGCGTGCCGTCGGTGCGGCGCGCAAGGCCGCCGCAGCCGAAGAAGCCGCGAAGTGACCGCGGTGCACAAGGGGCTCGACCTCGTCGCCCTCGACCGATTCTTGCGTCGATCCGGGGTTGCGGTCGACGGCAAACTGCGTGCAGAACTCATCTCCGGCGGGAAATCCAACCTCACCTACGGCATCCTCGACGACACATCCCATTGGGTCCTGCGGCGACCGCCCACAGCGGGACTGACACCGTCGGCACACGACGTCGCCCGTGAATACCGCATCACGTCCGCGCTGCAGGACAGTGCGGTGCCGGTCGCGCGCACCGTCGCGCTGTGCGAGGACGACTCGGTGATGGGCGCACCGTTCACGGTGGTGGAATACGTCGGGGGGCGCGTCGTGCGCAGCAAGGACGACCTCGATTCGCTGTCCGATACCGACATCGACCGCTGCACAGGCGAGCTCGTGCGCGTCATCGCCGAGCTCCACGCTGTCGACTACGAAGCGGTGGGGCTGGGCGGGTTCGGGCGGCCCGACGGGTACGTCACCCGTCAGGTGAAGCTGTGGCGGAGCCAGTGGGACAGGGTCAAAACCCGGGAACTTCCCGACGTCGAGCGGCTGCACGCCGCGCTCGCGGACTCGATCCCGGAGTCGCCCACCCCGTCGATCGTGCACGGTGACTACCGTATCGACAATACGATTCTCTCCCACAACGACGTGGGAAGTGTTGCAACCGTGGTCGACTGGGAGCTGTCCACCCTCGGCGACCCGCTGACCGACCTCGCCATGATGTGTGTGTACCGGCATCCCGCGCTCGACCAGGTGCTCGGATTCCCCGCGGCCTGGACCAGCAACAGGCTGCCGTCGGCGGACGACCTCGTCCAGCGGTACGCCACCGTCTCGGGACGCGACATCGCCCACTGGAGTTTCTACATGGGCCTTGCCCACTTCAAGCTCGCCGTCATCGCCGAGGGCATCAATCATCGCTGGCGGGCCGGCGCGACCGTCGGCGACGGGTTCGACCGCGCGGGCGACGCCGTGCCGGCGCTCGTTGCCGCAGGACTCGACTTCGTGACGGGAACAGGTTCGTGATCGCCAGCGCCCTCGTCACCGGGGCGACTCGGGGCATCGGCCTCGGCGTCGCCACCCGCCTCGCGGAGCGCGGATTCGCGCTGACCATCTCCGCCCGTGACGCAGCCCGACTCGACGAGGTCGCCGCTCTGTTACGGGATGCGGGTGCGACGGACGTCCGCACCGTCGCTGCCGATCTGGCGGACCCCGACGCCGCGGGCAGAGTGGTCGCCGCTCACGCCGACGCATTCGGCGCGATGAAGGCTCTGATACTCAACGCCGGTGTCGGCACCGCCGGCACCATCGCGGAGTTCCCCTCCCGCCGGTTCGACAAGACGGTGGCGGTCAACCTCAACGCGCCGTTCGCCTTGATGCAGGCGGCACTGCCGTTACTGCGGTCCGGTGCGCAGAACGATCCGGGTCGCGGCGCGAAGGTGATCGCACTCGCGTCCATCGCCGGTGTGTATGCCGAAGCCGGTCTCGCCGCGTACGGCGCGACGAAAGCCGCACTTGTGTCGCTGGTGGAAACCCTCAACGCCGAGGAATCGGGTAACGGCGTCTCTGCATCCGCAATCGCTCCCGGGTACGTCGACACCGACATGTCCGAGTGGATCAAGGATCGGATCCCGGCAGAGGACATGCTCGAGGTCGGCGACGTCGTCGAACTCGTCGACGCCCTGCTGAAGTTGTCGTCGCGCGCGGTCCTGCCGCGTCTGGTGCTCAGCCGCGCGGGAGCAAGCCTCTACAGCGCCTGACCTTCCCGCTGACACATCACTCGTCGTCCGAGTTCTCCTTTTCTTCGCCTCGCCGGCGAAGGAAGCTGAACCCGGGCACACCGGTGATCGCCTGACGGAGGTCCTTCACGACGCAGAGCAACTCGTGGATCTCCGGTGCGACCGTGTCCAGCGTGCCGAGGATCGGCATGATCATGTTCATCCGCTCGGACAGCTCGGGAAGCCGGTCGAGCATGAGGACTGCCGCGTGCACTTCCTCGGGGGACAGTTCCTCGATGAACTGGGTCGCGAGGGGTGCTGCCTGACGCGCGAGGGGCTCGTAGGTCTCGAGGAGTTCGCGCGCGATGTCGGCACTTCGTCCGGCGGAGTCGATGATCGTGCGGGCTTCCCCGGCGACGAGGGCGACCTCTCCGACGACCGTCCGGGCCTGTCCGGCGACGGTGCCGACGTCTCCGACGATGGCCTCGGCTTGCGTGGCTACGGTGCCGACCTGCCCGACGATGGTCCGCGCTTGTCCGGCGACCGCGTCGGCGTCTGCAACGACCGAAGTCGTCGACGCGATGATCGCCTCCACTTGGGCGACCGCCACGGCGGCATCGTTGACCACGGCGTCGACGCGGCGGATGAGGGATTCGACATTGTCGAGCAACGCCTCGGCACGGGCAGGCACCGACACCGCGAACGTGGCGGTGGCGACTGTGCGCTCGACCACCGTGCGCGTGGCGCCGAGAAGGGAACCGACGAGAGGGACAGCGGGTAAGGCGATCATCTCGCCATCTTTCACCACGGCGACCGCGGCGCGACGGCAACCTCACGTTTCGGTCGTCCCGTGCGTCTACTCGATGTGGACCTTGCATCGGATGGAAGGATCGAACCCGTGACCGCATCGCGCACGCACACCCTGATCGACACCCCGATCGGTGAGTTGACGTTGGTCAATACCGACGGCGTCCTGTCGGGCTTGTACATGGCGGAGCACCGCCCTTCCCCCGACCGCACTTCCTTCGGGCCCCGCACCACCGAAGGGTTCGACGAGTCGCGGACACAATTGGACGAGTACTTCGCGGGTGAGCGCACCCGCTTCACCTTTCCGCTCGCACCTGCCGGCACCGACTTCCAACGGACGGTGTGGGCCGCGTTGGCCGAGATCGAGTACGGCACGACCTGCACCTACACCGCCGTTGCGACCGCGGTGGGACGGCCGACCGCGGTTCGCGCGGTTGCCGCGGCGAACGCGCGGAACCCGTTGTGCATCGTGGTCCCGTGTCATCGGGTGATCGGGAGCAGCGGCAAGCTCACCGGATATGCCGGGGGTCTCGAGCGCAAGCGCCTGCTGCTCGATCGGGAAGCGGCATTTCGGAGGGCGCGGGCCACTCATGCCCCGGTCTGACGCAACGGAGCCCACACACCTACCCCCGTTCGAACGGGTGGTCGCCGACCACGGTCCGACGGTATTGCGGGTGTGCCGGGCTCTGCTGGGTCCCACCGACGCAGACGACGCGTGGTCCGAGACGTTTCTCGCGGCATTGCGTGCGTACCCCGCCCTGCGGCCGGGAAGCAATATCGAAGCGTGGCTGGTCACCATCGCCCACCGCAAGGCGATCGACGTGCACAGGCTGCGTGGTCGTGCGCCTGTTCCGACGGAGATCGTCCCCGAGCGCCCCGCAACAGCGGGGTTGCCGGGATCGGGCGACGACCAACTGTGGTCGGCGGTGGCGGCGCTGCCGTTCACGCAGCGCGCAGTGCTGGTGTATCACTACGTGGGCGGCTTGCCGTACGCCGAGATCGGCGCGATTCTCGGCAACAGCGCCCATGCGGCCCGGCGAGCCGCCGCCGACGGCCGGGAAGCGCTGCGTCGCTCCTATCACGCCGAAACAGGAAGCCGCTCATGAACTTTCCTATTCCGCCGGTGTCGACGTCCGATCTGGCCTGGCTGCACGACAAACTCGTCGTCGACGCCGAAGCCGCAGGGTTGCTGGATGTCGCCTACCGCGTCGTCGATACTCCGGTGGGTCCGTTGCTGTTGGCGTCCACCACGGTGGGGCTCGTGAAGGTGGCATTCGTCGCGGAGGGCGAGGACGCCGTGCTCGACGAACTGGCCCGGCAGATCGGGCCACGCATTCTCGACGCACCCGCCCGGCTCGACGACGCGGTGCGTCAGCTCGACGAATACTTCGGCGGCACTCGCACCGCCTTCGATCTCCCCCTCGACTTCCGCCTCGCGACAGGCTTTCGGCGGGAGGTGATCTCGCGGCTCGCCGACATCGAGTACGGACGCACCGCCAGCTACGCGGACGTTGCCGCATCAGCGGGAAGTCCTCGAGCGGTGCGTGCAGTGGGGACGGCATGCGCGAGAAACCCCTTGCCGGTGGTTCTCCCGTGCCATCGGGTCGTCCGCACCGACGGAGGGCTCGGGCAGTACGCGGGCGGTGTGGAAGCCAAACAGATCCTGCTGCGACTCGAAGCCGCCGCGTGATCACCGTTGCCCGGCTCCCGGTGGCGCTCCCATTTTCGGTGCGTCCACTGCTCGCCACCATGCGGAGCCATGCAGTTCCGGGGCACGAGCGTCACGATGTAACCACCGGAACGCACTGTATTGCGTTGCGCACCGCACACGGTATTGCGAGCGCGGCCGTGACACTCCGCGCCGATACCGGCAGCGTGGTGGCCCGGATCGATGCGCCGCACCGGGCCGACATCGCAGATGTCGAATCGGCGGTGCGCCGTTGGCTCGACCTCGACGCCGACCCCACCGTCGTCGACGCTGCGCTTGCCGTCGATCCTGTCCTTGCTCCATTGGTGCGAGCCCGGCCCGGCCTGCGGGTGCTCGGCAGTACCGACTGGTTCACCACGGCCGTGCAGACAATCCTCGGGCAACAGGTGAGTGTCGCGGCAGCAGCCACTTTCGCGGGGCGACTCGTCGCGGCGTTCGGCGACGACGCGCCGGGTGGATTGCGTTGCTCGCCGGCACCGCAACGGATCGCTGCCCTCGCGCCGGAGGAACTGCGTGCGGCGATCGGCACCACTCGGTCTCGGGCGAACACCCTGCTGGTCTTGGCCCGAGCGGTATCCGACGGCCTTGATCCCGCCTCGGCGTCCTTTTCCCGTGATCTGCTCGCGCTGCCCGGAATCGGGCCGTGGACCGTCGACTATCTCGCCTTGCGAACCGGCGACCGCGATGCGTACCCCGCCGGTGACCTCGTGCTCCGGCGCGCGCTCGAGGTCGGCACCGCGCGCGAAGCGATTGCGCTCGCGGCACAGTGGCAGCCGTGGCGTGCCTACGCGGTTGCCCATCTGTGGGCGCATGCAACATCGAATCGGCAACCGTAACGCCTTGCGCGCAAGTATTTTTCGACCGGACCGGGATGTGACCAGCAGTCCGCGAGCAGTACCCGAAAGCCTTCGCAGGATCCGTTCTATACCTATGACGGTCCGCTGGCGGATGTCGCTCCGGGCACGTTTCTTCGCTCCAGGCCCTCGGTGTTTGCCGCGCCTGTTCCACTGCCCGCGGGCTGATGTCGGCGGCCCAGGCTCCGCCTGTACCCCTCGCGCCTACGCGAGTGCGAAGACCGGGAAACCCGGTGCGATAGCAGCCAACTCGTCATCGCTGGAATTTTTGGTGACACCGTCGAAAAACTTCCCGACCTCCCAGCCCCACCGTCGCAGGTACTCGCGCAACACCGGGATCTTGTCGGCATCCGCAACTTCGGAGGCGCTGAATTCTTCGACGTGACGCCCGAGGCGAAGTTCCCCGGTGCCGGCAACCCGCAGATTGCGCACCCATTGCGTGTGGCCGCGCGGGGCGACGAGGTAACGCCTGCCGTCGGAGGTGGTCAGCACATTGACCATGGTGGTGCGCCATTCGCCGCTTTTTCTGCCGCGCACTGCGAGTAGGCGAGAGCCCGCGACGCTGATGCCGAGCCTGGGAAGTGTGTTGAAGAACCGGTTCATGATCGAGTCCAGTCCGGTGGGGCCGATGTAGCGGGTGGGGGCATCCATGGCGTTTCCTCGGTCTCGTTCAGAGAGCGGTGCTCTCTGTTGGGTACCAGTGTGCGCCGGTTGTCGGGACGAAGTCAAGAGCAGTGCTCTCTGTTGTGGTGTCGCCTGCACGGGATCGCCTCTTCGTAGCTGCGAGACGCTTACTCCGGATCGTCGGCGTAGGTCGTGCGGACGGCTGTCTTCATCGGAAACCGGACCCGCGTGTCACCGAACATCAATCGAGTGGCGACATCGACCGACGCGGAGATGTGCGCAGACGCGAGCGCGGGATTGCGCGTGTGCACCACGACTTCGTCGTGCTGGAAGAACACGAGCTCACCTGCGGTCGGGTCGGGATCGGTGGTCAGGCGTCGTCGCAGTTCGGCGAGGAGGCACAGCGCCCACTCGGCCGCGGTGGCCTGCACGACGAAGTTCCGGGTGAAGCGGCCGCGGGCGCGGACGTCGGGCCCGGACTGGAAACCCGGCGGTGCCGGCGGGCAGGCGCGTCCCAGCCACGAGTGCACGATCTCCCCGCGTTCACCGGCCTTCGCTGCGCGCTCGACGAATTCCACCGCGTCGGGAAAACTCTTGCGGAGTACCGCGAGCAGCGACCGGGAGTCACCGGACGTCGCGCCGTACAGCACTCCGAGCACCGCGACTTTCGCTTTCGCGCGGTCGCCGGCGAACGCGGTGGCGGCGACGGGTGCGTACAGGTCGTCCTCGCCCGCGGCGGCGACCATCCGGGGATCACCGGACATCGCCGCGAGTATCCGCGGCTCGAGTTGCCCCGCATCGGCGACGACGAACGTCCACCCGGGGTCGGCAGCCACACTCGAGCGGAGCGCTTTCGGGATCTGAAGTGCACCGCCGCCGCGGCTTGCCCAGCGGCCCGAGACGACGGCACCGGGGACATAGACCGGCCGGAACCTGTTGCCGTGCACCCAGGTATCGAGCCAGTGCCACCCGTTGGTGCTGAACAACTTTGCCAGGTCGCGGTGCCGGAGCAGCAGGGGCACGGCAGGATGGTCGATCTCCTGCAGGATGTGCTTGCGCGTGGACTGCACTTCGATGCCTTCGCGCCGGAAGGCGTCGAGTACCTCGGTATGCGAAGCGGGATTGACCGGGCGGCCGAACGCCGACCCGATCTCCTCGGTCACGGCGACGATGCCGGCGGGCATCTCGTAGCCGGTGGGCCGTGGTCCGAGTGTGCGCTCTAGGTGGCGTCGATGGGATTCGGCGGAGAACGGCAATCCGCCGAACCCCATCTCGGCAGCGGCCAAAGTCCCCGCCGACTCCGCGGCCACGAGTAACTCCAGACGGGGATCACCGATGATGCGGCGGCGCTGGTCGGCGAACCGGGAGATCACGGTGTCGAGGTCCACGGCCGGTGCTGCGTCGAACAAGCCGGGCCGCTCGTCGACCGGGTCGTCGGCGGGTGGAGCCGGTAGACCTTCGCGCATGCTCAGGATTGCGCCCGTCGTCGCCAGGTCGTGGCATCGCTGGACGCGCACACCGGCACGAAGGAGTTCGCCGTACACAGACGAAGTGGACGTCCACACCCATCGGGGACGATCGGCGGCTTCGATGTCGGCCACCGCGGCCGCGAGGTCGCGATGATGCCGCACCGCTGCGTCGGGTGTTCCGTTCTCGTCGACGGTGACGGTACTGGCGCCGCGTACGGCACCGCTACCGGATGGATGAGGAACGACAACCGTGCGCACCGCTCAAGTGTGCCCCTCGCCGTGTGCCTCTTCTTCGCCGCCCGGCCTCCGGCGCGGTGGGCCCAAGATCGTCTTCACCCCCCGTTTCACCCACGACCGGCGGCCCGGGGCTCCGCAGCGAGGTTACGGTGATCGTGCGGAGCCCCGCCGCAACCCCGACATGCGGTGGGGTTCCGTTGTGCCGGGACTATCCGATCTTGACGGTCTCCAGGACGCGTGTGGTCGCAGGCGCATCCTCGAGGCGGTGGAATCCGCGCCGATCGTAGATCCAGGTGACCACCACCCCGATCAGCAGGCCGACTCCCAGCCCCACGAGGGTCATCTTCGTGCCTTCGGCGAGGCCTGCGGAAAGGTTGCCGTCGAAATAGAGGATGGCGCGCACCGCGAGGTAGATCTGATGCATCGGCTCGAAGGTGGCGAGCCACTCGAAGAGCGGCGGCGACGCCTCGATCGGAATCGTGCCGCCGGAGGACGGCAGTCCCAGCACGATGAACAGCATCAGGTTCACGAGCAGTCCGGCCGGTCCGAACACGGACATCACCGCCAGCGAGGTGATGCCCACCGCGGCGATGGCAAGGGCGCCGTACTCCCAGAGCAACAGCGGGCGTGACACGGGCATCCCGAGCGCCGTACCGATCCCCAGATACAGCGCGGACACGACCAGTGCGAGGACGACCAGGATGCCCCACTTGAGGAACAGCACCTGAAGTCGCGACATCCTGGTGGTTTCCTTGGTGATGTACAGCGGTCCGTATTCGGTGGGCACGAACCCCAGTGCGGAATCGACGATGGAACTGATGATGGTCGCGCCGGTGAAGCCCGCGAGGATCAGAAGCAGCGTGTAATAGAACGCGGACAGTCCGGAACCGGTGTGAGCAGGCAGAGGTTTGTGCTCGACGGCCAGGACGTTGATGGGCTCCGCGAGTGTGAGCGCGCTACCGCCCGAGAGTTGGAGATCGGGCGCGGTCTCCGCAAGCGTCGTACTGACGGTCTTCGTGAGTTCTTCCCCGACCGACTTGTTGACGGTGGTCAGCGCCTCGTCACCGATTCTCCCGACGATGGCTGACGCGAACGTTCCGGTGCGGGGGTTGCTGTAGAGGGTGATGACGGGTTTCTCGATGTCGCCGGGGATGACGCTGGCTTGCGCGAGGATCGAGGTGCGCTTCGTGAAATCGCTCGGAATCACGATCGCGCCGTACAGTTCGCCGCTGTCGAGGCCACGGTGCGCTGCGGCTATCCCCATTTCCTGCAGAGCGATGCGCTCGGAATCGACGCCGTCGAGCACCGCTGCGGTGATCTCGGATCCGAGGTTGCGAGGGGCATCGGCGCCCGGCATGACGTCGCCGACATCCTGATTGACGATCGCCATCGGGAACTCGCGGAGATTCTCGGACGGCTCGAGCATGCTGCCCAGATAGAAGTAGCCCAACGTAGCCATCACCGCGGTGACCACCACGAGTGGTGCCAGCCAGAATCGGGCGCCCCGCAGGGTGTGTCGATGTGGATCGACCGAGATGTCGGAAAAGCTCACCCGTCGATTGTGCACACCTGTGTGCTGATTCGTGGAACCAAGTGGCCGAGTGCACACGCGACCCGTCGAGAAAGCTCCGGTCACACGCCGGGGCGACCCAGTCGGTGCCGCTACCGAACTCTGGCTCTTCACAATAGTGTGCCTCACACAGTATTGTGAGCCGCATGATCGATCCTGAGGTGTATGCCGGGCACGACCAGGAGGTGCGACGAGGGTCTGTCGTTGTCGCGAGCCTCCTGATGCTGCGCGTTCCCGGCTATGGCTACGGATTGCTCGAGGCTCTCGCAGCCGCCGGAATCGCCGTCGACGCCGGCACGCTGTATCCGTTGCTGCGACGGCTCGAAAAGCAAGGCCTGCTCGTCAGCGAGTGGAACACCGACGAGGCGAGACCACGCAAGTTCTACCGGACCTCCGAAGCCGGCGCGGAAGTTGCGGGGCGGCTCGTCGACGAATGGTCGGGTCTCGCTCGCACCCTGCAGGCCATCGCATCCACCTCGGAAGAAGGCGCATCATGACGCTCACCAACCGCTACATGGCCGCAGCTTTGTCCAGCCTTCCTGCCGACAAGCATCAGGACATCGGCCGTGAACTCCGTGGCTCGATCGCGGACGCCGTCGACGCCCGGATCGCGGCGGGAGAGTCACCCGTGGACGCGGAGGCCGCGGTACTTACCGACCTCGGCGATCCGGACCGACTCGCGGCAGGGCTCGCGGGACGGCCCATGTACCTGATCGGGCCCGAGTTCTTCCTCGACTGGTGGCGGCTGCTGAAGGCGCTGGTGTGGATTGCTCCTCTCGCCGGGGCGATCCTGCTCGTGGTCGACCTCATCGAGGGCAGCACGGGCGTCGAGGCGCTCGTCACGGGGTTGTCCGTCACCGTGGAAGTTGCCCTGCAGATCGTTTTCTGGGTCACTGTCGTCTTCGCCGTATTGGAGCGCAACGGCACCCGTCGCAAGGATCTCGCCGGCGAGTGGACCCTCGACCGGCTACCGCACTCCACCACGAACGGCCGCGTGTCCCTGGGGGATACCGTCTTCTCCGTCGGAATGCTCGTGTTCCTCATCGTGGTGTTCATCGCGCAGCGGACGTCCTCTACCTTCGAAGACTCCGAGGGCGCCCCGATCCCGTTCATCGCTCCGGACCTGTGGAACTTCTGGATGCCGGTGCTCCTCGTCGTGCTGGCGCTCGAGGCCGTGTTCGAGATCGTGAAGTACACGGTCCGGCGCCGGACGATGCTGCTGGCAGGCGTCGACACCGTTCTCAACCTGCTTGTCGCGATTCCGCTGGTCTGGCTGTTGTCGAACGAGAGGTTTTTCAACCCCGCGTTCTTCGACGCCGTTTTTCCGGGTGTCACCTTCGCGGACGGACCAGAACAGATGACGCTCTTCTCTCAGGGGATCCTTGTCCTAGTCGTGGTGGTGACCGCGTGGACCATCGGTGAGACGTGGTTCAAAGCGCTGCGCCCGCTGTCGCGCTCGTCGGCGGGAGTATCGCTGTAACGTCGTCACCGACCTGCGCGGCACAACCCCGAGGACCTCCGGGAGTCGAACCATGGCGTTCTACCGACAGCTCGGCGTCATCCCGCCCAAGCGTCACACCCAGCACCGGGACGACGACGGCAATCTCTACTACGAGGAGTTGATCGGCGAGGAGGGATTCTCCTCCGACTCGTCGCTTCTCTACCACCGGTACATTCCGTCCGCGATCGTCGAGGCCACGAAGTGGGAACTCGGTGACCAGAGCACGACGCCGAACCATCCGCTCGAACCGCGGCATCTCGAACTCCACAAGCTCTTCCCCGAGTCGACGTGGTCGGAAACCGACGTGGTCACCGGCCGACGCCTGATCCTCGGGAACCCGGACGTGCGGATCTCGTACGTCGTCTCGTCGAAGGAATCACCGCTCTACCGCACCGTGGTCGGCGACGAAATGGTGTATGTCGAGTCCGGAACCGCCGACGTCCACACAGTTTTCGGCACTCTCTCGGCGAAACCCGGCGACTATGTGCTGCTGCCGGCAGCCACCACGCATCGCTGGGTGCCGACCGGTGACGAACCGCTGCGCGCCTACATCATCGAGGCGAGCAGTCACATCGCTCCGCCGAAGCGTTACCTGTCGAAGTACGGACAGTTCCTCGAGCACGCCCCCTTCTGTGAGCGCGACCTGCACGGTCCCTCCGCACCGGTGCAGGTCGAGGGGGAGAACGTCGACGTACTCGTCAAGCACCGCACATCGCACGGGATCGTGGGCACGCGATATGTCGTGCCGCACCATCCCTTCGACGTGGCGGGGTGGGACGGGTGCCTGTACCCGTACACGTTCTCCATCCACGATTACGAGCCGATCACCGGTCGCGTCCATCAGCCACCACCTGCGCATCAGGCGTTCGAAGGCAACAACTTCGTGATCTGTAATTTCGTGCCCCGCAAGGTGGATTACCACCCGCTCGCGATTCCGGTGCCGTACTACCACTCCAACGTCGACTCGGACGAAGTGATGTTCTATTGCGGCGGAGACTACGAAGCCCGCAAGGGTTCGGGCATCGGGCAGGGGTCGGTTTCCGTCCACCCCGGCGGTCACGCGCACGGTCCGCAGCCCGGTGCGTACGAGCGCAGCATCGGTGTCGAGTACTTCGACGAACTGGCCGTCATGGTCGACACCTTCCGCCCGCTCGAACTCGGTGAAGGTGCACTCGCCTGCGAGGACCCGTCCTACGCGCGCAGTTGGAATCGCACTCCGGGAGCAGGGGAGTGACCCGTCCACGCCCCACCGTCGTCGCGATCCCGGAAGGCTCCCTCTTCGGGCCGGACAACCTGCCCTACGGCATCTTCTCCACCGCGGATACCGAACCGCGCGTCGGGGTGCGGGTGGGCGACTCGGTTGTCGACCTGAGCCGGTTGTTCGACGACATCGTCTTCGCCGAACCTTCGCTCAATGCGTTCATGGCGCAGGGCCGGGCGCGATGGGACGAGGTTCGTGCCGCGATCCAGGACGCGATCACCGGCGATCTCGATGACGACGCGGTCTACTCCGTCGCCGACGTGACGATGCACCTGCCGTTCGACGTAGCGGATTACGTCGACTTCTACGCATCCGAGAATCATGCCTCGAACCTGGGCCGGCTGTTCCGTCCGGAGAACTCCGATCCGCTCATGCCCAACTGGAAACACCTGCCGGTGGGGTATCACGGCAGGTCGAGCACCGTCGTGACCTCGGGTGTGGATATCGTGCGCCCGTGCGGTCAGCGCAAGGGACCGAACGACGAGGTTCCGGTCTTCGGCCCGTCGATCCGGCTCGACATCGAAGCAGAAGTGGGGTTCGTCGTGGGCGTCGGTTCGCCGATGGGCTCGCAGATCGCTCCCGACGAGTTCGCCGACCACTGCTTCGGCGCGGTGATCCTCAACGACTGGTCGGCCCGCGACATTCAGGCGTGGGAGTACGTGCCGCTCGGCCCGAATCTCGGAAAGTCGTTCGCGACGTCCATTTCTCCGTGGGTGGTGCCGCTTGCCGCCCTCGAGGCCGCCCGGATCGGCACGCCGGTGCAGGACCCGGAACCGCTGCCCTATCTGAAGGGCAACGAGAAGTGGGGTCTGGACATCGATCTCGCCGTCGAATGGAACGGCCACATCGTGTCGCGTCCCCCGTACGCGCAGATGTACTGGTCGCCGGCGCAGATGCTCGCCCACATATCGGTCAACGGAGCGGCCACGAGGACCGGCGATCTGTTCGGTTCCGGCACCGTCTCCGGGCCGGAGAAGGACCAGCGCGGCGCGTTCATCGAACTCACGTGGGGTGGTGCCGAACCCGTGCGGGTCGGCGACGAGACACGCACGTTCCTCGAAGACGGCGACGAGATCGCCATCTCGGCTACGGCCCCGGGCCCGAACGGCACCCGTATCGGATTCGGCGAGGTCCGCACGCGCATCCTGCCGGCCACAGGCACGGTGAACTGACCACTCGTCAGTCGGCGTGTCGGTCCGCGTCGGGCTCCTCGTCGACCGAGAGAAGCTCTCCGACAGTGCAATCGAGAGCGCGACATACCGCGGTGAGAGTGGAGAACCTGATCGCCCGGGCGCGGCCGTTCTTGAGCACCGACAGGTTGACGACGCTGACGCCGACCTGTTCGGCCAGGTGTGCCAGAGTCATGCCGCGGGCTTCGAGCAGGTCGTCGAGGTGGCACTGCACGGCGTGGTCGGTGTCGGGCGGCATCAGACGAGTCCCTCGTTGTCGCGGGCCACACGGCTGCCGATGCGAAGCACCACCGCGACTGCGGACAGAGCCATGCAGAAGACGTACGCGTACCAGAACTCCGGTCCCATTCCCTGCGCGTTGACACCGTCCTGCCACGCGAGATCGCGAATAGCGAGATTCGAGCCGAGAACGCGGGGAAACGTCGGCGCGATGATGGTGATGACGGCGGCGATCGACGCGGCGGTGACTCCGCGGATGACACCTCTGTCGAACAACCGCCCGCGCACGAATCGCACCATGACCCAGGTGAGAAGAGCCAGAACCGCCAGGTAGCCGACCGTTTCCAGTGCGTCGGCGCTGCGGAGGAAGCCGACGGTCACGGGCGACACGGACCCGGTCGGAATGTCGATGTTCGAAGTTCCTGCGACGGAGACGGGAGTGCCGTTGGGAGAGAACATGTTCGGCGGAGGCGTGTGCTCGAACGAGAACCGCGCCGTCACGGTCCGATTCTCCAGGTCGTCGAGGAGTCCGGCGACATAGTTGACCACGACCACCACGGCGACGGCCGCGAACACCGTGATCGACGCCCACAGGTCCCTTCGGTCCTTGTTCGACGTCTCGGTGGGAGTGATCGGTGCGGATTCGACCGTGTGCATGAAGCCTCCCGGCATAACGAAAGTCGATAATATCGATATTCGTTATACACATCGAAAAACGATATGTCTATCGGTCTCGGGCGTGCTACCGGATCTCGAGTGTGTCCCCGACCGCGATCAGGCCGCACTGGGTGACGGTCGCGTAGATCCCGATGTACGCACCGGGTTTATCGTCCGTGAGTCCTGGTGCGACCGGCCGCGCCATCACCGTGCGGAGCATGTCGCGCCGCGCGGGCACCTCCTGATGCGCGAGTGTCACCATCACGCACCGCGAGGTGAGCTTGCTCGGTTCGACCGTCGCGGAGCCGATCCCGACCTGCTTCCCGACCCAGCCGTCCTCGAGGAATCCCGCATCCTCGTCCGTCGCCACGACGATCTGCGGCCGGAAACGACGCAGCGCGATCTCGGATGCGTCCCCGGTGCCGAGCGCGTCGACCGCGGAAGTGGACACCAGATGGAGCGGCGCTTCGTCGTACGTGCGCGGGCGGGTCTCCAACCGGACGGGCCGCCCGGTCGTGTCCGACAACAGATCCGTCACAGCGGGGTCGTTGCCGTGGACCACCGTGCCGTCAGGCAGGGTGATCTCCAGTGCGGCAGGATCGCGCGGATCGACTTCGTCGAGCAGTCGCGCACGGCACGACAGCAAAGAACCCCACCGCCGGAACCGCTTTGCGCTTGCGACATCGCCGGTCTCCGGATCGACGACCGCCCACACATGGTCCCCGCGCAGTCCGTCCGACTCGACGGTGGCCGCGTCCATTCGCTCTCCACCGAACGACTTCACCGGATAACGCCAGAGCTGACCGATTCGCACAACATGCCAGCATACGGCGCGGCCGTGTGACCGGGGACGACAGCGCACCGGGGTGACAGGGGCCACACGATGACTAGGGTGTCGCCCATGACGGACAACACGACACGGCGGTGGGGCCTCACCATTCCGCTCGACGGCATTCCCTTCTCCGAGCAGCGACGGGTGATCGAGGAGTTGCCGGACCTCGGTTACACCGACGTCTGGTCGTCGGAGGCGGGGGCTGCGGACGCCTTCACTCCCCTCGCGCTGGCGAGCACCTGGGCCCCGGCCCTCCGCCTGGGCACCGCGATCGTGCCGGTGTACACCCGCGGGCCGGCCACGCTCGCGATGTCTGCGGCGACTCTCGCGGCCGCCGCGCCCGGCAGGTTCGTGCTGGGCGTAGGTACGTCCTCCGACGTGATCGTCGGGAAGTGGAACGGGATCCCGTTCGAGGAACCGTTCAAGCGCGCCCGCGACACCCTGCGGTTCCTGCGGTCCGCCCTCGCCGGCGAGAAGGTGAGCCACGAGTACGACACCTTCTCGGTGCAGGGCTTCCGTGCGGGTCTCGTCCCGGACCCCGCGCCGCCGGTTCTGCTCGCTGCGTTGCGTCCGGGCATGCTCAGGCTGGCGGGCAGAGAGGCGGACGGTGCGATCGTCAACTGGTTGTCCGCCGACGACGTGCGCACCGTTGCCCCGTATGTCGACGAAGGCGGCGCCGGTAAGGAGATCGTCGCGCGGATCTTCGTGCTCCCCGGCATGGACGCGGACACCTCCCGCGCGATCGGGCGCCGCATGATCGCCGCGTACATGAACGTTCCGGTCTACCGCGCCTTCCACGAATTCCTCGGACGGTCCGACGACTTCGCGGGGATGTGGCGACTGTGGGCCGAAGGCGACCGCAAGGGGGCGCTCGAGGCGATCCCGGACCGGGTCGTGGACGATCTCGTGGTGCACGGTCCTCCGGAAGCATGCCGTGAGCACGTGGAGCGCTACATGGACAACGGCGTGACGACGCCGGCGATCGCGCTTCTGCCGTCCGAGGATCCCGCGCCGATGATCCGCGCTCTCGCCCCGCGCTGAGTTCTCACCGCGGACAGTTCGAACCGCCGTGGGTTCGAATCGCGGGTGTTCGAATCGCGGGTGTTCGAATCGCCGATTCCGCCGGCCTCGCCGGAGGGCCGTCCGAGTGTCGCGGTGGTGCGGGCCGGGCCGGTCCGGCAGGCTGGGAGCATGACCGACACCAGTACCGCGCCCGTGCTCGTCGCCGTCGACGAGGCCAGTGGAATCGGCGTGCTCACCCTGAACAACGCCCGGCAGCGCAACACGTTGTCCGTGAACACGATGCGCGAGGTGATCGCGGGGCTGATCGCGCTGTCCGCGGATACGAAGGTGATCGTGATCCGTGCGGAGGGGCCGGCGTTCTCCGCGGGCCACAATCTCCGGGACATGATCGGGCGCACCCTCGAGGAAGAGCGCGCCATCTTCGAGACCTGCAACGAGATGATGAAGACCGTGCAGGGGATCCCTCAGCCGGTGATCGCGTCGGTGCAGGGGCCCGCGTTGGCGGCGGGCTGTCAACTCGTCGCCGCATGTGACCTCGCGGTGGCTGCGGACAGTGCGGAGTTCGGGACACCCGGTGTACGGATCGGGTTGTTCTGCTCGACGCCGATGGTCGCGGTCAGCCGGGCCGTCGGACGGAAACGCGCACTGCAGATGCTGCTGACGGGCGACATGATCGATGCCCGGACGGCAGCGGACTGGGGCCTGGTGAACTTCGTCGTGGAGCCGGAAGCGCTGGACACCGAGACGACGGCGCTCGCGGTGAAGATCGCGTCCGCCTCGCCGGTGACGGTGCGGATCGGCAAGGAGGCGTTCTACCGGCAGATCGAACTCCCTCAGGACGCCGCGTACGAGGCGATGGCGGAGACGATGGCGACCAACGCCGTCCTCGACGACGCGCAGGAGGGTATGTCCGCCTTCGTCGACAAGCGTGCGCCGGTGTGGACGGGACGGTGAGCGCGGCGCTTATCGAGCGTTAGGTCTCGACCAATTGTTGGACGTCCTATAACGTTGCCCGCATGAGTTCCGATCCCCGTGCGAACACCGTCGACGCTGTAGTGCACCGTTCCGCCGCCAGGTTCCCCGACCGTGTCGCGCTGCGGTTCGCCGATCGCAGCCTCACCTACCGGGAACTGGACGCCGCCGTGTCCCGGACCGCCGCGCGTCTGCTGTCCCTCGGCCTCACCGCCGGCGACCGCGTGGCCGGGTACGGCACCAATTCCGACGCGTATGTGCTGGGTTACCTCGGGGCGGCGCGCGCCGGTCTCGTGCACGTGCCGATCAATTACGCGCTGCGCGGCGAAGAGTTGTCCTATCTCCTCGCGCAGTCCGGGGCCAGGGCGGTGCTCGTCGATCCGGCACTGCGCGGCGAACTCGACCGCGTTCTGCCCGACGTTCCCGCCGAGCACGTGCTCGCACTGCGCGATGAAGACGCGTCGCTGCTGCACGAGGCGGCGAACGGTCCCGTGCCTGCACTCGACGCCGCGCCGTCCGCCGACGATCTGGTGCAACTGCTCTACACCTCGGGGACCACGTCGAAGCCCAAGGGCGCCATGATGACTCACGGTGCACTGGTGCACGAGTACACGTCGTCGATCGTCGCCCTCGACTTGCGCGCCGACGACAATCCGCTGATCTGCATGCCGCTGTACCACTCGGCAGCCATGCACGTGTTCCTGCTCCCGTACCTCGCGGTCGGCGCGACGATCACCCTGCTGCCGGCCCCGGACATCCCGGAGATCCTGCGCCTGGTCGAATCCGAGCGGATCGGATCGCTGTTCCTCGCCCCCACCGTGTGGGTCCCCCTGGCCAACCACCCCGATCTGGACACGCGCGATCTGTCGTCGCTGCGCAAAGCGCAGTACGGCGCATCGATCATGCCGGTCACGGTGCTGAACCGGTTGCGCGAGCGCTACCCCGACCTCGGTTTCTACAACTGCTTCGGCCAGTCCGAGATCGGCCCCCTGGCCTGCGTGCTCGGACCCGACGAACACGCCGACCGCCCCTCGTCGTGCGGGCGCGCGGTGCTGTTCGTCGAGACCCGCGTCGTCGACGCCGAAGGGAACGACGTTCCCGACGGCGAACCGGGTGAAGTGCTCTACCGGTCGCCGCAGTTGTGCCTCGGCTACTGGGAGAACCCGGACGCTACCGCGGAAGCCTTCCGCGACGGCTGGTTCCACTCTGGTGACCTCGTCACCCGCGATCCGGAGGGGTACATCACCGTCGTGGACCGGATCAAGGACGTGATCAACACCGGCGGCATTCTCGTCGCCTCCCGTGAGGTGGAGGACGCTCTCTACACGCACGGATCCGTTGCGGAGGTCGCCGTCATCGGGACCCCCGACGAGAAGTGGATCGAGGCGGTCACCGCAGTGGTCGTACTCAAGGACGGTCATACGGTCACCGAGCGCGAACTCGTCGACCACGTGCGGAACCGGCTCGCGGCGTTCAAGGTGCCCAAGATCGTCCGCTTCGTCGATACTCTCCCGCGCAACCAGAGCGGCAAGCTGCTCAAGCGGGAACTGCGCGCCGTCTGACCGGAGGCCGCGTCGGGCACGCCGACCGACACTGTGACATCCGGCCGTTCCGGCCGGACATCAACGAAGGGGACACATGAGGAACAAGCACGTGCCGTCGTGGCACGACGACGAGGTGCGGGCACTGTCGGAATTGGCGGGTGACTTCTTCGAACGTGAGGTCATGGGGCACGCGGAGAAGTGGGACGAGCAGCGTTGCATCGACCGCCACGTGTGGCTCGAGGCAGGCAAGCTGGGGCTGCTGCTGTGCTCGGTTCCGGAAGAGTACGGCGGTGGCGGCGGCACGTTCGCGCACGACCTCGCCGTGTTCGAAGCGCAGGGATACTCCGGCGACCTCGCGCTCGGCATCTCCGTGCACAGCGGCATCGTCGCGCACTACATCCTGGAGTACGGCTCGGAGGAGCAGAAGCGGACCTGGTTGCCCGGGATGGCAACCGGCGAGATCCTCGGTGCGATCGGCATGACCGAGCCGGGAGCCGGTTCGGATCTCAAGGCGATCAAGACCAGCGCGATCCGCGACGGCGACGAGTACGTCGTCAACGGGTCGAAGACGTTCATCACCAACGGGTCGTCGGCCGACGTCATCGTCCTCGCCGTCAAGACCGACCCGAAGGCCGGTGCCAAGGGCGTGTCGCTGCTCATCGTCGATCTGCGCGACTGTGAGGGCTTCGCGGTCGGGCGCGTGCTCGACAAGGTGGGGCAGCATGCCGCCGACACGTCGGAGCTGTCGTTCACGGACGTGCGGGTACCGGTGACGAACCTGCTCGGCGAAGAAGGGCAGGGCTTCGCGCAGCTCATGGCGCAGCTCGTGCAGGAACGTCTCATCATCGGCGCGCAGGCGGCCGGTGCCATGCAGCGTGCGGTCGACGAGACCGTTCGGTACACCAAGGCGCGACAAGCGTTCGGGCACAGCCTCTTCGAGTTCCAGAACACTGCGTTCGAGCTCGCCGAGTGCCAGACCATCGCCCGTACCAGCCGCATCTTCCTCGACCACTGCATCGAGCAGCACCTGCGCGGTCGGCTCGACCCCGCCGATGCGGCGATGGTCAAGTACTGGCTCACCGACAAGCAGTGCGAGGTCGTCGACCGGTGTGTCCAGCTACACGGCGGCTACGGTTACATGCGGGAGTACCTCATCGCCCGGATGTACGAAGACGCCCGGGTCCAGCGCATCTATGCAGGTGCGAACGAAGTCATGAAGGTGCTCATCGCACGGTCGCTGTAGCGGCGTGACCACGCGGATGCTTCGACGGGCGAGTTACCTCACCACGGCCTTCTCGTGGTGAGGTACGCAGCCATCTCCTGACTCTGGCGACGGTGCGCCCGGCGATGTTCGGCGCGCGCCTCACCGGATGCGTTGAGCTGTCGCTCCTCGTCGGATTCCGGAATCACGGGCGGCACCGCGGTGGGGCGTCCGTCGTCGTCGATCGCCACGAACGTCAGGAAGGCAGTCGCCGCGATGCGGCGGTCTCCGCTGCGCAGATTCTCGGCCGTCACCTTCACGAACACTTCCATCGAGCTGTGACCGGTCCAGGTGACGAACGACTCGAGGCACACAGAGTCGGTCTGGTGCACGGGTGCGAGGAACGCCACAGAGTCGGTCGAGGCCGTGACCACGGATGCGCGGCTGTGGCGGGTCGCCGAGATCGACGCGGTCATGTCGATATCGCTCATCAATTTCCCCCCGAAGAGGGTGTTGTGATCGTTGACGTCGTTGGGAAAGACCCTATTGGTCTTGACGACTCGTGATTCGCTGCAAGGCTTTGCTTCCACGGGGATCCTTTCGAGCGCGGGACCTGCAGGATCTCTGCCGATCGCACCCATCCAGAGTACGACTGTCGCGGGTGTGCACGCTTACGGCCGCCGCTCGGATGCGAGGTGGACGTGGTGGTCGATGATCTTCGTCAGCATGGCGACGAGTTGCTCGCGTTCGTGGCCGTCGAGCGGCGCGAAGGCTTCGTCCTGCACGGCGGTGAGCACGCGTTCGAGTTCTGCCAGACGGTCGCGGCCTTTCCGCGTGAGACTGACGATGTTGCGCCGGCGATCCTTGGGGTCGGAGGCGCGCCGGACGTACATGCGATCTGCCAGTGCGTCGATGCACGCAACGACGTCGCTCCGGTCGAGACCACATCGGCGTCCGAGTTCGACCTGGCTGGACGGGCCGAATTCGTCGAGGGCGGAGAGCATCCGGTAGTGGTGGCCGCGTGCGCCGGCCGCATCGAGACGGTCGAACACCACGCGGTGCACCCGCATGGCGGACTGTGTCAGCAGAAAGCTCGGGAGGTGGTCGAGCCGGGTCGGCACGGGATAGTTGTCGGGGTCGGACATTCGTACACCTCCCTGAGGTCGGCAGTCTGGCGGCGGGGGTCGTGCCGATCGGTGACGGCGGTGATGGTGACGGCGCTGACGATCAGTGACGGCGGTGATCGGTGACGGCGGTACGCGGGCCTCGCCGCGGAACGCTCGAATATCCTCCCGATTCGACGAGCAGCCGCACGGCTCGATACCGGTGCGGGCGAAGGGGTTCGAGGTACTCCACCATGCCCGCGTCGTCGAGCGGCGAACCGAGCAGTGCCCAGCCGACGACCGTGGCGAGGTGATAGTCGCCGACAGACAGGGCGTCGGCGTCGCCGAGGGCCCGCTGTGCGACCTCGGCGGCCGTCCAGACCCCGACGCCCGGCACCGAACGCAGTGCGCGCCGCGCTCGTGCGGGATCGTCGTCGACGAGACGTTCGAGCGAGTCGGCCAGCTGGGCGCACCGCACGATGGTCTTGGCCCTCCCGGGGTCGACGTTCGCGCGATGGAACTCCCACGAGGGGATCCGTCGCCACGACTCCGCACTCGGCGGCACCCGCATGCCCTGCGGTGCGGGACCGGGTGCGGGCTCCCCGAAGCGGGTGACCAGCTGACGCCAGGAGGCGAACGCCGCGATGCCGTGCACGCGCTGCTCGAGGATGGCGGGGACGAGTGCTTCGAGTACGCGGCCAGTGCGGGTGATGCGCAGACCGGGCATGCGACGGTGCGCCTCGGCGAGCGCGGGGTGAACGGGAGCGAATCCGGAGGGGTCGTCGTGGGCGCCGAGGAGAGCGGGAAGGCGATCGAGTAGTTCCCCGGAGCCGGGGCCCCACGCGAGGCAGCGGACGGAATCCGACCCGGCCTGCGTGACCCGGTAGGTCACAGGACCCGACTCCATGCGCGACACACGCCAGACGGCACTTCCGTCACGGCGGTGGCAGGGGTCGCGGGGTCCGCGCTGCAGCGGGCGCAGGGTTTGTGCGACATCGACGGGCCCGGGCACCCTCACGAGAGTGTCAACAGGTGCGGCATCGTTGACGGACGCGGTCACCGACCTACCGTACCTCTGTAGCGGTCGGACTCTCTGTGACGGCCGCGACGGTTTCCCGGTGTCGGACGGAAAGGCTATGGTCGGCGACATGATCATCGTGAGCACCGACGGATCCTGCCTGCGTAACCCAGGTGGTGCCATCGGATGGGCGTGGGTCAATCACGAGGGACCGAGTGCATCGGGGGGTGAACGCTCCGGTACCAACCAGATCGCCGAACTCCGTGCCGTGCTCGAGGCACTGCGCGCGCATCCCGGTACCGAGCCCATGATCATCGAATCCGACTCGCAGTACGCCATCAAATGTGCGTCCGAGTGGCTGCCCGGGTGGAAACGCAAGGGCTGGAAGACGTCCACGGGATCGCCGGTGAAAAACATCGAACTCGTGCGGGCCATCGACCGCGAACTCGTCGACCGCGCCGGACCGGTGCGGTTCCGCTGGGTACGCGGCCATGTCGGCAACCACTTCAACGAGGTTGCCGACACGCTCGCCGGCGAGGCCGCCCGGGAGGTCGCGGCCCGGCCCGGGCCCATCGAGGTACCCGACCCACTGCCGCGCGCGGTGGCGCGAGCAGAGTCGGCGAGGGCCGGAGACGTCGAACTCACGCTCTTCTGACGAGGTTGTGGCCCGGCACCCACTCGGGCCGCTCGGGTACGGTCGCGACATGAGCGAGGTTGACCAGATCGCGCGGTTCCGGCGGGAACACGGCCTCGACGAACTCGTCGACGTGCACACCCACTTCATGCCCACCAGCGTCATGGACAAGGTGTGGGCATATTTCGACTCGGCCGGACCGTTGGTGGGCCGGCACTGGCCGATTTCGTACCGGACCAGCGAAGAAGAGCGGGTCGCGCAACTGCGGGCGTTCGGGGTGCGGTGCTTCACCTCGATGGTGTACCCGCACAAGCCCGGCATGGCGGCGTGGCTCAACTCGTGGGCAGCCGATTTCGCGGCCCGCACACCCGGCTGCCTCCATACCTCGACCTTCTATCCCGAACCCGGGGCGGGAGCGTATGTCACCTCCGCGCTCGAGGCGGGTACGAAGGTGTTCAAGTCGCACCTGCAGGTCGGCGATTACACACCCCTCGATCCGCTGCTGACCGAGGTGTGGGGACTGCTCGAGGACGCCGAGGTGCCGATCGTGGTGCACTGCGGATCGGGACCGGCGCCCGGCACCCACACCGGACCGGAGCCGATGGCGGAACTGTTGCGGCGGCATCCGAAACTCACGGTGATCGTGGCGCACATGGGGCTACCCGAATACGTCGACTTCCTCGATCTCGCCGAGAGGTACGAGCGGGTCCACCTGGACACCACGATGGCGTTCACCGACTTCGTCGAGGAGGACACGCCGTTTCCTCGGGAGGCCCTGCCGAGGCTCGATGTCCTGCGGTCGAAAATCCTTCTCGGAAGCGACTTTCCCAATATTCCCTACACCTACCTCCATCAACTGGAGGCACTCGCACGTGTCGCACCGGATTCGGACTGGCTTCGGGCGGTATGCCACGACAACGCGGCCGCGCTGTTCGGAATCGATCAACGCGGCCGCTCGCCGAGCGCAGGGTGACCGTGGCCGGCCGCCCCGTTCCTAGACGGTCACATCGCGTCTCCGGATCTTTCCGGTCGCATTTCGGGGCAGTGCGTCGCCGGTGATCCGCCAGTGTGCGGGCACCTTGTAGTACGAAAGCCGTTCCGCGCAGAAGTCGCGCAGGTCCTGTTCGCTGACTTCGGAGCCCGGATGGAGCACGACCACTGCCGCCACCTCCTGCCCCAGATCCTCGTGATCGACGCCGACTACTGCGCATTCCTGGACTGCGGGATGCTCGTCGAGCACTTGCTCGATCTCGGTGGGGTACACGTTCTCCCCGCCGCGAAGGATCAGATCCGAGCGTCGGCCGGTCAGCCTCAGCCGTCCCTGCTCGAGTACACCGAAGTCTCCGGTGCGCAGCCAGCCACCCTCTGTGATCGCGGCGGCGGTGGCCGCCTCGTCCTCCCAGTACCCGAGCATGACGAACGGGCTGCGAACGCAGACTTCGCCTTCGACGCCCTCGGGCACCACGTCCCCGAGAGGATCGCGGATTTCCATCGCGACAGTGAGGATCGGTCGTCCGAGCGTGCCGGGGAACGCCTCGAGCTCACCCGCGGTGGCTACGGCGACCGCGGTGCTGCACTCGGTGAGGCCGTAGCTGTCCACAAGAGCCTGCTCCGCAAACGGAAACTTCTCGCGCAGCCGCTTCTTGAACGCGGGCGACGAGGGCGCGGACGCCAGCGCGAATGCAGACAACGACGACAGGTCGTAACGGTCGGTGTCCTTGTGCTCCAGCATGCGTGCCGCCATGGTCGGCACCGCACCCCAGTTGGTGACTTTCTCGCGCTCGATCAACCCGAAGACCTGATCGACGTCGAAGCGACCCTCGGTCATCACGACGGCACTGCCCGTGGCCAGCCGGGGCACCGCGAGGTTGTGGAGGCTCGCGATGTGGAACAACGGCGAGGTCAGGAGATACCGGTTGTCGCTGGGCACGGAGTCGTCGTAGGTCCGGCCGTACATGTGCGCGACCATCGCGTCCGAGTAGCGGTGGTAGTCCACCACGGCCAGCAGGTTGCGCTGAGAATGCAGAGCTCCCTTGGGGCGTCCGCTCGTCCCGCTCGTGAACAGGATGACCGCGGGGTCGTCCTCGTCGACATCGGACGTGGGAAGCTCCGCTCCGGTCCGCTCGGCGACAAGACGTGGCAGGTCGTCTTCGACGGTGAGGACCGTGAACCCCGACAGGCCCGTCTGGGCGAGCACGTCGGCACGCTTGGCGTCCGTCACGACGACCTTCGGCCGCACGAGTTCGACACCGTAGGCGAGTTCGGATGGCGTCCACCACGAGTTGAGTCCGACGGCGACGGCACCCAGGCACTGCGACGCCCAGAAGGCGACGATCCACTCGGGGGAATTGGCGCCGAGGAGCGCGACCCGGTCGCCCTTGCCGACTCCGTACTCGTCGCGCATCGCGGTAGCCACCGCCGCCACAGCGTCGGCATGTTCGGCAAACGACATCCGTCGATCGAGCGTGATCAGGTAGTCCCGGTCACCCCACGCCTTCGACGCGGCGACGAGATCGCCGACCTTCCGGTCCCGATTGCGGATCACCGGCATCCGGTTTCCGCGCACGTCCTCCTCGACGACCTCGAATCGTCCACCGGGCCCGGTGAGTTTCGAAGCGACTTGAATCAGCATCTGTTGGAGATCTGCTGGTGCTGTCATGGACGAGCCTTTCCGGTTGCCGACGACTACTCGTGTCACGTGACGCACAAGATGCCACGTCGGCCACCCCGCGTGTGTGAGCGGTACCACTGAGCGGATGAACCTGTGGTGACGGTCACTTTCAGGTCTCACTCACCGGGAGTGCCCGAGGTCGTGCACGATGCGCTGGCTACCTTCGCGTCACCCGACACGCCGATGTGATGCTTCGGCCCTCGCCGTCCACAGTATTCGAGCGGGGCTCGGTCGAGACCAAGGAGACCTCGAAGTGAAACGCAGTTCTACTACGAAGCTGGTGGCGGCCTTGGCGGCCGCCATGGTGGTGACGTCCGCCTGTGCCTCCGACCGGGAAGGCGACGCAGTTGTGTCCGCCGGATCGCCCACTGTCGCCGGCCAGTCGGCCGCGGCGTCGGAGGCGACCTTCGGAACTCTCGAATCGCCCTGTGGTGCAGGTGATGCCAGCGGGGCCACCGATCAGGGTGTGAGCGACACCGAAATCCGTATCGGTTACGGAGACGATCGTGGGTTCGCGAAGAGCCCCGGCCTGAACAAGGAGATGGGCGACGCTGTCGCCGCCATGATCGACTGGTGCAACGAGCAGGGCGGTATCAACGGCCGCCGGATCGTGGGCACCCACTTCGACGCTGCCATGACGCAGGCCAACGCTGTCATGCAGAACGCGTGCGCCTCCGAGTTCATGCTGGTGGGCCACGGGTTCGCGATGGATCAGACCTCGGAACAGACCCGGGTCGCGTGCAACCTCGCGGCCGTCCCGGCATTCACCGTCTCGCCCGACGCGGCGAACGGGCCGATGACCTATCAGGGTGTTCCGTTCCCCGTCGACTACGCGAACGGGTCGCAGTGGTTCCAGATCGCCGAGATGTATCCCGAACTCGTCGGTGAATTCGACGTCGTCGACAGCACGATGCCCACGATCATCACCGCGAACACCAAAGCCCGCTCGATCGCCGCAGCGGCTGGATTCACCCTGAAGAACTGCGGTGTCACCCTCAACTACGACGGCGAATCGAGCTACGTCCCGTTCGCCGAGAAGATCAAGCAGTGCGGTGCCAAGGGCTTGTGGACCTCACGTTCACCGGTGCCTGCCGAGTTCAACTTCGTCAAGGCGCTCGACCAGGTCGGCATCGATCCGATCCTCCTCGGCGAGGCCACCTGGTACGCCAATGCCGTTCCCACCTGGAACGGTGAGACCGGACTGCTCGACAACATGCATGCCGGCATGACGTTCCAGATGCTCGAGCACGCGGACGCCGTCCCTGCGGTGAAGAAGTACACCGAACTCGTGTCCGAGGCGGGGGGCAAGACCGCGCTCCTCGGTATGCAGGCCACCTCGTCCTTCCTGCTGTGGGCGACCGCCGCGAAGGAATGCGGATCCGACCTGACCCGCCAGTGCATGATCGACGGTCTCTCGCAGATCCACGACTGGGACGGCGGTGGATTGCACGCCGTCACCGATCCGGGCAACAACATGCCTGCCAAGTGCGGTCTCGTGGTGGCACTGAAGGGTGCCGACTACTCACAGGCGTTCCCCGCGGAAGCCGCCGAGTTCAAGTGCGACGACCGGTATCTCGTCGCCACCGACGCGAAGACGTGGGGCACCGAGCTGGGCCCGGACCGTATCGCCACGAAATACCTGAACCCGAACGTCATCAGGCCGACCGCCTGATCCGTTCGACCGGTGCCGGCGGCGTGATTCGCGACCGCCGGCACCCTCGAGCAGAGGTACTTGCATGGATACCTTCCTGACCTTCACGATCGTGGGGTTGGTGCTCGGATCGGTGTACGCCATCGCCGCATCGGGCCTCGTTCTCACCTACAACACCTCGGGCATCTTCAACTTCGCGCACGGTGCGCAGGCCATGCTGGGGGCGTTCGCATACTGGCAGTTCCGCTACGGCTGGGGATTGCCCACACCGGTGGCGCTGCTTCTCGTGCTCGGCATCCTCGGACCGTTGATGGGGCTGGCGCTCTACGTCGTCATCATGCGCGGCATGCGCAATACCGCAGAGGTCACCAAGATCGTCGTCACGGTCTCGATCCTGCTGGGCATGCTGTCGGTGTCACACTGGTTCTGGCATCCCGAGCAGGCCCGGACGATGACGATGTTCTTCGGCGACCAAGCCAAGATCGACATCTTCGGGGTGGGAATCCGATACCACGAACTGATCTGCATCGCGGTCGCTGTCCTCATCGCGATCGGGTTGCGGGTCATGTTCACCCGCACCCGCTCCGGTGTCGCCATGCGTGGCGTGGTCGACGATCCGGATTTGTTGCGGCTCAACGGACACGACCCGGACCGGCTCGCCGCACTGTCGTGGATGCTGGGCTCGACGCTCGCCGTGCTCGCCGGCATCCTCGTGACACCGATCAACGGCGGCACCCTCGAAGCGAACATGCTGACGCTGCTGGTGATCGATGCGTTCGCCGCCGCGATGTTCGGCCGGTTGCGGAGCATTCCGCGGACTTTCGCCGGTGCTCTGTTCCTCGGCCTGACCGCGACGTACGTGCTCGCGTACTTCCCGACGGCATGGACGTGGACGTCGAACCTGCGGGTGTCCCTGCCGATGATCGCCCTGTTCGTCGTGCTCATCGTGCTGCCGCAGGACCGTCTGCGTGGAGCGGTCACCCGAACCCGGGAGCGCTACCACGTGCCGTCGGTGCGCAAGGCCGTCGCGTGGGCGGTGGCTCTGGTAGTGATCGTCTATGCCATCCGGCTTTTGATGGTCACCTCGGCAATCACCACTCTGACGATCGGCATGACCTTCGCGATCATCGCGCTGTCGCTGACCCTGCTGACCGGCTATGCGGGCGAGATGAACCTGGCGCCGGTATCTTTCGGCGCGATCGCGACCATCGTCGCGTTCCACTTCGGGATTTCCGGCAGCGGGCTCGCCGCCCATCTGAACCTGTGGGGCATCGCCCTCGGCGTCGCGGCGACGGCGGTGGTCGGCGGCCTCATCGCGCTGCCGGCCCTGCGGCTGCGGGGACTCTACCTGGCGTTGGCCACCATGGCGTTCGGGGTGTTCCTGTCCAACATGGTGCTGCGCGACACCACTGTGCACGAGATGTTCGGTATCAAGTTCTCCATCTTCACCGACGGGAACATCGCTATTCCGCCGCTGAAGGTGGGACCGCTCGACCTGCGCGACGACACCACCTTCCTGATGACGGTCACGGTGATCTTCGCTGTGCTGGGCGTCGGCGTCATCGCCCTGCGCAACAGCGGTTACGGACGTCGACTCGCCGCGATGAAGGACAGTCCCGCCGCGTCGGCGATGCTCGGTCAGAGCCTCGTGCGGCTCAAGCTCGGCGTCTTCACACTCTCGGCCGGCATCGCAGGGCTCGGTGGGCTCTTCATGGCGAGCGCGATGGGATCGGTGTCCAACGAGAGCTTCTCGATCATGGTGAGTCTGTCGTTGCTGATGCTCACCGTGGTCGCAGGTATCGGCTACGTGTCGGGCGCATTGTTCGGCGGTTTGATGTCCGGCGTCGGATTCGCGGTCATCATGACCTCGTTCTCGAATCTCGCGTCCGCACAGCCGGACCTCGCGGGCATGTGGACGTTCCTCGGGCACGTCGCGGCGGTGAGCCCGGCACTGATCGGTATCGGCGTCGCGGCCAACCCCAGTGGCAGTGTCCACCAGGTCGTCGAGGGCTACCGTCACCTCGCGAACGCGAAGCCTGTTCTGGCGGGTGGCGCAGCGGTGGTGCTGGTGTCGTACCTGCTCGCGCTCGTCGGAGTACTCGACAACTGGTGGTTCGCGTCGATCACGATTGCGACGGTGTTCATGCTGCCGGTGATGGGGCAGTGGCTGATGCCGGAGGCGGTGCTCGGTGAAGAAGAGGCCGCGCGACGTCGCCCGCTGATCCCGGAACGTATCGGGCTCGACGAGCCGTACAGCGCCGAGGCACGTGACGAGATCGATCGTGAACTCGGAATCTCGGAGTACCTGTCGACCCCGCCTGCCCGGGCGGACAAGGAGCTGGTCACCAATGGCTGACACGCCGATTCTCGAAACACGCGGTATCACTGTCCGATTCGGAGGCCATGTCGCCGTCAAGGACGTGAGTATCGAAGTCGGGCGCGGCACCGTGACCGGTCTGATCGGACCGAACGGTGCCGGCAAGACCACGCTGTTCAACACCATCACCGGGCTGCAGAAGCCGACGGCAGGCCGAGTGTTCGTCGACGGCCGGGACGTGACCACCCTGCCGCCGTACAAGCGGGCGCGAATGGGCCTCGCGCGCACCTTCCAGCGTCTCGAACTGTTCGTGTCGCTGTCGGTGCGGGACAACCTGCGGGTGGCAGGCGACATCCACAATGCGAACTCGCGCGGGCGGATCGACGTGGAAGCGGAAGCCGATCGGTTGCTCGGGCTGACGGGTCTGCGCGACATCGCGGATCAGGATGTGTCCGACATCCCCACCGGGCGGGCACGCGTCGTCGAGGTGGCGCGAGCACTGATGACCGATCCGCAGATCCTGTTGCTCGACGAACCGGCGTCCGGTCAGACGGAGCAGGAAACCGAGGAGTTCGCCGCGTTGCTCACCGGTCTGGCCGAGGACGGGCTCGCGATCTGCCTGGTGGAACACGACATTCCGCTGGTGATGAAGATCTGCTCCACGATCCATGTGCTCGATTACGGCGCAGTGCTGGCAAGTGGGGTTCCCGACGAGATCAAGAACGATCCCGCGGTGATCAACGCCTACATCGGAACCGAGAAGGAGGCGATATGAGTCCCGAACCCTTGCTCGAACTGGCCGGTGTACGTGCGGGATACGGTTCCATCGAAGTGCTGCACGGTGTGGACCTCGCCCTCGCACCGGGAGCGGTCGTCGCGCTGCTCGGACCCAACGGTGGCGGCAAGACGACGACGCTGAAGGTGTGCTCCGGCATCCACCCGGTGTCGTCCGGCGAGCTCCGGCTCGGTGGACATGTCGTGAACGGGGCATCGGCAGCCGAGTTGGCGCGCCTGGGGGTCTGCTCGATTCCCGAGGGGCGCGGGGTCTTCCCCAACCTGACGGTGCGAGAGAACCTGTGGATCGCCACCGGCACGGGTGTCACACTCGCCGAACTCGAGGACGTGGCGTACGCACGGTTCCCCATTCTCGGTGAACGCCGGACTCAGCTGGCGGGATCGATGTCGGGTGGAGAACAGCAGATGCTCGCGTTGTCGCGGGCGCTCGGGACGAATCCCACCGTGTTGCTGCTCGACGAACTCTCCATGGGCCTGGCGCCCCGGATTGTCTCGCAGATCTACGACATCGTGGGAGAGCTTGCGGCGGAAGGGGTCTCGATTCTCGTTGCGGAACAGTTCGCTCGGGCTGTCCTGCCCATCGCCACCAGCGCCGCGCTGATGCTGCAGGGACGCGTGGTGCGCGCGGGTGATCCGGCGGAGATCGAAGAAGAACTGTCTACCAGCTACCTAGGAGGATGACGATGACCACTGCGGTCGACGAACGACGTGAGCAATTCAAGCAGGATGTGGCTGCGCTGGGGCTGGGCACCACGGGCAGCGGATCCGGCGGGAGGGGCCGGATTGCCGGCATGGTGCTGATGATCATCGGGGTGGCAGCCGTATTCGTCGTCTACATCGCCTCGCTGACCCTGTCGGACCTGCGAGACATCGCCTCGTATCAGCTGCTGAGCATGGGATTCATCGCGGTGACGCTGGTCGGCGCTGCCGTCTACGTGGCGTCGGTGGTCGCAAAGGTTCTGAGGTTGTGGCTGGTGCGTCAGCTCCTGGAGGGCAACGCGCAGACCGAGCGTATCGTCGAGGCCCTCTCGCGCGACAAGATCTGACACGGTGAGCCGGGCACACCCGGCGCCCGAAACGGCAGGCCCGGCCTCGGTTCGTCGAGGCCGGGCCTGCCGTCGGTTCGAGCCGAGGGTGTCAGGAACCCGCTGCCTCGAGGCCGGTGGTGATGTCGGCGAGGATGTCGTCGATGTTCTCGATGCCGACGGCCAGGCGGACCAGGCCGGGGGTGACGCCCGCCGCAAGCTGCTCTTCGGCGGTGAGCTGCGAGTGGGTGGTGGACGCCGGATGGATCACCAGCGAACGGACGTCGCCGATGTTGGCGACGTGGCTGTGCAAGGTCAGCGCGTTGACGAACTTCTTACCGGCGTCGATACCGCCCGCGAGTTCGAACACCACGATGGCGCCGGGCCCCTTCGGCGTGAGCTGCTCGGCCCGACCGTGCCAGGGCGAGGACTCCAGGCCCGCATATGCCACCGAGGTGACCTCGGGCCGGGCCTCGAGGAACTCGGCGACCTTCTGCGCGTTGGCGACGTGGCGTTCCATCCGCAGGCTCAGGGTCTCGATTCCCTGCGAGATGAGGAACGCGTTGAACGGCGATACCGCCGAGCCGAGGTCGCGCAGCAACTGCACGCGTGCCTTGAGGGCGTACGCGGGAGCGCCGAGATCGGCGAAGACCACACCGTGGTAGCTGGGGTCGGGCGTGGTGAAGCCGGGATGGCGGCCCTGCGTCCAGTCGAAGGTGCCACCGTCGACGATCACGCCGGCGATTGCCGTGCCGTGGCCGCCGAGGTACTTGGTTGCCGAGTGCACCACGATGTCGGCACCGTGCTCGAGGGGACGCAACAGGTACGGGGTGGCGACCGTGTTGTCCACGATCAGCGGCAGGCCGTTGTCGTGCGCAACGCCGGAGATGCCGGAGATATCGAGGATGTGGTTCTTCGGGTTGGCGATGGTTTCGCCGTAGAACGCCCGCGTGGTGGGCCGCACGGCGTCGCGCCACTGGTCGAGATCGTCCGGGTCCTCGACGAACGAGACCTCGATCCCGAGCTTGGGCAACGTGTAGTGGAAGAGGTTGTACGTGCCGCCGTACAGGTACGGGCTCGAGACGATGTGGTCACCGGAGCCGGCGAGGTTGAGGATCGCGAACGTCTCGGCAGCTTGCCCGGAGGACAGGAGCAGCGCGGCGACGCCACCTTCCAGCGAGGCGATGCGCTGCTCGACCGCGTCCTGGGTCGGGTTCATGATGCGCGTGTAGATGTTGCCCGGCTCGGCGAGACCGAAGAGCGCTGCGGCGTGATCGGTGTTGTCGAACGTGTAGCTGGTGGTCTGGTAGATCGGCAGCGCACGGGCTTTGGTGTCTCCCCCGGCGGGCTGGCCGACGTGGATCTGTTTGGTCTCGAAGCTCCACGACGCGGTGGGATCGACTGCTTCGGGGGTGTTGTCGCTCATGGGTCTGCTGCTCCGGATTCGGTGAGTGGAACGGGTCGTCGAGACGCTGACCTTGCGGCTCCGCGCGCGATGCCGCCGAAAGCGGTCCGCGGGGGCCGGGGTGGGTGCGGGCGGTCAGCCGGCCGGGCACCCGCACATACACAGGAGACAGGCATGACGGTGCGGTCGCTGTGCCAACCGCTCGTACGTCTTGCTCACGGCTTCGACAATAACGGCTGGCGACGATTCCGACCAGGCCCGTAGGAAACCGGGGCCAGGTCAGGGGGTGTGGCCGGTGAACGTTACCTACAGCCTGTGTGTTGCCCTTTCGGAGCCGTGTGTGATCCTGCTAACGTGCTGGAACAGATTCTAGTTTCGTGGGGCGCGCAGGGTCGTGGCCAGTGCTTTTGGAGGTAAATTTGACCGCCGTCGACTTCTCGATCGGGCATGCACCCACTCCGGTGAAGCGCGAATTACCACCGTCGATGATCGATCGGATGACGCTCATCCTCGAGAGTTTCGACAGCAGGGGAGCGCTCACGCTCGAGGAGGTCACCTGCCGTTCGGGGCTTCCCCGCTCGACGGTGCACCGCATCCTCGACCAGCTGGTCGGCCGCGGGTGGATCGACCACGCGTCGTTCGGATACTGCCTGGGGGCACGCGCGCTCGGACTCGGCGGTAGCGACACGGGGCATCGGCGTATCCGGGAGGCGGCAGCGCCGCATCTCCACGAACTCGCGCTGCAGACGGGCGCGGTCGTGCATCTGACCGTCCTCGACGGCAACGAGGTTCTCTACCTCGACAAGGTCGGGGGACAATTCGCGTCGAGTGTGCCGTCGCGTGTCGGCGGCCGTTTTCCCGCCTATGCCACCGCATCCGGCAAAGCGATACTCGCCTGGCTCGAGCCCGAGCGCGTCGACGCTCTCTACGGCAAGCGTCTGCCGCCGTGCACCGACCGCACCATCGGCGACAACGCGACGCTCCATCAGGAACTGAACCGCATCCGCAAGCGTCGGGGTGTCGCTTTCGAACGCGAGGAAGCCGCGCCCGGCATCGGATGCGTCGGCGTGGCGCTGCGGGGCGTCGACGGCCCTGTCGCGGCGCTCTCCCTGGCCGCAGACGCGCGTTCGACCCGCCTCGAATGGGTGGCGCCGATCGTCGCCGACGCGGCCCGCAAGATCACCCGCACGCTCTTTCCGGATCACGATCGGGAAGAGACCGTCCCCGGCACGGCATTGCCGGCGTCCGGCTCACTCGACCGGGTGGTCGCCAAGGCTGCCGGAAGCCGGTAGAGCAGAGAACTCCGGGCGGAGGGCCGAGTTCGCAGCGGAAGGCAGGCGGGCGACGTCAGCGCTCCGGGTGCAGCGCCATGTACCGCGCGGGCAGTTCTCCGCCGCCGTGCACGGCGAGGTCTGCTCCGTTCACGTACGACGCCAGCGGTCCGGCGAGAAACAGGCATGCACCCGCGATGTCCGACGGAACGGCCATGCGTTGCATCGGCAGTGTCTTCGTCACGGCGGCACCACCGTCTGCTCCGTACACCTCCGCTGCGGCTTCGGTCCGGATCAGTCCGGTGGTGATGTGGTTGACCCGTACTGCCGGAGCCCACTCGAGGGCGAGCGCCTTCGTCAGCGCGAGCAGTCCCGCCTTCGCGGCCGTATATGCGGCGGTGCCGGGCTGCGGGTCGTGTGCCGACACGCTCCCGATGTTGATGATCGACCCACCGTCGTCCTGCCGGCACATGACGGCGTTCGCCGCCTGGGCGACGTAGAACGGGGCGAGCAGGTTGAGGGCGACGATCTTGTCGAAGAAGCGCGTCGATACGGTCGCGGCGTCCGAATCGGGGGATCCGCCGGCGTTGTTGACGAGAACGTCGAGACGGCCGAATTTTTCGACGGCCGTCTCGACGAGAGACTTCGCCTGCCCGGCATCACGGATGTCGGCAGCGGTGAACGCAGCGGAACGGGAATCCACGGTGGGCAGCGTGTCGGGCGCGGTGCGACCGCATACGAGTACGTCCGCGCCGGCGGCCAGGAAGGTCTCGGCGATGACGTATCCGATGCCCTTGGTGCCGCCGGTCACGAGGACCGCACGGCCGGTGAAGTCGGCAGGATTGTCGAGGAACATGCCCGGCAGACTATGCCGAAATGCGCGGCGGCGGACCGCCGTTCCCGCTCACCAGTCGACTACAGCAGGTGCACCTTCTTGTAGAGGAACTTCGACGGGCCGCCGACCAGGCCGACGGTGTCGAGGAACGTCATGAGCTTGGCACCGGACTTGCGCACCCGGTCGTGGTGGTACGTGTTGTTCCGTGCTTCGTGAACGGCACGCTCGGCGTCGAGGCCCGCGTTGGCGTAGACGTCGGGGTGGATCATGCTCTTGACGACGAAGTACACGACCACTGCGGTGTTGATGCGTTCGATTGCGAGCCGCAGGCGGCTCGCACCGTTGAGTCGCCGTCCGACCTCTTCGCGAGCGAAGCGGATGTGGCGCGCCTCCTCGAGCACGTGGATCTTCGAGACCGCGCGTGTGACGGGCTGGACGCGTTCGTCGCGCATGAAGTCGCGCTGCATCATGTCGAGGATTTCCTCGGCGGCCATCACCGCGGCGTACGCGTTGGCGCCCTTGAAGAAGTGACCCCACAGCCGTCCGAGGTGGTGGATGTAGCGGGGCGGACCGTAGCCCGGCATGTTCAAGCGCTCGCCGGCCCGGGCGAACATCACGGAGTGGCGGCACTCGTCGGCAACCTCAGTGAGCGCGAACTGCACGTGGCGGCTGTGCTTGTTGCGGTCGTACACGTCGCGCAGGAGCATCTGCATGAGCAGGATCTCGAACCACAGGCCGGTGCTCGACACGCTCGCGGCCTCGTGCTTGGTGAGCTCGATGCGCTGCTTGTCGGTGAGTTCGTCCCACAGCGCGGTGCCGTAGAGGGTGCTCCATTCGGGGGTCATGCCGAATTTGTCGTCGGGGACGGGTGCCTCCCAGTCCACTTCGACGACCGGGTCGTACGACTTGCGGGCGGACGAAGCGAGCAGGCGACCGGCCGTTTCCTCACGATCGGAAAGCCGGATGCCGGGTACGAAACCCTTGCTGGATTCGCGGGTGAGCGATGCGGTCATGTCTCCACCTTTAAGTGTGACGACGGGTAACTGTTAAGTGAGGTTAGCGTGATCGCGCGCACAGCACAACGTCTGCGCCCGACTCCGTGTCGGATGCCGGAGAGGAGTGCCGGGGTAGCTACGAGCGCGCGGGTGCCCAGAGTGCCGACGCGAGTGCGCCTACCAGCAGAATCGCGGCCATCGCCCACAAGCCCTGCTGCATGCCTGCCAGGAACGCGTCCCGGGCGAACGCCGCGAGCACGTCGCCCTGCGGGCCCGCCTGTTCGGCGACCTCGACTGCCGCAGCCAGCGAATCCTGCACTGCGCCTCTCGCCGGTTCGGGAATCGACGGTGCGATCGGATCGATCCGGTGCCCGTACGCGCCCGCGAGCACACTGCCCGCGAGCGCGACGCCGATGGCAGCGCCCACCTCACGGGTCGCGTCGTTGACGGCCGACGCGACACCCAGCTGGTCCTCCGGGGTGTTGGTGACGATCGCGTGGGTCGCGGGCGCGGTGCAGACACCGATTCCGATACCGGCGATCGCCATCGCGATCGCGACGTCGGTGTACGACGAATCCGCGTCCAGCAGACTCATGACGATCATCGACACCCCGATCAGGGCGAGCCCGACGCTCATGAGGACACGGAGTCCGAACCGCCGCAACAACATCGGCATCCCCACCGAGAGCGCCATCACCACCAGGAAGATCGGGGTGAGGGCCACCGCCGACATCAGCGGCGAGTACCCGAGCACGAGTTGCAGGTATTGCACGATGAGGTAGAAGACGCCGAATCCGGCGAGATACTGCAGTGTGAGGCCGCCTGCTCCGACGGCGAACGCGCGCTGGGAGAACAGTCGTACGTCGAGCAGGGGTGCCGGTGAGCGCCGCTCGACGAGCACGAACGCCACTCCTGCGGCCACTCCCGTGACCAGGGCGCCGACGGTGAGTGCGTCGATCCATCCGCGCTGCGGGCCCTCCATCACGCCGAGGACGAACAGTCCGACCGCGGCCACGACGAGCACGGCTCCGACGGTGTCGAACCGCGCCGGTTCCGCCGCCCGGGAGGACATGACCGTGGTGCCCGCGACGACGAGCACGGCCGATATCACCGCGAACCCTGCGAAGATGAGCTTCCACGACCCGTATTCGAGGATGATGCCCGATCCGAGCATGCCGACGACCGCGCCGGACCCGGCTACTCCCGCCCAGATCCCGATGCCCCGGGAACGATGCTCCTCGGTGAACGCCGCGGTGATGAGGGACAGCGTCGCAGGCATGACAAGCGCCGCGCCCACCCCGGCCACGGCGCGCGCGGCGATCACCCAGTTCGGATCGGACAGGAGCAGGGGAAGCGCCGACCCGATCCCGAAGACGACGAGGCCCGCCAGCATGACTCCGCGCCGGCCGAACCTGTCTCCGAGCGCGCCCGCCGGGAGCAGCAGTGCCGCAAGGGTGAGCGTGTATCCGTCGACGATCCACGTGAGCTGGGCCTGTGTCGCCCCGGTCTCGACCGCGATATCCGGTAGTGCCGTGTTGAGCGACGCCATCGCGGCGATGACGGCGGCGACTGCGGCACATGCGACCGTGAGCAGCCATATCTGAGACCCCGTCATGCGGGTCTTCTGCGCGGCGGGCGAAGCTGATTCGGACACGGGCGCCTTCCGGACGAACGTGGTGCCGGATGAAAAAAGACTGTCGGCATCGTAGCCGAAACCGGTGGTGCCGGACCGGTTCGCGACGCAGCGCCCACGGCAGCGTCAGGGCACGGCAGTGTCAGGGCACGGCAGTGTCAGGGCACGGCAGTGTCAGGCGGCGGAGTCCGGAGGGGCCGTGGAGTTCTCCGTGCGCGCATCCTTGTCCCGCCCTCGGCGCAGCACGTACGCGCGTGAATGACTGAAGTCCTTCACCCGCAGGTTCCGCACGACGTGGAGCCTGAATTCGCGGTGGTCCCCGAGTTCCTCGGCGAGTTGCTGGTCGATCAGGATCGAACCGGGGCGAGCGGCACCGGTCAATCGTGCGGCGATGTTGACCACCGATCCGAACAGGTCTCCGAAGCGGGCCAGCGCCGGACCCGAGGCCAGACCGATCCGCAACGCGGGCGTGTCCTCGAACGCGGCGAACGCTTGCTGCAATTCGAGCGCGATCCGCGCGGCGTCGACCGCATCTTCGGCGGCGAACATCACCTCGTCGCCGACGGTCTTGATCACCCAGCCGGCGTGCCGGGTGATCACACCGGACACCGCGGCCTCGAAGTGATCGAGCAGCACGTTGAGTTCGTCGGCATCGATACGCCGGGTCAACTGCGTGTACCCCACCATGTCGGCGAAACCGACGACGAGTGGACGGGTCTGCGCGTCCCCCTGTGCCCGGACGGCGGTGCGGTTGGTCGTGGCAACCAGATGCCGACGCCACATGTAGCCCTGGAGGCTCTCGGCACGGTTCGCCACGCGGCGGAGGATGTCGTCGACGAACTCGCGGATCTCCTCGTCCTCCGGGGGCGCCGACGCGGTGCCGTACGCGGTGGAGAGCTGGGAAACGACGTGGCTGCTCAAGAGAGCGAACTGCCATTCGCTCAGTCGCGACATCGACTGTCCCAGAGAACGCGCCGCGGATATCTCGGCGGAGGGGTCGATGGCGCCGCTGCCGAGAATCGCTGCAAGATTGCGCAGGGCTCCGAGATCCCCGTCTGTGAACATCACCGCGCCCGGGTCGGGGTCGACCGTGAATCCCAGGGCCTGCCACAACTGGCGGACGCGGGTCGGCTCCAGCCCGGCGAGGTCCGAGACCTCGCGCAAGGTGTAGCGGCGAACGCCGAGCAGGGTGCGTTCGAGCTCGGCGCGGATCGTCGCAACCACCTCGGGGGTGGCCTGCGACCGTTCATCGGACGGGGTCACGAGACCATCCTTACCTGTACTTCGGTTGCGGAGGCTGTAGATCCGCCACCGGCGCTCGGTGTCGTGTCGTACACATGTGCGACAGTGGGCGTCGAAAATACGCCGGACAATCCAGCGAGCCGAGAAAGGACATGGCATGCCGCCCCGCACACGCGCGGACCATCTGACGGAGGAGCAACTCGGCGAGCTGAGTAATGCACTCGCGGAGGGTCGTCGCGCGACTGTATATCTCATCGACGGCATTCCGAGCCTCGGCATCGAACCCGGCGCGTCGGCGCGGGTGGTGTCCGTCACCGGCACCACCGTCATGGTGCGGCCGAAAGGGGTCGACGACGAGTTGCCGTTCGAGTCCGACGAACTGCGCCTGACCCGGCAACCCGCCGGGGCGCCGGCGAAGAAGGCGGCGGCCACGAAGTCCGCGCCCGCGAAGGCGGCGGCGTCGACGTCCCCGGCTGTGACCCCTCCTGCCCCCAAGCCTGTTGCCCCCAAGCCTGCTGCCCCCCAGCCTGTTGCCGCCGGTTCCGCTATTGCCAAGCCCGCGTCGAGGCCTGCTCCTCCGGTGCGTGGTGCCCAGACCAAGAGCGTCGAGGAGACGAAACCCGTGAACGACACGACCCCCGGTTCCGCCGCGCCCGCGTCGCCCGCCAAGCCGAAAGCCCCGGCGCGCAAGGGTAAGAAGGCGCCCACGATCAGCATCACGATCACCATCGACCCCGAGAGCGAATGGACCGTCGGAATCGCGCACGGCACACGGAAGGTCGGCAAGCCGTCACCCGTGGCGCCCGACGCCGTCGAACGGGCCGTCAAAGAACTCGGTGATCCCGGTGCCGTCGAGGCGGTCCAGTCCGTGATCGACGCGGCCCGCAGCGCGGCCGAGGAACGTGTCGCGCAGCTCAGCCGCGAACTCGAGGAAGCGCGAAAAGCTCTCGAAAGTCTCGGCGCAACCCCGAAAACAGGCATCGACCTCTAGTACCCTCACAACGAAGGTCGCCCGCCGCGCGAGAGGGACACGATGTTCAGAAGGTTCGCTCTACTGGCCACCGCAGTGATGGCGTTGGCGGGCGGTGGGATGGGGATAGCCACCGCAGCACCTCCTGTCACCCTCGGCGGTGGTTCGGGGATCACTCTCGGCGACGGTGGCCAGGACATCTACGACTGCACCCTCACCACCATCGGAAACGACGCCGCCGGTCGTCTCGTCGGCCTGACCGCGGCGCATTGCGGTCTCCCCGGCATGACCGTGAAGGCCGAGTACGACACCGCGGCCGGTTCCGTCGGCCGGATCGTCTCCTCGAACACCGTGCTCGACTACGCAGTCATCGAGTTCGATCGCAGCAAGGTCGTGCCTGTCAATCGGGTGGGAAACACGTCCATCACCGGCGTGGGGTCCCCCGCGGGCTTCCCCGATATCGCGTGCAAAGAAGGCCGCACGACGGGCAACACGTGCGGCGTCGTCTGGGGCGATGTCTTCGGTTCGCAGGAAACCTGGACCCAGGTGTGCGTGATCGAGGGCGACTCGGGTGCGCCACTGGTCGTCGGCACGACACTCGTCGCGATGGTCAACGCCTACCTGTTCGCGCCGTGCGCAGGCCCGCAGGTCGGAACGAACATCGACGTGATCTTCGCCGACATCGGCGCTCGCGGTGGCGTCGGAACGGGGTTCCGGCCGATCTAGCCGGAACGCCTTCTCCCGCAAGGCCGGTCGGCGGTCACCCGCACACCGCACCGTGTGACGCCGAGCCGACGAGCTTGGTGTATTTGGCGAGCACACCACGTGTGTACCGCGGCGGCAACGGTTCCCACCCTTGCTGCCGCGCCGCCATCTCCTCGTCGCTCACCAGCACGTCGAGGAGGCCGTTGGCCACGTCGAGCCGAATTCGGTCGCCGTCGCGGACGAAGGCGATGGGTCCGCCGTCGACTGCTTCGGGGGCGACGTGCCCGACGCACAGGCCGGTCGTGCCACCGGAGAAGCGGCCGTCGGTGAGCAGCAGGACGTCCTTTCCGAGACCCGCGCCCTTGATGGCGCCGGTGATCGCGAGCATCTCCCGCATCCCGGGCCCACCCTTGGGGCCTTCGTACCGGATGACGACGACGTCGCCCGCCGTGATGGTGCCGTCCTCGAGCGCGTCCATCGCCGAGCGTTCCCGCTCGAATACCCGCGCGGTGCCTTCGAATACCGACTCGTCGAACCCCGCCGACTTCACGACCGCACCGCCGGGAGCGAGGGTGCCCCGCAGGATGGTGATTCCGCCGGTGGGATGAATCGGGTTGCTCAGAGCGCGCAGCACCTTGCCGTCGGGATCGGGCGGAGCGATGCCGGCGAGATTCTCCGACAGCGTGCGGCCGGTGACGGTGAGACAGTCGCCGTGCAGCAGTCCGGCGTCGAGCAGCGCCTTCATGATCACCGGTACGCCGCCGATGTGGTCGACGTCTTTCATGACATGGGTGCCGAACGGTTTGACGTCGGCGAGGTGCGGCACCCGCGCGCCGACGCGCACGAAGTCGTCGAGGGTGAGTTCCACCTGGGCCTCGTGTGCGATGGCAAGCAGATGGAGGACCGCGTTGGTGGATCCACCGAACGCCATGACCACGGCAATCGCGTTCTCGAACGCTTCCTTCGTCAGGATGTCGGATGCGGTGATCCCGCGGCGCAGCATCTCCACGACCGCCTGGCCGCTACGCCGCGCGAATCCGTCGCGCCGACGGTCGGTGGCGGGCGGTGACGCGCTGCCGGGCAGCGACATGCCGAGGGCTTCGGCCGCGCTGGCCATCGTGTTCGCGGTGTACATGCCTCCACATGCGCCTTCTCCCGGGCAGATGGCCCGCTCGATGACACCGAGGTCGGCTTCCGACATCAGGCCCCGCGCGCATGCGCCGACGGCTTCGAACGCATCGATGATCGTCACGTCGCGTTCGGTGCCGTCGGACAGTTTTGCGACTCCCGGCAGGATCGATCCGGCGTACAGGAACACCGACGCGAGGTCGAGGCGCGCGGCGGCCATGAGCATGCCCGGCAGCGACTTGTCGCACCCTGCGAGCAGTACCGATCCGTCGAGTCGCTCGGCCTGCATGACCGTCTCCACACTGTCGGCGATCACTTCCCGCGACACGAGGGAGAAGTGCATCCCCTCGTGTCCCATCGAGATGCCGTCGGACACGGAGATGGTGCCGAACTCGAGTGGGTATCCCCCGGCCGCGTGCACGCCTTCCTTGACGGCTTGCGCCAACCGGTCGAGCGACAGATTGCACGGGGTGATCTCGTTCCACGATGAGGCCACGCCGATCTGCGGTTTCTCCCAGTCGTCGTCGCCCATGCCTACCGCGCGGAGCATGCCGCGGGAGGCGGTCTTCTCGATTCCGTCGGTGACGTCGCGGCTGCGGGGTTTGAGGTCGGGGACGGGCTGCCCGGGCCGATCGGTCATGACGCTCCGTGTCCGCGGGGGTCGCGTCCGGTGAGGGCGAGCAGGCGGTCCTGCACAGACGCATCGTCGCCGACAGGCACGGGATCGGCGAACAGCCCGCTGCCCGCAAGCATGTCGGTCTGTGGCTGGAGGTCCTTGTAGACGGCGTCGACGAGAACCGGATCGAGTTGCTCGTCCGATCCGGTGGCGCGTGCGAGGTCCCACGCGTGCACGGTGATGTCGCCGACCTGCTGCCTCAGGTAATCGATGCACGGCACGGCGCCGTAGGACAGCTGGACTTCCTGGTCGGCCGGCGTCTTGGCCCACGCCTCGGTCGCCTGCTCGGAGAACTTTGCCCAATCGGCAGCAAGGTCGTCGCCGAGCGGTTCGAGAGCGGACTCGGCCTCCTCGAGTGTGCGTCCCGACAGCAACGGCGCTACCCAGCGTTGTTCGTCGACGACGTGCCGGACCAGAGTGGCAATGTCCCATTCGGTGTCGGGGGTGGGGGCGTGCCAGTCGGTGATCCGCGCGACGCGGCGGTCGAACTCGCGCCGAGCGGTGCGTTGTAGTGAAACCCAGTCGTTCGCCATGATTCCCACCCTAGACACGGGCGGGCTGCGATCACGGCGATTTCAACCCGTGCACCTCCGCTCGGGGTGCGTCAGGATCGACGGGGAGCCCGCCGTCTACGGGGTTCGTTGCCGATTCGAGGAGAGCGCATGTCCGTCCCCACCGTCGAGCTCGCCCCCGGGCTGACCGTCAGCGCGCAGGGCTACGGCGCGATGTCGGTTTCCCCCGCATACGGACCGATCGATCCCGGGGAAGCACTCGCCACGCTGCACCACGCGGTGGACCTGGGAGTCACCTTCGTCGACACCGCGAACGTGTACGGCAACGGCACGAGTGAGACCGTGGTCGGGAAGCTGCTCGAATCTCGGCGCGACGAGGTGCAGGTCGCGACAAAATTCGGTCTGGTGGGAGGCATCGGTTCCACCGGCACCGGAAACCGCCGCATCAACGGACGGCCCGAATACGCGAGGCAGGCGATCGACGAGTCGCTCGAGCAGCTCGGGGTGGACAGCGTGGATCTGTACTACCTGCACCGCGTCGATCCGGAGGTGCCCATCGAGGAGACCGTCGGTGCACTCGCCGAACTCGTGCGGGCCGGCAAGGTCCGCCACATCGGATTGTCCGAGGCTACCGGGGACGAGATCCGTCGCGCGCACGCCGTCCACCCGATCACAGCGGTGCAGTCCGAGTGGAGCATCGTGTCGCGGGATGTCGAACGACACGTGGTGCCGACGGCCGCCGAACTGGGCATCGGTTTCGTGCCGTACTCGCCCGTGAGCAGGGGTCTGCTCACCGATTCGTTCGACCCGGAGCAGCTCGGCGAGGGGGATCTGCGTCGCAGATTCCCTCGATTCGAGTCCGGCGCGCTCCCGGGCAACCTCGCCGTGCGAGACGAAGTCCGGGCGGTCGCCGACGAGGCCGGCGCGACCGTCGCACAGGTCGCGCTGGCGTGGCTGGACGCCAAAGGCCGCGAGTTCGGTCTCCCGACGGTGTCGATTCCCGGCACCCGGTACGCCGCGCGTGTCGCCGAGAACGTGGGCGCGCTCGACGTCACGCTGACACCTGACCAGATCGCGCGTCTCGATCTGCTCGCCGACAAGATCGTCGGACCGCGGTCCGCAGATCCGCAGTGGGTGTCGCTCGGTCGCGAGTAGTCGGCGTCGCTCTCGAGCGTGGGAGTAACGTTCGTCCATCATGAGGGCGTGGCTGGTCTGGAGTGTCGGAGTATTCGCCTACATCGTGGCGGTCCTGCACCGGACGGCCTTCGGCGTTTCCGGGCTCGCCGCGACCGAGCGTTTCGAGATCTCCCCGGCGGTGCTGTCGGGGTTCGTCGTCCTCCAGCTCGTCGTGTACGCAGGCATGCAGATCCCGGCTGGGGTGCTCCTCGACCGGTTCGGTTCGCGCTGGGTCATCGCGATCGGTGCGGCTGTCATGGCGGTGGCTCAGTTGGTGCTCGCCACCACGGAGTCGTTGCCGATCGCCTATATGGCCCGGGTGTTCGTCGGGGCGGGTGATGCGCTGACGTTCATCTCGGTTCTCCGGCTGGTGCCGGTGTGGTTCGCGCCGCGACGGGTGCCCCTCGTCTCGCAGCTCACCGGGATCCTCGGCCAGATCGGGCAGGTGCTGTCCGCGGTTCCGTTCGTGCTGGTGCTGACCGGTGTGGGATGGACGGCGGCGTACGGCAGCGCGGCGTCGATCGGTGTGTTCGCCTGCATCCTGGTCATCGCGATGGTGCGTGACGCGCCGTACGGGGACGCGCCGGCCACACAGCCGATGGGTCTTCGTGATTTGGTCGCACAGATCGGTGTGGTGTGGCGCCGTCCGGGCACCAAGCTGGGCTTCTTCACCCACATGGGCACCCAGTTCTCGGTGACGACCTTCGCGTTGATGTGGGGTGTTCCCTATCTGGTCTCCGCGCAGGGGCTGTCGGCAGCCGCGGCCGGCACGATGCTGACGGTCTCGGTGGTCACCGCGATCGCGGCGGGTCCCGTCCTCGGCATCCTGTCCGGCCGCTTTCCTCTCCGGCGCTCCTGGATGGTGCTGGCCATCATGCTGGCGAACGCGACGATCTGGACCGTGGTGCTGGCGCTGCCCGGTCCGGCGCCGATCGCGTTGCTCGTGCTGCTCATCGTCGTCATCTCCGTAGGTGGCCCCGGCTCGATGATCGGGTTCGACTACGCCCGCACGTTCAATCCCGGCACCGCGCTGGGGACCGCGAACGGCATCGTCAACATCGGAGGGTTCCTCGCCACCCTGCTCGTCGTGCAGACGATGGGTCTCGTCCTCGAACGGCTTGGTGGGTACACATTCGACGCGTTCCGTGTCGCGTGGCTCGCGCAGTACCCCGTCTGGGTGATCGCGATCGTCGGTGTTCTCGTGACGCGCGGCCGGGCCCGCCGCGAGGCGGGTGTGCATCCGCGCAGCTCATGGCAGGTTCTGCGGCAGCGGACCGCGGCGCGTCGCGGAGAACTGGCAGACTCGGAGGGGAAAACCCCGAGGAGGACGAGCAGTGACAGCGACGGTGGACGACCCTGATCCGGGCGCCCCGATTCCGGAACATCCCACGGACGGACAGAGCGCGACGTCGCTCTCGCCGCGCGAACTCGCCAGGTTCCTGATGGTGTACAAGTTCGGCATCGACGAGATGATGACCAAGATCAACATCTTGCGGGACGAATTCACCTACGCCCACGACTACAACCCGATCGAGCACGTCAAGTCGCGCCTCAAGACCCCCGAGTCGATTCTCGCGAAGGCCGCCCGCAAGGGCGTCGACCCCACGCTGGACGGCATCCGCGCCAGCCTGCGGGACATCGCGGGTATCCGCATCTCGTGCAGTTTCACGTCCGACGTGTACCGGATCTCGGACATGATCACCCGGCAGCGCGATGTACGCGTCGTCGAGGTGGTGGACTACATCGCGCACCCGAAGCCGAACGGGTACAGCAGCCTGCACGTGATCGTCGAGGTCCCGGTGTTCATGTCGGACCGGGTGGAATCCGTCTACGTGGAACTCCAGATCCGCACGGTCGCGATGGACTTCTGGGCCAGTCTCGAGCACAAAATCTATTACAAACACGACCGTGCCGTGCCGAGCGATCTGCGCGAAGAACTACGGCTCGCGGCCGAAACGGCACGTGCACTCGATGTGCGGATGGAAGCGCTGCACGAGCGGGTGCACGGCCACTTCGGCGACTGACGCGTTCGGTCTCGTCCTGGACGGCTCGGCGGGTGCGCAGTCGTGTCTTGTCAAGTAGGAGAAGGTAATTCGCCGTACCACGGCGGAACTCGTGGCTCAGATGCCACAGTCGGCACATGGGTGCCGCGGGCACGATCCTCAATGGTCGACGGAGAGGGGCACTTTCTGTCGTTCCGGTCTCGTACCGTCGGACTTTCCGTGTGCTGCAGACGTGGCCGTCCACCCGAGGCCCGCTGATCGATCAGGAATCGAGAAGCCGCCGCCCACGGTGGGGACCTAACCTGGGAAACACCGCATGTGACCGACACCGGGGAGGAACACCATGACCACGAAATCGACTGCCCACGAGAGCTTCTCTGCACAGGAGCGCGCTGCCATGAAGGAGCGTGCAGCAGAAATCAGGGCCGAGAACAAGCGCGCGAAGAGCGCCGAGAAGGCCGCGGCGGAGGAGACGGACGTGCTGGAGAAGATCGCCCAGATGCCGGACGGCGACCGCGAGATGGCGGAGCGCGTCCACGCGATCGTCGCAACCGTCGCTCCGGAGCTGGCCCCGAAGCTCTACTACGGACAGCCCGGGTACGCCCGCGACGGCAAAGTGCTCTGCTTCTTCCGTAGTGGACAGATGGACAAGGAGCGCTACTCGACGTTCGGGTTCAGTGTTCAGGCCGAACTGGACTCCGACGACGGAGTCTGGCCGACCGCGTACGCGCTACAGGAGCCGTCCGCGGACGCCTGGGAGCGCCTGGGCGAACTCGTCCGCCGGGCCGTCGGCGCGCCCGGCAGCGACTGACTCTCGGGCGACCGGCTCTCGGGCGACCGGCTCTCGGGCGACCGGCTCTCGGGCGACCGGCTCTCGGGCGACCGGGGCGGTTCAGCCCTTCTCGGACTCGTCGGACGCAGCGTCCTTTCCGTCGCCGCCCGCGGTCACAACACTTTCCTCCGTCACCTCACCGTTTCCGCCGACCGTCTCGATGACGAGGCCGTCCGTCCCGGCATCGACGCGCACCGTGTCGCCGCCGGACAGCGTGCCTGCGAGCAGCAAATTCGAGAGTTTGTTGTCGAGTTCCTTCTGAATCGTGCGGCGCAACGGACGCGCTCCGAACTCCGGCGCGAATCCTGTGTCGACCAGCCAATCCACGGCGCTGTCGGTGATCTCGAACTCGACGTTCTGTGCTCGCAGCAACCGTTTCGTTCCGCCGAGCAGCAATCCGACGATCTGGTGCAGTTGTTCCTTCGCGAGTCGGTGGAACACCACGGTCTCGTCGATCCGGTTGAGGAACTCGGGCCGGAAATGCGCGTGCAGACGTTCCATCAACTGCGGGGTGAGGGACTCGATGTCGTCACCGGAGTGGGCCAGGATCATGTCCGAACCGATATTGCTCGTAAGGATGACGATCGTGTTCTTGAAATCCACCGTGCGTCCCTGGGCATCGGTGACGCGCCCGTCGTCGAGCAGTTGCAGCAACACGTTGAACACGTCCGGGTGCGCCTTTTCGATCTCGTCGAACAGGATCACCGAATACGGCTGACGACGAACCTTGTCGGTCAACTGCCCGGCTTCTTCGTACCCGACGTAACCGGGGGGAGCACCCACCAGTCGTGACACGGTGTGTTTCTCCTGGAACTCGCTCATGTCGAATCGGATCATCCGGTCTTCGTCACCGAACACCGCCTCTGCCAATGCCTTTGCCAGTTCCGTTTTTCCGACACCGGTGGGTCCGAGGAACAGGAACGAACCGATCGGCCGATTCGGGTCGGCGAGTCCGGCACGTGCCCTGCGAACGCCTTCGGCCACCGCCGTGACCGCTTGCTCCTGGCCGATCACCCGCGCGTGGAGCACGTCCTCGAGATCCAGGAGCCGCTGCCGTTCCTCCGCTGTCAAGTCGGACACGGGAATACCGGTCTGCCGGGAGATCACCTCGGCGATGTCGAGCACTTCGACCTGCGGGGTGGACTCGGTTTCTCCGACTCCGGTGCGCTCCTCCAGTGCGGTGATCGCCTTCTTCAGTTCCCCCGCCTTCGCATAGTCTTCGGCAGCGACGGCGGAGTCCTTCTCACGTTCGAGGCGCGCCAGTTCCTCCTCGTGGGAACGGGTGTCCGCGTCGGGAGTCTTCGTCCGCAGGCGGACGCGCGCACCGGCCTGGTCGATCAGGTCGATGGCTTTGTCCGGCATGAAGCGGTCGGTGATGTACCGGTCGGACAGTTCGGCTGCGGCGATCAGCGCCTCGTCGGTGTAGTGGACCTGGTGGTGTTCCTCGTAGACGTCGGCGAGTCCGCGCAGGATTTCTATGGTGTCGTCGACCGAGGGTTCGACCACCATGACCGGCTGGAACCTGCGTTCGAGCGCAGCATCCTTCTCGATGTACCGGCGGTACTCGTCGATCGTGGTCGCGCCCACCGCGTGCAGTTCCCCGCGGGCGAGAGCCGGCTTGAGCAGGTTCCCGGCGTCCATCGACCCTTCCCCGCCGCTGCCTGCGCCGACGATGGTGTGCAACTCGTCGATGAACAGCACCAATTCGTCGGAATGGTCGCGCACCTCGTCGAGAATCTTCGTCAGGCGTTCCTCGAACTCGCCGCGGTATTTACTGCCCGCGACCAGCGACCCCACGTCGAGCGCGACGACTCGCCGGTCGGCGAGGGTGGAGGGCACATCTCCGTTGACGATGCGCTGGGCCAGGCCCTCCACGATCGCGGTTTTACCCACCCCGGGATCTCCGATGAGTACGGGATTGTTCTTCCGGCGCCGAGAGAGGATCTCGACTGTCTGCGCGATCTCGTCGGAACGGCCGACCACCGGGTCCACGTTGCCGGCGCGTGCTTCCGCGGTGAGATCCCGCCCGTACTGGTCGAGTGTGGGTGTCGTGCTGGATGAGCCGTCGCGAGGGCCACCGGTGTCGAGTTTCGCGCCGGCGAGCACATGTGCGGCGGGGTTCTCGCTGTTCTCCGCGATCCCGTACAGGATGTGTTCGGGCCCGATGTAGCTCGTGCCCGATTGTCCTGCCTGCTGCTGGGCAACACGGAATGCACGCTTCGCCGCCGGACTCAGGACCGGCCCCTCGCCCGCGCCCTCACTCTTGCCCGCGAGCGCACGCATCTGCTCGGCAACGGTGTCGGGATCGAGTCCCAGGCTGCTGATCACGCCTCGGGTCGGGTCGTTGAGCGTGGCGGCGTACAGCAGATGTTCGGGAGTCAGTTCCGGATTGCCCCACTCTGCGGCGGCATTTCGGGCATCCGCGACAAGTTTCTTGGCGTCGTCGTTGAGCAGTCGGCTCAGATCGACGCGCTGGACCGGTGGTTGGCGCATTCCTCCGGGACCGAAGAATCGGTCGAAGATGTCTTCGAACGGATCGCGCGAAATCCAGCTGTCGGTCATCGTCACTCCACGGTGTTCGGACCTCAGTTTCCGACACTCACCAGCAGTGCAGCGTATGCGGATCCAAGGATTCGCCCAGGTATCCCGTTATTTGATGGTTGTCGGCTGATAGGTCGATCGTAGTGGCGACGACGAGATTTGTACGTCGCTCCGGCACTTCCGGCCCTCGCGCAGCGTGTAGCGCCGCTCGCGGAGGCGAGGGGCCGGCCTGCCGAGCCGTGACGACAAGTCGTGCGGAATCGCAAGACGCGCAAGGTCGCCCGCCGCGTGCAGGACGAAGGCGCCCCCTCGGTCCGGGATGGATCGAGGGGGCGCCTTCGACGGGTGGCTTACCCGTCGGTGCCTGCGTGTATTCAGCGCCTACTTGTAGAAGGCCTACTTGTAGCTGTAGAAGCCTTCGCCGGTCTTGCGGCCGAGACGGCCGGCGTCGACCATGCGGCGAAGCAGTGCCGGGGGAGCGTAATGCGGCTCGGCGAACTCTTCGTAGAGCGACTGTGCGGCGTTGAGGGTGATATCGAGGCCCACGGTGTCGATGAGGGTGAGCGGGCCCATCGGGTATCCGCAGCCACCCTTCATTGCGGCGTCGATATCTTCCTTTGTGGCATAGCCCGATTCGAGCATGCGCACTGCCGAGCACAGGTACGGGATGAGCAGTGCGTTGACGATGAAGCCGGCGCGGTCGCCCGCGCGCACGGCGGTCTTGCCGAGCGTGTTCTGCGCGTAATCGAACACGGTGTCGGCGGTCTCGGCATCGGTGGTGAGTGCGGAGATGATCTCCACCAGCGGCATCACAGGCACCGGATTGAAGAAGTGCACGCCCACGACCTTGCCGGGCCGCTTCGTCGCCTGTGCCACCTTGATGACGGGGATGGACGACGTGTTGGTGGCGAGGATGCCTTCCGGCTTCACGATCCGGTCCAGTTCGGCGAAGATCTCGACCTTGAGGGCCTCGATCTCCGGTGCCGCCTCGACCACGAGGTCGCGGTCCGCGAACTCCTCGATGTCGGTGGTGACCCGGATCCGTGCGAGCACCGCGTCCGCGTCGTCCTGCGTGATCTTGCCGGACTTGACGCCACGTCCGACCGACTTCGCGAGGCGCTCACGGGCAGCCGCAGCGAATTCCTCGGTGGTCTCCCGGACGAGAACGTCGCTTCCGGCCTTCGCGCAGACTTCGGCGATACCGGCACCCATGGTGCCGCCGCCGATCACGCCTACCTTTTCCACTGTCACTACGAGTACTCCTGATCGGTGTGATGGTTCAGCGGTGTCAACCTACGCGTGCTGCTCAGCGGAGCAGCGCGCGCGACATGACGACGCGCTGGATCTGGTTGGTGCCCTCGTAGATCTGGGTGATCTTGGCGTCGCGCATCATGCGCTCGACGGGGAAGTCGGTGGTGTAGCCGGCACCGCCGAACAGCTGGACCGCGTCGGTGGTGACCTCCATCGCGACGTCCGAGGCGAAGCACTTGGCCGCTGCGGAGATGAAGCCGAGGTTGGCCTCACCGCGCTCGGCGCGGGCTGCGGAGGTGTACACCATGAGGCGCGCGGCTTCGACCTTCATCGCCATGTCGGCGAGCATGAACTGCACGGCCTGGAAGCTCGAGATCGAGGTACCGAACTGCTTGCGATCCTTGGTGTAGGCGATCGCGGCGTCGAGCGCACCCTGTGCGAGGCCGACGGCCTGCGCACCGATCGTCGGGCGGGTGTGGTCGAGGGTCGCGAGGGCGGTCTTGAAGCCGGTGCCGGGCTCGCCGATGATGCGGTCGCCGGGGATGCGGCAGTTCTCGAAGTACAACTCAGCGGTAGGGGAGCCCTTGATGCCGAGCTTCTTTTCCTTGGGTCCGACGACGAAGCCTTCGTCGTCCTTGTGGACCATGAACGAGGAGATCCCGTTGGCACCCTTGTCGGGGTCCGTCACGGCCATCACCGTGTACCAGGTGGACTTTCCGCCGTTGGTGATCCAGCACTTGGAGCCGTTGAGGATCCAGTCGTCGCCGTCGGCCTTCGCGCGGGTGCGCATCGAGGCGGCGTCGGATCCTGCCTCCCGCTCGGAGAGTGCGTACGACGCCATGGCGCCGTTGACGATGTCGGGCAGCACCTTGGCCTTGAGCTCGTCGGAGCCGCGGAGGATCAGGCCCATCGTGCCGAGCTTGTTGACGGCCGGGATCAGCGACGAGGAGCCGCAGACGCGGGCGACTTCTTCGATGACGATGCAGGTCGCGACGGAGTCGGCGCCCTGGCCTTCGAACTGCTCGGGGACGTGGATCGCGTTGAAGCCCGAACGGTTGAGGGCGTCGAGTGCTTCCTGCGGGAAGCGGGAGTTCTCGTCGACGTCCTTCGCGTGCGGCGCGATCTCCTTCTCGGCGAGGGCGCGGATCGCCGCGCGCAGTTCGTCGTGCTCGTCTCCGAGCTTGAAGAGATCGAAGTCGGGATTGAGGGCCACGGTGGCAAACTCCTAACGGCACTCGGTGCCATTAATTGGGGCGGATCCGCACCACCTTATCGACTGCAAAGGCGTGCGACGTCACGGAATTCTTTCATTTTACCTCGGGCACTGAGTGCCAGGTCAATGGCAGGGGACGTTCGTCACGAAGACGGCCGGTTTTGTTCCAGCTCGCGACGAACCTGCTCGGCGACCTCGGCCGGCGAGGCCCCCACCGGAAAGGTCACCACCGTGACGGCCCGCTGGGGCAGGTCCGCGCCCGGGTGGGCGCCGGTGGCGGCCTGGGGTACCACCCCGAATGTCCGGCGAACCTCGTAGAGCGCTCGGTGCAGTTGCTCGGAGGTGGCCGTGTCGTCCCCCCGGATCATCGCCCGGAGCAGATAGTTGTGCGTCGCCGTCATCGCGGCCGCGAAACTCACGATGTGCACGGGCTTCGCCGTGGGCGCCGCGGCCCGCAGGAAGTCGGTGAACAGCCGTTCGTAGCGATAGGTCGTGACCAGTTCGCGTTCACGCAACGCCGGTACCCGTTGCACCACGCGGTACCGCCAGACCGCCAGCTCACGCCGGTCGCGAAAATGCCCGAACACCAGTTCGGCGGCATCGCATGCCGCGAGCCACGGATCGGCGAAGTCGCCCGAGAGGTACCCGGCGACCTGCTCGAGCAGCGATTCGTGGTCGGCGAAGATCACGTCTTCCTTCGACCGGAACTGACGGAAGAACGTCCTGCGGGACACACCGGCCGCCGCCGCGATCTGCTCGACCGTCGTGGACTCGTATCCGAATTCGGAGAACAGCCGGATCGCCTGGGTTACGACATGCACCCGGAACTGAGCCGGGTCGGGTCCTGCCGCGTCGGGACGGCGCGGGGTGCCGGTGCCTGATGTCATGACAGTCCAGTATTCAAGGTCGGCGCGTCGGGGATACGCAGCACCACCGGTCTACGCCGCGCAGAGTCCGCGACGCCGCGGAAGTAATGAGCACAGGACTCGGTGGACACAGACACCTCCGGAGGGTCTCGCGACCGGCGTTGCCTGTGATCGTCGCAATCCCGAACGGTACAGAGGTGACGAATCGCCGAATTGGGCCTTCGGAGGTGGCCTCACCTCGTCGCGCGGCTGCCGGTGCCACGGAAGAACGCGCGCAGCCGTTGCGCGACACGCCGGTGCCAGGCCACACGCCCGGTCTCGGTCGCCGGCCGTTCGAGAACACCGGTGCTGCCTGTTTCCGGCCGGCGCACCGGCCAGTTGTCGTCGATGTCGGTGACGTCGCGGCCGAGGCCGCGGAGATATTCCGCGAAGCTGCGCTGCCGCTCCGCGTGCCACGCGGCCTGGTCGGCCATGATGTCGAGGTCTGCCAGCTGCGGGTACCGGTCGATGAGCGCACGGGTCAGGTGACCGGCGGCGAGCGCGTCGGCCTCCGCTTCGTGGGGGCTGGCGAGCTGGACGCCGTACACCTCGCAGACCGCCTGGAGTGTGCGCCTGCCGCTGCGAGTGCGGTCCATCTCGCGATCGATGACGTACGGGTCCACGACGGTGCCGATGTCGAGTTCCGGTAGCCCGAGTCGGCGGCCTTCGGCGTCGAGGATGGTCAGGTCGTAGCTGGCGTTGAATGCGACCACGATGTGTCCGCGCTCCCACGCGTCGCACACCGCCTGCCGGATCTGGCGATACCCGGCGAGGTAGTCCATGCCCTCTGCGCGGGCGCGTTCGGTGCTGATGCCGTGAATGGCGGTGGTTTCGGGTGGTATCGCGATGCCGGGGTCGAGCAGCCACGAACGGGACTCGATCTTGTCACCGTCGAAGGTGGCCACGCAGGCAGCGACGATGCGTGCGGTACGGGGATCGCGGTCGGTGGTCTCGAGGTCGAATGCGCAGATCGGTCTGTCTGGCCAGTGCGTCATCCGTGTGTCCTCGCGTCCTGTTCGATCGTGTTCTGCCTACAGCCCGCATTGTTGCCGGGGGTACCGACACGACCGTGGTGGTGCGAGGTGGCGGGCGATGCCTCAGAACGAATCGCTGCACACCACGAAGTTGCGTTCCTCGTACACGTATCCGGAGTCCGACAACGAGCACTCGTTCACATCGGAGGTGTCGGTGAGGATCTCGGTGACCTTTTCGCCCTGGATCGCAGTCGCCGAGCAGTCGATCCGCTGGGGATCCTCTCCGCCCAGGTCCATGCACTCGCCGACTGTCCAGTCGATGTCGAGGCACAGGGCACCGGTCTCGACGCCCCCGAGCGTCTCGAAGTACGTCTGGTCGATGTCCCCGGAGCACTCGTCGCTCGATGCGACGACGTTCACGACCTTGTAATTGGAGGCGCGGCTACCGCAGTCGGCGTTGTCGATGGTGGCGTCGTCGACGGCGCCCCCCAGTGCGACACAGTCCCCGGGCTCGACGTCGACTTCCAGATTCAGGTCTGCGGCCGTCGTGCTCGCGGTCGTCGAACGCGAGGTCGCCGGAGCCGGCGTCGCGGTCGTGGTCGCGACGGCGTCGGCGCCGGGCAGCGCGCGGCCCTCGGTCTCGGAGGCGCATCCGCCGAGCACGGCTACCGCCACCACCGTCACGAGAGCGAGCCCCGCCCGCCGGAGAATGATCATGTGTGGAGGGTACGGAATGTCCGTTTCCGCCGTCCCGTCCAGGTCGTGGATTTCCGACGATCCCGAGCGCGGAATGCCCCCCGGAGTGCGACCATGTGCGCATGGACCTCCCAGTGGTTCCACCCCTGGCACCGATGCTGGCGAAGGCTGCCACCGCGGTTCCGGCACAACCCGACGACGGAACGGCCGTGTGGTCGTACGAGCCCAAGTGGGACGGCTTCCGGGCGATCGTGTTTCGCGACGGTGAGGAGGTGGTGTTCTCGTCGCGCGGTGGCAAGGATCTGGCGAGGTACTTTCCCGAACTCGTCGCGGCAGTGCGGGCGGAACTTCCCGCGAGGTGTGTCGTCGACGGTGAAATCGTCGTTCCGCGCGAGAGCGACGGGCTGACCCGGCTCGACTGGCAGTCGTTGTCCGAACGTATCCATCCCGCGGCGAGCCGGGTGGCACTGCTCGCCGAGCAGACACCGGCCCAGTTCGTGGGCTTCGACCTCCTTGCGCTCGGCGACGAGAATCTCATGACCAGTCCGTTCGCCGACCGTCGTGCACGGTTGCGCGACGCGCTCGGAGGCGGCCCCAGCTGTCACGTCACGGCGTCCACCACGGACGCCGCGACCGCCCGGCGATGGTTCGAGGAATTCGAAGGCGCCGGCCTCGACGGTGTGGTCGCCAAGCGTCTCGACGGAATCTACCGCCCCGACAAGCGAGAGATGATCAAGCTCAAACACGCTCGCACCGCGGACTGCGTTCTCATCGGATATCGCAAGCACAAGAGTGTCGACGGTGTCGGTTCCCTTCTGCTCGGTCTCTATCACGACGGTGAACTCGCCATGGTCGGCGGCGCTTCCGCTTTCACCACCGCGCGGCGGAAGGCATTGCTCGCCGAGTTGGAGCCGCTGCGTGTCGGTGCGGACGTCGTCGCCGAGGGGGAAGCGACCCGCTGGCGGTCGGGAGTGGATCGCAGTTGGGTGCCGTTGCGTCCGGAGCGCGTACTCGAGGTGGCGTACGACCAGATGGAAGGCACGGCCGGAGCAGGAATGCGGTTCCGGCACGCCGCGCGGTTCCAGCGGTGGCGACCCGACCGGGACCCGGCAAGCTGCACTTACGATCAGCTGGACGTGCCCGTGCGATACGACCTGGGCGACGTGCTCGACCGGACGGAGGACTGATCGTGGCTGCCGAACGCTCGCCCGCAGAGGAACTCGACGTCGGCGGAGTTCCTGTCCGGCTGTCGAATCCGGACAAGATCTACTTCCCCCAGCTGGGCTCGTCCGGCGGCACGAAACGGCACCTGGTGGAGTACTACCGGACGGTGACCACCGAACTCGGTGCGCCGCTGCTCGGCGCGTTGCGCGAACGGCCCACCCACCTTCAGCGCTTTCCCGGCGGTATCGACTCCGAGGAGATCTACCAGAAGCGGGCACCCGCCAAGCGGCCCGATCATGTCGCCACGTGCGAGATCACGTTTCCCTCGGGCCGTACCGCGGACGCGCTTCGCGTGCGCACGGCGGCCGACGTCGTCTGGGCGGCGAATCTCGGCACGGTCACCTTCCATCCGTGGGCCGTGCGCTGCGGCGACGTGGACCGGCCCGACGAACTCCGCATCGATCTCGATCCGGCCGACGGGACGGGATTCGGCGCGGCACGTGCCGTCGCGCTCGACGTGGTGCGGCCCCTGCTCGACGAGTTGGGGCTCACCGGATTCCCCAAGACGTCGGGGGGTCGTGGTCTGCATGTCTACCTGCGGATCGTGCCGGAGTGGGATTTCGTCGGTGTGCGACGCGCCGGTATCGCGCTCATGCGTGAAATCGAGCGTCGCAGCGACGGGCGCGCGACCACCTCGTGGTGGAAGGAGGAGCGGGGCGACCGTTTGTTCCTCGACTACAACCAGAACGCCCGCGACAAGACCATCGCCTCGGCCTATTCGGTGCGGCGAACACCCATCGCCACCGTGTCGACCCCGTTGACGTGGGACGAACTTGCCGACGCCGAACCGGACGACTTCACCATCGCGACGGTGCCGGAGTTGCTCGCACGCCGCGGCGATCCGATGTCCACACTCGACGACCACGCTCACTCGCTCGATGTGCTTCTCGAGATGGCGGATCGGGATGCCGCCGACGGCCTCGGCGATCTGCCGTATCCACCGACCCACCCGAAGATGCCCGGCGAACCCAAGCGGGTGCAGCCGTCGCGGGACACGGACCGGAAGACGACCGGCTGAGAAGTACCGGCACGATCCGCCTCGTTCGCCCGGTCCGGCTCGGGTGCCGAATTGGTCCCCGGTCGTTACCTCGTCGGAAGATCAGCGTCTCTGGATTTCCATAGACTGGCCGGAAACCTGTTCGCCGGAGTCTCGGGAGGATCGCCACTGTGTCTCGCACGTGGATGTCGGGTCGGCTGTTCGGTGCCGGTGTGATCGGCGCCGCCGTCGTGGGGGCAGGTCTCGTCGTTCCGGGATCCGCGCTCGCCGCCACCACATGCGCGGCACCGCCGGGAGGCCCGGCGGAGGTGACTCGGGTCGACGGCCCCGCGGCCTGTGGGGCGACCACCGACGGGACGGGCAGTGCCTGGAGCCTCGGTGAGTCCGGCGTCGGATTCGCGGATGCCGGCGCCGGCGCGACGGTCGGGGCCGCAGGGTTCGCCGGTGGGGTCGGTGCAGGCGAGAGCCGTGGCGGACGACTCCTCGCAGTCGGATACGGATTCGAGTCCCTCGCGCTGGGTTTGCTGGACGAGCCCGGCACCGCCCTCGTCGTGACGGGTCCTCGATCCCAGGCTTTCGTCGGTGACGCCGACGATCCGGTGTTGTGTGAGGGTGAGTTGGCCGCGACGATCAACTTCGGGACCGGGTCGGGGTGCGTCGTGGCCGGTGCCTTTCGCTACGTGACCCCGACCGCCCGCTGATTCCACGGGCACCGGGTCGTGTTGCCACGTCCGTAGTTCGCGCCCGCGGGCCGCGCGCCGGCGGCACCGGATTGGGAATACAGACAGCCTGTACGGAAACCCTTCCGTTCACTGTCGTCCGCACGTAGCCTTCGGCACATGTCGAGGGGAGGGTGTCGATGACGACCGGAGCGGTGCTTGCCGCGGAGGGGCACGACGACCACCTGTTGCGGACCGCGATGCATGTCGATCCGCGGTTCCTCCCGTTGGCCGACAGGTTCTTCGCGCTGTACACACAACCTCACCACGGCGGTGGAGCCCTCACCGCCTACCTGCACGGCGAGAAGGTCCTCGACGTCTGGGCGGGCTGGGCGGACCGCACGCGCCGGTGGACGCAGGACACGATGGCGCTGTCCTTCTCGACGGGCAAAGGCGTCGCATCCACCGTCGTGCACCGTCTCGCCGAACGCGGACTGATCGACTATTTCGCCCCGGTCGCGCAGTACTGGCCCGAGTTCGCGGCCGGCGGCAAGGGATCTCTCACCGTCGCAGATGTCATGACGCATCGGGCCGGACTGCACCGCGTCCGTGGGCTCGTCCCAGGGAAAAGGGGCATTCTCGACTACGACGCGACCGTCGCCGCGCTTGCTGCGGCCACCCCCGACCGTCGGAGAACGTCGGGTTCGGGTTACCACGCGGTGACCTATGGCTGGCTGGTCGCCGAAATCGTCCAGCGCGTAACCGGGTTGCCGTTCACCGAAGTCGTCGACCGTGAGATCGCGCAGCCCCTCGGGTGTGAGGACTTCTGGTACCGGGTCCCGCACGACGAGCGCGGCCGCATCGCACGATTGTTCCCGCGGATCAATCCGGTGGGTCTCGACTGGGGTGTCAGTGCCTCCGTCCTGTCACGGGTCGCGCCGACGCGGGGACTGGTCGAGGCGGCAATGCCTGCGGGCTTCGACGAACTCGTTCGCGATCCGGCGGTGCACGATTCGGTGATGCCGGGCTGGAACGGCGTATTCACCGCCCGTTCGCTCGCTCGTATGTACGGCGCGATCGCGGGTGGCGGCACGATCGACGGAGTGAAGTTCCTCGATCCGTCGACCATTGCCGCGATGGACGAGGTGCGGTCGCGGAGCCGCGACTACGTGCTGGGTGTGCCGATGGCGTGGCGTCTCGGCTACCACCAGCCGATATTCGCCAGCCGCGAGCGCCCGCGCGGCGCGTTCGGTCACTACGGGGTCGGTGGTTCCGGAGCATTCGCCGATCTGGATTCGGGAATGTCGCTCGCATTCGTCACCAACCGTCTCGGCGTCGGCGCGATGCCCCTCGGCGACCTGCGCCTGGCTCGGCTCGGCGCCCTCGCACGCGACCTGGCTCGCCTGGCCTGACACCGCAGCGCGCTCCGGTCGATGTCCGGCCATTTTCGCGGATTCGGGCACGCGGACCCACCGTGGGCGGGAGTATCCGACCAGGACACGGACCGGTGTTCGGTGGCGATGCCAAGGAGCGTTGGAATGAACCACGTCTATCGAGTGATCGAAGTGGTCGGCTCGTCGACCACCGGGGTGGACGACGCGATCGCGAAAGCGGTGGCGCGGGCGGCGGAGAAGACGCGGCATCTGGAATGGTTCGAAATGGTCAATGTGCGGGGTCACATCGACGACGGAAAGGTCGCTCATACCCAAGTGACGCTCAAGATCGGATTCAGGATAGAGTCGGGAGACGAGTTGGCGCGTTGAGGTCATTCTCGAGCACTGAAATGCCCTGCTAGAGTGACGATAACGGCGTTCTCGACCAGAGTTGTAACGTGTTATAGTCTGGGACCCGATCGTCGTACCCCACCGGCACTTTCAGGCAGGTATCCACTGTGGCTTATGTGATCACCCAGGCATGTTGCAACGACGTCTCGTGCGTCGAAGTCTGCCCGGTCAACTGCATCCATCCCACGCCCGACGAAGCGCCGTTCGCTACGACGGAGATGCTCTACATCGATCCCGATACGTGCATCGACTGCGGGGCGTGCGTCGACGAGTGCCCGGTCGATGCCATCGCGGCCGACAACGAGCTCACCCCCGCCCAGGAGCCGTACCTCGAAATCAACGCCGAGTACTACCGGCGTTACCCGATCGGACCGGACTGGCCGGAGCTGCGGCCGCGCCGCAAGATCCCTGCCGACCTCGGAACGCTGCGGGTCGCGATCGTCGGGTCCGGGCCTGCGGCGTGCTACGCCGCACAGGAACTGACTTCGCATTCGGCCGTGCAGGTCGACATCTTCGATCGGCTTCCGACGCCGTTCGGCCTGGTCCGGGCCGGCGTCGCGCCGGACCACCAGAGCACCAAAGGCATTGCCAACGTCTTCCGGAGCGCCATCGGCCACAAGAACACCCAGTGCTACTTCAACGTCGAGGTGGGTACGCACATCACCCACGAGGAACTGCTCGCGCATCACCACGCCGTGCTCTACGCCGTCGGCGCGTCCAGCGATCGGCGCCTCGGCGTTCCCGGTGAAGATCTGCCCGGCTCGTTCGCTGCCACCGAGTTCGTCGCCTGGTACAACGGCCACCCCGACTATGCCCACCGCACATTCGACCTCTCCGGCGAACGCGCGGTCATCATCGGCAACGGCAACGTGGCCCTCGACGTCGCGCGTGCTCTCGTGATGAACCCGGACGAACTCGCCCGCACCGACATGGCCGAGCACGCCGTCGAAGCGTTGCGCAACTCCGCGATCCAGGAAGTGGTGGTCGTGGGCCGGCGCGGTCCCGCGCAGGCGGCCTACACGAACCCGGAACTGCTCGCCCTCGGCGGCCTCGAAGGCGTCGACGTGATGGTCGATCCTGCTGAACTCGAACTCGACCCCGCGAGCCGCGCCCTCGTGGACGACCCCGACGTCGAACCCCGCATCGCACTCAAGGTCCGGCAGGTCGGCGAGTATGCGAAGACGAGCCCGACGCCCGGTAACAAGCGGATCGTCCTTCGGTACCTCGCATCGCCCGTCGAGATCACCGGGGACGACGCCGTCACGTCGATCACCCTCGAACGCAACGAACTGGTCGAGGTCGACGGACGCCTCGAAGCCCGGCCTACGGGCAACACCGACACGCTCGGCGCCGGACTGGTGCTGCGTTCGATCGGGTACCGGGGCACCCCCGTCAAGGGCGTGCCGTTCGACGAGCGCCGAGGAGTGCTCCCGAACCACCTCGGTCGCGTCGTCGATCCCGAGACCGATGAGCCGGTGCCGGGTGTCTACACCGCCGGATGGATCAAGCGCGGGCCGAGCGGCGTCATCGGCACCAACAAGCAGTGCTCCAACGAGACCGTCGAGCAGATCCTCGACGACTTCATCGCCGGAAAGCTGCCCGAACCCGTCGCCGATCGCGAGAAGCTTGCGACCCTCGTCGCCGAGCGGCGGCCCGAGTTCGTCGATTACCGCGGGTGGCAGCAGATCGACAAGCAGGAGAAGTCGCGTGGATCGGCGGCCGGCCGGTCTCGTCTCAAATTCGTCTCGGTGGAGGAATTGCTCGCGGCATCGCGAACCGGTTCTTGAATGCGTCAACAATCCACAAGCGCCTGACCTGGGGCGATGCGGGTTCTATCTGTACCCGAATTGCCCGGGTCGAGTTCGCGCGTGTCTAATGAGAAGTAACGAAAGCGTCGCGACGGGGAAATAGGTGTCACGACGCACCGTCCAACGATGGGTTGTGGAATGGTCGAAAAGCATGTCTTGTCGAACCGTCGCCGCCGGGCTGGACGCCGGTCCGCGCGCGTAGCGATCGCATTCGCCGGTGCCGCCGCAGTCGCCCTCACCGCTGCCGGCCCCGCCGCCGCAGTGCCGTTGTGGCCGGGTGGGCCGGAAGTACCGAGTGTCGAGGATGTCATCCGGAGCGTCGTCCCGCAGGGGCCGGGGGCGCCCCAGTTGCCGCCGCAGTTGCTGCCCGAGCAGCCCGCTCCGTTCTCGGCCCCGTCGGTGAACCCGTCGAACGGTGAGACGGTCGGTGTCGCGCAGCCGATCATCATTCGTTTCAACGAGGCCGTCGGCGACCGCGCCGCCGCCGAACGTGCCATCCGCATCACCTCCCAGCCGCCGGTCGACGGTCATTTCTACTGGGCATCCGACAGCCAGGTGCGCTGGAAGCCGTTCGAGTTCTGGCCGGCGAACACGTCGGTCACCGTCGCGGCCGGTGACACCCGGTCGTCGTTCACGATCGGTGACGCCCTTGTCACGGTGGCGGACAACAACACCAAGACGATCACGGTCACCCGTAACGGAGAGGTCGTGCGGACGATGCCGACGTCGTTCGGCAAGCCCGGCCACGACACTCCCAACGGCACCTACATCGTCGGTGACAAGTTCCGCGACATGTACATGGACTCCTCGACCTACGGGGTGCCCGTCGACAGCCCGGAGGGCTACCGCACGTACGTCGAGTACGCGACCCGCATGTCCAACAGCGGCATCTTCCTGCACGCCGCGCCGTGGTCGGTGGATGCACAGGGCAACACGAATGTCAGCCACGGTTGCCTCAATGTGAGTACCGAGGACGGCAAGTGGTTCTTCGAGAATTCCAAGAAGGGTGACCCCGTGATCGTGCAGAACACGGCCGGCGGCACCCTCAACGGCTGGGACGGCCTCGGAGACTGGAACCTCTAAGTTCCACCGAGTTTTCGTCTGTACGCATTTCGTCCGACGCCCCCTCCTTCCGGCACCGTCTACGGTCCGGAAGTGCAGGGGGCGTCGGGCTTTCGTGTCGTTTCCGGAACCCCGGTGGTCAGGCGGGCGAAAGCGGTTCGGCGATGACGAGCGTCGGCCCGTAGGCATCGCGCTGGTCGGCGGCCAGTCCGGAATCCGACACGAGCGTGTCGATGTCCTCGACCGCAGCAACTTTCGCAAGCGCACGGTGCCCGAATTTCGAATGGTCGGCGACGAGCACGGTCCGCGCCGCAGCCTGGATCAAGGCCCTCTTGATCGGAACCTCGAGCGTGTTGGTGTTAGTGATGCCCGCGATCGGATCGATGGCGTCGGCACCGAGGAACGCCCAATCCGCCGAGTACGACGACATGAACCGGACGGCGTGCTCGCCGACGAGAGTGAAGACCGAACCGAGCAGTTCGCCGCCGGTGACGAGTAGCCGTACTTCCGGAAAGCTCGCCACGTACTTGGCAATCCGCAGATCGTTGGTGATTACGGTGAGTGACGAGCGACGACGCAGCGCCACAGCCACTTCATAGGTGGTGGATCCGCTGTCGAGGACCACGCTGTCCCCGTCCGAGACCATGGCCGCTGCAACGGCGGCGATCGCCGCCTTCTCGGCCCGTCGTACGTCCTTCTTCACCGCGTAGGGCACCTCGGGCCCGGCACCCTCCACCGGGCGTGCACCGCCGTGGGTGCGTTCGACCTTTCCTTCGCGGGCGAGCGCGTCGAGGTCCCGCCGGATCGTGGACGTGTCGACCCCCAGGTCGCCGGCGAGCGTTTTCGCGTCGATATAGCCATCGGCCATCAGTCGGTGGAAGATCTCACGTCGCCGTGCACTCGCGGACACGAATACTCCTCCGGATTCTGCTGGGGTGCTGCGCGGTTCGGTCTGCGCCGTTCTTGTTGTGCATGTGGGATTCCCGCGGTGGGATCACGCGGATTCGGTTGTGCGGAACGATCGCACGACGATAGCGCACCCACACCTGCGTGCGCACAGATATTGACACAAACACCCGGAAATGTGCATTATTTCGTGCAGTATATGCGCGAATTTGCGTGATCATAGTGAGCATCACCAGGGCCGCCGAGGCTCCGGGCGCCGGGTCGACGATGCCCTCCTCTGTGGCGAGGCGATGTCGATGTGGAGGCGGACGGACATGCTGAAGTTGGGATACAAGGCGTCGGCGGAGCAGTTCGGGCCGCGTGAGCTGGTCGAACTCGGGGTGCTCGCGGAGGCGCACGGGATGGATTCGGCGACGGTGTCGGATCATTTCCAGCCGTGGCGGCACAACGGTGGGCATGCGCCGTTTTCGTTGGCGTGGATGACTGCGGTGGGGGAGCGGACGGAGCGGTTGCAGTTGGGGACGTCGGTGTTGACTCCGACGTTTCGGTACAACCCGGCGGTGATTGCGCAGGCGTTCGCGACGATGGGGTGTTTGTATCCGGGGCGGGTGTTTTTGGGGGTGGGGACGGGGGAGGCGCTCAACGAGATCGCGACCGGTTATGCGGGGGAGTGGCCGGAGTTCAAGGAGCGGTTTGCGCGGTTGCGGGAGTCGGTGGCGTTGATGCGGCAGTTGTGGGGTGGGGATCGGGTGGATTTCGAGGGGGAGTTCTATTCGACGAAGGGGGCGTCGATTTATGACGTGCCCGAGGGTGGGATTCCGGTGTATGTGGCGGCGGGTGGTCCGGTGGTGGCGCGGTATGCGGGTCGGGCGGGGGATGGGTTCATCTGTACGTCGGGTAAGGGCATGGAGTTGTATACGGAGAAGTTGTTGCCGGCGGTGGCGGAGGGTGCGGCGAAGGCCGAGCGCGATGTCGCCGGGGTCGACAAGATGATCGAGATCAAGATTTCGTACGACACCGATCCGGAGTTGGCGCTGGAGAATACGCGGTTTTGGGCGCCGTTGTCGTTGTCGGCGGAGCAGAAGCACAGCATCGATGATCCGGTGGAGATGGAGGCGGCGGCGGATGCGTTGCCGATCGAGCAGGTGGCGAAGCGGTGGATTGTGGCGTCGGATCCGGATGAGGCGGTGGAGTTGGTGCGGGCGTATGTGGATGCGGGGTTGAATCATTTGGTGTTTCATGCGCCGGGTCATGATCAGCGGCGGTTTTTGGAGTTGTTCGAGCGGGATTTGGCGCCGCGTTTGCGCGCACTCGCCTGACCGGGAGGAACGAATGAACGAGATGTCCTCGGCAGCAAAAACCTTGACGGAAATCCCGGAGTGGCAGGCCCTCGTCGCGCACGGTGCGGAATTCGAGGGGATGCATCTGCGGGAGATGTTCGCCGCTGATCCCGGCCGCGCCGACGCGATGACCGCCGTCGCCGGGGATCTGGTCGTCGACTACAGCAAACACCGGGTCACCGCCCACACCATGGACCTACTGCTCGATCTCGCCCGGGCAGTCGGGATCGAGGCGGCCCGCGATGCGATGTTCACCGGCGAGCACATCAACGTCACCGAGGACCGGGCGGTGTTGCACACCGCGTTGCGGTTGCCGCGGTCGGCTCGGTTGGTCGTCGACGGGCAGGACGTCGTCGCCGATGTGCACGAAGTACTCGATGCGATGGGCGAATTCACCGATCGGGTGCGTGACGGGCGGTGGCGCGGGGCGACCGGGGAGAAGATCACCACGGTGGTCAACATCGGGATCGGGGGGTCGGATCTGGGGCCGGTGATGGTGACGCGGGCGTTGCGGCACTATCACGACGGTCCGCAGGTGCGGTTCGTCTCGAATGTCGATCCGGCGGATCTGACGGGGGTGCTGACGGGGCTGGATCCGGCGTCGACGTTGTTCGTGGTGGCGTCGAAGACGTTCTCCACGCTCGAGACGTTGTGCAATGCCACGGCGGCGCGGCGGTGGCTGGTGGCGGCGCTCGGTGAGGAGGCGGTGGCGTCGCATTTCGTGGCGGTGTCGACGCATGCGCAGCGGGTGGCGGAGTTCGGGATCGATCCGGTGAACATGTTCGGGTTCTGGGAGTGGGTGGGGGGCCGGTATTCGGTGGATTCGGCGATCGGGTTGGCGGTGATGTGCGGGATCGGGCGGGAGCGGTTCGGCGAGTTGCTGGCCGGGTTCCGGGTGATGGACGAGCATTTCCTGTCGGCGCCGCTCGAGCGCAATGTTCCGGTGCTGTTGGGGTTGCTGGGGGTGTGGTACACGTCGGTGCTGGGGGCGCAGTCGCGGGTGGTGTTGCCGTATGCGAATGATCTGGTGCGGTTTCCGGCGTATTTGCAGCAGTTGGCGATGGAGTCGAACGGTAAGTCGGTGCGGGTGGACGGGTCGCCGGTGTCGTATCGGACGGGGGAGATTTTTTGGGGGGAGCCGGGGACGAACGGGCAGCATGCGTTTTTCCAGTTGTTGCATCAGGGGACGCATCTGGTGCCGGCGGATTTCATCGGGTTCGGTCGGTCGACCGATGATCTGCCGGTGGCTGAGGGGTCGGGGTCGATGCATGAGGTGTTGATGGCGAACATGTTTGCGCAGGCGAAGGTGTTGGCGTTCGGGAAGTCGGCGGCGGAGATTCGGGGGGAGGGGGTGGCGGAGGAGTTGGTGGCGCACAAGGTGATGCCGGGTGATCGGCCGTCGACGACGGTGTTGGCGCCGGTGTTGTCGCCGTCGACGTTGGGGCAGTTGATTGCGTTGTACGAGCATGAGGTGTTTGTGGAGGGTGTGGTGTGGGGGGTCGATTCGTTCGATCAGTGGGGTGTGGAGTTGGGGAAGGCGCAGGCGTCGGTGTTGTCGCCGGTGTTGGGGGGTGTGGGTGAGCCGGAGTCGGGTGATGCGTCCACGGACAACCTGATCCGCATATACCGTCGTATGGCGAAGGAGGTGTGACCGTGCCCGCGCTGAAGTTGCTCAAGCTGCCGCCGCCCGTCGCGGAGTCGTGGGAATGGCAGATGCATGCCGAGTGCCGCGACGTGGACGGTTCGCTGTTCTTCCACCCCGACAACGAGCGAGGTGCCGCGCGGGAGAACCGCCTCGTCGCTGCGAAGACGGTGTGCGGGCAATGTGCGGTGCGGGAACAGTGCCTGGAATACGCTCTGGAATCCGGCGAGCGCCACGGTATCTGGGGTGGACTTTCGGAAGACGAACGCACCCGGGTGCGACGCGGGCAACGGCGCACCTCCCGCTCCTAGCGCGAGCGTGTGCCTCCCGGCTCGCCGGGACGGCGGGCGGTCGTCACACCTCCGGTCCGCCGAAAACGGAGAATCTCCCGGCGACACCGGGTATATCTCGTGCAATGCCGATCGAAACACCAGTGTGGATGGTGCTCGACCTCGTCGGGACATTTGCGTTCGCACTCAACGGCGCGCTGACAGCGGTGCGTGCCGAGAAACTCGACATCGTCGGGATCGTCACTCTCGGCATGTTCACCGGTCTGGGCGGCGGGACGGTCCGCGACGTGCTTCTCGGGGCCCTGCCCCCGGCAACTTTCCTCGACTGGCGATATCTCGCCCTCGCGGCTTCCGGTGGACTCGTCGCCTTCGTCCTCGGCCGCAGGCTCGATCGCCTGAACGCGACGATCACCGTATTCGACGCGATCGGATTGAGTGTGTTCGCAGTGCTGGGCGCGTACAAGGCGCTGGACCTGGGTTTCGGGGTGACCCAGGCCGTTCTCGTCGGTGCCGTGACCGCGGTGGGTGGCGGGACCATCCGTGACGTCATGATCGGTCGTGTGCCCACCGTCCTGCGGAGTGAGCTCTACGCAATTCCGGCCCTGGTCGGAGCCGGAATATTCACGGCTGCACACAGTTTGGGGTATCAGGGCACTATCGTCGCGTTCGGCGCGGCGGCGGTGTGCTTCGTGATCCGCATGATCGGCGTGCGCTTCGATCTTCACGCGCCGTACCCACCCGGCCGACACGGCGCGGGGTGAGCACGGCGCGGTGGTCGGTCAGTCCTTGTCGAGGAACAGGTCCCACTGCGGGTTGTCGCCGCCGCCGTAGCCGGACAGATCGGCCACGCCTGATTCGGTGAGTACGTCCGCGTCGATGAAACAGCGGCCCGTGGTGTCCTTCGCGGAACGCGACAGGATCGCCACCGCGGCGTCGGCCATGATCTCCGGGCTGCGCGAGGACGACAGGAGCGCGTCACCGTCCGGCATGTGTGCCACCGCCGACGTCGCGATGAACGTCTCGGGCCAGAGGCAGTTCGCCGCTATGCCGGCCTCGGCGAACTCGGCTGCGAAACCCAACGTCAGTAAGGACATCCCGTACTTCGACAGGGTGTAGGCGGGGTGCGCTCCGAGCCAGTAGGGGTTCATGTTCAGTGGCGGGGAGATGGTGAGCACGTGTGCGTTGGGAGAGTTCCGCAGGTGCGGCAGCGCCGCTTTCGTGAGCAGGAAGGTGCCGCGGCAGTTGATTTCCTGCATGAGGTCGTACTTCTTGGCCGACAGCTGTTCCGTTGATTCCGTGGCGATCGCGCTCGCGTTGTTGACACAGAAGTCGATACCGCCGAAACGCTCCACCGCGGCATCGACGGCCTGCTGGACGTCGCTTTCCTTGCGCACATCGCCGACCACGGCGACGGCCTTACCGCCGGCCGCCTCGATCTCGGCGACAGCGGTGTGGACCGTGCCCTTCAGCCGGGGGTGTGGCTCGGCGGTCTTGGCGAGCAGGACCACGTTCGCACCCTGCCGGGCCGCTGCGGTGGCGATCGCGAGGCCGATCCCGCGGCTGGCGCCGGAGATGACCATGGTGCGGTCGGTGAGTGCGTTCTGGCTCGTCATCGTTCTCCCAGGTCGTATCAGTGAAAACCGTTCCGTTCTCAGCGATGATATTGGCATTCTCTTTTTCTGCAAGTAATGTATCCAGCGTGAACGACTTCACCGAAACCTCGTCGGGTATCCCGCTCGAGCCGGTCTACGGACCGGACGACCGGGGCACCGAGCCGCCTGCGCCGGGCAAATTCCCCTTCACCCGCGGCAATTTCGCCACCGGCTATCGGGGCCGGTTGTGGACGTTCCGCCAATACTCCGGATTCGGTACCGCCGAGGAGTCCAACCGGCGGTACCGCTACCTCCTCGAGCAGGGAGGCACGGGCCTGTCGGTCGCGCTCGATCTCCCTACTCAGTGCGGTTACGACTCCGACGATCCGGAGGTCGGTGAGGAGGTGGGTCGCGTCGGCGTCGCCGTCGACACCCTCGCCGACGCCGAAATCCTGTTCGAGGACATTCCGCTCGACAAGATCAGCACGAGCTTCACCATCAACGGAACCGCCGCCATCCTGCTGGCCTTCTACGTCGCCGCCGCCGAGCGCAAGGGGGTGCCGCGCGAGAAACTCACCGGCACCATCCAGAACGACATCCTCAAGGAGTACGCGTCCCGCGGCACGTGGATCTGGCCACCGGAACCGTCGCTGCGGCTCATCGCCGACACCATCGAATTCTGTGCAGCCGAGGTACCGCGCTTCAACGCGATCTCGGTGGCAGGCGCGCACTTCCGTGACGCGGGCGCCAACGCGGTCCAGGAGATGGCATTCACTCTCGCCGACGGTGTCACCTACTGCGACACCGTCCTCGCGCGCGGCCGGATGACCATCGAGCAGTTCGCTCCGCAGATCTCGTTCTTCTTCTACACCCACGGTGACTTCTTCGAGGAGATCGCCAAGTACCGCGCCGGACGCCGGCGGTGGGCAACCATCGTCCGCGAGCGTTACGGTGCGACCACCGACAAGGCGTCGATGTTCCGCTTCGGGTGCGTGGCCGGTGGTGCGTCGCTCTACGCGCCGCAGGCTCAGAACAACCTCGTGCGGGTCGCCTACGAATCCATGGCCTCCGTGCTCGGCGGCGTGCAGTCGATGTTCACCGCTGCGTGGGACGAACCGTTCGCCCTCCCCAGCGAGGAATCGGCGACCCTCGCGCTGCGCACGCAGCAGATCCTCGCGTACGAAACCGGCGTGACCCGCGTTGCCGACCCCCTCGGCGGCTCGTACTTCGTCGAGGCACTCACCGATGCCACCGAAGAACGCATCATCGAGATCATGGCCGACCTCGAAGCGCACGGCGGCATGGTCCGTGCGATCGAAGACGGTTACCTGCAGGGTCTGATCGCCGACGAGGCGTACAAGACCCACAAGGAGATCGAAGGCGGCGAGCGTCCCGTGGTCGGCGTCAACAAGTTCGTCTCCGACGAGCCCGCGCCGGAGATCTCGACGTACGAGCTCGATGCGCTGGGACGCGAGATGCAACTCGAGCGACTGGCGAAAGTGAAGGCAGAACGTGACCCCGAGGCCGTGCGCACCACCCTCGCCGAATTGTCCCGCGCTGCGGAAGGAACCGAGAATTTGATGCACCGCCTGATCGACTGCGCCAACGCGTATTGCACCGTCGGAGAAATGGTGTCCACGCTCAAGAACGTCTGGGGCGAGTTCCAGCAGCCGGTGGTGTTCTGATGGGCGCCCGCATCCTCGTTGCCAAGCCCGGTCTCGACGGGCACGATCGCGGCGCCAAGATCGTGGCCCGTGCCCTCCGCGACGCCGGATTCGAAGTGATCTACACCGGCATCCGTCAGAAGGTCGAAGACATCGTCTCCATCGCAGTGCAGGAAGACGTCGCGGTGGTGGGCCTCAGCATTCTCTCGGGCGCCCACGTCGCACTCACGACCAAGGTCGTCGAACAACTCCGTGCGGCCGACGCCGGCGATATCGCCGTGATCGTCGGCGGCACGATTCCGCAGAGCGATGTGCCCAAGCTTCTCGCCGCGGGCGCAGCAGCCGTGTGTCCCACCAGTACTCCGCTGGATGTCCTGGTCGACGAGGTCCGGAAACTGACGGGCACGGCTGCGCCGCTGTGACGACGCGCGGCACCCACACAATCGAGTTCGGGAAGTTGGAGGAATCGTGCGTATCGGAGTGATGGTCGGCCCGGAGCAGGGTGATACCGCCCGCAAGGTCGACCGCATGCTGAAAGACGTCGAATGGGCGGAAGCCGCGGGATTCGACACGGTGTGGGTTCCGCAGATCCCCACGGACTTCGATGCCCTCACTGCGGTTGCGTTGATGGGCACGAGGACCAGCCGCATCGAGATCGGCACGGCGGTCGTACCGCTCCAGGCGCAGCACCCGATCGCACTTGCCCGGCAATCGCTGTCGACGCACGCCGCTCTGAACGGGCGGCTCGCGCTGGGTGTCGGTCCGTCGCACCACTGGATCGTGGAGGACATGCTGGGACTGTCCTACGACAAGCCTGCCAAGTACACCCGCGATTACCTCGAGGTTCTCAACGCGGCACAGCGCGGTCCGGGTTCCGTGGACGTGGAGAACGACACATTCACCGTGCACAACCCGCTCGATATCGCCCCGGTCGCACCGATGCCGATCCTGGTGGCCGCGCTCGGGCCGGTCATGCTCCGGATCGCGGGCGAGCACACGGACGGAACGATCCTGTGGATGGCCGACGAGCGCGCGATCGGTGAGCACATCGTGCCGCGAATCACCAAGGCAGCAGCCGAAGCCGGACGCCCGGATCCGCGGATCGTGGCGGGTGTCCCGGTGTGCCTCTGCGCGCCGGACGAGGAGGGGGTCGCTCGCGAGCGAGCCAACCGGATCCTCGCCGAGGCCGAGATCTCGCCGAACTACCAGCGACTCCTCGAGCAGGGTGAGGCCAAGGACATCGGCTCCATGGCGATCGTCGGTGACGAGGAAGCGATCCTCGCCGGGTTCCGTCGTTACCGCGACGCCGGCGTGACGGACCTGTCCATGCGCTTGCTGCCGATCGGCAACACCCGCGACGAACTGGTCGCGTCGAAGTACCGGACCCGCGAAGTCGTTGCCGAGCTGGCGAAGGAACTGAGGTGACGGCGGGTCCACTCGCGGGTATTCGTATTCTCGAGGTCGGCCACATCCTCGCGGGCCCGTACGCCACGATGATGCTCGCCGATCTCGGCGCCGAGGTCACGAAGATCGAGCCGCCGACCGGTGATCTCTCCCGGCAGGTGAGCGACGCGTATTTTGCGAGTCTCAACCGCGGGAAACGTAGTATCTGCCTGGATCTTTCGACCGAGGAGGGGCAGGAGAAGCTCGGTGAGCTGGCGTCCGTCTCCCATGCGTTGCTCGTCAATCTCAAACCGTCGGCGATCCGGAAGTTCGGACTGACATACGAGTCGTTGCGCACCCGCAACGACAAGATCGTGTGTGTCGCACTCACCGGGTACGGCCTGCACTCCGGCGACGATCCGGCGTTCGACTACGTCATCCAGGCCGTCACGGGCGTCGCAGCCCTGACCGGCGATCCCGACGGGCCGCCCACGCTTCCCGGTTATTCGGCGGCAGACAACTCCACCGGCCTGACCGCCGCGCTGGGTCTGCTCGCGCAGATCGTGTCCGGTCGCGGTGGGCAACTGGATGTCTCGTTGCACGACGTGATGCTGTCGCAGCTCAACTACCGTGCCTCGGCGTATCTGAACGAGGGCACCGTGCCACGGCGCATGCCACACGGCGCCCACTCGTATTATGTTCCGGCGCAGCTGTTCCCGACCGCTGACGGAACTCTCGCGTTGTTCATCACGCACGACGGCTTCTGGCGGACGTTCGCTGCCGAAGCGGGCATCGACGGTTTCGGGACGATGGCCGAACGCGCCGCGCGCCGCGACGAGGTGCTCGAGGTCGTCACGGCCGTGCTGGCCGGTGACAGCGCATCGGGATGGGAACGCCGGCTACGGCCGCTCGGGGTTCCGGCCGCAGCGGTGCGTTCGCTGCCGGACGCGCTCGAGGCAACGCCGGACGCGGTGATCACCGCCGGCGATTTCCGTCTCGTGGGCAGTCCGATCCGCATCGAGGGATACGAACCGCGGTACGGCGCACCGCCGCGTCTCGGCGAGCACAACGACGACGTACCCGCTCCTCCACTCTGAACATCTGCTCGGAACAGTGATCTGCTCGGGAACATCCTGAGCAGATCACTGTCCGTCGTGCAGGTTTCGGGGTGAACGTCTACTCGTACCGCACCCGGATGTCGTTGCTGTCGGGCACTGCCTGGCACGTGAGGATGTAACCGTCGGCGATCTCGTCGTCGCTGAGTGCGTCGTTCACGCGCATCGTCGCAGTGCCGTCGACGATCTTGGCGATGCAGGTCGCGCAGTTCCCCGCCTCGCACGAGAACGGCGGCGCCAACCCGGCCCGCCGGGCGCTCTCGAGCAGAGTCTCACCCGGATGGCGCGGGACGGACACCCGCTGGCTCCCGAGACGGATCGAGACGGTGCCCTCGATCGGCGGAGCGGGTGTTGCGGCGGCCACGGGTGCGTCCGTAGCCGGGAGGTCCGCGACCGGGACGTCGGGGCGGATGGGTTCCGCGGCACTTCCGAAGCGTTCGCTGTAGACGTTGCCGGGGCCCGTCAGTGCGCCTTCGATCATGTCCATGAAGGGTTCCGGCCCGCACAGGTAACTGTCGGCCGCGGTGTCGGATCCGACGAAAGCCACGACGGAGGCGGGGTCGAGCAGTCCGCTCTCGTCGTCGTAGTGCCGGACGACGTCGAGCCGGCCCGGATATCTCGCCGCGAGGTCGGCGGTGACCGTCTCGAAGATGGCAGAGGCACGATCGCGGTCGGCGATGAGCAGGCGGACCCGCCGGTCGGTGGAGGCGAGGGCACTCTTGGCCAGCGACAGGATCGGAGTGATGCCGCTGCCGCCGGCGAATCCGAGCACCGGGCCCTCGGCCGGGCGGAGCAGGAACGTGCCTGCCGGACGGGTGATGTCGACTTCGTCGCCCTCTGCCACATGATCGTGGAGCCAGTTGGAGACCGCGCCGCCGGGTACCCGCTTGACGGTGGTCATCAGTTCGGTGTCGGTCTCGGGAGCGCTCGACATCGAGTACGACCGGTACAGGTCGGTTCCGTCGACCGTCACCTTGAAGGTGCAGAACTGCCCCGACTTGTAGGTGAACGGTCCGTCGTGCGGAGCGAGCACGTAGGTGCGCGCGTCGTCGGTCTCCTTGACGATCCGGGTCACGGTCGCGCGCTGAAACAATGGTGGTCTCGCCATGGACCGTCTCCTCCTGGTATGAATATTCTACTAAGTGGAGAGTACTATTCTCACACGCGAGAGTGAAACCTCTCGGGACGATTCCCATACGCGAGAGAGCCCCATGACAGAGCCCGCCGTGCTGGCATTCGACGATCGCGAGTACACCCTCGCCGATCTCGACGCATGCGCCGACGGTCTCGCACTGCGTCTCCGCGAACAGGGCGTCCGTACGGGTAACCGCGTCGCACTGATGTCGTCGAACCGTCCCGAGTTCCTGATCGCGGTCAAAGCGATCTGGCGCCTCGGCGCCGTCGTCGTTCTCCTGAGCCCGTCCTGGAAGCGGACCGAGGTCGAGCACGCCTTCGCCGTCACCGACCCGACGGCGGCGGTAGGGGACGCGGCCGTCCTCGCCGAAGCCGCGGCGGACCGCGCTGCTCCCATCCCGATGCTGCACCTCGACGATCCCGTCCCGAAGCGCCGGGAAAGCACTTACGGGGCAATGGGCTTCCCCTCGGTCGTGGATCGGGACGCGGACGCAGTGCTCGTGTTCAGTTCGGGAACCACGGGTTTGCCCAAAGCCGTGCGGCACACACACGCGTCGTTCGGCGCCGCAGTCGTGCACTGGCGCGACGCTCTCGCGTTGACGCCGGCAGACCGGATCCAGATCGCCACGCCGCCGTCACACATCCTCGGCCTCCTCAACATCGCCACGGTGCTCGAAGCCGGTGCCTGGATGCGACTCCACAAGCGGTTCGACCTCGAGACCGTGTTGCGTCACATCGAGCGGGACAGGATCACCGTGGAGATGGCCGTCGCTCCCATCGCCATGGCCATCGCCTCGTATCCCGACCTCGAGTCGCTGGACCTGTCCTCGCTCCGCTACATCATGTGGGGAGCCACCCCGGTCACGGAAAGTGTCGCCGAGACGGTCACGCGCCGCACCGGTGTGCCGTGGGTCCCGGCCTACGGTGCAAGCGAAGTACCCGTCATCGCGTGTAACCCGGTGAGCGGCGCCCGTCTCGACAGTGTCGGTCGCGCCGCCCCCGGGGTGGAGTTGCGTGTCGTGTCGCTCGACACGGGCGAACAGGTCGCGCCGGGCGAACGCGGTGAGATCCAGGTGAAATCCCCGTCGCTCATGGCCGGCTATCTTCCGGACGAGGCGACCGTCGACGCCTTCGACGACGGGTGGTACCGAACGGGCGATGTGGGGTCCGTCGACGAAGACGGCTGGGTCCGGATCACCGACCGATCCAAGGAAATGATCAAGGTCAGAGGCTTTCAGGTCGCTCCCGCCGAAGTCGAAGCGGTACTGCACGGCCACCCGGACGTAGCCGACTGCGCGGTGTTCGGAGTGGCCGACGAGACCGCGGGCGAGGCAGTGGTCGCGGCGGTGTCGACCACTGCGACCACGACGCTCGATCCCGACGAGGTCATCGCCTATGTGGGCGAACGGCTCGCGTCCTACAAGCGACCCAGCCGCGTGATCCTCGTCCCCGAAATTCCCCGCTTGCCCTCCGGCAAGGTGTTGCGCCGACTACTCGAGGAGCGCCATGGACGTACGTCTGACGAATGAACAACAGCAGCTGAGAGACGCTGCCGCCAGGCTCGCCGACGAGCTGGGCCCGGGATCGGTCCAGGACCTCGACGACGCGGCGCGCCGCGCGCGACTGGAGAAGACCGTCGACTCGACCGGCTGGCGCTCGCTGCGCTCCGACGGGGCGTCAGGAGTAGAGGTGGCGATCATCGCCGAGGAATTCGGCCGTGGCCTCGTCGACGTCCCCTTCCTCGGGCCCGTGCTCGCCGACGACCTGCGTCGTCACCTCAGCGAGGACCAGCAGACGTGGGCGATCGCGATCGGTGACGACGCGTTCGACGCGCACGGCCTGAAGCAGGCACTGGTGGTCCGTGGCACGACAGTGCTGTCGGCGGAGATCGGCGAGGCAGCACCCGGCGCCGACCTCACCCGTGAGTTCGCCACCCTCACCGAGCCGTACACCGCGATCGGAGATCTGGACGCCGAGCCCATCGAGCGCGGATACGCCCTCGCCTTGGTCGCGACGTGTGCCGATCTCGTCGGCACGTCCCGCGGAGCGCAGGGTGTCGCGGTCGAATACGCCAAGATTCGCGAACAGTACGGCAAGGCGATCGGCTCGTATCAGGCCGTGGCGCATCTGCTCGCCGAGAGCCAAGCGCTGATCGAAGGATCGATCAGCGTGCTGCGTCACGCGGCATGGGCGGTCGACGAGCTTGCACCGCCCGACGCGGTCCGCGCAGCGCGGATCGCGAAGATCTATTGCGCGCGAGCGGCACGCACGGTGTGCGAAACCGCCGTCCAGGTGCACGGCGGCATCGGCAACACCTGGGAGTGCATCGAGCACGTCTATCTGCGGCGGGCGTTGACGTCCACCGAACTGTTCCCCGTGAGCCTGGAGGAGATCGACCTTGGACTTTCGTGACTCGCCGGACGAAGCAGCCTTCCGCGAACGCCTGCGCACGTGGCTCGCTCAGGTAGCCGGCACGTTCCCCACCTCGGGCGACGAGTACTGGGCTCGCCAGGGTGACTGGCACCAGGCACTGTACGGCGCCGGATTCTTCGGTTTGTCCTGGCCGAAAAAGCATGGCGGACAAGACCTGCCGCCTGTATACGACGTGATCCTCGACGAGGAACTCGCCATCGCAGGCGCGCCGCCGCGGCCCAGCCTGGGGTACCTCGTCGTGGGGCTCGGCCACCACGCCGGCGACGAACTGTGCGATCGATTCCTGCCGGGGATGATCAACGGGACCGAACGGTGGTGCCAGGGGTTCAGCGAACCCGGTGCCGGCTCCGACCTGGCGTCGCTCACGACAACCGCCACGCGAGACGGCGACGAGTACGTCCTGCACGGACACAAGGTCTGGACGAGTTATTCCGATGTGGCGGATTGGTGTCTGCTGCTCGCACGCACCGATCCGACGGCACCCCGGCACAAGGGGATTTCGGCGTTCATCGTCGACATGCACCAGGACGGGATCGAGCAGCGGCCACTGAAGATGATCAGTGGCGTCACCAAGGAATTCGGACAGGTGCTGTTCGACGGTGCACGGGTTCCCGCGGACCGGATGGTCGGTGCGCCCGGCGAAGGCTGGCGTGTGGCGATGACGGTCGTCGGACACGAGCGGGAACCGTCCACGCTCGGATTCGCCGCCCGCTACGGCAAGCTCGTCCGCCAGCTCGCCGCCCGAGTCGAGGGCAGCCCGCCCGAGGACCTGGCCTGGGCCGCGGTGCAATCGGAGATGTTGCGACTGCACGTGCGGCGCCGGTTGTCCGAACAGCTCGACGGCGTCTCGCACGGGTCGGAGGGCTCGCTCGACAAGCTGCTCATGACGTGGGTCGACCAGTCGGTCGGACACGCGGCATTGTCCGTGGCCGGCACCCGAGATCCCGAGCTGCTGGGGTCGTACATGTACAGCCGGGCACAAAGTGTCATGGGCGGCACTTCGCAGATCCAGAAGAACATCATCGCTTCGCGCATCCTCGGATTGGGGGTCTGACATGTACGACATGCCCGACGAAATCGACGTCAAGGCCGACGGTTCCCTGCGGATCATCACCCTCAACCGGCCCGACGATCTCAACGCCGTCAACGACCCCCTGCACGAGGGACTTGCCCGGTTGTGGCCGCGCCTGAGTGCCGACCGCGATGCGCGTGCTGCGGTGATCACCGGTGCCGGCCGGGCATTCTCCGCCGGTGGCGACCTCGCCTACCTCGCCGAACTGGCGAAAGACGCGGACCTGCGGGCGAAGACGATCGCCGACGGCCGGGAGATCGTGCTCGGAATGGCGCGGTGCCGGGTTCCCGTGGTCGCGGCGGTCAACGGTCCGGCCGTGGGTCTGGGCTGCAGCCTGGTGGCGCTCAGCGACATGGTCTACATGGGCGAGGAGTCGTACTTGGCGGATCCCCACGTCCAGGTCGGTCTGGTCGCCGCAGACGGCGGCCCCCTGACGTGGCCGCTCCAGATCAGCTTGCTGCAGGCCAAGGAGTTCGCGTTCAGCGGCCAGAGGATTCCTGCCGAACGTGCCTGCCAACTGGGTCTGGCGAACCACGTCGTCGCCGACCCGCTGAGCGAAGCGCTCGCCTGCGCCAAGCGCATTTCGGAACAGCCGCAGAAGGCGATCGAGGCAACCAAGAGACTGCTCAACATTCATCTCGAACGGGCGGTGCTCGCGACGCTCGACTACGCGATGAGTGCCGAGGAGATGACGTTCCAGAGCGCGGACTTCCAGTCCAACATCGCAAAGCTGACTGCCGCCAAGTCCTGATCCGGCGGGCATCGAGACGGGCACCGGACACCGAGCACCCGGGGCCCGTCTCGATGCGTCTATTATCGCCGGACCCGGAACGACAAGGAGATCAACGATGCCGGTTGCCGACCGAGGTGATTCTTGATCGATCGCCTGCGTTCGCTACCTGGATTCCACCCTGATCTGCGGTGGATCGCGCTGCTCGCACCCCGCCGGACGGTCACGCCGCGGTCGCTGCCGGTGCTGCGCACGCTGACTCGCGTGATCCGTGGCAACGACCCGGATGTCTATGTGCTCGAACCGGGTGTCGCCGTCCGCTGGTTCCGGCCGTCGACCGCGCGGGGCAGCGAACCCGGTCCCGCCTTGCTCTGGATTCACGGCGGTGGCTACGTGTTCGGGCGCGCCGCACAGGACGACGCACTGTGCCGGCGGTTCGCGGAAGAACTCGGGATCACGGTGGCGTCGGTCGAGTACCGGCTCGCGCCGGAGCATTCGTATCCGGTCCCTGTCGAGGACTGCAGCCGGATCTACGAGTGGCTGACCCGGCGTCCGGAGGTTGACGCCTCGCGGGTTGCGATCGGCGGTGCGAGCGCCGGCGGGGGACTTGCTGCCGCGCTCGCGTTCCGCGCTCGTGACCAGGAGATCCCACCGCCGGTTTTCCAGTTGCTGGTGTACCCGATGCTCGACGACCGCACCGACACGGGCCCACGACATATCCGTTTGTGGGACGAGAGGTCGAATCGGTTCGGGTGGGAAAGCTACCTCGGCGCGGCCGATCGGAGCGAAGCGGTTCCGGCGCGACGTGACGACCTCGGCGATCTTCCTCCGACGTGGATCGGTGTGGGTTCACACGATCTGTTCTTCGAAGAGAATCGCGCGTACGCCGACCGGTTGGCGTCGGCGGGAGTGCCGTGCGGATTTCATATCGTCGAGGGCGCATTCCACGGGTTCGATCTCATAGCGTCGAGAACACGCGTAGCGCAAGGCTTCTTCGACGAGCAATGTGACGTGCTGGCTGCCGCGTTGGGGGTGCGGCGCTCCCGGGGCAACCTCGAGGAGTACTGAGCCATAGGCGAAGCACGGCCGCGAAGCGCCGAGGGCGAGGACGCTATCGCGTCCCCGCCCGTCGCAAAGGGGTTTTCGTCGCCCCCGTGGCTCGTGATGCGCTATACGCGCGGCTTGGAGTATTCCGATTGCAACGCGAGGATACGCATCTTCGGGATCGGGCCGTAGCTCAGCGAGTCGGACATGTTCAGCTGCTTCGCCGCCGCCGCCGCGTGCACATTGTCCTTGGCGGCCTGTGGGTCACCCTCGAGTTCGTAGATCGTGACCGACGGCCCCCCGTCGGGGTCGGCCGGAGCCAGGCGGATGGCGCCGACGAATCCGTCGAGTGCCACAACCTCGGGGATATGGACCTCGTCGTACCACCGATTGAATTCCTCGAGACGCTCGGGATGAGAGGGATGTGATTCGACGAGCAGGTAGTTCTTCATGCGTTCACTTTCGACGAGAAGTATTGACGGACAGGATCATCAGACTCGTACGACCCAGCCGCCGTCGATGTTGAGGGTGTGGCCGGTCACCCAGTCGCTGCCGGACGAGACCAGATACAGCAGCCCGGGAATCAGCTCCTCCGGTTCGCCGAAGGGGAACGGGATGGCGTGCTTCACCATCTCCTTGAGCTCGGGCGGTGAGGCGATCGACCCCGCCTCGGTGTTGACCATTCCCGGTGCGATCGCGTTTACGCGGATACCGAACGGCGCCAGTTCGCGTGCCAGTGACACGGTCATGCTCACCAGGCCCAGTTTGGTGATGCCGTAGGCCTGTGCGGCCATGAAGGCGCCGCTCGACGACTGGTTCACGATCTTGCCGTAGCCGCGTTCCTTCATATAGGGAACGACGGCGCGGCTGCAGAGCAGGGGACCGGTGAGGTTGACGGCGAGCGTGCGGTTCCAGAGGTCTATGTCCATGGTGGTGAGAGAGCCCTCGCCGACCACTTCGGCCATCAGTCCGGCATTGTTCACCAGGATGTCGACGGACCCGAAGTGCGCGGCCGCCGTGGCCGCCATCTCACCGGTGCTCGTTTCGTCCCGGACGTCGACGGCGACGGCGAGTGCACGATGTCCCGCGGCCGTCAGGTCGTCGGCAGCCGCTGTGGCGGACTCGATGTTGACGTCGGCAAGCACCACGGCTGCGCCGGCTTCGGCGAGTCCCCGGGAGTAGGCGCGCCCGATGCCGCCTCCGGCGCCGGTGACGATGGCGACCTTGCCATCGAGCTGCGGAGTATCTGTCATGTCGTGTTTCCTTTTCGGTCGGCGGTCGCCGCTTACGACTGGGCGAGCTCGTAGCGGCGGCGGTATTCGGTCTTGGACGTCTCGCTGATGTCGACGTCGGAGGCCCGGGCGCGCAGAGCACCGACCGTCGCCTGCTCACGAGGGATGTGGGCGAAGGGATCCCAGTCGAAGAAGCGCGCGGCGTTCCCGAACGTGATCTTGTCGATCTCCTCGTCGGTGCAGCGTGCTCGATCCAGCTCGGCTTTCAAGATTTCCGGTGAGTTCGGCCAGGTCGAATCCGAGTGCGGGTAGTCGCACTCCCACGCGATGGTGTCGATCCCCAAGTGGTCGCGGTTGTTCAGGCCGCTCGGCTCGGTGATGTAGCACGCCAGGAAGTTGCTGCGCCACACGTCCGTCGGTGTCATGCCCGTGGGCAGGAAGCTCGCTCCCGTCCAGGACTGGTTGACGATGTGCCGCTCCAGCCGGTCGAGCCAGGGAGCCACCCAGCCCACGCCGCCCTCGCTCATCGCGACCTTGAGATCCGGAAACTTTTGGAAGGCTCCGCTGAGCATGATGTCGGTGGCGGCGATGGTGGAGATGAGGGGTGTCAGCATCAGCATGTCGTCGATGTTGAAACCTTCGGGCCGCTTGACCAGGTTGATTCCCCCGCCGATGTGCAGGCTGAGCACGATGTTGTTGTCGACGCAGGCCTTGAAGATCGGGTCCCAGTAGCCGGACTTGAAGTCGGGAAAGCCTTCGCCGACGCCGTAGGGGGTTTCCGGGATGCTGATCGAGCGGCATCCCATGGCGGCGAGCCGCGCGATCTCCTTGACGGATTCGTCGACGTCGAAGAACGGGATGATGCCGAGCGGGATGAATCGTCCGGGGTGGGCGTTGGGTACTTCCCCGACCACCCAGTCGTTGAACGCCTTACAGGCGGCGAGGGACAGCTTCTTGTCGGGAAGGCTCGCCAGGTGGGTGCCGGCGAAGCCGGGGAAGGTGGCGAACAGCGTGGCGGCGAGGGTGCCGTTGGCATCCATGTCGCGGACGCGCATGTCCATGTCGTAGACGCCGGGCCGCATTTCGGCGTATCCGGTGGGGTCCATGCCCCATTCGTTCTTGGGCCAGGAGACGACGGCGTTGAGTCCGGAGCTGCCGACGACTGTGTCCTGGAACAGCCAGGCTTGCACGTTGGGGTTGCGTGGGTGGGTGGTCAGGCGCGGTGCCTGGTCCATCAGGCTCTTGGGGAAATGCTTTTCGAAGATGTCAGCTGGTTCCACGACGTGGTCGTCGATGCTGATCATCACCATATCGTCGATATTCATCGATTCCTCTTCCGTGACCGGCCCGCGTGTGACTACTGAGGCGAACCGGTGACGCGTCGGCGTTGTTACTTGTGGGCCGTCACGGGCGCGGCGAGTTCCTGTTCGTCGACCACCCGTTGGAGTTCGGCGAGGGTTTCCTCCAGGCCGGGACCGATCCGGGTGCCGGGCGTGAAGGTGGCGGGGAGTTTGCGCATGCCCTGGATGACTCCGATGGAGTCGTAATGGACGGTGCCTTCCGGGTCACATCGGAAGTCCGGCATGCGGTCGAGCACCGCGACCAGCATCCGCTTGAACATGATGCGAGCCAGGTTGGAGCCGATACAGCGGTGCACTCCCAACCCGAAACTGAAGTGCCGGTTGCCGGTACGTTCGAGGTCGATGCTGTGAGGGTCGTCGAACAGCTCCGGGTCGCGATTCGCCATCGCCCACGAGAGCCAGACCCGTTCGCCCTCTTTGAACTGCACGCCACCGAGATCGACGTCGGCGGAGAAGGTGCGGCCGTCGCCGGCAGAGGGGCAGAAGTAGCGCAGGAACTCTTCGGTCGCCGAGTCGAGCAGCCTCTCGCGCTCGGTGCTGAGGATTTCGCGCTGATCAGGATTCTGGGACAGCCATTCGAGTGCGTGGGACGTCAACGCGGTGGTGGTGTCGAACCCCCCGCCGATGAGCAGGCTGAGGACACCGAGAAGTTCCAGATCGTCCGGCTTTTCACCGTTGACGGTGGCGCGGGCGACCGCGTCGACCATGCCCGGGCGAGGGTTCTCCCGGATTTCGTGAAGGTTCGCGAGAAGGTCCAGTCCCATGTTGCGGTGCAGCTCTGCCACGCGGGGGACGTCGGGCGAATCGGGCGGGGTGTACATGGCGGCGTGGACAGGTTCGCAGTAGACCTGCCACTTGGCGACGGGAATCCCCAGCATCGCGAGGGTGATCACCGCGGGGACGATGTTCACGAGGTCGTCGATGAAGTCGATCTCGCCGGACTCGATCTTGTCGTCGAGACAGGCTCTGATCACTTCGTCGATCGGTGCGATCCACTTCTTGATGGCGGCAGGGGACAAGTAGGGATTGAGCACCGCGCGAAACTCGCGGTGCTCGGGATCGTCCATTTCGAGGATGCCGCCCCGGACTCCGGAGGCCCTGGCCGCAGAGGGGATCATGATCCCCTTGTAACCGCGCCGGATCCCTTTGACGTCGTGATCGTTGGAGATATCCGCCGAACGGGTGAGGGCGAATACTTCGTCGCTTCCCGCGGCGACCCAGTGGCCGCCGTGGGTGTCGGACCACGCCACAGGGCACTTCGAGTGCATTTCATCGGTGATGCTCAGAAAGTTGTCGCGGTAATCCGGTGCGTGCCGGTCGAACTGGAAAACAGGTGTCCGGTGACCGGAGTCGGTGACGGCGTCGTCGACGCTCATGGCCTAGCCCTCTCGTCGTGCGGTGATCGCGATACGGATGGGACGTCAGAGAATGGTGATCGCCTGTTCAGGGCAACTGCGGGCGGCTTCCCGCGCGGTCTCCTCGCGCTCGGCGGGAACTTCGGCGTCCACGGCGGTGGCGTGTCCGTCGATGTCGCTCAACTCGAACAGTTCCGGCGCAGCCATGGCGCACAGCGTGTGTCCCTGGCAACGGTGTGCGTCCACTTCCACCTTCATGACAACCTCGATTCTGTATGAAACAAATTGATGCACAGCATGGTTCGGCACCGGACGTCACTACCCGGTTGATGTGGAGGGGTCGCGGTCCGGCCCGGGAAGGGTGTCCTCGACGCGAGGACAGTCCCCAACTCTCGATTTCCAGAATGAGCTTCCGAATTGCGAGAACCATAGTCTCTGGCTGGTTCGACGGCAAGGATTCGGCGACATCTCGTGTGACCACCGAGGGGAGAAGAGTGCGACGACGACTTGGAAGGCACCGCTCACACGACGACGAAGGTCCCGGTCATCCTGTGGATGACCGGGACCTCCGTCGTGGTGGATCGGTGGTGCTACGGATTCAGCACTGCTGCCGGACCTCTGTCGTTGTGCGAGTCACTGTCGTTGCGAGAGTCACTGTCGTTGCGAGAGTCACTGTCGTTGCGGGACGAGCACTTCGGACTGGGAAATCGTGCCCGTGATGCCTGTCGAGTCCTGCGCTGCCAACAGGACCGCGGCAGCGCCCATCGTCTCGGGTGGCTCCACCATTTCGGGTGGGATCGCCCGTCCGCCGCCGCCGGCTGTCCATCCCTCGGTGAGGACGACGCGCGACGGTGCCAGGCAGTTGACCGCGATATTGTCCGCCTTCAGGTCGGCCGCGAGACCCGCGTAGAGGCGTTCGACGCCTGCCTTCGACACCCAATACGCGTTGGCACCGCGATCGATCATGGTGACCCCGTTCGTGGTCACCGCGATCATGGACCCTCCGCCGCGGGCGCGCAGGTGTGGGATCGCCGCCTTCGTCACGGTGAACACGCCCGTGAGGTTGACGTCCAGGCACAGCTGCCATCGCTTTGCGGGCGTCGATTCGATCGGTCCCATCCACAGCACGCCGGCATTGGCGACGAGGATGTCGAGGCCGCCGAATGTCTCGACGGTCGCGGTGATCGCCTCGTCGACCGACTGTTCGTCGGTGACATCGCACGGGACGGGAATGGCCCGTCCGCCGGCGTGCGTAATCCGTTCGGCAACCGAGTGGATCGTGCCCGGGAGCTTGCCTTCTCGTTCCGAGCGTGCGGCAACCGCGACCGTGGCGCCTGCGTCGGCAAGTGCCACGGCGATCGCCGCGCCTATCCCCCGGCTGGCGCCGGCGACGAAAGCGACCTTTCCGTCGAGACGGCTCACTTCGGCGGGAACCTCAGGGCGCCGTCGAGACGGATGACTTCACCGTTGAGGTAATCGTTCTCGACGATCGATGCGACCAGCGTCGCGTATTCGTTCGGACGACCCATGCGCTTGGGGTGCGGCACCTGCGGGCCCCAGTACGCCTCGAGCTGATCGCCCGCCTTGCCGTACGCGGGAGTGAGGATGGTTCCGGGCGCGATGGTGTTCACCCGGATCCCCAGCGGGGAAAGGTCGCGCGCGGCGACGAGGGTCATGCCGATGACACCGCCCTTGGCTGCTGCGTAGGGAAGCTGGCCGATCTGGCCTTCGTATCCGGCGATCGACGCGGTGTTGATGATGACGCCGCGGCTTCCTTCGTCGTCGAACGGATCCTGCTGGGCAATCGCGGCGGCGGCGAGGCGCATCACGTTGAAAGTCGAGGTCAGGTACGACTGGATCGTCTTCGTGAAGGCCTCGAGCGGCATCGCGCTGCCGTCCTTGCCGACGAGACGGCCACCGCCGGCGGGTCCACCGTGGCAGTCCACCGAGATGCGGAGCGGTGCCAGCGACTGGGCCTCTGCGATTGCGGCCGAGACCGAGTCCTCGTCACCGGCATCGGTGCTGACGTAACGAACTCCCAGTTCCTGCTCGAGTTCCTTGCCTTTTTCGTCGTTGACGTCGGCGATGACGACCTTGGCGCCGGCTGCGTGGAGACGACGGACCGTGGCCTGACCGAGCCCACCCGTACCGCCGACGACAATCGCGGAGCTACCTTCTACCTGCATCTCGATTTCCCTTCTTGCAACTGCGGCTCTGCACCTGTGAGAATAATGTTCTCATGAACCTAAGCATGATTCTAGAAATGGCCGCAAGCAACGGCGATCGGGCGGTGGCGACCGTCGGCGATCGCACACTGACGGCCGCGCGCCTCGACACCCTGGCACGCCGCGCTGCCGTCGACTTCCGGAATCATCCGGCGGTCCTGTATTCGGGAGCGAACCATCTCGCGTACCCCGTCGCCCTGTTCGGCGCGGCTCTGGCCGGTGTGCCGTTCGTTCCACTCAACTATCGGCTCGGGGAGCAGCAACTCACCGCACTGAAGGACCGGCACCCGGGGGCGCTCGTCCTCGACGAGGCCGACCTCGACGCGCTCACCGACGACGCGCTCGGTGAAGTCGACACGTCCGACCTGGAAGGCCAGTGGGACGGAGACGCGGTCGCGGCCATCATCTACACGAGTGGGACGACGTCCGATCCGAAGCCCGCAATCCTGCGGCACCGCCATTTGCTGGCCTACGTTCTCAATACGATGGAGTTCGCCTCGGCCGCCGAGACCGACGCCTCACTCGTGTCGGTCCCGCCGTACCACATCGCGGGTCTGACCAATCTCCTGTCGAACTTCTACACGGGACGCAGGGTGGTGTATCTCGCCGCGTTCGACCCGAAGGTATGGCTCGACACCGTCCGTCGCGAGAACGTCACCCACGCCATGCTCGTGCCGACGATGCTCGCGCGCATCGTCGCCGAACTCGGCGACGGCGAAGCGGCCACGCCCTCGCTCGCCAGCCTTGCCTACGGCGGCTCCCGAACGCCGCGTCCGGTCCTCGAGCACGCGCTGCGGGCGTTCCCGCACACGGGATTCGTCAATGCCTACGGGCTCACCGAGACCGCGTCGTCCATCGCGGTGCTCGGCCCCGACGACCACCGGGTGGCCTTCGCTTCGGACGATCCCGCAGTCCGCGAACGTCTCGGCTCCGTCGGACGTCCACTGCCCGGCATCGAGATCGAGATCCGTACCGAAGACGGAGAGCCGGTGGAACCGGGTCACAGTGGCCTGATCTACGTTCGCGGGGAACAGATCTCCGGCGAATACGGCAACCGGAGCGTCCTCGACAGCGAGGGCTGGTTCTCCACCCGCGACCTCGGGCACCTCGACAGCGACGGCTACCTGTTCGTGGAGGGCCGCTCCGACGACACCATCATCCGGGGCGGTGAGAACATCGCCCCCGCCGAGATCGAGGACGTGCTGCTCGCTCACCCCGGGGTCACCGAAGCTGCCGTCATCGGTGTCTCCGACGCCGAATGGGGTCAGCGCCTCGTCGCCGTACTCGTCGGTTCCGCGGACCCGGACGAAGTCCGTCAATGGGTCAAGGACCGGCTGCGCTCGTCCAAGACGCCGGACACCATCGTGTTCCGCGACGAGCTTCCGAAGACCGAAACAGGAAAACTTTTGCGCCGCAACCTACTCGCCGAACTGGAGAACACCCATGCCTGAAGCCGTCATAGTCTCTGCCCTGCGGACCCCGATCGGTACCGCGATGAAGGGCACTCTTCGTGACACCACCGCGTTCGAGCTCGCCCACCACGTGGTGTCGGCTACCGCGGAGGACCTCGACAAGAGCCTCATCGACGACGTGATCCTCGGTGAAGGCCTGTACGGCGGCGGCGTGATCGCGCGTCATGCCGCACTCACCTCCGGGCTCGTCTCCGTACCCGGGTTGTCCCACAACCGGCACTGCGCTGCCGGTCTCGCCGCGGTGCAGACCGCCGCGGCAGGAATCCGTGCCGGCATGGACCAGCTCGTGATCGCCGGAGGCGTGAACTCCGCCTCCACCTCGCCGCGGTCGATGGTCCGGCAGGGTGACGAGTGGGTGCCGTGGATGTCGCCCACCCACCCCGACCAGCCCGACGCACCCAACCGCGACATGTCCATCACCGTCGGCTGGAACGCCGCCGTGAAGGCCGGCGTGACCCGGGAAGAGATGGATGCCTGGGCGTTCCGGTCCCATCAGATGGCACTTCGGGCCATCGACGAGGGACGGTTCAAGGAAGAGATCGTTCCCATCGAGACGCCGCACGGCCTGTTCTCCGTCGACGAGCATCCCCGGCGCGACACCAGCCTCGAGAAGCTCGCCTCGCTGAAGGTGCTGCACCCCGAGATCGAGGGCTTCGGCATCACCGCGGGCAACTCCAGTGGCGGTAACGACGCCGCGGCGGCACTCGCCATCGCCAGCAGCGACCTCGGCCTGCCGGCGCTCGGCACCGTGCGCGCCTGGGCCTCGGTCGGCGTCGATCCGGCCATCACCGGTCTCGCGCCGGTCGAAGCCATCCCGAAGGCACTCGCCCGCGCCGGACTGTCCATCGCCGACGTCGACCTCTTCGAGATCAACGAAGCGTTCGCCGCGCAGTGCGTCGCATGCATCAAGCTGCTCGACCTGGACCCCGACAAGGTCAACACGAGCGGCAGCGGTTGCTCGCTCGGCCATCCCGTCGCGGCGACCGGTGCCCGGATGCTGGTCACGCTCGTCCACGAGTTGCGCCGTCTCGGCGGCGGCATCGGTGTCGCGGCGATGTGCGCGGGCGGAGGTATGGGCTCGGCCACCGTCATCGAGGTGCCTGCGCCTTGAGTGGTTCCGGCACAGCGAACATCGCCGATCTGCTCACTGCGGCGCGCGGAGGATCTCCGCGCGCCGCAGGGCGGCTGCTGAGTCTGGTCGAGAGCCCACGTCGCAACGAGGTGCTCGAGGCTTTGGGTCCGGCCACCACCCGGGTGGTCGGTGTCACCGGTCCGCCCGGGGCGGGAAAGTCCACCACCGTCGGTGCGATGGTCGCCGGTTACCGGGCGCGCGGGCTGCGGGTCGCGGTTCTGGCGGTGGACCCGTCGTCGCCGTACAGCGGCGGGGCCCTCCTCGGTGACCGCATCAGGATGGCCGAGCACGTCCACGACCGTGACGTGCTCATCCGATCCGTCGCCTCGCGTGGACATCTCGGCGGACTCGCGGCTGCAGTGCCGGCTGCGATCCGTCTGCTCGCTGCCTTGGCCTACGACGTGATCGTGCTCGAGACAGTGGGTGTCGGCCAATCGGAGATCGAGATCGCCTCGGTCGCCGATCCCACGGTGGTGATACTCAATCCCGGTGGTGGAGACACCATTCAGGCGGCGAAGGCAGGATTGCTCGAAGTTGCCGACCTTCTCGTGGTCAACAAGGCCGATCGGGAGGGCGCGGATCAGACCGTCCGGGATCTCCGGACCGAGGCAAAGGTGCCGATCCTCAAGCTCGTCGCCTCCACCGGGGCGGGAATCTCGGAGTTGCTCGACGCCATCGAGGCGCACCAGCGCGCCGACACCCCGGAACGACGGAGTGCGCGCGCCCGAGCCCAGGTCCTCTCGCTCGCCCACACACTGCTCCGCACGCACCCCGCGCTCGGGGACCTGGCGGATTCGGTCGCGGACGGCAGCAGTGACGCGTACGCGGCCGCCGAGAAGTTGATCTTCGGCGCCGGAGCCGTATCCCGTGGACCGGTCAGCTGAACTCGGGAACGATCAGGGGCAATTCGACGGTGGTCCGGATGCCGGGCGCCGCCGCACGCACCGCAGAAATCGCGTTGACCGCGCGGTTGGCCGTGTACGACGGCGACACCTCGCTCATCCGCTCGAGCGGGACCGGGAAGCGCATCTCGATGTCGAGGGGGGCGTCGCCGTCGACGGAGATGTGCCACCCGGTGGAATGAAGATCCCAGTCCGCATCGAGATCGTCCGTGCAGTACCAGGTGGGCCGGAACCGCATGAGTTCTCTGCCGTCCTTCATGCCCGACACGGTGATTCTCTGGGCGGCAACGGTCCCCGCTTCGATCGTTCCTGCCGCGATGGCCACCGAGTGCCGGGCGAACGCCACCTCGCCGGACGCTTCGATCGAGTCGAGAGAAACCCCGAGTGCGTCGGCCAGTGCGGAGAGGGACGGACCGAAATTGGATTGTACGTGGGCGAGGCGGACATCCTCGAAGTTTCCGCCCGACCCGCCGAAGCCCATGACCTCGAACAGGATTCCGGGGGAATTTCGTTGCGACAGATCGGCGTACTCGTCGATGGCCAGGTGCTCGAGACGGCGCTGGATGGACGCGAGGACCAGTGGCACGGCTTCGGTGATGAAACCCGGACTGCCCCCGGTGCTGTGGATCGATGTACCGCCGAGCGCGCACGCCTCCTCGACAGCAGCACGTAGCGCCGGATCCATGGTCCTCGGATGGTGGAATTCTCCACGTGTGGTGACGACGTCCGTTCCCGACGCGAGGATCCGGCAGACTTCGTCGAGGTCGAATCTCAGCGGCATGTACAACACGCAATCGGCGCGCAGAGCCAGGATGTCGTCGATGTTCCCGGTGGCCCGCACACCCACCGTGTCGCGTCCGCACAATTCCCCGGCATCACGCCCGGCCTTGTCGTCGCTGTGGACGTACACGCCCGCCAGCGTGAGCGCCGGATGGTCGATCACTGCCCGGAGGGCACGTGTGCCGATGTTCCCGGTGGCCCATTGAACCACCCGCAGGGGACGGGTGTTCTCCCCGTCCGGAGCGACTGCGGTGCCGATCGGCCCGGACACGGGAGACTCTTCCACTTCACACCTCGGTATCGATGGGTACCGCGCGAAAAAGGTTGTTCTGCAACGAGACCTATCCGGGAAGACGAACGAGAGCTTCCTGCGCGTACGAAGCGACCAGGGCGCCGCCCTCGGTGAGGACATCGCCACGGCCGAAGCAGCGGCCGTGGGTCAGCACGGGACTGTGCTGGCGCAGCAACAGCCATTCGTCGCTGCGGAAGGGGCGGTGGAACCAGAGATTGTGCGAGGTGACCGCCGACGTGAACTTCGTTCCGTTGCCGGTGTGGTCGAAGCCGTCGATGCCGAGCAGCGCGGTGCCGATGAGATTGAGGTCGGTCGCGTACGCGGTGAGCGCCGGCGCGAAGACGGAGTCGACTTCGGGTGTGCGCATCCACATTTCGAATTCCGGAGCCGACACTCCGGGATCGGCGAGATCCGTGGTTGTGCGGGTCTCCCACGGGATCAACGAGAATTCGGTACGGGTGTCGGCCGGCAAGACTCCGGGCACGGCTTCGGTGGTCTGGAGGTCGGGGCCGTCTTCGTGCGCGTGCATGGACACCGACGCGGTCGCGAGAACGCCGCGCGATTGCCGTGCGACCGCTGTCAGAGTCGCAAACGAACGACCCTCGTGCTGTCGGGTGACGTCGTACCGCACGGGTTCGTCCGCGCGACCCTCACGCGCGAACACCGCGTGCAGCGACTTGATGCTCTTCTCGGGGCAGGAGAGTTGCGCGGCGCGCACGAACTGTCCGAGGAGTTGCCCTCCGAACAACCGGTGATACTCCAGTTGCAGGTTGGATCCGTCGAAGAGCGTGACGTCGTCTCGGGCTTCGTCCGAGGGGCACACGCGTAGGTCGAGGCAGTTGAGGAGATCGTTCCAGAGCTCGGGCACCCGCCGAGTGTAAGCGAATTGACCGAGTTTGAGAATACGATTCTCGTCAGCGAGCAGCGAAGCCTTCGGAGCAGAAAGTCCATACCTCGTCGGCGGTAATCGCGCGGGCCGTGTCGTCTCCTCCGCTGGACTGTGCGATGAACATCACGGTCTGCATCGTCATCGCAGCCATGCGCTTCGGGTTGGCTCCGGCGCGCATCTTTCCTGCGGCGTCGACCTTTTCCATGAGTTCCGTGAACAAGGCGAGCATCGCTGCGTGTGCGACCTTGACCTCGGCCGGATGCGTGAGCAGCAGCTGGGGTGCGAAATCGGTGAAGAGGGGGCGCTGGGCGGTCGGGTCCGGGCGCGACGATTCGAAGAGCAACTCCACCGCGACACGAAGCTGGTCGAGGGGATCGTCCTTACCCGCTGCAGCGGCGCGGATCTGGTCGGCCGAGCGACCGAGTGCGTCCTCGAACAGCGCGAGCAGAAGCTCGTGCTTTCCGTCGAACTGCAGGTAGAAGCTGCGGAGTGACTGCTTCGACCGGTCGACGACTTCCTGGACGGTGAAGTCGGTGCTTCCCTTTTCGGTGATGATGGCCTGTGCTGCGTCGAGAAACCGCTGCACGCGCTGCTCGGCGCGCAGCTTCGCGGTCCGGATCGACCGCTCGACTGCCCGCTGTTTCCAGGCCGGCTCTTCGCTCGGGCCGGTCACCGCTGGGACTGCGCTTCGTCACGTGGGGTGGACATAGGAGCACTGTACCGGAGGGTAGGGACACTTCGGGGTAGCAAGAGTACCCTCCCGGCGTGCACATGAGACTCTTACTATCTTCATAAGAGAATGTTATTCTCACCTCTATTGTGCATTTGCAGCACTGGCAAGGAGGCATGCCGGAATGCTCTTCGAGTTCGACTCCGATCAGCAGTTGTGGCAGAAAACCGTCCGTGAAGTGACGGCGAAGGAATGTCCACCCACTCTCGTACGTGCCGTAGTCGACAGCGGTGCCGATCCGGCACCCCTGTGGAAGACCTACGTAGGGATGGGATGGACCGAACTCGCCGATCCCGAGGCGGCGGTCGAACTCGCCATCGTCGTCGAGGAACTCGGACGGGCAACCGACCCCACTCCGTTCCTGGCGACGACGACACAGTTCGCGCCGCTCGCGGGGGTGACCGGACCCGATCGTGCCGGGGCCGCGATCTACGAGGGCGTGAAGGCGTATCGCGACTCGGCGGGCTGGGTCCTCCACGGGACGGCACTGCGCGTGCTCGACGGTGACAGGGCCGAGCAACTCGCCGTCGTCACCGAGGCCGGCGTCTTCACCGTCGGCGCCGACAAGGTCGCGGCGCGACGCAGTCCGGTCTTCGATCCCGTCCTCCACGTCGCTGATCTGTCCTTCGACGGTGTGCGGGTCGAGGGCGAACCCCGGACCGGGACCGATGTCGAGAGGGCGCGCCATATCGCGCTCACCGGTCTTGCGCTGACCACAGTCGGTGCGTGCCAACGCGTTCTGGACCTCGCGCTCGATCACGTGCGCAACCGCCAGCAGTTCGGTGTGCCGATCGGGTCGTTCCAGGCGGTCAAGCACCGGGCGACCGACATGCACGTCGCAATCCAGCGTGCCCGGGCACTGGCGTACTTCGCGGCGCTCACCGTCGCCGAGAACGATCCCCGTCGCAGGCTGGCTGCCTCCATGGCGAAAGCTTCCGCGGGCGAATGCCAATCCCTCGTCTTCCGAAACGGCCTACAGCTGTTCGGTGCGATGGGCTTCACCTGGGAGAACGACCTTCAGTTCGCGCTCAAGCGCGCTCGCGCAGCCGAGCACATGCTCGGGTCCGCGTCGGAGCACCGGGCGCTGATCGCCGAGGAGTACCGTGCAACTTTCGTTTGATTCCGACGTCGAGGAGTTCCGCGCCGAGTTCGTGGCGTTCCTCGAAGACAACCTTCCCGACGAGTCGGAGGCCGCCGAGCGCGCCCACTCGAGTGCGGACGTTCCGGAGTGGGCTCGACGGTGGCAGCGCACACAGTTCGACCACGGATGGCTGCTGCCGGCCAACCCGCCGGAGTTCGGTGGCCGGAACGCAACGATTCTGCAGCAGTACGTACACCTCGAAGAGTTGTCGAAGCGGCGGATCTATCACAGCTTCAACCCGCAGGGCCTCGGGATCATCGCGGCGTCGCTGCTGTCGTTCGGATCGGAAGAGCAGAAGAAGAACTGGGCGATTCCCATCCTGCGCGCCGAAATCACTGCGGCCCTCGGTATGAGCGAACCCGGCGCCGGCTCCGACCTCGCCTCGCTGCGCACCCGTGCTGTGCTCGACGGTGACCACTTCGTCGTCAACGGACAGAAGGTGTGGACCTCCGGCGCGCACGACGCCGACGTCCTGCTGACGTTCGTGCGCACCGACCCGGATGCGCCCAAGCACAAGGGCATCAGCGTTCTGCTCATCCCCACCGACACCCCGGGTGTCGTGCGGCGCCCGTTCCCCTCGATCGCGGACGGCGACGATCGGGACTTCAACGAGGTGTTCTTCACCGACGTCCGGGTGCCCGCGGAGAACCTCATCGGAGAGCTGAACGGCGGCTGGAAGGTCGCCAACGGCTCGCTCGGCCACGAGCGGACGCTGCTGTGGCTCAGCTTCTCGGATCGGTTGCAGGACCTCGTCGAGGATTTCCGCCCGCAGACGGTGCTCGATCGCGACCGGTTCGCCAGTCTCATCATGGACCATCAGGCACTGAAACTTCTCGGTTCTGCTGCGCTGGTACGCGAGTCGCGCGGGAACCAGGATGTACCGGCATTGTCGGTACTCAAACTGCTCGGTTCCGAAGCTGTGCAGAACGGTGCCGAGTACGCGCTCGACGCCGCCGGTGCGGAAGGGCTCGTTCATCCCGCCACCACGTCGGCGTACGTACCGTGGAATCTCGACAACTTCTCGTCCAGTTGGTTCGAACGTTTCGTCCGGAGTTTCGCCGGCACCATCGCGGGCGGCACTTCGGAAATTCAGAGGAACATCATCGCCGAGCGGGTGCTCGGCCTTCCCCGTGGATGAGGAGCCCGACATGTACATCCTGTACGAGGTCGAGGACAAGATCGCGACGATCACGCTCAACCGGCCCGACGCCGCGAACGCCCAGAATGCCGCTCTGCTCGACGAACTCGACGAAGCATGGCGGAAAGCCGGCGACGATCCCGATGTGTCGGTGATCGTCCTGCGGGCGGAGGGTAAGCACTTCTCGGCGGGCCACGACATGCGTGGCGGTGGCCCGGTGCCCGACAAGATCACGCTCGAGATGATCTACTCGACCGAGTCCCGCCGGTACCTCGAATACTCGATGCGGTGGCGGAACATTCCCAAGCCGTCCATTGCCGCGGTCCAGGGCAGGTGCATCGCGGGTGGCCTCTTGTTGTGCTGGCCGTGCGATCTCATCGTCGCGTCGGAGGACGCCTCGTTCTCCGACCCGGTGGTGATGATGGGCATCGGCGGTGTCGAATACCACGGCCACACGTGGGAACTCGGTCCGCGCAAGGCCAAGGAGATTCTGTTCACCGGCCGCCCGGTCACCGCGGAGGAGGCGGAGAAGACCGGGATGGTCAACAAGGTCGTGCCCCGGGATCGTCTCGATGCCGAGGTTCGTGAACTCGCCGAGCAGATCGCCCAGATGCCGCCGTTCGGTCTGCGGCAGGCGAAGCGGGCCGTCAATCAGACCCTCGACGTGCAGGGCTTCTACGCAGCCATCCAGTCGGTGTTCGACATCCACCAGACCGGGCACGGCAACGCGCTCAGTGTCGGTGGCTGGCCGGTGCTGATGAAACTCGACGAGATGAAGCAGAACATCAAGTAGAGCCCACGACACCCCGAGGGCGCCCCTCCGACCCGGAGGGGCGCCCTTCGTCGTGGTCGTGGTCAGACCTTGCGGGTGACGCCGCCGTCCACCCGGATGATCGCGCCGGTGGTGAAACTGGAGGCATCGCTGGCGAGATGCAGTGCGAGCGGGGCGATTTCCTCGGGCCGGCCCATGCGGCGCAGCGGGACGAACGGTGCGTCCTCGTCCTCGGCGGGCGCCCACGCCTTCGACAGGTCGGTGCGGAACGGACCAGGCAGGATCGCGTTGACTCGCACCTTCGGGGCGTACGCCTCCGCGAGACCGACGGTCAGCGCGTTGAGACCGGCCTTCGCGCATGCGTACGGCAGTTCCCGCACGCTGGCGACCAGCGACCCCGCGGTACCGACATTGATGATCGACCCACCGTCGTGATCGGCCATGTATGCCCCGGCCCGAACAGCAAGTCGGAACGGGCCTTTCAGGTTGACACCGAACGTCTTGTCGTAGAGGTCTTCGGTGATGGACTCGAGGTTCTCGTACAACGGGGACATGCCGGCGTTGTTGACGAGGATGTCGAGCCGCCCGAAGTGTTCGAGGGTGGTGTCGACGAGGTCGTTACAGTCGTCCCAGCGGCCGACGTGGCAGGCGACGGGCAGGGGCTTTCTCCCCGTCGTCTCCGCGATCTCCTCGGCGGCGGTGACACAGTTGTCCAGTTTGCGGGAGGCGATGACGACGTCGGCGCCGGCTTCGGCAAGGATCTGGGCGATGGCCCTGCCGATCCCGCGCGAACCACCCGTGACGACAGCGGTTTTCCCGCTCAGATCATGAAGAGAATCGAGTTGTGACATATATGGATCATGCCTGAAAAAACTGCCCTAGGAAAGCATGTTCTCATCTGACAGAATTGAATTCCGAGACTTGAGGAGACCGCAATGACACCGCAGGAATTGTGTGACAAGCACGAAATCGCAGAACTGATCTACCGCTATGCCACGGCGGTGGACACGAAGGACTGGGAGCGTATGGCTTCGGTCTTCACCGAGGACGCGCACCTCGACTACAGCTCCGTGGGATATCCGCCCGGACCGCGGGACGACGTACTCGCGCTCTTGCAGAAGGCGCTGGATCAGATGCCGATGACACAACACTTCGTCACCAATATCGAGGTCGATCTCGACGGCGACAGGGCACGGGTACGCGCGATGTTCTACAACCCCATGCGGATTCCCGGGATGAGTGAATTGACCTACTGCGGAGGGAATTACCACCACGAGGTCGTCCGTACCGACGACGGATGGAAGAGTTGCCGGCTCACCGAGGAAAGTCTGTGGTTCTCCAACCATCCCGATCCGGCGAAGGCATGACTCCTCGCCGGACCGGAATGTCGGTGGGTGCTTCAGAGGTTGACGAGACGGGGCGCTGACCCACCGGCGCGGATGATCGCGCCGGCCTCCCGGGTCAGCTCCCGGGAACTGCCGAGCAGACCGTCGAGCACGAGCGCGCGCCGGACATGCCGGTGCAGGTCGTGCTCGGCGGTGAATCCGATACCGCCGAGGACCTGCTGGCAATGACGCGCGGTGAGGATCGCGGCCCGGCCGGCCGCGGCTTTCGCGAGCAGTGAGCCCAGGTCGTCGGTGGCCGCATGCAGCGTGGCCTCGGCGCCCTCGATGGCGACGAAGGTTTCCGCGAGCCGATGCCGCACCGCCTGGAAACCCGCGATGGGCTTGCCGAACTGGGTGCGGTCGAGCGCGTGAGTGCGGGCCAGGTCCAGCATTGCCCGGCTCGTACCGACCAGCCACCAGCCGAGCGCCCGTCGACCGGCGGACACCGGTACCGCGCTTCCGGAACCGACCACGGAGACGGGAAGTTCGGCGTCGAGAGCCTCGGTATCCCGGTCGTGGCGGGACCACTCGATCCACCGGCCGCCGGTGTAGGGCAACGGCACGGTGGCACCGATGTCGGATCCTGCCTCCGCGAGTACGACATCGTTGATGACGGGTGCATGCGCACCCGTTTCCCCGAGTAGCCCGAATACGAGAGGAATTGCTGCTTCCGGCATCTCGGCGAGCATCTCCGGCCAGCCGAGTTCCACGAGTGCCGCATCGAGCGCGGCACCGGTGGTGGTCGCCATGGTCTTCCGCAGCGCATCAGCCAGGAGGCCCAGTTCGGGATCCGGCGCCGCCGCATTCGCCTGGGCGGTCTTGTACGTCGTCATTCGGTCCCCAATCCGAGCAGCCGTCGCGCGATGATGTTCCGCTGGATTTCAGCGGTACCGCCGTAGATGGTTGCTGCGCGCGAATACAGGAATTCGGTGCGCCACTCCACGTCCGACAGTTCGATCACACCGGGGAGCAGGTCGCGGGCGGTGTCGAACAACTGCTGCTCCGCGGTCGCGAGAAGGACCTTGTCGACCGAGGTCTCCGGACCCAGCGGTGCGCCCGACGCGAGGCGCTGCTGCGTCGTGTACGACCGGCTCCGCACGGTGTGCAGCGCGAGATATGCGGCGCCGAGTTCGTCGTCGGACGCCGAGTCCGTCTCCTGGACCAGCCGATCCAGCCGGGTGAACAGGTATGCGATCCGATGCCAGAAGCACGTGGACCGCTCGTGCGGAAGCAGATCCATCGCGAGCTTCCACCCGTCACCCGGGTTGCCGAGCATGCGGTCGGCGGGGACGACGACGTCGTCGAAGTACACCTCCGCGAACTCGTCGACCCCGTGCATGGTCCGCAGCGGACGCACAGTGATCCCCGGGGTGTCCATGTCGACGAAGAACGCGGTGATGCCGCCGTGCCCGGGCGCGGTCCGCGTGAGCAGGACACACCGGGAGGAGAACTGCGCGAGACTGGTCCACACCTTCTGGCCGTTGATGACCCACTCGTCGCCGCGCTGCACCGCTCGCGTGGACAGCGACGCGAGGTCACTCCCGGAGCCCGGCTCCGAGAACCCTTGGCACCACTGTTCCTCGCCGCGGAGCAGTTTCGGAACCATCTCGGCCGCAAGCTCCGGCCGGGCGTACGAGATCATCGTGGGTGCAAGCACTTCGATCATCGAATAGATGCCGGGTTCGGCGAGGTCGCGGGTCGCGACCTCCTCGCCGAGCACTGCCCGCAACATCGCGTCGCCGCCGAGGCCACCGACTGCCTCGGGCCATCCGTAACGCATCCAGCCGGCGTCGTACAACGCACGCCGGACCCGGCCCAGCTGTTCGACCTGTGCGTCGAACGAATGATCTGGGCCGGGCCGGAGGTCGTTCTCGTCGAGCCAGGCGCGTACGGCGTCCCTGAACTCGGTCACGTTCATGCCGAGGGCCGCTCGAATGCGTGCGGAATGCCCGAATCGTGTGCACCACTGCGACGCATGAACGTCATCGCCCGGGTCCTGAGCCGCCACCCGTCCTCCGTGCGGACGTAGGTGTCGTTGTAGTACCCGATCCGCATGTCGTGGGTCGCGTGATCGACGAAGCACAGGGGCTGTGTGCCCGTGGCGGTGTCGCCCTTGAGGTCCACCAGCGCCGTGCCGGTCATGAACAGGCCCTTCGGGGCCGCCGCGACCAGTTCGGGGAACTGATCGAGGGGGAACGCGTCACCGAACGCACTGTAGGTGCCGTCGGGGGTGAAGACGGATACGACGCCGTCGACGTCGCCCTTGGTCATGTTCACCGCGTAACGCGCGAGAAGCTGGTTGATCTCGACCAGGTCGTCAGTTGTTGACATAGACCTTTCCGCCTTTCATCACGAACCGCACGTTCTGGGTGACGGTGATGTCTTCGGTGGGATCGCCCGGAACGGCGATGATGTCGGCGAGCAGGCCCTCGGCGAGACGGCCGCGGTCGTCCACGTCGATGAGTTCGGCCGCATTGATGGTCGCCGCCTGGATGACGGCCAGCGGCGGCATGCCACGGTCTACGAGTGCGACGAGTTCGTCGGCGTTCTTGCCGTGCGGTATGGCAGGTGCATCGGTGCCGACCGCGATCTTCACGCCGGCCTTGTATGCGGCGAGCACCGAAGTGCGTGCCTTGGGGAACATCTCGGCTGCCTTGGCCTGGAGATCGGCCGGGGCGTGCGAGATGTCCATCGCGTCGGTGAGTCGCGTCGTCGGCACGAGGAACGTGCCGTTCTGCACCATCTGGTCGATCGCGTCGTCGTCGATGAGGAAGCCGTGCTCGATGCAGTCGATACCTGCGGCCACAGCCGCACGGACGGCGTCGGCCCCGTGGGTGTGTGACGCGACCTTGAGTCCGCGTCGATGAGCCTCGTCGACGATGGCGCGGAGTTCTTCGTCCGAATAGTGCTGTGCGCCGGGAAGACCCGTGTGGGACATCACGCCGCCGGACACGCAGACCTTGATGAGCTGGGCGCCGTGCTTGATCTGGTATCGAACCGCCTTGCGCACCTCGTCGACGCCGTTTGCGATCCCTTCCTCGATCGTCAGCTCGAGGACACCGGGTGCGAACGCGGCGAACATGGTGGGATCGAGGTGTCCGCCGGTGGGGGTGATCGCATGACCGGCGGGCACGATGCGCGGTCCGTCGACCCACCCGGCGTCGATCGCCTTGCCGAGTGCCACGTCGAGCAGGTAACCACCCGTTTTCACGAACAACCCGAGGTTGCGGACGGTGGTGAAACCGGCACGCAGCGTGCGACGCGAGTTACCCACGGCGCGCAGCATGCGCAGCGGCGGATCGTCCTGCACGGTGGAGTAGACGGGCTTCTCGCCGCGTCCACCCATCAGCAGGTTGACTTCCATGTCCATCAAGCCCGGCATCAGGATCTGGTCTCCGAGGTCGATGACCTCGCCCTCCGGTTCGCCGCCGACACCGACGATCCGGTCGCCGTCGATGCGCAGGATGCCCGGTCGGATGATCTCGCCGGTGTCTACGTCGAGTAGTCCGGCCGCCTTGAGTGTCAGCATGCCGTCACACCACCGGTTCTTTGGTGATGGTGGCCCAGGCGGCGCCGCTGTCGGGGACGCGGGGCTGTTTCCAGACCTCGATGGGGAACGAGACCATGACCAGCGACTGCATCAGGTGCATGAGGCTGCGTGCGTCGTCGGGCAGGTCGTCGAGGTCGAACTTGTCGCAGTAGGTGATGGCGTCTTCCAGGCGTGTGAAGGCGGCATCGTAGAACTGCTGCATTTCGGGCATGGTCGAGGCGAGGCGCTTGGCGTAGCGCTCGGGTTCGGTGGCCAGGGCCCAGTCGGCGTAGGGCTCGAG